>NZ_LFLZ01000034.1 GCF_001189845.1 Bradyrhizobium tropiciagri
CTCCCTCGCGGAGACTCCCCCTCATCCCGACCTTCTCCCCGCAGGCGGGGAGAAGGGGAAGTCGCGATCGCGCTCGGGTCGTTGAAGGAGACATGCGATGACTGAGACCACGGACGCCTGGTGCTCGATCTCGTCGAATGGGTCGCCCGCGAGCCGCGGCCTTACGCCGAGGTGCTCGAGGTCTGGCGCACCTCATGCCCGCGGCTGACGATCTGGGAGGACGCGGTCGACCGCGGCTATGTCGCGCGCCGTCCCTCGGTCGAGGGCCTGCGGGTGATGGTGACGGAAATCGGCGAGACCTTCTTGCGCGCGCATGGGCGGATGCATTGAGGACGTACCCCGGCGATGCTTTCTTCACCTCTCCCGCTTGCGGGGGAGGTCGGATTGCATCTAGATGCAATCCGTGGTGCTCTCTCCACAAGATGACTCGTGGGGGAACCCCCACCCCGGCCCTCCCCCGCAAGCGGGAGAGGGGGAGTAGTCCCGATGCGGCGCCGGTAATGCCAACTCAACGCGCCGGCTCCGCGAGCCTCGGTCTGATGATCTCGACCATGCGGTCGGCCGAGGTGCCCGGCGGGAAGAAGCCGAGATAGTTGCCGTCGCGGTCCATCAGATAGATGTAGGCGGTGTGATCGACGGTGTAGTCGCCGTCCTTCAGCGGGACCCTCGCGTAATAGACCTTGTAGGCATCGGCGACCTGGCGGATCGCTTCACCGCTGCCGGTCAGCCCGATCAGGCGCGGGTGAAACAGCGGCACGTATTCGGCGAGATGGCTAGCGGTGTCGCGCTCGGGATCGACCGTGATGAAGATCGGTTGCACCCGGTCGCCGTCAGGGCCGAGTTTGTCGAGCGCGAGCCCGATCGCCTGCAGATCGGTCGGGCAGACGTCCGGGCAAAAAGTGAAGCCGAAATAGACCAGCATCAGCCTGCCGCGGAAGTCCGCGTCGGTGCGCGCATGGCCGGCCTGATCGGTCAGCGCGAACGGACCGCCGACCGGCTCCCTGCTCCACATCAGGATGTCCATGATCTCGGCGGCCGAGCGCGCCGATTGCTGTGCCGTATCGCCGGCCAGCACGGGCGCCAGCGTCAGCCACAGGCCGGCGCCGGCGCACGCAATGCTGCGCAGGATCGATCGGATCATATGCCGAAGGAGAGGCGGCTGCCGGTGGTGGTGACCATCACCTTGTCGCCCATCTGCGCGGTCGCCTCCTGCACGAAGTTGAGCCCGGAGCAATGCATCGGGATCAATACGTCGGGGTCGAGCTTCTTGATCTCGGCCACCACCTCGGTGAGGTAGTCCTTCGGCGCCGGCCCGAGATGGAAGCCGCCGACGATCGCGTGCACCTTCTGGATGCTGGAGACCTCCTGCGCCTGCTTCACCGAATTGACGATGCCGACATGGCCGCAGGACGAGATCACGACCAGGCCGAAATCCTTCACATTGAAGCAGGTGGCGTGCTCGTGGATGTGCTCGTCCGGCACGATCTTGCCTTCCATCTCGGCCGGCAGATAGTGGCTGGCGTTGCAGCCGAGCCCGTCCTTCATGCTGAACTCGACCCAGGTCTGCGGCAGCACGCGCTCGATGCTGCGGCGGGTGATCTTGCCGGTCGTGAAGGCGTGGCCGGCGATCACGGTCGGGGTCTCGCATAGCACGGTGGTGACGCGTTGCGCGGCGAGCTGGCGGCGATCCAGCGTGCCGAAATCGGCGAACTGGCCTTTGGTTGGGGTCGCGCTGACGCGGTGGCAGAAATTGTCCTCGCCGCCGGCATAAAGCTTCACGTCGGCCGGCAGCTTGTCGCGGAATTTGTCGAGGAAGCCGTTGAGGCCGCCGAAATGGTCGTAATGCCCGTGGCTCACGATCAATGCGTCGAGCTTCGACGGATCGACGCCGACCAGTTCCATGTTGTTGAGCAGGACGTCCGGGGTATAGCCGTAGTCGAGCATCAGCGTGCGCTGCGCGCCCTTGGCCTCCGACTCCAGCCACAGCGACAGGCCCCATTCATTGTGCAGCGAGCGCTGGTAATTGGCGTTGCGCGACGCCGGGACGATTGAGACGCCGTTGGCCTGTTTCGGCTTGAAGAAGATGTCGAAGCTGGAATCGACCAGCACGCGGATCGACAGCTTGTCGACGGTCGGCACCTCGATCGGTGCGGCGCTCGCGATCTCGACGCAAGAGAATGCGCCCGCGGCCGCCGCGCCCGCGATCGCCGCCGAGCCTTTCAGGAAATCGCGTCGTGCCAACTCACGTGTCATCATAATCCCCCTTGTTCTGAAAATTCTTCAATTCGAAGCACGCGGAGCCTAGGTGCAATCGGGGCGCGGCTCAATCGGGCGCTTGCGTTGTTTGCAGATCACATTCGCGCGCTGTGCAATGCGCTGCCATTGACTTGGCTGCCGCTTTGCGCCCAACTTCATGCATTCGCATCTTTTCGCCGATGCGTCAGCAATCCCTTGCAAATGCAGGATCACGCCCATGATCGATCTCCACTATTGGTCCACGCCGAACGGTCACAAGATCACGATGTTTCTTGAGGAGACCGGCCTGGAGTACAAGGTTTTCCCGGTGAACATCGGCAAGGGCGATCAGTTCAAGCCGGACTTCCTGCAGGTCGCGCCGAACAACCGCATTCCGGCCATCGTCGATCACGCGCCGAAGGGCGGCGGCAAACCGATCTCCTTGTTCGAATCCGGCGCGATCCTGCTCTATCTCGCCGAGAAGACCGGCAAGTTCCTCCCCGAAGATCTCTACGGCCGCTATGACGCGATCCAGTGGACGTTCTGGCAAATGGGCGGGCTCGGGCCGATGGCCGGGCAGAACCATCACTTCCGCAACTACGCGGTCGAGAAGCTGCCTTACGCGATCGAGCGTTATGTGAACGAGACCAACCGGCTCTATGGCGTGCTCAACAAGCGCCTTGCCGACCGCGAATTCATCGCCGGCGACTATTCGATCGCCGACATGGCGAGCTATCCCTGGGTCGTGCCCTACAAGAACCAGGGCCAGGAGATCGACGACTTTCCGCATCTGAAGCGCTGGCTGGAGACGATCGGCAAGCGCCCGGCGACCGAGCGCGCCTATGCCAAGGCCAAGGAGGTCAATCCGAACTTCGGCCAGCCCGCGATCCGCACCGAGGAGGAGCGCAAGCTGCTGTTCGGGCAGACCGCGGCGGTGGTTCGGTAGGACTCGGCTCTCTCCCCCTCATTGCGAGGAGCGAAGCGACGAAGCAATCCATCCTTCCGCGTACGCGGATCGATGGATTGCTTCGCTTCGCTCGCAATGACGGTGTGGGCGCGAGCGCGGGCTACGCCCCCACATACTTCGCCGGCCGCCGCTCCTTCCACGCCGCCAGGCCCTCAGCGAGATCGCGGCTCGGCACCAGCGCGGCGAACTGCTCGCTCTCGACCAGGAGGCCTTCGGCAATCGGCATGTTGAGCCCGCGTGTCACCGCGGTGATGGTGCCGGCGACGGCGCCGGGCGAATGCCTGGTGATGCGGCCGGCGAGATCGCGCGCCGCCGTCAACAATTGCTCGTGCGGCACGATGCTGTTGATCAGCCCGATCTCGCGCGCGTGCTCGGGCGGGAACGGATCTCCTGCGAGCAGCAGCTCGAGGGCGCGCTTGCGACCTGCCAGCCGCGGCAGCCGCTGCGTGCCGCCGAAGGTCGGGGGCATGCCGAGCTTGATCTCGGGTTTTGCAAACAGCGCGCGGTCGCTGGCGATGGAGAGATGCACGGCTTCGGTGATCTCGCAGCCGCCGCCGAAGGCAAGCCCGTTGACCGCGGCGATCACAGGCTTCTTGAACGCCTCGAGCCGCGCGGTCATGGCTTGTCCCCGGCGAACGAAGTCGCGCACCGCAACAGCCGCTCCCTGTTTGACGCTTTCGGAGAACTCCTTGATGTCGGCGCCTGCCGAGAACGCGCGCTCGCCGGCGCCGGTCAGGATCACCGCGCGCACCGCGGCATCGCCCTCGATGCGGTCGAGCGCCGCCATCAACTGATCGATCAGCGCGTAGTTCAGCGCGTTGAGCTGCTCAGGACGGTTCAGGGTGATCAGGGCGGTCCCGTCTTTGATCTCGAGCAGAATGGGTTCGGGCATGTGCAATCTCCGGCATTGGTGTCGGAGTCGAATGTAGAGGCCGCCGGAATTTGTGTATATTCACTGGTTAGTATACATACGACGGATGCCCAGACCCTCCGAGCCCACCCGCGCGCGCATCGTCCAGGCGGCGAGCGCGCTGTTCTACAATGAAGGCATCCGCCGCGTGAGCGTCGACGAGGTCGCCGCCAAGGCCGGCCTCACCAAGCGCACGCTGTATTATCACTTCAAGAGCAAGGACGATTTGGTCGCCGCCTATCTCGCCGCGCGCGACCAGCCCAACCTCGCGCTGTTCCGGACCTGGTTCGCGGAGGCCGAAGGCGGCCTGCCGGCGAAGGTCGAGGCGATCTTCAAGAACCTCGCGCGCTCGGCGCGGCATCCGAAATGGAAAGGCTGCGGCTTCCTGCGCACCTCGGCCGAGCTCGCCAACCTGCCCGGCCATCCCGCGATCCGGATCGGCGCCGCGCACAAGAAGAAGTTCGAGGACTGGCTGCGCGCCACTTTCGCGGAGCAGGGGATCGCCGATCCGCTCAAGCTGGCGCGGCAGATCCTGCTGCTGCTGGACGGCTCATTCGCCGTCGTGCTGTTGCATCGCGACGCGAGCTACATGGAGACGGCGGGCGAGGCCGCGCGCACGCTGATCGAGACGGCGCTGGCGAAGCCGAGGCGAAAACGGGGGTAGGGCGTGAGTTGCATTCGGGCAACATCGTTCGGAAAGATGGGGCGTTAACCTTCTTTCGCCATTGCGCGACCACGCCCTGAGCAGACAATCCGCATCGTCACATGCTTGCAATCTGGCTCCCGAGGAGCCCGTGGAGGCTGGGATGATGAACTCGCGGCGGGTGCGGGCGGCGGCATTGAGCGGGACGGTCGTTCTGTCGGGCTGTATTGTCTCGTGGTTTGCGGCGTTCGGTTCGGCTGGCACCGAGAAGATCGGTGCGTCGGTCACCGATGCGTCAGTTACCGGTGCGGCGGTTGACGAGTCCCGCACACCTGCAGTCGTCGCCGATGCCGTATCGGCGACATCGCCAGCAACTGCCGCGTCGAACGCTGCCGTCGATGGCCCTCACTCACCGGCCATGAGCGAACAGGAAGCGGTGGCGACCGCCCACGCTGCGCCGACCGTCCACGAGGCGGAACCTGTCGTCGAGGCCGCGTTGACCGATCCGGCGCTGCCGCCGGACATTCAACCGCCGCTGGCGCCGGCAGCGAACACGCCGGATCCGGAGCCTCGCGTGGCCAAGCCGGCGGTGGACTCCGTCGAAATCCTTGACGAGTGCTGGGATGTCAACGCCTGCGTCGATCGCTATCTGTGGGCGCTCTATCAAAGGACGCCCAAGGAAGACACCATCAAGGTGCCGGAGCAGAGGCAGGTGACGGTCAAGAGAAAGAAGAAGATGGTGACGGTCACCAGAACCTTCACCAGGCTCGTCGATGAGGATTTCGCCTGGAAGGACACCAAGGCGGCCGAAAGAGCCGGCATGCCGATGATGGACTACGTCATGGGAGGCGTCGATCGGAGCTTCAAGCTGAAGCTCTTTCATGCGCTTCTCGCGGCGGAACAGGCCGGCCTGTCGCCCGGCATCACCAGCGCCTTCCGCGATGACTACCGCCAGTCGATTGCAAGCGGGCTGAAGGCGGCCAGCAACAAATCGTATCACGGCGGCAGCTTCCGTGGCGGCTACGGCCATGGGCTCGCGGCCGACATCGTCAGCATCGACGGCGCGACACGCGACGACCGTTGGAGATCGTCGGAAAGGCTCTGGAAATGGGTCGACGCGCACGGCAAGGAGTTTGGCGTCGCGCGCCCCTATCTCGATTTTGACCCGCCCCATCTGGCGCCGATCGATGGCAAGGAATATGCCGCTCACCGCGGTGGCGGCGAAACGCGGCACGCGGCGCGGGACGCGAAGACGCGCAGCCGCCACGCGGCGCACGACAATCGCGCCGCGGTGAAACGCGCAAAGACCGCGAAGTCATCGAAGGTGCGAACGACCTGAGCGGGCTCGCGATGGTGCGTATGGTGGGTTAGCCCACCGGAGCGACGCAGAGCGCGTCCGATGACGGCTCCGGCGTAACCCGCCAGCGTGGTACCCGAAGTGCTCGCAATGACGCTTAAACCGCGCCGCGCTCCTGCAACAGCGCCAGCACCGCGTTGAGGTCGGGCAGCACGGCCGCGCATTTCGCGCGGGTCTCTTCTGTCGGCGGCGCCATGTCGGGGACCATCAATGTGATCGCGCCGGCGGCGTGCGCGGCGGCGACGCCGTGGTTGGAATCCTCCACCGCGATGCAGGCGGCCGGCGTCACACCAAGCCGCGCGGCGGCCTTGAGATAGAGCGCCGGATCCGGCTTGCCATGCGTCACATCGTCGAGAGTCAGCAGCGTATCGAAACGATCGCGGATCCCGGCGAGGGTGAGATGGCGCTCGGCGGTACGGCGCGATGACGAGGTCACGATCGCGGTCCGGCAGTCGGCCGCGGCAAGGCCGTCGAGCAGCTCGATCGTACCGGGCTTGAGCGGCAGGCCGGCGTTGAACATGCGATCGCGGGTAACGATGAAGGCGCGATTGACCTCGGCAAGCGGAAATGCCGCGCCGTAATGCTCGCGCAGCATCGCCTCGCAGACCGGGCCGGGAAGCCCGACCATGGAATGGCACAGCGCGACGACGTCGTCGGTGTAGCCGCATGCATTGAGCGCCGCGACCAAGCTGTCAAAGTAGACCTTCTCGGTGTCGAGCAGCGTGCCGTCCATGTCGAGCAGGACAGCGTCGACGGTCCAGGACGTGTTCACTTGTATGTTCACTTGCCGCTCACCGCTGCTTGTTGTTCCGCCAGTTTCCGCAAGCATGCCGGGCACAGGCAGTCGGCGCTATCGGTTGGCATCGGCAGGCGAAAGCTCTCGTCGAAGCACCAGCACGATCCCGTGAGCGAGCAGGAGAACTCGCTGCCGCAGGCCGTGCAGGCGAGCCGGCGCGGTGATGCCTGTTCGGAACGATCGCTTGACGAGAGGTCCATTTCTAACCGCGATTTAATGCGCGAATTAATCTCGGGTTCATCCCGGACCGCGCTATGATGCCGGCAACTGATATAGCCGGGATAGGCCGTTAAGGGAATTCTGATGGCCCGTGATTCGCAAGCCGCGCTGATTGCGCTCAACCGGTTTGGATTTGGCGCCCGCGGCGGGGCGTCCGGCGACTTCATCAACGCAGCCTCCGATCCGCGCGGTTTCGTGCTGGCGGAACTGGCGCGTCCGAACGGCGCGCTGCTTGAAGTGCCGGGCCTGCTCTCGACGCCGGAGCTCGGCAAGCAGGTGTTCGACTATCAGTTCGAGATCCAGCAGGCGCGCAACGCCGCGAAAGCCGCGCAGCAAGGCGCGAGCGAGACGCCGCCGCAAGACGCAAAGCCGCAACCGCGGCGCAATCTGTCGCTGTCGACTGCTGCGAAGGAGATCGCCGGCAGGGATCCGGCGATGCAGCCGCAGGCCGCCGATGGCGCCAATGCGGCGATGTCGTCGTCCGCGACGATGCAGCCATCGGTCAATCCGCCGAAGCCACCGGCGCAGCCGCTCAACATCATCCAGAAGACTTTTCGCGCCGAGGCGCTGGCGCGGCTGCAACGCGGCGTGGTCGCCGATTGCGGTTTCGTCGAGCGGCTCGTGGTGTTCTGGTCCAACCACTTCTGCATCTCCGCCAACAAGGGCGCGCTGGCGCGGATGTGGGCCGGCTCGTTCGAGCGCGAGGCGATCCGCCCGCACGTGCTTGGTCGCTTCGGCGACATGCTGAAAGCCGTCGAGCAGCATCCGGCGATGCTGTTCTTCCTCGACAACCAGCAATCGCTCGGGCCGGAGTCGCGCGCCGGCATCAACCGCAATCGCGGCCTGAACGAGAACCTCGCGCGCGAGATCATGGAGCTGCATACGCTCGGCGTCGGCGGTGGCTACACCCAGGACGACGTCACGGCGCTGGCGCGCGTCATCACCGGCTGGACCTTCGCCGGCCGCCGTGGCCAGCTCGGCACGCCCGGCAGCTTCGTGTTCAACGCCAATGCGCACCAGCCCGGTCCGCAGCAGGTGCTGGGCAAGACCTATGCGCAGGCCGGCGTCGCGCAGGGCGAGGCGGTGCTGTCCGACATCGCGCGGCATCCCTCCACCGCGAAGTTCATAGCGACCAAATTCGCCCGTCACTTCGTCGCCGACGATCCGCCGCCGGCGCTGGTGGCGAAGTTGCAGGACACCTTTACCAGGACGGACGGCGATCTCAGGGCCCTCGCCACCGCGCTCGTTCAGTCGAACGAGGCGTGGCAGGCGCCGCTGACGAAGATGCGTTCGCCTTACGAATTCCTGCTGGCCTCCGGCCGGCTGCTGGCGCGCAATCCCGAGGACCCGGGCCGCTATCTCAACGGCCTCAATTTGCTCGGCCAACCGCTGTGGTCGCCGGCCGGGCCGAACGGTTTCCCCGACACCGCGGCGGCCTGGGCGGCGCCTGAAGGCATCAAGCTCAGGCTCGACATTTCCGCGCAGCTCGCCTCCCAGCTGGCCGACCGGTTCGACCCGCGCGACCTGCTCGAACTCGTTGCCGCGGATGCCGCCGCGCCGGAGACGCGGCGCACCATCGAGCGCGCGGAATCGCGACAGCAGGCGCTGGCGCTGCTGTTGATGTCGCCGGAATTCCAGAGGAGGTGACGATGGATTGCTCCGAGAGCCTGACGATGCAGGCGACGTCGCGACGCGCGCTGCTGCTCGGCGGCGCCTCCTTTGCGGCCTGGGCCTATTTGCCGAAATTCGCGCGCGCCGCCGATGGCCGCGATCCGCGTTTCGTCACCATCATCCTGCGCGGCGCGCTCGATGGCCTTGCCACTGTCGCGCCGATCGGTGACCCCGATTATGCCGGTCTGCACGGCGCGATCGCGCTCCGCTCCGATGGTCCGAACGCGGCCGTGATGCTCGATCCGTTCTTCGGCCTGCATCCGGCGATGCCGGAATTCGCGCGGATGTACCGCGCCAAGCAGGCGGCGGTGGTGCATGCGGTGGCGACCTCCTATCGCGACCGCTCGCATTTCGATGGCCAAGATGTGTTGGAGAGCGGCTTCCCCGGTCCCGGCCGCGTGCAATCCGGTTGGCTCAACCGCGCGCTCGAAGCATTGCCGAAGGGCGAGCGGGTGACGAGCGCGCTGGCGGTCGGCCCGACCACGCCGCTGGTGTTGCGTGGCGCAGCGCCAACCGTCGGCTGGGCGCCGACCGCGCTGCCGCAGGCCGCCGACGACACCGCGATGCGGCTGCTCGATCTCTATCAGCATCGCGATCCGACGTTGGCGAGCGCGCTGACGCAGGGCTTGCAGCTCGAGAAGCAGGCGCAGGGCGATGAGATGAAGCCGAAGCCCGGCGGCGGCGGTGTGGCGGCGATGCGCCTCGTGGCGCGCGGCGCCGCCAAGCTGATGGCGGCCGATGACGGCCCGCGGATCGGCGCGCTCGCCTTCGACGGCTGGGATACTCACGCCAATGAGGGCGGCCCGGTCGGCCGGCTCGCGCAACTGCTCGGCGGTCTCGACGGCGCGCTGGCGGAATTCCAGAGCGGCCTCGGCGCGCGATGGCGCGACACCGTGATCGTGGTCGCGACCGAGTTCGGCCGCACCGCGCGCATCAACGGCACCGAAGGCACCGATCACGGCACCGGCACCATCGCGCTGCTCGCCGGCGGCGCGGTCAATGGCGGTCGCATGATCACCGATTGGCCGGGGCTGAAGGTAGCCAATCTCTACCAGGCCCGCGACCTCGCCCCGACCACCGACCTGCGCGCTGTGATCAAGGGCGTGCTGCACGACCAGTTCGGCCTCGGCGAGCGCGTGCTGGCGGAGACGGTGTTTCCGGATAGTGCGCCGGCGAAGCCGATGAAGGGGCTGGTGGTGTAAGCGCCAACCCCAATCACCGCGTCGTCCCGGCCAAGCGAAGCGCGAGCCGGGACCCATAACCACCGAACGCAGTTACTCGAGAACACTGGGGCCACAGCGCGGCGCGACCACGAAGACCTGTGGTTATGGATCCCTGCTTTCGCAGGGACGACAGTTGCGCCTGTGGCTTCAGCGGGGCGGACTACTTCGTAATCCGATCGATCTCCGCCATGTCCTCCGCGCTCAGCTTCCAGCTGATCGCCTTGACGTTCTGCTCGACCTGCTCGGGGCGCGTCGCGCCGGCGATGACGCTTGCGACTTGCGGGCGGGCAGCGAGCCAGGAGAAGGCGAGCTCGAGCATGGTGTGGCCGCGCTCGCTGGCGAAGGCCTGCAGCTTCTCGACGATGTCCTCGTTGCGCGGCGTGACGTAGCGATCCTTCAACGCCGGCGCCTTGGCGAAGCGGGTGTCGGCGGGCGCGGCGGCGCCGCGCTGGTACTTGCCGGTCAACAGGCCACTGGCGAGCGGGAAGAACGGCAGCAGGCCGAGATTGTATTGCTGCGCCGCCGGCAGCAGGTCCTTCTCGATGCCGCGCACCAGGAGGCTGTATTCGTCCTGGCACGACACGAAGCGGTTCACGTTCATCTGACGCGCGACGTATTCGGCTTCCGCGATCCGCCATGCCGGGAAGTTGGAGTTGCCGATGTAGCGCACCTTGCCCTGGCGCACGAGATCGTCGAGCGCGCGTAGCGTCTCGTCGATCGGCGTCAGCGGATCGTAATCGTGCTGCTGGTAGAGATCGATGTAGTCGGTCTTCAGGCGGGTGAGGCTCGCCTCGACCGCGGACATGATGTAGCGCCGCGATGCGCCCTGCTTGGTGCCGTCGGTCGCCATCGGCTTGGAGAATTTGGTGGCGAGCACGATGTCCTTGCGGCGATCGCCCAGCACGGTGCCGAGCACGGTTTCCGAGCCGCCCATGCCCGCATAGATATCGGCGGTGTCGAACAGGGTGATGCCGAGATCGATCGCCTTGTGGATCACCTTGCGCGAGGTTTCCAGATCGGTGCGTTGGCCGAAATTGTTGCAGCCGATGCCGACCGCGGACACGCGCAGGCCGGAGCCGCCGAGATTACGAATTTCCATGAGACAATCCTGTGGGATAGGCGAGGGAGTGCGCCGGATTGTGACGCGCACGGCGCAGGCCGGCAAGGTGCCGCCCTACCGCCAGTCACGCATGGCAATGTCGCAAAAAATGCAGTGTCACAAAGGATGCTGCGTCGCAAAGCACGCGGTGTCACAAAAAAAGCGGTCCCGGTCAGACGCGGCGACTGACGGGGACCGCTCGGGGCGAAGATCTGAGACGGGGGGCCTGATCTTACGCGAGCGGAAGCGTAGCCGGGCTTTGTAACGTGCCGGTGACACCTCTGTGCAATCCACAGGGTGCGAATGCGCGCTCAGAGAATCTTGCGATAGATGACGAAGCCGGGCTTGTCCGCGACCTTGTCATAAAGCTGCATTGCGGTGTGGTTGGTCTCATGCGTCTGCCAGTAGACGCGTGGCGAGCCAACAAGTTTCGCCTGGGTGTAGACGCCGTTGATCAAGGCGCGGCCGACGCCCTTGCCGCGCGCGGCTTCGCTGGTGAAGAGGTCCTGCAAATAGCAGGTCGGCGCGATCGCGGTGGTCGAGCGGTGAAACAGATAGTGAGTCAGCCCGAGCAGCCTGCCGCCGGCGTCGGCGACCAGCGCATGCACTGGCTCATAGGCGTCGAAGAAACGCTCCCAGGTCATCGCGGTGATCTCGGGCGCGAGCGCAGTCGGTCCGGACCGCTCATAGAAGGCGTTGTAGCCGTCCCACAGCGGAAGCCATTGGGCGTAGTCGTCGCGCGTGACGAAGCGGATGGTGACGTCGTTGGACATGAGCGATCCCTGGATGATCCCGCGTGATGCGATGTTTGCGCATCGCCTCGCAACGTTCTAGAGCATGATCCGGAAAGGTGCGAAGCGGTTTTCCGAAGCGATCATGCTTAAAAGTGGCGTCGCTATCCCGTGGGATCAATTGCAGCGCGGTCGCGGCTCACTCGGCGGCGCGCAGCAGCCTTGCGAGATGGCGTTCGCGCCCGGCGCGCTGCGCCCGGTATTCGTCGGCGCGGGCGGGATCGTCGGTGTGCCGCACGAGGTCGGTGACCGGCGTATAGCTCAGCATGCGGCCGCCGTCGGGCAGCGCCGTGCAGCTGAAACGCAGCACCTGGCCGTCGGCGAGATTGAGGTTGATCGGCGTGGAATCGCCTGCGCGCATCATCTCGATGCGCTTGGTGACGAACGCGCTCATCTCGTCTTCCGGCAGCTCATAGGCGCCGGTGTCGCGGCCGTGATACATCAGCGCGACGAAGGGCGGCTTGCTGTCGGCCTGCGCGTCGGACAGCGCGAAATAGTCGCGGAAGGCGCGATTGATGAATTCGGCGCGGGTGTCGGCGTCGAGCAGCACGATGCCGATGTCGACCTGGTCGAGCGCGGCGGCAAGCCGCTCCGAGGTGGCGTGATGCTGCTGGTCCGCGGCAAAGGCATCGATCCATTTCTGCCGCAGCATTCCGGTGATCAAGGCCGTGCCGGCCGCGGTCGCGGCCAACAGCAGCATCCGCGCGACGTCGGCTGTGTCGTAGCCGGGCAGCGCGCGGTGATCGAGAAAGAACAGCGCCGAGGCGGCCACCGCGATCGCGGCGGAGACCAGCCCGGAGGTGATGCCGCTGATCGAGCTCGCCAGCGCCACGATGCAGACGAACAGCGGCGCCGGATTGGGGACGGTGACCACCAGGCGATCGATCAGGAAGGCGGCAAGCGCAATGATCGCCGTCAGCGCAGGACCTGAAATTGCACGCCAGTCGAACCGCATGCGCGTTCTCGCTATGTGTCGAACAAACGATAAAGCCGCAGTTTGACGACAGAGCCGCAACGGCGCCGGGATTTCCGCCCCGACCGTTAAGCGGCCCTTGCGCGGTCCGAGCCAGCTTTCGCTGCTTTCAAATCAAATGATATGTAGATCGGGATGGGAACCCGCTTCCGTGCCTGCGGATTACCGCGTGCTTTGCTTGCAAGAGGACATCGATGCCCGCCATTTCGCCGTCGCTACTGCCGATCCTGATGCTGTTTGCCTCGAACGTCTTCATGACCTTCGCCTGGTACGGTCATCTCAAGTTCAAGGATCATTCGCTCCCCATCGTCATCATGGTGAGCTGGGGCATCGCGTTCTTCGAATACTGGCTGGCGGTGCCGGCCAATCGCTGGGGCAGCGAGGTCTACAGCGCGGCGCAGCTCAAGACGATGCAGGAGGTGATCACGCTGGTCGTGTTCGCCGGCTTCTCGGTGTTGTACCTGAAGGAGCCGCTGGGCTGGAATCACGCGCTCGGTTTCGCCTTCATCGCCGCCGGTGCGTTCTTCATCTTCCACAGATGGAGCTAGCGCATTTGCGCTGGAGCGTGCGCTAGTGGCGCGGGGCCTGCTTGGCGGCAGGCGCCGTCACGTGCGCCGGGTGCGCGCGATCTTCGCCCTGCGTGCCGGTCACGATCAGGAGCGATGCCGCCAGCAGGATCGCCGCTGACAGCGTCACGGTCACCAGTCCGACGGGGGTCTTCATCATGTCGCGCCGCTGTCTCTCCCGCGCCTTGCCGCGGATAAGGTGCCAAAACGAACTTGCTGGATTACGCCGGGATCGATGTCGCCATGCTGATGTTGCTCGACAGCACCGTCACGGCCACGACCAGGCACAGCGTCAGCGCGCCAAGCGCGAGCGACGCGGCGATCGCGTTGGTCAGCCGGGATGATGCCACCGGGGCAGGGCGGCCATGGAAGCCTGCCGTGCCGGACCACCGTTTCATGGTCTAAATCCCTCAGGCCGCGAGCGAATCACTCGCGACATCCGAGCGAATCTGCCCATCGTCACCGGCAACATTACGGCGGCGGAGCCCCCTGAAAACGGCGAAAATGCGGCCTGCGCGGGGGTTTTGCCCGTTATTTGGGCAATTTCCCCGCTGTTCCCGCAATTCAGACCCCGGCGACAAGGTGGGCCTGAGGCTCGGCTTCGGGACCCGGCTGCCAATCCATCGAGACAAATCCGGGGGTCTGCTCGACCCGTCTCAGCCAGGCCCGGATCGACGGAAAGGTCGTCAGGTCGAAGTCGCAGCGGTCGGCGACGTGGGTGTAGCCATAGAGGGCGATATCGGCGACGGTGAATTGCTCGGCGGCGAAAAACGTGTGGTTCTTGAGGTGATTTTCCATCACCTGCAGCGCCGCATAGCCGCGCTCCATCCAGTCCTCCAGCGCGTGCGTCTGCAGGTCGCGCCCGCCCTTGACCAGCGACAGCCAGAAATAGGCGGCGCCGATATTCGGCTCCAGCGCGTGCTGCTCGAAGAACATCCACTGCAGCGCCTCGGCGCGCTCGATCCGCGACTCCGGCGCCAGCGGCGTGCCGATCGCGACATACCAGAGGATGGCGTTGGACTCCGCGAGATGGCGGCCCTCGGCGACCTCGAGCAACGGCACCTGGCCGCTCGGATTCTTGGCCAGGAATTCCGGGGTCCGGCTCTCGCCGCGCAGGATGTCGATTTCGATCGCCTCGTACGGCGTGTTCAGCACGGCAAGCGCCAGCCGGACTTTGTAGCTGTTGCCGGAGCGCTGCATCGAATAGAGCTTGTACATTGCGTCGGGGTTCACTCGATCGGGAAGACGGACTGCATGAGACGGTACGCTTGAAAGTTGCGCGGCCTGTCACACCGCAACGCCGCTAAACAATGATGCCGACAGGGGTGCGTCGCAAGCCCTGCAATGTGGAAAAAGTCGAAACGTCTACCGCACTGCACGCGTGCAGAACGATTCCATCAACACGGTAGAACAACTCGGATCACGGCTGCGCGACGCTGTGCACGGTGCCGGTCGATGCCACCTGTAGCCCTGGCCGACATGCTGCAATTCAGAAACGTTAACGCGGCATCCGGATCGCGGGATGCGCTGTCATGACCGCCTGCCGCCGACACCATCAGGCAGGTGTCGCGCGGCACATTGTCCTCGGAGCAATCCGCGCTGGAGCACGTGGCCGGAAGCCTTGCCGGCTAGGCTGAAGCGACCGTGACAGGGCTTGCCGGATATGAGTCATTTGGCGGCGGAACTTGCGGAATATTGCGCATGTCGCGCGCCATGCGAGAAAGTTTTCGTGCTTTGCAGCCAAGCTTCTTGCGATGCAGCGGCGACCGGCCTAGGGTGCCGCGATCCCATTCAAATCAAGTCGTGGCCCAACGGCTCACGACGTTTGCCAGGAGATGATAATGGCCTTCCTGTCCGCTGCGCTCGACCGTGTGAAGCCGTCCGCGACGATCGCGGTCACGGACAAAGCACGCGCGCTGAAAGCCGCGGGCCGCAACGTCATCGGCCTCGGCGCCGGCGAGCCGGACTTCGACACGCCCGCCAACATCAAGCTGGCTGCGATCCACGCGATCGAGGCCGGCAAGACCAAGTACACCGATGTCGGCGGCATTCCGGAGCTCAAGGAAGCCATCATCAACAAGTTCTCGCGCGAGAACGGCCTGACCTACAAGCCGAACCAGATCATCGTCGGCACCGGCGGCAAGCAGGTGCTCTACAACGCGCTGATGGCGACCATCAATCCGGGCGACGAAGTGATCATCCCGGCGCCGTATTGGGTCAGCTATCCCGAGATGGTCGCGCTCGCCGGCGGCGAGTCGGTCCCGGTGGTGTGCCCGGCCTCGACTGGCTTCAAGCTGCGCCCGGAAGATCTCGAGAAGGCGATCACGCCGAAGACCAAGTGGGTGATCCTGTGCTCGCCGTCGAACCCGACCGGCTCGGCCTATACCAGGAGCGAGCTCAAGGCGATCACCGACGTGCTGGTCAAGCATCCGCATGTCTGGGTGATGACCGACGACATGTACGAGCACCTCGTCTATGACGACTTCGTCTTCACCACCGCGGCGCAGGTCGAGCCGAGCCTCTACGATCGCACGCTGACCGTGAACGGCGTGTCGAAGGCCTACTGCATGACCGGCTGGCGCATCGGCTATGCCGGCGGCCCGGCGCAGCTGATCAAGGCGATGGCGACGATCCAGTCGCAGTCGACCTCGAACCCGTCGTCGATCGCGCAGTGGGCGTCGGTCGAGGCGCTCAACGGTCCGCAGGACTTCATCGCCGCGAACAACAAGGTGTTCAAGGAACGCCGCGACCTCGTGGTGTCGATGCTCAACCAGGCGAGCGGCATCGAGTGCCCGCGGCCGGAAGGCGCGTTCTACGTCTATCCGTCCTGCGCCGGCACGATCGGCAAGACCGCGCCGTCGGGCAAGGTGATCGACAACGACGAGGCGTTCGTCACCGAGCTGCTCGAGAGCGAAGGCGTTGCAGTCGTGCAGGGATCGGCGTTCGGCCTTGGACCGGCGTTCCGCATCTCCTACGCCACCAAGACCTCGGATCTCGAGGATGCCTGCAAGCGCATCCAGCGCTTCTGCGGTAATCTGCGATAGTCGCTTCCGAACCGAGAGACTAAAAACGCTCCCGCATTTGGTGCGGGAGCGTTTTCGTTTATGCGCTGACATTGCGCGCCGGTAAAATCGCAGAGTCAAATCACAACCTGCTCACCTCACGCGTGTGTGTGCGAACATCAATGCCACACGCGGGAAGTTTTTACGGCCCCTTTGCGAACTGCCTTGTTTTGGACACGAGCCTTCCTTTGTGTCCGCCGCGCAAATTGCAATTCAGTTCACCTTGCGGAGACAGACCAATGCGACTTTCGACCCTCACCTTTGCAGCGCTTGCGTTGCTGGCGCCGTTCGCCACCGCCAACGCGGCGCCTCAACAGGTTCAAGCCGGGGTCCTGCAGTGCCAGGGCGGCGAGAATGTCGGCTTCGTCGTCGGCTCTGTCGCCCGCCTCGAATGCGTGTTCCAGAGCGGTGGCCGCCGGCCCGAGCCGTATCTTGCGACCGTGAAGCGGATCGGCGTCGACCTCGGCTTCACCGGACAGACCCAGCTCGCCTGGGCCGTCAGTGCGCCGACCACGGTGGTGCCGCGCGGTGCGCTCGCCGGCAGCTACGGCGGCGTCGGCGTCAATGCTTCGGTCGGCCTCGGCGCCGGCGGTAACTTCCTGTTCGGTGGCCCGAACAACGCCTATGCGCTGCAGCCGATCAGCGTGCAGGGCCAGACCGGCCTCAACGTTGCGGCCGGCATCGCCGGGATCGATCTCGAGCCGGTCCGCACCAACGGTCCGCGCCGGCATCATCGCCACCACCGTCATCATCACCACCACTAGATTTTGTCTTGACGCGTTTTCTTCACGCGAACCGGTATCCACTTCGCTCGAAAACGCTCTAGGCTGGTTGGTGTTCGTGCAAAGGGGCCCGCGAAAGCGGGCCTCTTTTTTTGCGGTCTGTTGTTTGCTGTCCGTTGCTGACCAAGCTTCGGCCCCGAAGGAACATAGCAACAGCGCCACATCCCCCAACAATCGGTGGCCGAGCACCGCAAATTCTGGCCGACCATCCAATGTTATGGCATAGGATGCGAACGGCGCCGCAGACACGGCGCCGTTCTGTTCTCTGCTCGCGTCATGCCTCTCAGCCGGAGACTCCCCAACATGCGTCGCCTCACTCTCCTCGCCGCTGCCGCCATCGCCACGCTGACCGCAATCGTTGGCGTCAACGCCCAACAGCCGAGCCAGCGCGTACAGGTCGGCGTCCTGGAATGCCGCGGTGGTGCGAGCGTCGGCTTCATCGTCGGTTCCGTGACCCATCTCGGCTGCGTGCTGCGCGCCAATGGCCTGCCCGAGGACCGCTACATCGCGACCATCCAGAAGGTCGGCATCGATCTCGGCATCACCCAGGAATCGGCGCTGGCCTGGGGCGTCTACGCGCCGGTGGAGCGGCTCGGGCCAGGCGCACTCTCGGGCAACTATGCCGGTGCGCAGGGCAGCGCGACGCTTGGCGTCGGCGTCGGCGGCAACGTGCTGGTCGGCGGCTCCGACAACACCATCGCGCTGCAGCCGCTCAGCGTGCAGGGTCAGGTCGGCGTCAACATCGCCGCCGGCCTCGAGAGCCTGGAGCTGCGTCCGGGTCGCTAAACCGCGCGCGTAGCGTTCTTCATCTTGCCGAACAAGCCGCGGGCTTCTTCGGCAACGATGCCGGGCGACTCGGCGTGAACATAGTGCCCGGTGTCGACGAACCTGATCGAAGGTTCTCTCCAATAGTCCCCCAGCCGGTCCGACCATTCGGGTGGGATCAGCGGATCGCTTCGGCCCCAGAGAAAGCGCGAGGGCACCTCGATGCGCGGTTGCGCCGGAAGCTTGCCTTCCAGCCAGAGCCGGCGATTGGATGCGGACGAGAGATACCAGTCGAAGCCGCCCTGGATGTTGCCCGGCTTCATGAAGTTATCGACATAGGCTTCCAGCAGGTCGCCGAACACGGCGGGATCGTCGCCCGACCAATGGTCGAGGAAGTGGCGGAAATAGAGCCGGCATGACTCGCGCGAGCTTCCGACCAGTTGCGCGGCCCATGGCAGCTGCTGGAAGTATTGATACCAGACCTCGATCAGGTGGCCGGGCTCGCCGTAGCGGTGGCCGAGGCCCGGATAGGGCGTGCAGAGATAGAGCGTGCCCGTCAGCCGCTGCGGCTGACGATGCGACATCGCCTGCATGACATAGGCGCCGAGATCGCCGCCGATCAGGCCGAAGCGGTCATGACCGAGCGCGTCCATGACCGCGAACATATCTTGCGCGTGGCGCTCCGCGGTCGCGGAGGCATCGGGTCCTGGCGCCGGCTTGCCGGTGTCGCCGCAGCCGCGCAGGTCGGGGGCGATCAGCTCGAAGCTGTCGCCGAGGCGCAGCATCAGCGGCCGCCACATCAGCCAAAACTCCGGCCAGCCATGCAGCAGCAGCAGCGGCGGGCCCTTGCCGAAGCGCGCGACGTTGACGCGCAGGCCGCCGATATCGATCTTCTGTTGCGTGATGCCTGACGCGGCTGCATCCGCGAAGGCTTTCTCCAGTGCCGTCATGCCGACCTCCTGTGGTTTGGCGCAGGCTGTCCGCGTCGATGCGTCCGGTCCAATACTCGTTCGATACGGTTGCAGAGCTATTGCGTATGGCTGCCGCCGCCGGCCGCCGTGCTATAGCGGTGGCATGGAATTGCGACATCTCAGATACTTCGTGGCGCTCGGCGAGGAATTGAATTTCACCCGCGCGGCCGAGCGGCTGCATATCGCGCAGCCGCCGCTCAGCCAGCAGATCCGTCAGCTCGAGCACGAGCTCGGCGTCACGCTGCTGCAGCGGAATAGCCGTCCCGTCAGGCTCACCGAGGCCGGCGAGCTGTTTCTTGCGCGCGCACGCGCGGTGCTCGCAAGTTTCGAGAGTGCGGTTGCCGACACCCGGCGCGTCGGGCGCGGCCAGGCCGGCAAGCTCGCGATCGGATTCGTCGGCTCCGCCATGTTTGCGGGACTGCCCGACATCGTCGGCGCCTATCGTGATGCCTGTCCCGATGTCGAGCTTGTGCTCGACGAGATGCTGGCGGCCGAGATCGCCGAGGCGCTGCGCCGCCGCCGGATCGACGCCGGCTTCGCGCGCCCGGCGCTACCAGCCGAGACGGGGCTTGCCCAACACCTCCTCCTCGAAGAGCCGTACGTCGCGGCGCTGCCGCGTGCGCATCCCCTTGCGGCGCGGCGCGACATTGCGCTCGCCGAATTGTCCGACGATGCCTTCGTGCTGTATCCGGCTCGGCCGGAGCCTTCGGTCACGGGCCTGATCGTGAACGCATGCCAGGCAGCGGGCTTCACGCCGCGGCTCGCGCAAGAGGTTCTGCATCTGCAAACCGCGATCGGCTTGATTGCCGCCGGTGTCGGTGTGTCGCTCGTCCCGGAGGGCGCGGCGCGCGCGCAGACCGGTCGCGGCGTCGCTTACGTTCGGCTTTCCGCACCGGTGGTGACGGCCCCGCTCACGCTTGCGTGGCGCGAGGAAGATGCATCGCCTGCCGTGCAGCGCCTGCTCGACATCGCCGCGCGCTGGCGCGAGATCGCTCCAGGGGTGGCGCGCTGAGGAACTGGCGCATCGGACGCAATTTTTCCGGAGAGGGGCGGCGCGCAGCTCCGCGATCGTAAACGTCAGCGACGCCGCACCGCAGCGACGTTTTCCCGCTTGCCAAATGTCAAACGCAGGCAGAGCATGAACGGTCGCCGACCCAATCATGGGCCGAGCTCCAACACGAGGAGGCGGCAATGGGACAAGACGTCAGAAGTCCCCGAGGTCCACGGTGCATCGCATTGGTGGGCCCTTTCCAAAGCGGTAAAACCACACTTCTGGAAGCGATCCTGGCGCGCACTGGCGCCATCAAGACTGCCGGCAGCGTCGATGCCGGAACCTCCGTCGGCGATGCCAGCCCCGAGGCGCGTCAACACAAGATGGGCGTAGGCCTGACCGCCGCCACCACCACCTTTATGGGGGACAGCTACACCTTTATCGATTGCCCCGGCTCGATCGAATTCGCGCACGATATGCGTGCCGCGTTGCCGGCGGTCGATGCCGCAGTCGTGGTCTGCGAAGCTGACGAGAAGAAGCTGCCGCAGCTGCAGATCATCCTGCGCGAGCTCGAGGAGCTCGGAATTCCCCGTTTCCTGTTCCTGAACAAGATCGACCGCGCCAACAAGCGCGTCCGCGAGACGCTTTCGACGCTGCAGCCGGCCTCGCGCGTGCCGCTGGTGCTGCGCCAGATCCCGATCTGGAACGGCGATCTGATCGAAGGCTTCGTCGACCTCGCGCTGGAGCGCGCCTTCGTCTATCGCGAGCACAAGCCGTCGGAGGTGATGGCGCTCGAGGGCGGTAATCTCGACCGCGAGAAGGAAGCGCGCTTCTCGATGCTGGAAAAGCTCGCCGATCACGACGATGCGCTGATGGAGCAATTGCTGGAGGACATCCAGCCGCCGCGCGACGCCGTGTTCGACGACCTCGCCCGCGAATTGCGCGAAGGGCAGATTTGTCCGGTGCTGCTGGGAGCTGCGAGCCGCGAGAACGGCGTACTGCGCCTGATGAAGGCGCTGCGCCACGAGGCGCCCGGTGTCACTGAGACCGCCAGCCGGCTCGGTATCAAGGATCAGAAGGACGCGCTGGCCTATGTGTTCAAGACGGTCCATTTGCAGCACGGCGGCAAGCTGTCGCTGGCGCGCGTGCTGATGGGCCATCTCGACGACGGCGCGACGCTGCAATCCTCGTCTGGCGAGAGTGGGCGCGTCTCCGGCATCCTCGCGGTCTCGGGCACGCATGACAGCAAGCGGCCGTCGGCGGAGGCCGGCGACACCGTCGCACTGGGCAAGCTCGATGCAATCAAGACCGGCGATACGGTCTCGAGCGGCAAGACGGCCCCGGCCTCGCTGGCCAAGGTCGAGCCGGCCGCGGCGGTGCTGTCGATCTCGATTGCCGCGACCGACCGCAAGGACGACGTCAAGCTCGGCCAGGCGCTGCTGCGGCTGAACGAGGAGGATCCGTCGCTGACGATGATCCAGAACCCGCGCACCCACGACACCGTGCTGTGGGGGCAGGGCGAGATGCATCTGCGCGTCGCGCAGGAGCGGCTGAAGGATCGCTACGGCGTCAACGTCAAATCGCATCCGCCGGCGATCGGCTACCAGGAGACCATCCGTAAAGCCATCACCCAGCGCGGCCGGCACAAGAAGCAATCCGGCGGCCATGGCCAGTTCGGCGACGTGGTGCTCGACATCAAGCCGAAGCCGCGCGGTTCGGGCTTCGAATTCCATGAGAAGGTGGTCGGCGGCGCGGTGCCGCGCAACTATATCGGTGCGGTGGAAGAGGGCGTCGTCGACGCGCTGGCGCGCGGCCCGCTCGGTTTCCCCGTGATCGACGTCGACGTCACGCTGACCGATGGCTCCTATCATAGCGTCGATTCCTCCGATCTTGCGTTCCGCACCGCGGCGCGGATCGGGGTCAGCGAAGGGTTGCCGCAGTGCCAGCCGGTGCTGCTCGAGCCGATCCACATGGTCGAGATCGTCTGTCCGACCGACGCCACCGCCAAGATCAACGCGATCCTGTCGGCGCGCCGCGGCCAGATCCTCGGCTTCGACACCCGCGAGGCTGGAGCGGCTGGGACTGCGTCCGCGCCACGATGCCGGAATCCGAGATCGGCGACCTCATCGTGGAGCTGCGCTCGGCCACCGCCGGCGCCGGCACCTTCACCCGCCAGTTCGACCGCATGGCCGAAGTGACGGGCCGCGCCGCCGACCAGATCATCGCCGCGCATCGCGACGCGGCGTGATGCTGGCTGTGATCACGCCGCGCGGGCGTGATCGTTGGCAGGATGGCCGCAGCCGGTTAGCTTGCGTCCCTATGGGGGCGCAAGGACATCATGCTGGAATCCCGCCGTAACCTGGCGCTGGCCTGCGCGCTCAGCGCGCTAGCCGGTTATGTCGATGCCATCGGCTATCTACAGCTCGGCGGACTGTTCGTCTCCTTCATGAGCGGCAACTCGACGCGGCTCGGCGTGACGCTGGCCGCGGGGCATTGGCAGCACGCGCTGGAGGCGCTGGCGCTGATCGTGCTGTTCGTCGTGGGTGCCGCGGCCGGCAGTCTGGTCGTGCTCAGCCGCATCGCGCATCGCCAGCCCCTGATCCTGCTCGTCGAGGCGCTGCTGCTGGCGGCCGCGGCGTTGGCCTACGGCTATGACCTGCCGAACGCCGCCGTCGCGGCCATCGTGCTGGCGATGGGGCTCGAGAACGCCGTATTCCAGCTTGAAGGCGGGGCCGGGCTGGGCCTCACCTATGTCACCGGGGCGCTGGTCAAGGTCGGCCAGTTGATCGCCGCCGCACTGACGGGCGGCGCAGGCTGGGCCTGGCTGCCCAATTTATTGCTGTGGGCGGCGCTGGTGGCAGGCGCGCTGGCGGGGGCCGCTGCCTACCACTGGATCAACCTCGCTGCGATCTGGTTTGCCGCGGGCACCGCCTTCATCCTCAGTGCGCTGGTTGCCGCAACCGCGAAGCGGACGGATTGACAGCGCGCCTGCCTTGGCCGATGTCACGGCCATGACATCCTCAACAATGACATCTCAAGGCAAAACCCGCGCCGCATGCCTGATCGGCTGGCCGGCGGCGCATTCCCGCTCGCCGCTGATCCACCATTACTGGCTGCGCACGCTCGGCATCGAGGGCGGCTATGTGATCGAGGCGGTGCCGCCGGAGGATTTCAAGGATTTCCTGTTCCGCCTGTCGCTGCGCGGCTTCGTCGGCGCCAACGTCACCCGTCCGCACAAGGAGCACGCGCTGGCGCTGTCGGCCCCGGATGCGCGCGCCCGCGCTGTCGGCGCCGCCAACACGCTGTGGTTTGCGGACGGCGAGTTGCGCTCGACCAACACCGATGTCGAAGGCTTCATCAACAATCTCGACGCCTGCGCGCCGGGCTGGGACAAGACCGAGGACGCGCTGGTGCTCGGCGCCGGCGGGGCGGCGCGCGCGGTGGTATTCGGCCTGATCGAGCGCGGCATTGCGCGCGTGCATCTGGTCAACCGCACGATCGACCGCGCCCGCGCGCTCGCGGAACAATTTGGCGCGCGCGTGCATCCTGCGACGTGGGACAAAGTCGGCGAGCTGCTGCCGCGCGCCGGGCTACTCGTGAACACGACGTCGCTCGGCATGCATGGTCAGCCCGCGCTCGAGATCGATGTCGAGCTGTTGCCGCAGAACGCGGTCGTGACCGATCTTGTCTATGTGCCGCTGGTGACGCCGCTGCTTGCGGCTGCGCAGGCGCGCTCCCTGAAGACCGCCGACGGGCTCGGCATGCTGCTGCACCAGGCGGTGCGCGGTTTCGAATTGTGGTTCGGGCAGCGCCCGCAAGTCACGGCGGAGTTGCGCGCGATCGTCGAGGCCGATCTCACAAAGACTTGAGGGCTGGAATAGCGTCTCCGGAACGGGGTCTGGTGTTAGTCCCCCCGCGTTCCCTCCCGGAGATCACTGATGCCTGCCAGCCGTTCCCAACTCATTCGTCCGTTCATTGCGCTCGCGATGGTGACGGCATCCACGCTCTACGCGCTTGCCCAGCAGCCGCCGACGCCGACCCGGGTGCGTGGAACCGTCGAGAGCGTCGACGGCGATACGCTCGCGGTGAAGTCGCGCAGTGGTGAAGACGTCAAGCTGCATATGGCCGGCAATATGGTGGTGCTCGGGCTCACCAAGATCGCCCTGGCCGACATCAAGGTCGGTTCCTTCATCGGCACGACCACGGTGCCCGGGTCCGACGGCGTGCCGAAGGCGGTCGAGGTGCATGTGTTCCCCGAGAACATGCGCGGCACCGGCGAGGGATCGCGGCCTTACGATCTGAAGCCGAACAGCAGCATGACCAACGCTACCGTCGCGGAATCCGTCGTCAGCAATGACGGTCATACATTGCTGGTCAAATACAAGGACGGCGAGAAGAAGGTGCAGGTCACGCCCGACACCCCTGTCGTGACCTATGTTCCCGGCGACAAGGCGGACCTCAAGGCCGGCGCCAAGGTCATCGCCTTCATGAAGAAGCTGCCCGACGGCTCGTTTGAGACCGATCGCGTCAGCGTCGGCCGCGACGGTCTCACGCCGCCGATGTGAACACGTTGGTAGCCGGATGGAGCGAAGCGAAATCCGGGTTCTGTCTCCGCGGTACGATCGTCCCGGATTGCGCTGCGCTCCATCCGGGCTACAGGATGACAGTTTCGTTATCGCAGTAACGGCATCCTCATTCGGTGCGTAGGTGTCGTGCGAGCTATCTCTACCGCGAAGGGGAGGTAGCCGCACGGAATACCTTCAACTTCCCGGTGTTCCCTGAATCGCCAGCCAAACCCATGAGGAACACCATGCCGAAATCGCTGCCATTCGCTGCATTGCTTCTTGTTGCCTTTGCCTCGACCGCGTCGGCGCAGCAGCCGCCGACCGTACGGATTCGCGGCACCATCGAGGCCGTCGACGGCGCACTGCTCTCGGTCAAGTCGCGCGACGGCGCCGACATGAAGGTGCGCACCACCGATAACGTTGCGGTGTTCGGCGTTGCCAAGACCGATCTGTCCGAGATCAAGTCCGGTTCCTATATCGGCGTCACCGCGATGCCCGAGCCTGACGGGACGCAGAAGGCGATCGCGGTTCACATCTTCCCGGAAAACCAGCGCGGCGCCGCTGAAGGTTTTCGCCCCTGGGACCTGCGCGCCAATTCGACGATGACCAACGCCACTGTCGCCGAGACGGTGCAGGGCACCGACGGCCAGAACATCACGGTGAAATACAAGGACGGCGAGAAGAAGGTCGTGGTGCCGCCGGGCACTCCGGTCGTGACCTTCGTTTCCGGCGACAAGTCGGAACTGAAGCCCGGCGCCAAGATCATCATCTTCGGCGCGGTCAAGAAGGATGACGGCACGCTGGAAGCCAACCGCGTCAACGTCGGCCGCGACGGCATCGCACCGCCGATGTGAGGCGGAGCGAAGCTCTCTCAACACGTCGTCCCTGCTTTCGCCCTAGGGCATGCACACATCTTTTCCGATCGAAAAACCGACTCTTAATCAAGGACTTGGATGTGGGGCGATGACCAAAGTTCGCGAGCGCAGCTCAGCTAAACGTCGTCATTTCTCTGCGTTCTTCAGCCAAGTCCTTGAGAAGACTCCAGAAGATGTGTGCATGCACTAGTGCGAAAGCAGGGACCCATAACCACCGATGACGATTGTTGAGAAGAGTTGGGGCCACAGCCGTGTTCAAATCTCGCACGGCTGTGGTTATGGGTCCCGGCCTTCGCCGGGACGACGCCTGTAGGCGGGATGGCTATTGCCTCAAACCGCCAGCACCTTGTCGTCGATCTCGGCGATGGTGTTGACGCCGCACAGGCCCATCGTGGTGGTGAGCTCCTTGCCCAGGATGTCGAGTGCTTGGCGACGCCCTCCTGGCCGCCGGCGCCGAGGCCGTAGGCATAGGCGCGGCCGATCATGCAGGACTTCGCGCCGAGTGCGAGCGCGCGCATGATGTCCATGCCGGTGCGGATGCCACCGTCGAACATGATCTCGAGCTTCGAGCCGACCTCGTCGACGATCTCGGGCAGCACCTCGATCGAGGACGGTGCGCCGTCGAGCTGGCGGCCGCCATGGTTGGATACCACGATCGCCTGCGCGCCGGTCTTGGCGGCGAGTTCGGCGTCCTCGACATCGAGGATCCCTTTGAGGATCAGCTTGCCCGGCCAGATGCTGCGGATCCAGTCGATGTCCTTCCAGCTCAGCGAGGTGTCGAACTGCGAAGCCGTCCACTCCGACAGCTTGGTGAGGTCCTCGGTGCCTTTGACGTGACCGGCGATGTTGCCGAAGGTGCGGCGCTTGCCTTGCAGCACGCCCGACACCCAGGCGGGCTTGGTCGCGAAGTCGATCAATTTCGACAGCGACCATTCCGGCGGCACCGTCATGCCGTTCTTGATGTCCTGGTGGCGCTGGCCGATCACCTGCAGGTCGACGGTCAGCACCAGCGCCGAGCATTTCGCCGCGATCGCGCGCTCGATCAGCGACTTGATGAAGCCGCGGTCCTTCATGACGTAGAGCTGGAACCAGAACGGCTTGTCGACGGCGGCCGCGATGTCCTCGATCGAGCAGATCGACATGGTGCTCTGGGTGAAGGGAATGCCGGCCGCTTGTGCGGCGCGGCAGGCGTAGATTTCGCCGTCGCCATGCTGCATGCCGAGCAGGCCGACCGGGGCCAGGATCAGCGGCATCGCCGAGGGCTCACCGAGGATCGTGGTCGCCAGGGTACGCTTGGACACATCGACCAGGATGCGCTGGCGGAACTTGATCTGCTGCAGGTCCTCGGAATTGGCGCGCAGCGTGTCCTCGGTGTAGGAGCCGCGGTCCGCATAATCGAAAAACGCCTTCGGCACCCGGCGCTTGTGCAGCTGGCGCAGATCTTCGATGCAGGTAATGTGCTTCATGGACGTTCCCGGCCCTTCTTCTTGTCGCAAGTCTATTCGAGCAAGCCTTGTCGGTAAGCCTTGCAGCTGTTCGGTCTTGGCGTCATCTAGCATGGTTGGATGGCCCGCCAAATCGAAGACGGATGGGAGAGCGCGATGATGCAATCAGGCACCAAGCCGAAGGCCGACGACAACGCCGAAAAGCGCCGGCTCGACGAGGCCCTTGAAGAGGGCCTGGAGGAGACGTTTCCCGGTTCCGACCCCGTCAATGTGACCCAGCCGGCCCCGACCAAGGGCGACCAGCACGTCAAGCGCAGCGGCAAAGGGTAGGGGACAGCGCGCCTCCCCGGGGATTGTCTGAACGACCGGAATGTTATATTTTTCAGCGCCTTAAGGCCGAAAAATGCGGTTCGGCCGTGGTAATGATTCATCATATTTTTTGAAGTCATCTTAGCGCCTGGCAGTCTATAAGGCCGATGCACGCTACACTGGTAGGCGTTCGGGACTCTCTCGCCGTGTGGTTCGAGAGGTCCGTGTTGGGGGTTACATGAGCCGCAAATATTTCGGGACCGATGGAATTCGGGGCCGCGCCAATGGGCTGATCACGCCGGAGCTCGCGCTCAAGGTGGGGCAGGCCGCAGGATTGGTATTTCAGCGTGGCGACCATCGCCATCGCGTCGTGATCGGCAAGGACACGCGGCTGTCCGGCTACATGATCGAATACGCCATGGTGGCGGGCTTCACCTCGGTCGGCATGGACGTGCTGCTGGTCGGCCCGATGCCGACGCCGGCGATCGCGATGCTGACCAAGTCGATGCGCGCCGATCTCGGCGTCATGATCTCGGCGTCGCATAATCTTTTCGAGGACAACGGCATCAAGCTGTTCGGTCCGCAGGGCTTCAAGCTCTCCGACGATGTCGAGAAGCAGATCGAGCAGCTGCTCGACGAATCGCTCGATCGCCGCCTGGCGCAGAGCGCGAGCCTCGGCCGTGCCCGCCGCATCGACGGCGTCCATGACCGCTACATCGAATTCGCCAAGCGCACTTTGCCGCGCGACCTCTCGCTCGACGGCCTGCGCGTCGTGGTCGATTGCGCCAACGGCGCCGCCTACAAGGTGGTGCCGGAAGCGCTGTGGGAGCTCGGTGCCGACGTGGTGCCGATCGGGGTCGAACCCGACGGCTTCAACATCAACAAGGAATGCGGCTCGACCTCGCCGGAAGCGCTGTCGCGCAAGGTGCGCGAGATGCGCGCCGACATCGGCATTGCGCTCGACGGCGATGCCGATCGCGTCATCCTGGTCGACGAGCGCGGCCACATCGTCGACGGCGACCAGCTGCTCGCGGTGATCGCGCAGAGCTGGAAGGAAGAGGGACGCCTCGCCAAGCCCGGCATCGTCACGACCGTGATGTCCAATCTCGGCCTGGAGCGCTTCCTGCAGGGCCACGGGCTTTCGATGGTCCGCACCCCGGTCGGCGACCGCTATGTGCTCGAGCAGATGCTGAGCGGCGGCTACAATCTCGGCGGCGAGCCGTCCGGCCATATCATCATGTCGGACTATTCGACCACCGGCGACGGCTTCGTCGCGGCGCTGCAGGTGCTGGCCGTGGTGCAGAAGCTGCGCCGCCCGGTGTCGGAGATCTGCCGGCGTTTTGAACCATTGCCGCAAATCCTGAAGAACGTGCGCTATCGCAGCGGCAAGCCGCTCGACGCCGCCGAGGTCAAGTCCGCGATCACCGACGGCGAGAAGCGCCTCAACGGCCATGGCCGTCTGTTGATTCGCCCCTCCGGCACCGAACCGGTGATCCGCGTCATGGGCGAGGGCGATGACCGCATCCTGGTGGAAGAGGTCGTCGACAACATCGTCAGCGCACTCGGCCACGCCGCCGCGGCTTGAGTCGCGATTTCCGATCTCGCGCCGGTTTGTCTCCGTCATCCTGAGGTGCTCGCGTAGCGAGCCTCGAAGGATGTACGGCCCGGCCTGTGGCCGTGCATCCTTCGAGACGCCTGCTGTGCAGGCTCCTCAGGATGACGGGGAGCCGGTCGATTGTCGGTGAGAGCCACGTCACGCATCTCTGCGCGAATGCTGCATCGAATATGCCCGTGGTGAGCGAACCCCTGCTGGTGCCGCCAAGGATGCCGGAGGCTGTTCGCTGAACTCTCCCTCACGGCGCGTCCGCATTAAGCATTCGCTAACACTCACGGCCTGCGTGCGCTGAAAACACCGCGCATGCGTCAACGCTTGATTAGCACTTGTGGCGAGATCGCCATCTTTCACCCGCCGCCCGCGCATTTATGGACTCTCATAAGCAACAGCCGCAGAAATCGGTGAGAGAAAATCAACCTTAAAAATTAGGGTTAAGTGCCGCTTAAACATTTGCTGCCATCGTCCGCCCGTGAGTTTCAGACGTGGGGCCTTTCGTGTCGCCTCACTTGGCCCAAAAGGACGAAGCCAATGCGTAGCGTAAAGACCCTGATTGCCGCCGGAGCGGCATCTCTGTTGTCCTCGGCGGCGTTCGCTGCCGACATGCCGATCATGCCGCCGCCCCCGATGGCGTATGCGCCTCCGCCGGTCCAGGATTTCGGCGGCTGGTATCTGCGCGGCGATATCGGCATGACCAACACCAAGGCGAGGCTGCACGTCAACGCCTACGATACGCTGCCGGCCGGCACTGCCTTCAATCAATTCGGCCACGGTTTCGACGGCGGCATGCTCTACGGCATCGGCGTCGGCTATCAGTTCAACAGCTGGTTCCGCGCCGACATCACCGGTGAGTATCGCTCGAAGGTGAGCTTCAACGGCACTGACTTCTTCACATTCCCCGGGCCGAGCTCATTGGGCGACACCTATCATGGCGGCATCCAGAGCTGGGTCGGCCTCGTCAACGTCTATGCCGATCTCGGCACCTGGGGTTGCTTGACCCCGTTCATCGGTGCCGGTGTCGGTGCCGCAGTGCTCAAGACCTCGGCGTTCTCCGACGTCACGACGTTCCCGAGCGGGTCGGGCCTGACCAGCTCCTTCATCGCCGACGGCGCAACCAAGACCAACTTCGCCTGGGCTGTGCACGCCGGTGTCGCCTACAAGGTGACCAACAACTTCACCGTCGAACTGGCCTATCGCTACCTCGACATGGGCACTGCCGGCCAGGGCCAGGGTCACTTCTTCGACGGCACGCCGACCGGTCCCTCGAGCTTCCAGTTCCGCGACATCACCTCGCAGGACGTGAAGCTCGGCGTGCGCTTCAACCTGCCGTGCTGCGACGTGCTGCCTCCGCCGCCGCCGCCCCCGCTGATCCGCAAGGGCTAATGAGGGTTAATTTCGTCCCTTCACGGTTAACGATTGCAACGGCGCGGGATCATCCCGCGCCGTTTTCCGTTGCCGCATCATGTCGCGAGCTTTGTGCAACTTGCGTGGTCGAAAGCTGCCGGCGACAACGATTGGTTAAGGTTAACAGGCGATGATCAACGCGCATTCGATGAGTGGGATGGAGCGTTGCGATGCGTAGGTTCTTGCTGGCGGCGATGATGTTCGGGGCGGTGACCGGCGCGCAGGCGGCCGACATGCCGGAGTTCCTTCGCGGCAGTCTGCCCGCGTCCAGCGCACCCACCAGAAACTGGGACGGCTGGTATGTCGGCGGTCAGGTCAGCCAGACATGGATCAACACCGACTTCGGTGGCTCGGTTGCGCCTCTGACCAATTCCATCTTTCGTAACACGACGCTGCAGGGGCCGACGTCCCAATTCAATCTGCTTGGCCGGGTCAATTCGCAGAGCTCGGGCTTCGGAGCATTTGTCGGACGCAACTGGCAGTACGACGACGCCGTGGTGGGTGTCGAAGCAAACTATACCTATTGGTCCGGCCTTACGGCATCGACCTTCGGAAGTTTGGGTCCGATTCAAATCGCGCAGCCAACCCTGGTCCTGCCCGCCGGTGCCTCTGCCGCCGACGGCGTGACGTTGAATGGACGCGCTTCAATGAAGCTCAAGGACGAGGTGACATTCCGCGGCCGGGCGGGTTGGGCAACCGGTGACTTCCTGCCTTACATGTTCGGCGGACTTGCGGTCGGCCGAATGGATGTCTCGCGCACGGTCACGAGCTCCGTGAACAGAACGATCAACTTTGCTGACGGAAGTTCGACCACCTTTGCACTCCCGCAGTTTTCCCAAACCGCAACGGATGCGAAGACGGACGCTTACGTTGCCGGCTGGACCGCTGGTCTCGGATTGGAATACATGCTGTGGAACTGTGTTTTCGTGCGCGGCGAGTGGGAATACGTCAAGTTCATGCCGGTCAAGAACACGTCGGTCACGCAGAACAGCGTGCGTGCTGCCATCGGCTACAAGTTCTGACGAGCGCTGCGTCGCTTGACACCGCAATGTGCGGCTGATCCGATGTTGCTCCGCAAGCGGAGCGACTTCACATGAAAATCCATGGCGACGCCAATTCAGGCAATTGCCTGAAGGTGAAATGGGTGTGCGACAAGCTGGCGCTGCCTTACACATGGGTCGAGATCGACACCATGAAGGGAGGCAGCCGGACGGCGGAATTCCTCAAGCTGAACGGTTGGGGACAGGTGCCGACGGTCGAGCTCGATGACGGACGCACGCTCGCGCAATCCAACGCCATCATCCGCTACCTCGCGCGCGGCAGCGATCTGATCCCCGCCGATCCCTATCGCGCGGCGCAGATGGATGCCTGGATGTTCTGGGAGCAGAACAGCCATGAGCCTTATGTCGCCGTCTGCCGTTTTCAGACCGTGTATCTCGGCAAGGCCGTCTCCGAGATCGATCCGAGCCTGATCAAGCGCGGCTATGTCGCGCTCGATCGCCTGGAGTGGCATCTTGCCGGCACGCAGTTTCTGGTCGGCGATGCGTTCTCGCTCGCCGACGTGTCGTTGCTCGCCTATACGCGCGTGGCGGAGGACGGCGGCCTCGCGCTCGCGCGCTATCCCATGATCCGCCGCTGGATCGCCGACGCCGAGCGTGTGCTGGGCCTGCCGGCGGTGCGCTGACTTCTGGTGAACATCGATATGACTGAAGCCTCATCGATCACGATCCGCCGCGCGCGGCGCGAGGATGTCGCCGCCGTCGTCGGCATGCTGGCGGACGATCCGCTCGGCAGCGCACGCGAGCAGATCGCGGATCCGTTGCCGCAAAGCTATTACGACGCCTTCGCACGGGTCGAGCGTGATCCGAATCTGCAGCTCGTCGTTGCGGTCGACGGGGAGGGCGCCATCGTCGGCTGCCTGCAGCTTGCGGTCCTGCCGGGGATCAGCTCGCAGGGCTCTTCGCGCGGCCTGCTCGAGGACGTCCGCGTCGCAAAGCATTGCCGCAGCCGCGGTATCGGCGAGCAGCTCGTGCAGTGGGCGGTGACCGAGGCGCGTGCGCAAGGTTGCATGCTCGTCGAGTTGCTGACGCACCAAACGCGCGTCGATGCGCAGCGCTTCTATGAGCGGCTGGGATTCGCGCGCAGTCATGTCGGCATGACGCTGCGCTTTTGAGCTGCGCGCACGAAGTTGTGCGCCTGCGGTAGCCGCTGCTGCGCGATCCGGTTAACAGCCAATAAACTAAGCCGGCCTCCGTGATTTTACCGGGCGGAACGAGTCCGGTATGTCGGACGTCTCCCACGGGGCGGCGGGCAACTGGGGATTGGAATGTCGGAATATTCGATCGTGCGGGTCGGCAACGAGTACATCGTGCTGGTCGGCGATAAGAGCATTTTGAAAATATCAAGCCGGCGCAAGGCAGTTAAGATCATGACTCTGGCGGCAGATTTGCTCGATCAGGAGACTGTGCAGCAGGTCGAGAACGCCCCATCAATCAGCCGTGATCTCCCGATCATTCCGGAAAAGTCTGAACTTCCTTGACGTTTGGGTACCCTTCCACTATCTCCGACCGCGGGAAACCTCTCCCCACCGAGAGGCAGCTATCTGGAAGGGTAGATTATGACTGCAGCGAAGCCCGCTTCGCGGCCCAACGTGCCGCATTTCTCCTCCGGCCCCTGCGCCAAGCGCCCCGGCTGGAACCCCAACAATCTCAAGGATGCCGCCCTCGGCCGCTCGCATCGTGCGAAGGTCGGCAAGGCCAAGCTCAAGCTCGCGATCGAACTGACGCGCGAAGTGCTTGAGGTGCCCGCGGACTACAAGATCGGCATCGTGCCGGCGTCGGATACCGGCGCGGTCGAGATGGCGCTGTGGTCGCTGCTCGGTGCGCGGCCCGTCACCACGCTCGCCTGGGAATCCTTCGGCGAGGGCTGGGTCAGCGACATCGTCAAGGAATTGAAGCTGAAGGACGTCACCAAGCTGAACGCGGCTTACGGTGAAATCCCCGATCTCTCCAAGGTCGATCCTGCCTCCGACGTCGTCTTCACCTGGAACGGCACCACCTCGGGCGTGCGCGTGCCGAACGCCGACTGGATCAGCGCAACCCGTGAAGGCCTCACGATCTGCGACGCGACCTCGGCCGCCTTCGCGCAGCCGCTCGATTTCGCCAAGCTCGATGTCGTCACCTTCTCCTGGCAGAAGGTGCTTGGCGGTGAAGCCGCGCACGGCATGCTGATCCTGTCGCCGCGTGCGGTGGAACGGCTCGAGACCTACAAGCCGGCCTGGCCGCTGCCGAAGATCTTCCGCCTCACCAAGGGCGGCAAGCTCAACCAGGGCATCTTCGAAGGCGAGACCATCAACACGCCGTCGATGCTCTGCGTCGAGGATTATCTCGACGCGCTGAACTGGGCGAAGTCGATCGGCGGCCTGAAGGCGCTGATCGCGCGCGCCGACGCCAACACCAAGGCGCTCGCCGACTGGAAGGCGCGGACGCCCTGGATCGACTTCCTGGCCAAGGATCCCGCGATCCGCTCCAACACCTCGGTGTGCCTGAAGTTCACCGATCCCGCGATCACCTCGCTTCCATCAGATGCGCAGGCCGACTTCTGCAAGAAGCTGGTCGCGCTGGTGGAGAAGGAAAACGCCGGCTTCGACTTCGCGTATTACCGCGATGCGCCGGCGGGCCTGCGGATCTGGTGCGGCGCCACGGTCGAGGCAAAGGACGTCGAGCTGCTGACGCAGTGGATCGACTGGGCTTTCGCCGAGACCAAGGCGGCGCTGCCCAAGGCGGCCTAGGGAGGCGGCCTAAGCCGCTTCGCGTAATTCATCATCGTTATGGCCGGGCTAAAGCGCGAAGCGCGTCTTCGCTAGTTGTCCCGGCCATCTATCGCGCAGAGTGGACGGGCGGGCTTCGTGCCCGCGGCCGTCGTGTATTCAAACGCATCGTTCAGCAACGGATCATTCCGATGACAAAGCCCAAAGTTCTGATTTCCGACGCGCTGTCGCCCGCCGCCGTGCAGATCTTCAAGGATCGCGGCGTCGAGGTCGACTTCCAGCCCAACCTCGGCAAGGACAAGGACAAGCTCGCCGAGATCATCGGCAACTACGATGGCCTTGCGATCCGCTCGGCCACCAAGGCGACCGCCAAGATCATCGAGAAGGCGACCAAGCTCAAGGTGATCGGCCGCGCCGGCATCGGCGTCGACAATGTCGAGATTCCGGCGGCGACTGCCAAGGGCATCATCGTGATGAACACGCCGTTCGGCAATTCGATCACGACCGCTGAGCACGCCATCACCCTGATGCTGGCGCTGGCGCGCGAGATCCCGCAGGCCGACGCCTCGACCCAGGCCGGCAAGTGGGAGAAGAACCGCTTCATGGGCGTCGAGATTACCGCCAAGACGCTCGGCGTGATCGGCTGCGGCAATATCGGCTCGATCGTCGCCGACCGCGCGCTCGGCCTGCGCATGAAGGTGATCGCGTTCGATCCGTTCCTGTCGCCGGAGCGCGCCAAGGACATCGGCGTCGAGAAGGTCGAACTGGATGACCTGCTCAAGCGCGCCGATTTCATCACATTGCACACGCCGTTGACCGAGAAGACCCGCAACGTCATCGACGCGGCGGCGATCGCCAAGATGAAGAAGGGCGTGCGCATCATCAACTGTGCGCGCGGCGGCCTGGTCGACGAGCAGGCGCTGGTCGATGCGCTCAATTCCAAGCATGTCGCGGGCGCCGCCTTCGACGTGTTCGTCGAGGAGCCGGCGACGACGAACGTGCTGTTCGGTCATCCCAACGTGATCTGCACCCCGCATCTCGGCGCCTCCACCACCGAGGCGCAGGAGAACGTCGCGCTGCAGGTCGCCGAGCAGATGTCGGACTATCTGCTGTCGGGCGCGATCTCGAACGCGGTCAACTTCCCCTCGATCACGGCGGAAGAGGCGCCGAAGCTGAAGCCGTTCATCGAGCTCGCCGAGAAGCTCGGCTCGTTCGCCGGCCAGCTCACCGAGAGCGGAATCCTCAAGACCACGATCACCTATGAGGGCCACGTCGCCGAGATGAAGATCAAGGCGATCACCTCGGCGGTGCTGTCGGGCCTGCTGCGGCCGATGCTGGGCGAGGTCAACGTGGTGTCGGCGCCGGTCGTCGCCAAGGAGCGCGGCATGGTGGTGGACGAGGTGGTCCGCGCCGCGCAGAGCGACTATGAAAGCCTGATCACGGTCACCGTCGCGACCGAGCGCCAGGAGCGTTCGGTGTCCGGCACCGTCTATGCCGACGGCAAGCCGCGCCTCGTCGACATCAAGGGCATCCGCGTCGACGCCGAATTCGGCAAGTCGATGATCTACGTGACCAACGAGGACAAGCCGGGCTTCATCGGCGCGTTCGCGAGTCTCCTGGGTGATGCGAAAATCAATATCGCGACCTTCCATCTCGGCCGCGTCAAGCAGGGCGGCGACGCCATCGCGCTGGTCGAGGTCGACGGCGCGGTGCCGGCGGAGCTGCTCGCCAAGGTGCAGGCGCTGCCGCAGGTGAAGCAGGCCAAGGCGCTGAGGTTCTAAGGCGCTGACGTTCTAAGAAGACGTTTCAAACGCTGTTTGAGTGGCTCTCGTCGTCGCCCGGGACGTGCCGGGCATGAGGGAAGTTAGCGTTCAAAGCGCAGCCAAATTCCGATCTGCGGAACATGACGCCGTCTCCGGCCCCGGAGGCGGCGTTTGTCGTTCCAGAGCCTCCGGTATTGCTGTTGCGCCGCACGAAAAATGTGTACGAACGGGCCACGACGCGCCACAATGACCGTCATCTCAGAGGGAGAAAACAATGCGTGAAGCCGTAATCGTTTCCTACGCGCGCACCGGCCTGGCGAAGTCCGGCCGTGGCGGATTCAACATCACCCCGCCGATGTCGCTCGCCGCGCACGCCATCAAGCACGCGGTCGACCGCGCCGGCGTCGACAAGGAATATGTCGAGGATTGCTATCTCGGCAATTGCGCGCATGGCGCGCCGAACATCGGCCGCCAGGCCGCGCTGCTCGCCGGCCTGCCGAAGTCGACCGCGGGCGTCTCCGTGAACCGCTTCTGCTCGTCGGGCCTGCAGACCATCGCGATGGCCGCCAACTCCATTCGTTCGGATGGCTCCGATTGCATCGTCGCCGGCGGCGTCGAGAGCATCTCGATTCCCGGCGGCGGTTCGCCGAAGGAATCGATCGATCCGGATCTGCTCAAGACCGCGCCCGATATCTTCATGGCGATGATCGATACCGCCGACATCGTCGCCGAGCGCTACAAGCTCAGCCGTGAATACCAGGACGAGTATTCGCTGGAGTCGCAGCGCCGCATGGCCGCCGCGCAGCAGGCCAACAAGTTCAAGGACGAAATCGTCCCGATGAAGACCAAAATGAAGGTGGTCGACAAGGCGACCAAGGCCGAGTCGATCGTCGACTACGTGGTCGATCGCGACGAGTGCAACCGCCCCGAGACCACGCTGGAAGGCCTTGCCAAGCTCGAGCCGGTCAAGGGTCCGGGCAAGTTCGTCACCGCCGGCAACGCCAGCCAGCTGTCCGACGGCGCCGCTGCCGTGGTGCTGATGGAAGCTAAGGACGCCGAGAAGCGCGGCCTCAACCCGCTCGGCCGTTTCGTCGCCTGGGCCTCGGCCGGCTGCGAGCCCGACGAGATGGGCATCGGCCCTGTGTTTGCCGTGCCGAAGCTGCTCAAGCGCCACGGCCTGAAGGTCGACGACATCGACCTCTGGGAGCTCAACGAGGCCTTCGCCAGCCAGTGCCTCTATTCGCGCGACCAGCTCGGCATCGATCCCGAGAAGTACAACGTCAACGGCGGCTCGATCGCGATCGGCCATCCGTTCGGCATGACCGGCGCCCGGCTCACCGGCCACCTCTTGCAGGAAGGCCGTCGCCGCAAGGCCAAGTGGGGCGTCGTGACCATGTGCATCGGCGGTGGCCAGGGCGGCGCCGGCCTGTTCGAGATCTACAGCTGAGCGCGATCAATACTGATTGCATGAGAACGAGCGGTCCGGCGGTAACGCCGGGCCGCTTTTCATTTGAAGTCGATCAAGGCGCCGGCAGATCCGCCGCGCGCTCGCCGAAGTCGAGGGCGGCGACCAGTTCGAGCGTCTGCCTCAGATCTGCGGCCTGCCTGGCGCCAAACGCCGTCTCGAAGCGCTCTTGCGCCTCGAGCCAGGCGGCCTGCGACTCATCGAGCCTCACTTCGCCGCGTTTGGTCAGCCGCACCAGCCGGCTGCGGCGGTCATTCTTGTCGACGGTGATGGTCAAAAGGCCGTCGCGCTCCAGCGGCTTGAGGTTGTGATTGAGCGCGGTGCGATCGAGCACCAGCGCTGCGGCGAGTTCCCCCATCGTCGGCGAGCCCGAGCGTTTGACATAGACCAGAATGGCCCGTTGCGTGCCGCGCAGCCCTGACGCCGCAAGGATCTGATCGTAGAGCTGCGACACCCGCCGCGTCGCCTTGCGCAACGCCGTGAGATTGCACCGGCTGGTTTCGATCTTCGCCATCACTGCCTCCAACACGCTTGACATATACATGCATATGCACCTAGTAGCAATAGATGCATATGCACATATATGGAGGATGCGATGTCGGAGATCGAGACGGAGACGATCGGGCTGGCTATCGGAACTGACGCGCGGCCACGGGTTCGGGTCGCAACGGCATCACCGCGCCAGGTACTCGCGATCGTATCGGTGGGTATCTGCCTCGCAAATCTCGACCTGTTCATCGTCAATGTCGGGCTGCCGAACATCGCGCAGGAATTCCGCGGCGCCTCGCTCGAGGATCTGTCCTGGATCCTCAATGGCTATGCGATCGTCTATGCGGCGCTGCTGGTGTTTTTCGGCCGCCTGGCGGAGCGCCACAGCCGCAATCTGAGCTTTCTGCTCGGCGTTGCGCTGTTCACGGCGGCGTCGGCGGCCTGCGCGCTTGCGCCTAACGTCGAATTGCTGGTCGTGGCCCGCGTCGCGCAGGCCGCCGGCGCTGCGTTGATGACCCCGACCTCGATCGGCCTGCTGCTGGCGTCGTTTCCGCCCGACCAGCGCGCAGGTGCCGTGCGGACCTGGACGGCGATCGGCGGACTTGCAGCCGCGCTCGGGCCGCTGGCAGGCGGAGTGCTGGTCACTTTCGACTGGCGCTGGATCTTCATCGTCAATGTCCCGATCGGCGTCGTCGCACTGGTAATCGGCTGGCTCAAACTGCCCGAGGTGCCCGGCCATGACATACCGCGCCCGAGCTGGTGGGCGGCACTGCTGGTGACCTCGGGCATCGGTGCGTTGACATTCGGAATCGTGAAGGCGAATGACTGGGGATGGGGCTCGCGCGGCGTGCTGCTCGGTTTTGCCGTCGCGGGCCTCTCGCTCGCCGCCTTCGCGTGGCACTGTCTGCGCTCGAAGAACCCGTTCGTCGATCCCGCCCTGTTTGCGGTCAGGCCGTTTACCGGGGCGACGTTTGTCATGGCGCCTTACTCGGCGGCTTTCGGCGCGATGCTGCTGTCGGTGGCGCTGTGGGAGCAAACCGTGTGGGGCTGGTCGGCGCTGAAGACCGGCCTTGCAATCGCGCCGGGTCCGCTGCTTGTCCCGTTCACCTCGCTGTTGTTCGCTGCCCGCCTGATCGCACGGTTTGGCGCCGCAGCCGTCGTGTCCGCCGGAATCGCATCGTTCGCGGGCGGCCTCGCGATCTGGGCAATGCTGCTTGGGGCTGACCCCGACATGCCTGCCTTCGTGGTCGGCATGATGCTCACCGGTATCGGTGTCGGGCTGACCTTTCCGACCCTGATGGGGGTCGGGGCGGGTTCGCTGCCGCCATCGTCGTTCGCCACCGGCTCCGGTGTCATCAACATGATCCGGCAGGCGGCGCTTGCGATCGGCGTCGCGATCTTCGTCGCGATCCTGGCTACGCCGGCGACGATGGCTGACAGGATCGCGGCCTTCCATCGCGGTTGGTGGATCATGATCGCGATCACCATCGCCGGCTTCGTGCCGAACTACCTGTTCATCCGGCGCCGGGCTGAGCGCTGACGCACGAAAGACATCGCCGCGCCATCCGGCAGTCGCGGCGCCGCCATGGTCGCGCCGCAGGGAAACCTCAATCGAACCAGTCCCTTCCTCGCTGCGTCTCACCACCAGAAACGGCGCGCCTTGAGCCCGGCGCGCGGTTGGTCTCGCGCGCGATGCGATGTTTCCCGGAGGGATGTGATGCGAAGGATTGCGAATTGTCTTGTGACCTCCAGCCTGGTGCTGGCGGGAGCGCTGGTTGCCGGGCCGCTGCATGCGGCCAATCTCGACGCGGCGTCGCAGGTCGACGCCGTGACCGTCTATCCCGATGGCGCGAGTGTCACCCGCGTCATCACGCTGGATCTGCCCGCCGGCGACAACACGCTGGTCGCGAAGGATTTCCCGATGGGCCTCGATCCGACCTCGTTGCGGGTCGAGGGCGAGGCGGGCGACCGGCTGACGATCGGGGCCATCGACGCGCGGCCACCGCGTCCGGTGCCGCCGGCTAACTTGCCCGACATCGACAAGCGGATCGAGGCGCTCAGGGATCAGCGCGAGGATCTGCAGGGGATCATCACGTCGGCCGAAGCGCGGCGCAAATTCGCCGAGCATTTTGCCGAGGCCTCGCCGGTCGGGATCGGCGAGAAGGGCGAGGCGCGTCCGGTCAGCGAGTGGCGTGCCGCGTTCTCGGCGGTCGGGGACGAAGTGGCAACCGCCGACAATGCGATCCGCGACGCCACGCGTAAGCAGCGCGACATCGATCGCGAGATCGCGCGCCTTGAAGCCGATCGTGCCGCCAAGCCGCCGAGCAAGCTCGAGGTGCGGATCGAGCTGGCCTCCGCCGCCGCGACCCGGGCGACGCTGCGGGTGACCTATGCGGTGCGCAATGCCCGCTGGATGCCGATTTACGACGCCCGTCTCGACACCGGCGCCAAGGATCGCAAGCCGGCGATCGAACTGGTGCGCCGTGCCGAGATCACCCAGTCGACCGGCGAGGATTGGTCGAACGTGGCACTCGTCGTCTCCACTGTGCGCATCGCCCGCGGCGGCAACGCGCCCGATCTCAATTCGCTGGTCGTGCGATATCCGCTGCCGCCGCGGCCGCTGGCTGCGGGCCGAGCGTTCGACAGCGTGCAACAGCCCTCGGCGCTGATGCCTGCACCGGCTGCGCCGCCGATGGAGCAGCATCTGTCCAAGCAGGCCGAGGAGCGGGACGCCACAGCCGAGGTCGGCGCCTTCCAGGCCATCTTCAAGATCCCCGGCCGCGTCAGCGTTGCAGCCAATGAGGGCGCCAAGAGCTTGCGCATCGCGACCGCGACGATCACCCCCGATCTCGCGGTGCGCGCCGTCCCGGTGCTCGATCCGACCGCGTTCCTGGAGGCGAGCTTCGTGCAGGCCGACGATGCGCCGCTGCTGCCGGGGCAGGTCTCGATCTACCGCGACGGCATCTTTGTCGGCCGCAGCCGGATGGCCACCGCCGCCAAGGACGAGACCGTGCGGTTCGGCTTCGGCGCCGACGACAAGGTCAAGATCGAACGCACAGTGGTGAAACGCAACGAGGGCTCCGCGGGCCTGATCGTGACGACATCGAAAACCGACGAGCGCGCGTTCAAGACCACGGTGCGCAACGGCCACGACTTCCCGATCAAGGTCGCGATCCAGGATCAGCTCCCGGTCAGCGAGAACGACGACATCGTGGTCGAGATGCTGCCGTCGTCGACGCCTGCGACGACCACTAATCTGCGCGACAAGCGCGGCGTGCTGGAATGGGCGTTCGAGGCCAAGGCCGGCGAAGTCCGTGACGTCAATTTCGCCTGGCGGATGCGCTGGCCGAAGGACAAGGGCGTCGTGATGGTGCCGGCGGGGTGATCTGCATCTTGAGACGATGACATCCCTCTCGATCTCGGGCATCACTTTGCCAACGGCAAAAATGCCTGAGATCGGGAGGATCCATGAGCTACCAGCACATCATCGTCGATGATCCGCGTCCGCGCGTCCGCCGCATCACGCTGAACCGCCCCGAGAAGCGCAATGCGCTGAACAACCGCCTGCGCGGCGAGATCTTCGCGGTGCTGGAGCAGGCCGACCGCGATCCCGAGATTTCGATCTCGATCCTGCGTGGCGCTGGGCCGTGCTTCTCGGCGGGCTATGACCTGTCCGCCGACAACCGCGTCGACCAGCCCTATCATTCGGCATCCGGCCCCGGCCAATGGTCGCGCCATGTCGTCGAGGGCTGGTTCTCGATCTGGGACCTCGCCAAGCCCGTGATTGCACAGGTGCACGGCTATTGCCTCGCCGGCGGCACCGAGCTCGCGACCGCTTGCGACGTGGTCTATGTCGCCGACGATGCCCAGATCGGCTACCCGCCGGTGCGGCTGATGAGCCCGCCTGACATGCAGTATCATCCCTGGCTGGTCGGCATGCGCCGCGCCATGGAATTGATGCTGACGGGCGATGCGATGTCCGGCCGCGAGGCCGCCGAATGGGGCTACGCGACCAGGTCGTTTCCGCTCGCCGAGCTGGAGGCGAAGACACTGGATTTTGCCGAGCGCGCGGCAAAGGTGCCGATCGAGCTGCAGCAGCTCAACAAGCGCTCAGTTCATCGCGCGATGGAGATCATGGGCGCCCGCGCCGCGATGCGCGCCGGCACCGAGATCCAGGCGCTGGCCTTCACGACCGAGGCGAGCAAGGCCTACATGGCCGGCTTCCGCCGCGACGGCGGCAGCGTGAAGGCCCAGCTCGATCAGCGCGACACCACGTTCGGCGATTACCGGACCAGGAAGGAGTGAGCTGGCCTCGCGAACGCCCGCTATATTGACGCGTTTTCTTCACGCGAACCGGTGTCCACTTCGCTTGAAAACGCGTTAGAAGCCGGCGTTCTCCTCCAGCCATTGATGGTTGTCCCAGTGCGCGCGACGGCCGAGGACGTAGTCGCGAACATCGTCCATGAAGCGGACCTTGCTGGCGAGCGCGCCAACGAAAGCGGCGATCGCCGCGATCCACGGCCATAGATGCATCAGCAGCGTGTCGGGGATCTGGCCGGCGAAGCCGCCTGCAGCGCGCCCGTTGCGAAGTAAGCCAATACGGCCCATGCGAGGGCCAATATCGTGGCCACAACCCCGTAGCTATTCTGATGAAGCCTCACCAATCGGCGCATCAAGCACAGATAGGCAAAGTACACGATCACGCCGAGTATCAGGGCGATGCATGCCGGCGGAAGGCCCCAGCTTTGATCCCAGGTCAGATACACAACGAAGCCCGCGGCTATCAGCGCCTCGATGGTGGTCAGGCTGGATTTCTCTTGCATGATTTGCCCCAAAGCGACTCAAGTATCGGCGGAGGCTATCATCATCTAGCGCGTTGCTAGAAGTGTATTTGTCGGACAACCTTTGGATTGGGCTCCGATCGCCGCGCTGAACGGCGCGAAGGAGACGAAGACCGGCCTCCGCATATTCACTGTCATGCCCCGCCTCGAGCGGGGCATCCAGCACGCCGCGGCCTCTCCGTTGAAGTCGACCGCCTCTGGAATACTGGGTCGCCCGGTCCCGTCTACGCCAAGGCTTCGACGAGGCCATGAATGCATGGCGCGCCGAAGCTTTAGCGGAGGCGGCAAGCCGGGCGACGACACGGTGTTTGCGGCGAGAGGCGCCTCACTTCGCCTTCAGGAAGTCGCCGACCTCGAGCAGCATGAATTCGTCGTCATCGGCCTTGTTCGGGTCGCGGCTCGACGAGAACGGCAGGTTGTTGTCGTTGCCGACGATGATGTGGGTCTCGTCGACCCGGTCGACATTCTCGATGGTGAAGAACGGGAAGGTGTAGACGCCGTCGTTGAGCGGCTTGCGTGCCTTCTTGTTCGGATCGCGGATCTTCAAGAGATCAATATAGGCGATCTTGCGCACCGGCTTGCCGACGTTGGCGTCGGAGAGTTCGATCTTGTAGACGCGCTTGAACTTGGCGAGATCAGGGAAGCAGTTCTCGCCGCGCTGGCCTTGTGGGCAGGCCTTGTCGGCGGTGCCCTCGCCATTGTCGCGCTCGATCACGAGGCCCTGGGTCGGGTCGATCATGTTGAAGTCGCCGATCGCATTGCCGTTCTGCTCGAACACATACTGCCAGTAGCGTCCGGTGAACTTCTCCGCCGCGACGTCGAATTCGAGAATGCGCGAGGCCTCCTTGCCATCGACCTTCTCCCAGTCCTTCTTGTCGGCGTCCCACAGCGGCCCTTCGAGCAGGCCGTACAGGAATTTGCCGTCCTTGGAGGAAGCGAAGCCCTCATAGCCCTTGGAGCGGCGCAGATTGACGTTGGTGTAGCTCGCGCCGGGGGCGCCCGGCGACTGTACCGCCCAGTGATCCGGCGAACGCACCGGCTTGCCATCGGCGACCGTCTCGAACACGGCAAGGATCTTGCCGGTCTTGTCGGCCTTCAGGATGTAGGGCCCGAACTCGTCGCCGATCCAGAAAATGTCGTTGATGATCTGGAAGCCTTCAGTGTCGAAGTCGGCGCCGGTGAGGTAACGCTTGGCGGTGTCCTCATGCACGATGCGGAACGGTACCTTCTTGTCGGGATCGTGCAGGAACACGGTCTCCTGGCGCTCGATCTTGCCGCCCGTCCAGTCCATCTTGTAGCGGTTCAGATACAGCATCGAGTCCGCCGAGTTGTAGCGCGAGCCCATGCCGTTGTCGGTGATCACCCAGAACGTGCCGTCGGGCATCATCTTGATGCCGGAATGTCCCTGCAGCGGCTGGCCCTTGAACGGCAGAGACACGCCGGTCGGCCGCTCATAGGACTTGCCCATCACGGTGCCGATGGCGTCGACGCGCTTGCCGGTGGTGTACTTGCCCGAGGTCTTCAGGTCTGCCGGCGCATCGGCTGGAGCATCGATGAAGCTCTCCGCCGGCATCACGGCGTGTCCTGCCAGCGTCGCCGGAAATTCGTCCTCGCTCTGCGCGAACGCCGGTGTGGCGAGCAGGATCGAGGCGACGGAACAGAGCAGTGACAGGCGCATGGTTGATCTCCCAAGGGATAAACGATGCGGTGTTCTCGGAGGCGCCTGTTACAGCCGGCTGACAGTTTTGTGAACGGTCGCAAATGTCGCAGGATAGATCGTGCTATTGACGAGTTCAGCTGGCAGGATCGAAGGCATCCGCTGCGTAGAGGAGAAGGCTTTGATGTTCATCGCAATGAACCGGTTTCAGGTCATCAAGGGCAAGGAAGAGGCCTTCGAGACGGTTTGGAACACGCGCGATTCCTATCTCGACGATGTTCCGGGCTTCATCGAGTTTCACCTGGTGAAGGGATCCGAGGCCGAGGACCACACGCTCTATGCAACCCACACCGTGTGGGCCAGCAAGTCGGCGTTCGAGGACTGGACCAGGTCGGATGCGTTCCGCCGCGCCCATGCGCGCGCCGGCAACGCGACCGGCGGCAGCCTTTATCTCGGACACCCGAAATTCGAAGGCTTCCAGGTGCTGATCACCGAGCGGGCGAAGACCGCTGCGGCGTAACGGCGATCATCGCCGGAAGCTCCGTTACTCCTTCACCGCGCCGGTCAGCGACGACACGTAGTAGTCGACGAACAGCGAGTAGAACAGCGCGACCGGCAGCGAACCGAGCAGGGAGCCCGCCATCAGCGCGCCCCATTGGTAGACGTCGCCGGTGACGAGCTCGGTCAGGATCGCGACCGGCACGGTCTTGTTGGCGCCGCTCTGGATGAAGGCGAGCGCGTAGATGAACTCGTTCCAGGACAGCGTGAAGGAGAAGATGCCGGCCGAGATCAGGCCGGGCACCGCGAGCGGCAGCGTGATCCGCCACAGGATCTGCAGCCGCGTCGCGCCGTCGACCAGCGCGCATTCCTCGAGCTCGTAGGGGATCGACTTGAAATAGCCGATCAAAAGCCAGGTGCAGAACGGCACCAGGAAGGTCGGATAGACCAGGATCAGCGCCAGCGGTGAATCGAACAGGCCGAACTGCACGATCACGGTGGCGAGCGGAATGAACAGGATCGACGGCGGCACCAAATAGGCGAGGTAGATGCCGAGCCCGACATAGGGGCTGCCGCGGAAGCGCAGCCGCTCGATCGCGTAGGCGGCGAGCGTCGAGGCGAACAGCGACAGGAAGGTCGAGCCGATCGCGACCAGCATGGTGGTCTTCAGCCAGCGCGGATACGAGGTGTCGAACAGCAGATGCTTGACATGCGCGAGCGTCGGCGAGGTGATCCAGAACGGATTGTGCTCCTTGTAGTTCAAGAGCTCCGCGTTCGGTTTGAACGAGGTGATCGCCATCCAGTAGAACGGGAACAGCAGGATCAGGATGAAGCAGGCGAGCGGCAGGTAGATCATCACCACGCGCCGGGCACGGCTGTCCCACGCCATCGTGTCGGGCGCGGCGCTGGCGACGTTGGATTGGGCTGCAACGTCAGTCATTGGCTTCTCCCTGCTGCCATTTGCGGCGGGCGAGGCCGAAGTAGCTGAACAACGTCGCGAACACCAGGAACGGGATCATCGAGACCGCGATCGCCGCGCCCTCGCCGAGCTCGCCGCCGGCGATGCCGCGCTGGAACGCCAAGGTTGCGAGCAGATGGGTCGAGTTGACCGGGCCGCCGCGGGTGATGGCGTAGACCAGCTGGAAGTCGGTGAAGGTGAAGATGATCGAGAACGTCATCACGATCGCCAGGATCGGCATCATCATCGGGAAGGTGATGTAGCGGAAGCGCTGCCAGGAGGTGGCGCCGTCGAGCATTGCCGCCTCATAGAGCGAGGGCGAGATGGTTTGCAGCCCAGCCAGCAGCGAGATTGCGACGAACGGGATGCCGCGCCAGATATTGGCCGCGATCAGCGAGAACCGCGCCGGCCAGGGCGAGCCGAGGAAGTCGACATTGCTGTCGCGCAGGTGCAGCACGTCGACCAGGAGATAGGAGATGATCGAGAACTGCGGATCGTAGATCCACCAGAACGCCAACGCGGAGAGCACGGTCGGCACGATCCACGGCAGCAGCACGATGGCGCGGATCAGGCTCTTGAACGGGAAATGGTTGTTGAGCAGCAGCGCCAGCCAGAAGCCGAGCGCGAACTTTCCGAAGGTCGCGACCGCGGTGTAGAAGATCGAGTAGAACACCGCGTTCCACCACAGGGGATCCTTGAGCAGGTACTGGAAGTTCTCCAGCCCGATATAGATGCCGCGCTGGCCGATCGTGGTGTCGGTGAAGGCGAGCCAGATGCCGAGGCCGAGCGGGTACGTGAGGAACACCAGCAGCAGGCCGATCGCGGGCGCGAGGCACATCACGATCAGGAACGGCTTGTAGTCGAACAGGCGCGCGAGCCAGCCGGGCTGGCGAAGCGTCGCGCCGCGTGAAGGGAAGGTGGTTACGGACATTGAATGCTCGTCTTGTCGTCATTGCGAGGAGCGAAGCGACGAAGCAATCCATTTCTCCTTTGTGGCACTATGGATTGCTTCGCTTCGCGCGCAATGACGGTTGATTAAGGTTTCGCAGTTCAATGACCGCCGTCACCGGTTCTGCCGGCGGAAGTACCGCTTGGCGCGCTGCTCGGCTTCCGCGGCGGCGGCCTCGGGCGTTGCCGCATCGGTCGCAACCGAGGCGCACATCTGCACCAGCACGTAGTCGGCGGTGACGGCACCGGTCGCGGTCGAGATCGGTCCCTTGTAGCCGTTGTAATAGGCGCTCTTCATCGTCTCCTTGAAGATCGAGACCTTGGGATCGCCCGACCACACCGCAGCGTCGGCGTAGGCCGCGAGCGGCTGCGACCAGTAGCCGGAGTTGGCGTTGAGCCACGGCTCGTACTGCTCCTTCTCCAGCATGAACTGCAGGAACGCCTTCGCCGCATTCGGATACGGGCTGTGCTTGAACGCCATCGCGTTCAGGGTCAGGCCCGACATCGGCGAGCTCGACGCCAGTCCCTTGGGCAGGAACTGATGCTCGGTGTCGTCGGCCACGGCCTTGGTGGCGGGATCGTTCTTCAGCGAGAAGTACAACGAGACACCGTTGGCGGTCAGGCCGATCTCCTGCGAGGAGTAGGCGCGGTTGTTGGAGACGTCGTTCCAGGATGGCGTGCCGGCGATGAACGTCGGATAGAGTTCCTTCAGATATTTCAGCGCGGCGATCGTCTCCTTGCTGTTGATGATGATGTTGCCTTCCTCATCCAGCAGCGCGGCGTTGTGCGACCACAACAGCCAGTTGGCGAAGCCGTTGCCGTCGCCAACCGCGTTGCCGAGCGCGAAGCCCGCCGGCTTGCCGGCCGCCTTCAATTTCTTGCAGAGCTCGAGAATGCCGGCGTGGTCTTCCGGCACCTTCTCGAAGCCGGCCGCGTTGACCAGCGACTTGCGGTAGACCAGCGGGCCGCCGGAGGCGCCAAACGGCAGGCCGACCCAGCTCTTCGACTTCGAGCGCATGCCGTAGCGCTTTGCCAGCGTGAGCCATCCGCCGTAGCGCTTGTCGAGATAATCGGCGACGTCGGTCAATTCGATCAGCTTGTCGATATAGATATGCGGCGCGTCGCCAAAGCCGATGATGATGTCGGGACCGGCGCCGGAGTTCGAGGTCACCGCGGTCTGCTGATTGATGTCTTCCCAGCCAACGAAGTCGACCTTGACCTCGACGCCGGTCTTGTCGGTGAAGCGCTTGGCATTGGCGCGGAACACGTCTTCGTCGGCCTGCACGAAGCGCACCGGCCGCAGCATGCGCAGGGTCGCGCCCTTCTCGATCGGCAGCGACGGCGCCGCCACGTCGGCAGCCTTGACCTTCGACGCCTCCTGCGCCGAAGCGCCGGTGACCGCCAGCGCCGCCGCGGATGCCCCCAGCACCAGCGCGTCGCGACGCGTGATCTCGTACTTCATGTCGTTCGCACTCCCGTTCTTATTGTTTCGTTGTTGTATTGTTTCGTTGTTATTGTGGCTTCCCGGCGTTGGCCGCCGGTGAAGCATCTTGTGGTCTCGGCACGCCGCCGCGCGAAGCGCCCGCATCAGGCAGGCGCGCGCGACAAGCGCAGTCCCGCCTCAACTGTTCGGACCGCGATCCATGCTGACGGGCTGCCAGCGGCGCAGCGCGGTGTTTTGCAGCACCGACGGGTTGACGCAGCTTACCGGCCACATGCCTTGCAGCACTAGTGACAATTCGTAGCCCACCCGGCGCTTGCGCGCCTCGTCAAAACGTGCCGATGCCGAGGCGACGTGGGCGGTCAAGGTAACATTGTCCATCCCGAGCATCGGGTTGTTGTGCGACGGCGGCTCCTTTTCCAGCACGTCGAGCGCGGCGTGGGCGATCCAGCCCTCCTGCAACGCTTTGATCAGCGATTCCTCGTCGACGGTGGCGCCGCGGCCGGTGTTGATGAAGATCGCCGACTTTTTCATCTGGCGAAAATGCTTCTCGGTCAGCATGTGGTGCACTTCGGGGCGTGCCGGAGCGTGCATCGAGACGAAATCCGACTGCGACAGCACCTCCGACAGCGTCGAGGGGATCACGCCATGGTCGTACATCAGCGTTTCCTGGATGAAGGGATCGTAGGCCATCATCCGAAGGCCGAACGGCGCGGCGCGCTTGGCCACCGCGCGGGCGACGCGGCCGAACGAGATGAAGCCGAGGGTCTGGCCCATCAGCCGCGGAATCTTCAAGAGCGCCGGGCGGCCCTCGGCCCAGCGGCCGCTGCGCACCATCTTGTCCTGCTCGATCAGGCGGCGGAAGCCTGCGAGCAGCAGCATCATGGCGTGGTCGGCAACCTCCTCGATGAATGTGTCGGGGATGTTGGTGACCGGGATGCCGCGCGCGGTCGCGGCCTTGACGTCGACCGAGTCGACGCCGACGCTGCCGAGCGTGATCACCTTGCAGTTCTCGAGCGCGTCGATGACCGCTTTGGTGATCGGCATGCCCTTGGCGTAGATCGCGTCCGCGGTCTTTGCAGCGGCGATGAACTCGGCCTCGTTGGCCGGCGCCTCGATGATCTCGGCGCCGATCGGATCGAGCGCCTCGCGCTCATAATCGTAGCCGCCGCCGGCGATCGTGAAGCTTGCGCCCTTCGGCGTCACCACTCTGAATTTCGACATTGTCTGCTCCCGATGTGAGGTCTTCTGTTCTTGATTGTTGCTTCTTGCTGGGTTTGCTTCTTGATCTTCTTGCTTCTCCGAGCGCGGCTTGCTTCGTCGCTTGCGCCTACTTGTACGCGAGCTGGGTGGTCCTCTCCACAATTGCCGGTTGGTCCGTGGCCCGATTCTCCGGGCTACTACGGGGAACCACCGTAACCATCAGGTAAAGGGTCTCACATTACGGTGAGCGGAATCAATCCGCCAATCGCGTCGCGTTCCCCGCCTCTTCTGGAGATCCCCGTGAAGCTGTCAAATCTGAAGATCACCCCCAAGCTCGGCATTCTGGTGGGGGTGACCCTCCTTGGTCTGTGCACGGCCGGCATTCTCGCCGGTCAGCTGATGCAGCGTGAGATGACAAATGCTCGCATCGACCAGGCCAAGGCCATCGTCGAGATGGCGAAGAACATGGCGGCGAGCCTGAAGAAGGAGGTCGACGCCGGGAAGATGACCAAGGAGGCTGCGCTGGCCGAGTTCGGCAAGCGCGCCAACGCCATGACGTATGACAACGGCTCGGGCTATCTGTTCGGCACCGACTACAACGGCATCACGGTGCTGGCGCCCGATCCGAAGCAGGTCGGAACCAACCGGATGGACGTCGTGACCAATGGCCGCAAGCTGTCGCAGGAGCTGATGGACGGCGTGAAGTCGAAGGGTGACATCCTGCTGTTCTACGAATACGTGAAGCCCGGCCAGGAGACGCCGATCCGCAAGCTCGGCTACGCGGTCGCGGTCCCCGGCTTCGACATGTATCTCGGCACCGGCGCCTATCTCGACGACATCGACGCCAAGATGCGCCCCATCGCCTGGCTGCTTGGCCTCGCGATCCTCGGCATTGGCATCATCTCGAGCTCGGTTGCCTGGCTGATCGGCCGCAGCATCTCACGGCCGCTCAATCTGCTCGGCAGCCGCATGCGCGACATCGCCGACGGCAAGCTTGACGGCGACATTCCGGGCGTCGGCCGGGGCGACGAAGTCGGCGGGATGGCGGCAACCGTGCAGATCTTCAAGGACAATGCGATCCGTATCCGCGGCCTCGAGCAGGCCGAGGCCGCGACGCAGGCGCGCGCCACGGCCGAACGCCGCAGCGCGATGCAGGGCCTTGCGAGCGATTTCGAGCGCAGCGTGAACGGCATCGTCCGCACGGTGGCCTCCGCCGCCGCCGGCATGCAGACCACGGCGCAGTCGATGACCGCGACCGCAAGCGACGCCAGCGCGCGGGCCGCGACCGTCGGCGCCGCCTCCGACAGCGCTTCCAACAATGTCGGTACCGTCGCCGCGGCGGCCGAGGAGCTCTCCAGCTCGGTTGCGGAAATCTCCCGCCAGGTGGCGCGCTCCAGCGAGGTCGCAAGCAAGGCGGTCGCCGATGCCGAGCGGACCAACGCCACCGTGCAGGCGCTGTCCACCGGCGCGAGAAGATCGGCGAGGTGGTCAAGCTGATCCACTCGATCGCGGCGCAGACCAATCTGCTCGCGCTCAACGCCACCATCGAGGCGGCGCGCGCCGGCGAATCCGGCCGCGGCTTCGCGGTGGTCGCCTCCGAGGTGAAGGCGCTGGCCAACCAGACCGCGAAGGCGACCGAGGAGATCTCGGCGCAGGTCGCCGCGATGCAGGCCTCCACCGGCGAGGCGGTGACCTCGATCGGCGGCATCACCGCGACCATCGCCCAGATGAGCGAGATCACGGCGTCGATCTCGACCGCGATCGACCAGCAGGGCGATGCGACGCGCGAAATCGCGCGCAACATCCAGCAGGTCGCAGCCGGCTCGAGCGAGATCTCCGCCCATATCGGCGGCGTCACCACCGCGGCCGCCGCCACCGGCACCGCTGCCGGTGACGTGCTGTCGAATGCGCGCGAGCTCGACACCCAGTCCGGCATGCTGCGCGACGCGGTCGACGAGTTCTTGCAGAAGGTCCGCGCGGCGTAAGGCCGGCGCGATCAATCGACATCGTCGCGATGCCCGGGGCCTGGCCCGGGCATTCGCGTTTTGGGCTGCCTACTGCTTCTCGATCCCGGCGTCGGCGATCAGCTTCTCTCACAGCACGAGCTGCTCAGGGGCGCTGCCAAAAATATCGAAAACAACCCCATGCAAAGTAGCCGCGACGGCCGGACCGGCCAACTTGACACGTCGGGCAAATCAGTGACATATTTCTAATATTCAGAAATGCTCCATGAGGGCGTTACGATCCCGCTGGGAAGACCTGCGCGACGTGAAAAGCCTTGGTGGTGATGAGCCACCTGCCGTCGATCCGATGAAACACCAGATGGTCGATGAAGCCGGTCTGGCCGTTCCTGATGCGGACCTTGGCGATGGCCAGATCGGGCGCGGTCTGGTCGATGCTGATGATGGCCTCCTCGCGCGGCGATTTCATCGACGCCGGCGACGGACGGCTCTGGATGAAGTCGCGGAATTCCGCGGCCGACCGCACCGTGTGCTTGCCGTCCCGGATGCCGTGCACGATGGAGGCATCGGCGAAGACGTCGGAGAACCGGCTGTCATCGACGTCATACATCAGGTCGAAATATCCATCGATCGCGGACGTGATGGCCTGGATGTCGCTCATTGCAAAATCTCCTAAGGCGATGATGTGGCGGTGGCCTCACCGGATTGAACCGGTGATCTGCGCCGACAGTGGCCGATATGGTGGCGGAGTGCTACGACTGTGCGGTCATCTCTTGGATGACTGAGAGGCATCGGCATGGACGAAGTTGACGGTCGGCTGGTTGGCGGCCTGGTGGTCCTCGCGGCGCTGGCGGATGCGCGCAGTTTTGGCCGCGCCGCCGAACGGCTGGGCATGACGCAATCCGGGGTCAGCAAGGCGATCGCCAAGCTCGAGGCGCGCCTCGATGCCAGGCTGGTTCACCGCACGAGCCGCGCGGTCGAGCTCACCGAGGAAGGACGCGCGCTGGTCGAGCGGGTCGCCGCGCATCTGGCCGGGATCGGCGAGGCGGCGGCGGAGACCTCGAAATCGCGCGATGCGGTCCGCGGCAGGCTGCGGGTCAATGTCGACCCGCTGTTCTCCCGCATGGTGCTGTCGCCGAAGCTGAGCGAGTTCCTGCTGCAGAATCCGGGCATGGAGCTGCGTATCGAGACCCGCGACCGGATCGCGGACCTGGTCAGTGACGGGTTCGACCTGGCTGTGCGTTTCGGCGAGCCGGCGCCGTCGGCGCTGATTGCACGCCGCGTGCTCGACGCGCGCGTGCTCACCGTGGCCTCGCCGATCTATCTCGAACGACACGGCCGGCCGCTCGATCCGCGGGAGCTGGCGAGCCGCGACCATCAGTGCATCCATGCAATCGACGCGGCGACCGGGCGTCCCTTCGAGTGGGAGTTTTGGCGCGGCGGCGAGGTCGTGCCGGTCGCGGTCAACGGGCGGCTCACCGTGACCGATTCAGGAACCAAGCTAGGCGCTTGCCTGGCCGGCTTCGGGATTGCGCAGGTGATCGATATCGGGCTCGACGATCACCTGAAGAGCGGCGCGCTGATCGAGCTGTTTCCGGACTGGCCCGACGAGCGGTTTCCGCTCTACGTCTACTATGCCTCGCGTAACCACGTGCCGGCCAAGGTGAGGCGGTTCATCGACTTCATCACGGACACGCTGGCGGCAAAGCCACATTCACCACGCAAGTCCGCCGGCTTGCGCAAGGTAGGCTAGCCAGATCCGCGGCGTCAGCTAAGGCTTCGCCGATCCTTTGGCCGATCCTTTGGCTGATTCTTTAGCTGATCCTTGCCGCGAAGCGATGATGACGCCGGCCAGCACCAGCGCGTAGCCGATCAGATGGAACGGCGCGAGCGTTTCGCCGAGCAGCAGGATCGCCATCGCCGAGCCGAACACCGGCACCAGATGGAAGAACGGCGCCGCGCGGTTCGGGCCGATCAATGCGACGCCGCGGTTGAAGAACAGATAGGCGAGCGTGGATGGGAAGATCAGCGTGTAGCCCAGCGTGGCAAACGTCAAAATGTCCAGCTTCAGCGTCACGCCATTGGCGAATTCCCAGACAGCCACCGGCAGCAGCATCAGCGCACCACAGCAGGTGGTGAACGAGATCAGCGAGAGCTGATGGATTTTCGGCCGCCGCGGGATCAACGCCGAATAGAGCCCGAACGACACCAGCGAAGCGCCGAACATGATGTCACCGCGGTTGAAGCTGATGCTGGCGAGCGCCGCGAAGTCGCCGCGCAGGATGATGGTCAGCACGCCGGCCAGCGAGATCGCGATGCCGGCAAGCTGCGCCGGCGTCAGCCGCACGCCGAACAGCACCAGCGACCACAGCGCCACGAACAGCGGCCCGGCCGACTGGATCAGCAGCGCATTGAGCGCCTCGGTATATTGCATCGCCCAGTAGGAGATCGCGTTGTTGAACGCGAAGCCGACCGCGGAGAGCAGCAGCATCAGCGGCAGCGCCCTGCGCAGCTTCGGCCAGTCTTCCTTCAGATGCGGCCAGGCGAACGGCAACAGGATCAGGAACACGCCGAACCAGCGGATCGTGGTCAGGGTGACCGGCGGCACATGGCTGCCGACATGCCGCGCCAGCACGATATTGGCAGCCCAGAACAGCGACGTCAGGCTGAGCAGCAGATAGGGCTGGTTGTTGAGCCAGTGCAGCGGCGAGCGGCGCGGGGTTGTGGCAGGTGCGGGCAAAGCGGTCATTATCTGGTGGATGTTGTGCCCGAATCCGCCGCTGCCACAAGACGAAAGTGCGGATTGGAGCCATGCGCGGCCACCAGTGATCGCGCGCAGCGTTACGACAGCTCGATTCCGTCATCCTGAGGTGCGAGCCTCTTCGGCGAGCCTCGAAGGATGCACGGTCCGACCGTGGCCGATCCATCCTTCGAGGCTCGCTCCGCTCGCACCTCAGGATGACGGGGGTAGAGTTCGCCGTGATCCTTCGGAGGCCTATTTCTGCGGTCCCGACAGCGAGATGTCGCGCTCGGCGCGAAACACGTTGCTGTAGAGATTGGCGATCCATTGCCGCCCGCTGGAGGTGATGTTGAGGTGACGGATCGCCTTCTGCACATGCGGCGCGACACTGTCCCAGTAGAAGCGCGGATAGAGGTCGACGAGGTCGGCCGGCGAATCATAGCCGAGCTGGCGGTTCAGTCCGGCCTCCTCGAATTCGATGTACAGCGCGTTGGCCTTGCGGATGTAATGCGGATCGCCGAGCTGGCCGATCAGATCAGCCGCGCGCAGCAATATGGCCTCGCCGCCGAAGTCCTTATCGCCGTCCGGAGCGCTCTGCGGAAAGCGCGTGCCCTCGATGGCGCGCGCGATGCGCTCCTTGTCGAGCAGCGCGACGCCCTTGAGCCGCTCCATCACGAAGATCTTCGAGCGGTCGACGTGATAGGACATCAGCGCCGCATCCGACGAGCCGCGCGGCAGGATCACCTTGCGGCCATCGGCAGCGACCAGATAGCCGTTATGGTCGTCGGCATCGAACAGCCCGCGCACATAGCCGATGTCATGGGTGAGGCAGGCGATGATGACGTGCGCATAATCCTCGGCGCTCATGTGCGAGTGCAGCGCGCGGCCGCGCAGGATGTCGTGACCGGCGAGCGTCACCAGCATGGTGTGCTCGACATTGTGGTAGAGCGCGTCGCTGTTGCCGATGCATTCGATCGCGATCCGCGCGATCGAGGGCACCATCTCCACCAGCTCGGTCTGCGAGGAGCCGAAGCGGCGCTGCATGTATTCGCCGAGGAATTTGCCGAGCGCGTCGGCCGCAAGTTCGGGAAGGGTCATCACGGCATTGACCTCCGAGATCGGGTGGTGAGCTTACGGCCTGCCAGCATTTCAGGGTAGCCCCGCGATATGACATAATGTTAGCGGCCGGACCGAAGTGGCTCGACCGATGTGGCCCGTAATAATGCGGTGTGGCGCGGGAGCTGGTGGATGGGTGTCGATCTCTTGAACGTCAAAGGCCTGAGCGAACTGGATCAAGCGGCTCCGGTCGTGATGGTCAATCTGATGCGATTTCGCCAGCGCTCGCTCGCCGGCGACGGCTCGGGCTGGGATGCCTACCTGCGCTATAGCGCGCTCACCGTGCCCATGATCAAGGCGCGCGGCGGCACGCTGCTCTGGACCGGCAGCGCCGAGACGGTCGCGCTGGGCGAGCCGGCAAGCCAACGCTGGGACTATCTCGCGCTGGTGTATTACCCGAGCGTCGCGGCCTTCCTCGACATGATGACCTCGGCCGACTACGAGACCCGCTGCGACCCGCACCGCCGCAACGGCTGCGAGGCGCACGTCATCATCGCGACGCGCGAGGCGTACAGCAAGTTCAAGCTGGGGTGACTGAGGCCGCCTGCGTAAGACGTTATCCGTCACCCCCGCGCAAAGGCTTCGCCTTTGTCGCTGGAGGAGCGCGAAGCGCGTCTCGAAGGGTCGACGGCCCGACTGTGGCCGATTCATCCTTCGAGACGCGCGCCAAAGCGCGCTCCTCAGGATGACGGGTTTGAGAGCGTAAGCGGCTGCAGCGCCGCGTGGCAGGCCGTCTGCACCACCCGGCAGACCTCATCCCTCGACCGCCCGGCGGCGCTCAGCGAGGCGAAGGTCGGATAGCTCGTCAGCGCGAAGATCAGGTCGACGGCATCCTTGCGGGCCTGCGGCGATGCCTGCTTGGCTGCGATGCGGTCGATCAATCCGGTGACACCGCGACGGCGGCGCTCGTTGCGCTCGCGCACCGCTTCGGCGAATTCGGGATCGGTCGCCATCGCGTCGTGCAGGCGCCCGACCGCGGAATCGCGGCTCCAGAATGCGCAGAAGATCTCGACCATGCGGTCGAGCGCGGCGCGCGGATCGGCCATCGTCATGGCGTCGGCGAGTTGATGCAGGCCGCCGTGGCGCGCGATCTCGTCGAACACGGCCTCGAGCAGCCCGCGCCGCGAGCCGAACTGGTTGTAGACCGTCAGCCGCGTCACGCCCGCGGCCTTCGCCACCGTATCCAGCGAGAAGCGCGCGATGCTCTCGCCCTCGCGCAGCGTGCGCGAGGCGGCTTCGATCACGCGCTCGCGGGTCTCGGCGGTGGCGGCGCTGCGCGCCGGGCTCACATAGCTGCGCGGTGGCATCGGTTTGCCTTGCTTTCGTCAGATTGAATATACATTATGTATATCTAATTTCCAATGCCCATTTGGAGCAACGTCATGCAGACCGTCCTCATCATAGCCTTGTCGCTTCACGTCCTGTCATCGGTGTTTTGGGCCGGCTCCAGCTTCACTTTGGCGCGCACCGGCGGCCTTGGTGGCGAAAGGCTGTTGGGCCCGCAAATCGGGGCGGCGACGGTTGCGATCGTGACCGGCGCCACGCTGTGGCGCCTGGTTCATGAAGGCTCGTTCGCGCTGTCGGAGCAGATCCTGGCGGGTGGCGCGATCGCAGCACTGGCCGCGATCGCCGTGCAGATCATCGTCGGCGGCGGCGCTGTCAGGCAGTTGCGCAATGGCGCGGCCGATCCGTCGGCCGCCCGTTCGCGGCTCGCCGTCGCCCAGCGTATCGCGGCCGGGCTGCTCGCGATCACCGCGCTCTGCATGGGTGCGGCGCGCTACGCGTGACTTTTTCTTACCTTTCCCGCTTGCGGGGGCGGTCGCTGTGCCCAAAGGGCGCAGCGGGTGGGGGCTCTCGCCACCCAACGATCCTCCCGCAAGCGGAGACACCCCCACCCCAACCCTCCCCCGCAAGCGGGGGTGTAGTCCTGTTGCGGACGCAACATCTCTAGAACTTCCGCACCAGGTCCGCCGTGATCTCCTTCAGGCTGCGGATGCCGAGCAGTGCGAGATCACGGTCGATCTCGGCGTGCAGCAGCGAGATCGCGCGCGACACGCCGGCCTCGCCCGCGGTCACGGCAGCATAGAGGAACGGACGGCCGATCCAGACGAAGTCCGCACCGAGCGCCAGCGCCTTGATGACGTCGGTGCCGCGGCGGATGCCGCCGTCCATCATCACCGTCATGCTGCCCTTCTGCGCGGCGATCTCCGGCAGCGTACGCAGCGCAGAGACGGTGAAGTCGAGCTGGCGGCCGCCATGGTTGGAAACCATCACGCCGTCGCAGCCGTGCTCGCGCGCCAGCCGCGCGTCTTCCGGTGCGATCAGCCCCTTGACCACGAGCTTGCCGGGCCAGCGCTTGCGGATCAGCTCGACATGCTTCCAGGCAAGCTGGTCGCGGCTGCCGATGTTGCGCATCAGGTTCTTCGACAGCACCGGCGGGCCCTGCTTGGCGTCCATGTTCTCGAAATGCGGCATCCCGTGATTGAACACGGTGCGCGCCCAGGTGTTCAGCAGCCAGTCCGGATGGGTGATGGTGTCCCAGAACACCCGCGGCGTGATCTCGAGCGGGACCTGGAAGCCGTTGCGGATGTTGTTCTCGCGGTTGGGCGGCACCGGCACGTCGGCGGTGACGACGAAGGTGTCGTAGCCGGCCGCCGCAACGCGATCGACGAGCGGCTCGATGCGCTCGGGAAGACCGGCGAGATAGGCCTGGTACCAGGCCTGCTGATTGGCGGCGCGGACGTCCTCCAGCGTAATCAGCGAGGAGGCCGAGAGGATCATCGGGACGTTGGCGGCGGCAGCGGCGCGCGCCAGCACGATGTCGCCGCGATAGGCGCACAGCGCGGACGAGCCCATCGGCGGAATCCCGAACGGCGAGGCGTAGGTCTTGCCGAACAGCGTCGTGGTCTGATCACGGCCGGAGACGTCCTTCAGCACCCGCGGCACGAAGCCGTATTCGTCGAAGGCCCGGCGATTGTCTGACCGTGCCGCGTCGGTCTCGGCGCCGCCGGAGATGTAGCCGTAGAGGAATTTCGGCAGCAGCTGCCGCGCCCGCGGCTCGAAATCGTCGAGTGTGAGATAGCGGCGCAAATGCCGGGGCACGGCGCTCGTCGCGCGGTTGACGGTTGCGGGAGGCGGGGAGGGCGCTGCGGTCCGGTCGTGCACGTTGGGCGTTTCCGTTGTTCTTGGTTCTTGGTTGGAGCGTGACGTTAGCGCCTGCCGCCGCGCCCGGCAATTTTCTCGTTGAACGCGTTGACGGACTGGCTGACGTCGCCGAGCGTCTTGCGGGTTTCGGCGATCATCGTGCCGGACTTCTTGTCGAAGCTTTGGATCAGTTCGCGCAGCGAGATCACGGTCGGCAGCAGCTCGCCGCCATATTTGTCGCTGCCAAAACTCTTCAGGAACTTGTCGGCCGAGGCGAGCTTGGCGTCGACCGTGCTGATGCCGTCGTCGGCGGCGTCGATGAAGCCCGCGATCAGCTCGCCATTGCCCGACAGCGAGTTGGTGAAGTTCTCGAGCCCGAGCAGCGAGTCCTTGATGTCGGCCTCGTTCTCGGTGATGACGCGGTCGACATTGCGCAGCGCGACGCGCAGCTTCTCCTGGATGCCCATCGTGCCTTCGGCATCGGCCGTCAGCTCGGGAATCCCGTCGGCGCCGACCGCAGGCGGCGGCGCATCGTCGGTGCCGCCGGTGAAGGAGATCGATGCTATCCCGGTCAGGCCCTGGAATTCGAGACCGGCCTGGGTGTCCTTCTTGATCGGGGCGTTGCCCTCGATCCGCGTCATCGCCACCACGCGGTGCCGGTCGAGCCGGATCGAGACCACCTCGCCGATCCGCACGCCGGCGAAATTGACACTGGCGCCGCGGCGCAGGCCCGACGCCGAGCCCTCGAACACGACGCGGAACGGCACCATCCGCTTGATGCCGGCATAGCGCTGATAGCCCAGCCAGCCGCCGAGCGAGCCGGCGATCAGGGCCAGCGTCAGGGTGCCGATCACGAGATTGCTGGCGCGCGCCATGCGTTTGGGACCTGTCCGCGAAGCAGATTGCAACAGATAGCGGATTTGCCGCCGATAGTCACCGCGCCTCGGGTCGCGGGATCAGGCCGCCGACTGCTTCCGCGAAGCCGCGAAGACACCGGCCAGCACCAGGGCAAAGCCGATGAAATGGAAGGCTTGCGGATGCTCGCCGATGAACACGATCGACATGATGGTGCCGAACACCGGAACCATGTGGAAGAACGGCGCGGCGCGGTTGGCGCCGATCAGCTGCACACCGCGGTTGAAGCACAGATAGGCCAGCGTCGAGGGGAACACCGCGACATAAAACAGCGACAGCAGGTTGTTGGCCGTGAGCTGCATCACCGGGCGCGCGCCGAGTTCCCAGATCAAGAACGGCACCAGCAACAGCGCGCCGCAGCCGAAGGTGAAGGCCGCGACCGATAGCCCGTGGATCTTGGGCCGCTTCAGCGTCAGCACCGAATATAGCGCGAAGATCACCAGTGCGACGATGAAGATCAGGTCGCCCTTGTTGAACTCGATCTTCGACAGCGTCGTGAGATCGCCATGCAGCAGGATCACCAGCACGCCGGCGAGCGACAGCAGCACGCCACAGAGCTGCGCCAGCGTCAGCCGCGCGCCGAGCAGGATCAGCGACCACAGCGCGACCATCAGCGGCACGGAGGATTGCAGCAGCAGCGTGTTGAGCGCCTGGGTGTACTCGAGCGCCCAGTATTGCAGCGTGTTGAAGGCGCTGATGCCGGTCATCGACAGCAGCATCATGATGCCGAGATTCTTGCGGATCGCAGGCCAGTCGCGGACCAGATGTTTCCAGGCAAACGGCAGGATGATCAGGAACGCCATGAACCAGCGCAGGAACGACAGCGTCACCGGCGGAATGTGGCCGGCGGCGAGCCGGCCGACGATCGCGTTGCCGGCCCAGCACATCGCGGTGATGCACAGCAGCAGATATGGCTGGTTGGCGATCCAAGAGCCGGACGCGGGCGTTGCGGTGGAATCGGAGGCAGACATGCGATGAGGCCCGGGTTCACGACGCCGCGGCCCGCCCGGCTGGTGTTACCGGGCCGGTATGGATTTCCCCGGCCCCTGTCACAGACACGGATTCCGCCATTCCATCAATGGGGATGGACGCATCGCGACCATGCGCGAAGTCCCCCTTCCGGAAGACGCCTCCGCACTTTCCGAGGCGTGTCTAGCCGTGCTCCGGCGGCGTGGTCTGGCGCTTGACGATCTGCTCGGCGAGCTCGATCAGGATCCGCTTGGTGTCGGGGTCCTGCACGTCGCGGAACACCCGCAGCATGCGCAGTTCGAGCAAGGATTGCAGCGATTCTGCCGCCTGGCCTCCCTGTGTCGGCGCTGTCGTGGCAGGCCGGCGATTGAGCATGTCGGCGGCGATCCCGAGCATCTCGGCGACGGTCGCCAGGCGGCCGGTATCGACCTTCACCGTGCCGTCCACGCTGTTCCTTTGCAAGGAGGCGCCCGAGCACAGGATCTCGGCGAGATCGGCCTGGGACAGTCCGATTGCGCGCCAGCGCGCCTGCACCAGTTGATCAATCTGGTCGTCCTGCGATGTGCTCATGGTGCGCTTCGGCGATCTCCAGCTACGTCCGTCGACAGCATGTCCGCGACAATGATTGGTAGCAAATGGAACTGCGGTTCGTCGCGATGGGACTTTTACGGATCAGCCGGATCGACCAATGGTCCCGCCGCACCGGGCAGGCTCTGCGATGCGCACCCGTGGTCCGAGATGCTCGTGTTGGCGTCATCCGGCCCTGATCTTCTTATCAAGACCGTGCGCGAATGCAATCTGTGAGCGACGGCTGCGATGAATCCAACCCGGATGTGTGATGTCGCCACACATCGCGGCGCTTCGAACGGGGCGGCGGCGGCGCATGGCTGCAGCCCCGAGCACGCCGCGATCGCTGCGCGGCTCACAAGTCGATGATCCCGAGCGCGATGCTCTTCGCCACCCCGTGCGTCTTGTTGGATGCTTCGAGCTTGCGCAGCGCCTGCTTGATGAAGCCTTCCACCGTCTCCGGAGAAATACCGAGGATCTGCGCGGTATCGGCCACGGTCTTGCCGCGCGCCGCCCAGGCGATCACTTCCTTCTCCCGCCCCGTGAGCTTGATGGTTTCGGCGGCGTCGGCGGGCTTCAGGATGGTCGGTGCGTTGCGCTGGTCGCGGTTGACGATGTCCATCGCCCGCTGCACCCAGTAGATCATCAAGAGATGCAGTTCATGCCGATGGCAGACGAACAGCTTGTCGAAGTTGCGCGGCTCGTCCTCCCAGAAGAACACCGTCGAGCTCGAGTGCACGGCGCCGAGCCGGTCGCGATAGTGGAAGGGCACGACGAAGCCCTGGCGGAATCCGTGATCCCGCGCGGCCTCCATCATCTTCAGCTCCGGCGGACGCTTGCGCCCGTGCCGCTCCGGCAGCTTCAACTCGCCCCAGTGAAACGGCGTGTTGGTTCGTCGCACCCGCGTCAATGCCGGATCGCAATGAACGAAGTCGTTCTGGATGTAGGCGCGCTCCCAGGCCGGCGGATAGGTGCCGGTATGGTACGGCAGATCGAGCTCGGGCCGGCCCGCATCGATGAAGGCGAAGCCGGAGAAGCCGTAGTTCTGGATGACCCGGTGCAGCGACAGTCGAAGCTCGTCGATCGTGCCCGACGCCTCGATACTCGAAATCGCTTCTTCCAGGATCATTGACTAAAACCCCCGGTTTCCGGGGGTACCACAATTAAGCCTTTTTGTCCCAGATGCCGGCGACATCTGGAGGCGGAGGGAATGTCGCAGCATTGGGGGGAATACCACGCGCTCGTCACCACCGAAGAGCGCTATCCGGCACATGTTCAGGCGATGCTGAGGCTGCGCAAGCGGCTGTTCGTCGATCATTGCGGCTGGCTTCTGACCACGACCGGCGACGTCGAGCGCGACCAGTTCGACGTCTGGTATACTGAACACTGCCTGCTGTTTCTCGGTTCGGAGCTGATCGGCGGCTTCCGCGCCATCCGCACCGACTATCCGTACCTCACCAAGTCGGTCTTCCCGCAGCTGGCGCAGCGCCGCTTTCCGAGCCGCCGTGACGCCTGGGAAATCAGCCGCTTCGGCGTGCTGCCGGGGGCGGCAACCGCATCGGCCGCGCGCGTCAACTATGCGCTGATGTTTCGCTTCGCCGAGCTGCGCGGCGCGGCGGCGCTGGTGGCGATGGCCGACCTCACCTATGAGCGCTTCCTCGCGCGGATGGGCATCCTCACCCACCGTTACGGTCCGCCGCAGGTGATCGGCAACGACCGCTACGGCCGCCCGCTGACGGCGCTCGCCGGCGAGATTCCGCTCGATATCGCCGGCAATCCCGGCCTGACCAAATTCCTCGACCTTGGACGGCAATTGGAGATTCACGATGCCACACATGTTCTCGGACGTTCGAGCGTTTCGGAGCGACCCGCTCAAATTCCTGCTTGAGCGCGGCAACGCGTCGCCGCTCGGGCTGGTGCCGCTCCATCTCGGGCCCGCGCCGGTCTTGCTGGTGAATGATCCTGATCTGATCCGCCCGATCCTGAAGGCGCCGGAAACCGACGTCGGCAAGGGCCGTCTGATCAAGAAACTTTCGCCGGTGCTCGGCCAGAGCTCGCTGATGCTGCATGGCGACGAGCACAAGCGGCGGCGTGCGGTGCTGCACAAGCACATGGCCAAGGGCAGCGTCGAAAAATACCTGCCGCAGATGTGCGCCGAGATCCGCGCGGTCGGCGCAAGGCTGGCGCGGCTCGGTGCGTTCGATCCGCATCGCTTCACCGCGACGCTGGCGCTGCGCACGATCTGTATCGCCGTGTTCGGCGCCCAGGTCATCTCGTCCGGCGACGAGGAGGCCCTGGTGCAGGCGGTCGGCACCATCGAGGATGATCTGGCCGACGAGATGTTCCGCGTGCTGCCGCTTGGACCAGTGTCCTGGTATCGCAGGCGGCAGAACCGGATTTGCGCCAAGCTTGCGATGTCGATCGTGGTGCAGCGGCTGCGCAGCAGCGCCGGCTCGACTAGTGCGCTGCGCGATCTCGAAGCGCTCGGCCTCAGCGATCGCGACCTGCACGACGAAATTCTCACGCTGCTGCTGGCCGGCCACCACACCACCGGATCGACCGCCGCCTGGGTGCTGTATCACATGGCGGCGGATCCCGCGCTGATGGACGAGATCGCGGACGAGGCCGCCGACTGCATCGGCGACGACGGCGAATTGCGCGTCGATGCCGTCAGGCGTGCGGATGTCAGCGCGACCCTGGTCAAGGAGGTCTGCCGGCTCTATCCCAGCGCCTGGTGGTTCTCGCGTGAGGTGATGCAGCCGGTGACGATCGGCGGGCGCGACCTCAAGGTCGGCACCTCGCTGTTGCTCTGCCCCTGGCAATTGCAGCGCGATCCGAGGCATTTCGAGGATCCCGACCGCTTCCTGATGACGCGGCGCTACAACACCGACGCCTACATCCCGTTCGGCGCCGGTCCGCGCGCCTGCGCCGGGATGGGGGTTGCGATGCTCGAGCTGCAACTGCTCGCGCTCGAGATCGCTGCGGCCTATCGCTTTACCGGGGTCAGTCCGAATCCGGCGCCGTGGCCGAAAGCATCGGTGACGCTGGTGCCACCCCCGATGACCATCGACATCGAAGTCCGTGAGGTCCGCTCGCGCGTCCCGCAGCTTGGCGAGGAGGCCGCGCGGCTGCCGTACATCCCATCCGCCAGCACGGCGTCCATCAGCACACTGCAATCGGTTTCCCAATGACAACACACATCACGACGGCCAGCATCGGGCAAAGGGCCATGGATCAAGTGCAAGTGCGCAGTCTGCGCGACGTCATCGCTGTCTTGATCGAACAGCGCAGCATCGTGACGGCGGCCGGCGCAAGCTTTGCCGCACATCTGCTCGACCTCGCGATCATGCAGCTCAGGCTCAACGTCAACGATATTTCGGCAGAGGAATTGACCGGCCTGTCCGACTACGTTGGCGCGGAGTTTACCAGGGACAAGTCCTCGCATTGATCGCGCGGAGCGTTATCGAGCGAAGTGGGCACCGGTTCGCGTGAAGAGAACGCGTTCAACATAAGAAGCGGGAGCTTCGGCTTTGATTCAATCGGATCCGAAGCTCTAGTCCTGCGTCGCCACCAGCGCCTTCATCGAGGCGCCGGCGGCAAGCGCGGCGTCGTTCGGATCGATCTCGATCTGCAGGCCGCGCTGGCCGCCATTGACGAACACCGTGACATGGGTGAGCGCGGTCTCGTCGATTGCCGTCGGCACTTTCTTTTTCTGGCCGAACGGGCTGATGCCGCCGACATGATAGCCGGTCAGCCGCTCGGCATCGGCTGGCCGCATCATCCTGGCCGACTTGCCGCCGAGGGCCGCGGCGAGCTTCTTCATGCTGACCTCGCAGTCGGACGGCACTACGGCGCAGACCGGCTTGCCGTCGACCTCCGCCATCAGCGTCTTGAGCATGCGGTTCGGGTCGACCCCGAGCGCCTCCGCCGCCTGCAGCCCGATGCTCTCGGCGCTGGAATCGTAGACATAGGTGTGAAGCCTGAAGGCAATGCCTAGCTTCCGCAGCGCGATCGTCGCTTGTGTCGAATTGGGCATGGGCCCCGCCGGTTAACCCAGGTGAATGATCGCCGCAATTGGAGCTGCGATCAATTGGCAAGCACGTGCAGCGGTAAGGCTGGCGTCACGTGGCCGTAACATTAAATTCGCGCCAGCCCGGCGCGGCCGGGCGCAGCAAGGAATTTTCAGGGGATATCAAAGGGTTGTAGCTCGTCTAAAAGGCGTAAATGACCCCGTTCTTGCTTGCGCAGCCGACCCGCTTCCGTTATCCGGTAGGCGCCTTGCGTGCGCGCGGCCGGGCGCCGTGATTTGGGCTGGGCATATCAATGCATGATCGCTGTGGGCGGACGCGTTTTCGCCGTGATCATGGTCTCTGAAACACCTGAAGGGAACATCTTCGCAATGGCCAATGTTGTCGTCGTCGGCGCCCAATGGGGTGACGAAGGGAAGGGCAAGATCGTCGACTGGCTGTCGGAACAGGCCGACATCGTCGTGCGCTTCCAGGGCGGCCACAATGCCGGCCATACGCTCGTGATCAATGGCGAGACCTACAAGCTGGCGCTGCTGCCCTCCGGCGTGCTGCGCCCGAACAAGCTGGCGGTGATCGGCAATGGCGTGGTGTTCGACCCGCAGGCCTTCCTCGACGAGGTCGCCAAGCTGAAGGGGCAGGGCGTCGCGGTCGGACCGGACAATCTGCGGATCGCCGAGAACGTCACGCTGATCCTGCCGCTGCACCGCGAGCTCGATTCCTTGCGCGAATCCTCCAACGCCATCACCTCGATCGGCACCACCCGCCGCGGCATCGGCCCGGCCTATGAGGACAAGGTCGGCCGCCGTGCCATCCGCCTGATGGACCTCGCCGACCTCGACACCCTGCCGCACAAGATCGACCGCCTGCTGGCGCACCACAATGCGCTGCGCCGCGGCAACAATCTGCCGGAGATCGAGGGCAACAGCATCCTGGCCGAGCTGTCGGCGCTGGCGCCGAAGCTTCTGCCCTATGCCGAGACGGTGTGGCGGCTCCTGGACCTCAAGCGCCGCGAGGGCAAGCGCATCCTGTTCGAGGGCGCGCAGGGCGCGCTGCTCGACGTCGACCACGGCACCTATCCCTACGTGACGTCGTCCAACACGGTGGCGGCGCAGGCCGCGACCGGCACCGGCCTCGGGCCGGGCGCCGTCGGCTATGTGCTCGGCATCTGCAAGGCCTACACCACAAGGGTCGGCCAGGGTCCGTTCCCGACCGAGCTGAACGACGAGATCGGCGAGGAAATCGGCCGCCGCGGCAAGGAATTCGGCGTCAACACCGGGCGCAAGCGCCGGGTCGGCTGGTTCGACGCGATGCTGGTGCGACAGACTGTCCGGACCTGCGGAATTGCCGGGCTGGCGCTGACCAAGCTCGATATTCTCGACGGGTTCGACAGCATCAAGGTGTGCATCGGCTACAAGCTCGACGGCAAGGAAATCGACCATCTGCCGGCGGGCGAGGGCGCGCAGGCCCGCGTCGAGCCGGTCTACGAGATCATCGAGGGCTGGAAGCAGCCGACGGCCAACGCGCGGTCCTGGGCGGACCTGCCGGCCCAGGCTATCAAATATGTCCGCCGGGTCGAGGAACTGGTGGGGTGTCCGATCGCCTTGCTTTCCACCAGTCCGGAACGTGAAGATACTATTCTGGTACAGAATCCGTTCGAGGCTTAACGGGATATTACCTATATCCCTCCAATTGTGTGGAAATGGCTGACTACTACCCGCTGATTGCCCGTGCCATCGCCGGATTGGACCCCAACGCCCCCGGCGAAGCCCGCCGTGCGCTGTACGCGCGGGCGCGGACGGCGTTGATCCAGCAACTCCGCGGCGTGCAGCCGCCGCTCTCCGAGTCCGAGATCACCCGCGAGCGGCTGTCGCTGGAAGAGGCGGTTCGCAAGGTGGAGTCCGAGGCCGCGCAGCGCGCTCGCGAGGCCTCGCGCCCCGGCGGCGCCGCCCGCAGCAGCGACCCGTTGCGCCGCGCCAATCCAAGGCCGCCGGAGGCAAGCGCAAGGCCGCCGGAAGCAAACGCAAGGCCGCCCGAGGCCCCGCGGCCGCCGGCCGAACCGCGCCCGCCGCGCAATTTGCGCCCCGATGCGCCGCCGCCGGCCCCGCCGCGGCCGCAGAGCCCGCAGAATCCGCAAGCCCCGCCGGTCTCGATCCCCAGGCGCGCCCGGGCACGCCGCGCCGCCCCGGCGAAGGCGCACCGCCGGTGCCGCCGTCCGCGCCGGGTGTCCGCGGCTTCCGCGACATTACCGCGGACGCCGACGATCTCGGCCGTGCCGCAGCACAGGCCAGCCGCAACGCGCGCAAGACCTACGCCAACGTGCCGTCGCCTTCGCCGGAATTCGACCGGCTCGAGCCGAGCCTGGAGAACCGCGGCGGCGATCCCGAGGCGCCGTACTCCTACGACGAGTCGATCGAGGAGGCGGAGGGCTACACCCCGCAGCAGCCGCCCCAGGCGCCGCCGCCGCGGTCGCGGGTCAGCAACGCCGATCGTGAGCCGAAGCGGCCGCGCGTCGGGTCGATGTTCCCGTTCAAGACGGCGATCGTGATCGGCATCCTGCTGATCCTGGTCGGTGCCGGCATCCTCTGGGGCAAGCCTGTCCTGACCTATGTCAGCACCCTGTTCAAACCCTCCGCTCCCGTCGAGGCGCCGAAGGATGCTTCGGCGACGCCGTCGAGCAAGAAGATCACCGACCGCGTCGGCCAGCCCTCGTCGGGCGAGCCGGTCGCTCCCGTGGCGCAGCGCGTGGTGCTGTATGACGAGGATCCCTCGGATCCGAAGGGCAAGCAGTATGTCGGTTCGGTGGTCTGGCGCACCGAGCAGGTCAAGGGATCGGGCAACCAGAAGCCCGACATCGCCGTGCGCGCCGACATCGACATTCCCGATCGCAAGTTCAAGATGACGATGTCGTTCCGCCGCAACACTGATTCGTCGCTGCCAGCGAGCCATACCGCGGAATTGACCTTCATCCTGCCGCAGGACTTCGCCAATGGCGGCGTCGGCAACGTGCCGGGCATCCTGATGAAGTCCAACGAGCAGGCGCGCGGCACGCCGCTGGCCGGCCTCGCCGTCAAGGTGACCGACGGCTTCTTCCTGGTCGGCCTCTCCAACGTCGACGCCGACCGCTCGCGCAATCTGCAGCTCCTGAAGGAGCGCTCCTGGTTCGATGTGCCGCTGGTCTATACCAACCAGCGCCGCGCCATCATCGCGATCGAGAAGGGCGCCCCCGGCGAGCGGGCCTTCAACGACGCCTTCGCGGCGTGGGGTGAGTAGCGGCCTTAGCTCTCAGCTCGGCTTCTGCGTCACGACGTCATCGTCCGGCTCCGTCCGGGCGATTCCGTATCGCAGCAACATCAGCGGTTGTTGCAGCGCATTCGACGCGAACCTTCGGAACATTGCCGGGCGCTTTCGATTTTCCCTAGAACCGTCGCGCGACTGCGTTACACTTGCTCGATCTCGGGCAAGGGCACGCCATGAAACGCTATCTGATCTTCGCAGCCATCGGGCCGTTCATCGGCGGCTTCCTGCTGCTGCTGATGACCACCTATCAGTCCGGCTACTGGACCGAGACCAATGGCGGCGAAGTGGCGAAGCTGCTCGTCGTGTTCGTGAAGTCGCTGCAATACAATTATCTGTTCGGCATCGTGCCGTCGCTGATGTTCGGCGCGATCGACGACATCCTGATGCATATGCGGCGGATCACGCCAACGGTGCGGATGCTGATCGTAGGTCTCGTGGCCTTCGTCGGCGCGGCGCTGGCCTACGCCTCGCACGGCTCCGAAAGCGGCCCGGTGCAGTTCATCCTCTACGGGCTGGTCGGCTTCATTCCGGGTGTGATCACGTCCTGGCTGGCGCACAAATACGCCGAGGAGCTGCACGCGCCGGCGCAGCCCGTATCGCAGCACTAGCGGTACTCCGCCGGCGATAACTTCGCTGTTCGGGTAATCTTATCAATGAATTAGACATCTAACTGAAGGCCGGTTGTATCACCCTTCACACAACTGTCACATGGACGTCATGTAAACGTAGTCCCAATGTCACATGGCCGTTTTTGTCCTCCCGCGGCCATGAGGGGCAAATCGCATGAGCGATGTGGCGTTACCTGGTTCGATCGAGCCCGCGCGGCGCAGGGGTCCCGATCTCGAGAAGGGCTTTCATCCGCTCACCGGCATCATCTATCTCGGCGTGATCGGCGCCGCGCTGCTGTTCGTGGCCTACAGCATCTACGCGGATGTTGGCGCCACGGGCGCCGGCAAGACCTCTTATGCGGCATTCCTGCTGCTGTTCGTCGCTCTGCTGATCTCGCTCGGCTTCGAATTCGTCAACGGCTTTCACGACACCGCAAACGCCGTCGCAACCGTGATCTACACGCGGTCGATGCCGGCGCATATTGCCGTCGTCTGGTCAGGCCTCTTCAATCTGATCGGCGTGCTTCTCTCCAGCGGCGCCGTCGCTTTCGGCATCGTCTCCTTGTTGCCGGTCGAACTGATCCTTCAGGTCGGCAGCAGCGCCGGCTTCGCCATGGTGTTCGCGCTGCTGATCGCCGCCATCATCTGGAACGTGGGCACGTGGTATTTCGGACTGCCGGCCTCCAGCTCGCACACCCTGATCGGATCGATCATGGGCGTGGGCATATCGAACGCCTTGATGCACGGACGAGAGGGGACGTCCGGCGTGGATTGGTCGCAGGCCGTCAACACCGGCAAGGCGCTGTTGCTGTCGCCGCTGTTCGGATTTCTGCTTGCTGCCATCCTGCTCTACGGGCTCAAGACCGCATTGTTGCGCGCAACGCCGGCGCTGTTCGGCGAACCGCAAGGCGACCAGCCGCCACCATGGTGGATTCGCGGCATCCTGATCCTGACCTGTACCCTGGTCAGCTTCTTTCATGGCTCGAACGATGGTCAAAAAGGCATGGGCCTCATCATGCTCATCCTGATCGGCGTGGTCCCGACCGCTTACGCGCTCAACCGCGCGATGCCTGCGAGCCAGATCGAGGCATTCACCGCGAATTCGGCTGCGGCGCGCAAGGTCGTCGAGGACAAGGGAGCTGACCGCAAGGTGACCGGCGACCCGCGCCCCGCGGTGACGAACTACATCGCGCTTCGGCAGCTCACCGACGATACCTATCCGTCACTCGCCGTCCTCGTCCGCGAGATCAGCGACCAGGTCGTTCAGTACGGTTCGCTGGCCAAATTCCCCGCCGAGACCGTTCGCAACACGCGCAACGATATGTATCTGGTCTCGGAGGCGCTTCGCCTGCTCATGAAGAGCAGCGACAACGGGCTGAGCGATGCCGATGTCGCGACGCTCAATCGCTACAAGGGCTCGCTGGATGCCGCCACCAAATTCATTCCGTCCTGGGTGAAGATCGCGGTCGCCATCGCGCTCGGCCTCGGCACGATGGTCGGCTGGAAACGGATCGTCGTGACGGTGGGCGAAAAGATCGGCAAAACCCATCTGACCTATGCGCAGGGCGCCTGCGCCGAGATCACGGCGGCTGCGACCATCGCCGCGGCGGACGGCTACGGTCTGCCGGTGTCCACGACGCATGTGCTGTCGTCCGGTATCGCAGGCACCATGACGGCAAACGGATCGGGCCTGCAATGGTCGACGATCCGCAACATCGCCATGGCCTGGGTTCTGACTTTGCCGGTGGCGATGCTGATCTCGGGCGTTCTCTACTTTCTATTCGCGCATTTATTTTAGCCAGAACCGCAGAAAAGGGATTTCGAGTGGCAGATGCAAGCTTCAGCCTTCTGACGGGCAACAGTATCGAATCCCGCCTGGTTCGGGCCGGCGGCGTTATTTTTCGCGAGGGTGAGCAAGCCAACGAGCTCTTCGTGATCAAGAGCGGCTATGTGCGCATCCAGGTCGGCAACAAGACCATGGCGGACCTCGCGCCGGACACGATCTTTGGCGAGATGGCATTGATCGACAACGAGCCGAGGAGTGCGACTGCCACGGCCCTGACGGATGTCGAGCTCGTCCCGGTCTCGGAAAAGCAGTTTCTCTTCCTCGTCAGCCAGACACCGCACTTCGCGCTCAAGGTGATGAGGACGCTGGCGCAGCGGCTCAGAACCATGAACAAGGGCGTGTACTAAAGCGCGATGAGATTGGGCTGAATCGTCATCGCGCTTTAGCTCGTTGTTTGAGCATGATCTTTTCGGAAAACCGCTTCGCACTTTTCCGGATCATGCTCTAGGCGAGACGAATATCGAATTGCGCCGCCTTCACCGTTGGCGTGAACCGGCGCCCGCTTCGCTCGAAACCGCACTTCGCCGATCGTTGCAAAAACGGCGGACGTTTCCGTCCGCCGCTGGCGTGATGCAAAAGGCCTGCGTGCTCAAATCCTTTAGGTGCCGTTGGCGCGGCAGCGGCCGCCCGGGCCGAGATACCAGCCGCGCGGACAGGCGTGCATCCACGGCCGTGCGTAGTTGCGGCGGCAGCCGCCATAGGGACCGCGATGCCAGCCGCCGCCGCAGCCGCCGGCGACCGTGATGACATCGGAATTCCGGGTGGGGGTCACAGGTGCGAGCGGCATGGCGCCGGCGCTGCCGAGCGTGGCGAGAAGGAAGGCGGCTGCAATCAATCTGGTCATGAGTATCGTCCTCTGCTGATGTCAAAAATCATTCGTCAGTGAATTAGCCGCCGCCGCCGGCAAACGCGATGCCGGCGCGCACTTCCCCCATCGCCTGATCGATCAGGCCGAGCGCGCGCTCGCGGTGGCCGCCCTTGTTCGGCGTTGCTTGGTGAGTTCGGCGCGCGCCGATTGCAGCATTGCAAGGCTTTCGTCCATGTGCGGCTGGGCACCGATCGCATAGCCGATCCCGATGCTGGTGGTGATAGCAACCCCGAGCAACACCTTGCGGATCGCGGAAGTCTTCATCCCATGGTCTCCTCTGGCTGGCCCGCTTGTGTGCGGAGGCTCACTTTGAGCGGTCTTTCCTGGCTGCGAGCCCGGCGCCATCGGTAAGCCCCTCGCGGCGCGCGCGTCTTGGACTGGGAAGCGCCGGAGAATTCCGGACTTGGACTGTCCGGCGCTGTGCGCAGACCGCCGATGAGATGGTAGGTTTCATCTGCCGTTCATCTGGTGGCGGCCAGACTGCCGGCCTGCACCTTGGTCCTGTCCTTCAGATGTCCGTCATCAAGAAAAGGCTGTCGACCGACATGCTGCCGCCGGGCCTCGGCGAGCGGCAGCGCTACATGTTCTTCGCCGAATTGTTCGAGCATTTCTCCAACACCGGCGAGCTCGACCCGTCACCTTTGGTGCCGTTTCGCGCGACGATGAACTCGATCCATATCGGCACCACCTTGCTCGGCCGCTGCAACGGCAGCTTCACCACCGTGCGGCGCGAGCGGCGCCAGGTGCTGGCGACCAATGACGACCGTTACTGCCTCGCGCGCAATACCGGCGACCGCGCCTCGACGGTGACCCATCGTGGGCGCGAATTCCAGATGCGGCCGGGCGCGATGGTGCTGCTCAAGCTGGACGAGCCGTTCTTCACCGCCGACGGCGCGCACCACAAGCGCTTCACCAATGTCCATCTGCCAATGGCGACCTTGCGATCCATGGTCGCCGGCGCGATGATTTGGTCGGCCGCGAGCTCGCGCCCGGCGGCGCGCTGTCGCTGGCGATGGACTATAGCGACCTGCTGCTGCAATCGTCTGACGCGGTCGATGAGGCCGGCTTCGCCATCGCCGCGCACCTGCTGGATCTCGCAGCGCTCGGCCTCGGCGCCCGCGGCGATCTTGCGGCCGCAGCGCAGCGCCGCGGGCTTCGTGCAGTCAGGCTGAAGTCATTGCTGATGATCCTGGAGAAGCGCTTCACCGAGCCGGATTTCTCCGCGTACAAGCTCGCTGCCGCAACCGGCCTGTCGGAGCGCTACGTCAACGAGCTGCTCTACGAGGCGGGGGCGAGCTTCACCATGCGGCTGACCGAACTGCGATTGACCAAGGCCGCCGAATTGCTGGTGCATGACAGTGAGCGGCGGATCAGCGACATCGCCTTCGATTGCGGGTTCAACGATTTGTCCTACTTCAATCGCTGTTTCCGCCGCCGCTTCGGCTTGACGCCGTCGGCTGCGCGCGGCACGTGATGGCCTTGCGCGTGACAGCCTCGAACGTGACACAGTGGTAATGTGACGCAACTTGAACCGCTTGCCTGCGTTACCATGTGATGGCCATGCCCGAGGACGACATTTTCACGCCCCACGCCACGCGATCGCGGCCGCCATTCGGCGGAGCGCAGGCGCGCGGCAAGGTGATCGATCAGGACGGGCGCGAGCTCTCAGATGGTCCGCTGCATCCGCAGTTCCAGGGCTTTCAGGAAGGCTTCCGCTTCGACTTCCGCAACTCCAGTGCCAATCCGTTCGGCAATCTGACGCGCGAGGAGCGGCTCGCGCGGCTGGAGATGATCGCAAAGCTGCTCGACGTTGCCTTCGTCCTTCCGGGCACCAATGTCCGCTACGGCATCGACGGGCTGATCGGCCTGATCCCCGTGGTCGGCGATCTCATCACGACCGCGATCTCGCTGTGGCTGGTGCGCGAGGCCCGGCTGCTGGGTGCGCCCTGGCACATCACCGCGCGGATGCTCGCCAATGTCGCCGTCGACGGCGTGGTCGGCATGGTGCCGGTGGCGGGCGATGCGTTCGACGTCATGTTCCGCGCCAATATCCGCAATGTGCGGATGCTGCGGCGCTGGCTCGACAAGCAGCCGCGGCTCTAGCGCATAATCCGGAAAAGTGCGCCGCGGTCTTCCGATCAGATTATGCGCAAAAAGGGAGTCTTCCCCAAAACAAAAGCCCCCGGATCGTCCGAGGGCTTTTCGTTAGGCGATCAGCAGAAAATCTTATGCGGCGTCGGCGTCGGTCTGGCTGGCGGCGGGGCGCGGACGGCGCGGCAGCGGGAACGCCTCGCTCTCATACAGCGAGCGGATGCCGTTCTGGTCGAAACGGGCTTCCTCGACCTGCAGATAGGCGCCGTTCAGCGAATCCGCCGGCAGCTGCTCCATCGCGAACTGCACGGCCTCGGCAGCGGTGCCGAAACGGCGGTACGCGAAGCCCGCCCGCTTCTTCTTGCGGATCGCGGCAGGAAACAGTTCGGCAGACGTATTGTAGTTGAACGGACGCAGGGGACGCATGGTCGACGACCTCTTGTGTTCTTGGCAGTTAGCGTGGCGAAAGGGATTTGGGGGACGGCGGCCTGTACTTGGCGGCGCGCCGTACATGTCATTTCGATCCCTAATATAGGCCTCTTTGACAAAAATGCGACCCCAGAAGCGCCCCCGGCAGCACATGCTGAATCCGCGCATGGCACGGCGTGCAGTGAAATAAGTCTATTTATTTCAATGGCTTATGAGAATTAAATCTTGTCGAGCCAGGCCAGGATCGCGACCACGATCAAAATCACCCCGAAAAGCCCCATTCCGGAGTGGCCGAGACCATAGCCATAGCCGCGGATCCGGCCGCTATAGCCGCCCAGCAGGATTACCAGCAGGAGGATGATGAGGATCAATCCGAGCGACATGGCGCCCTCCTCAGAACAGGCGGCAGCCGCACGGCGAGACGCCGATGGCCCCGCGGATTCCAAGCAAAGCACATTCCGGCCCGCGAGTCGTTAACTTCGGCGTCATTTCGGGGCGATGCGGGCACGAACCCCAATTCGCAATTGCGAATTGGGGAATCTCGGTCCGGACCTGTCACCCGTCGGCGGGAAGCGCCGACCCGTTGGGACTGCCCCCGGGATGACGGCTTCGCCGTCACTTCTTGCTTTCGTCGATCGGAAGCACCTTCAGCGGGGTCGGATAGGGCTCGACCCGCAGCGAGTCATGGGCGATCAGCCCGACCTTGTGCAGCGGCGCCTGTTCGAGATCGCCGGAGGCGGATTTGTGCACGGCGTATTGCCAAACGCTCATCGAGCCCTTGGCGACCAGCATCTTGGCGATGCCGCCCGCGTTCTGGCCTTCGACCTGCGCGAGATCGGCATCGGTCAGGCCGATGACGATCTCGTCCTTGGAGGTGATGACCTTGAACAGCGAGATCTTGTCGGCGGCGAATGCCGGCATGCTCACCGTGCTCCCCATGATGACGCTGGCAAGACCGAGACCGAACAAAAGCTTTCCTGGAATCCGTGACATCAAAATTTCCTTGGGTTGAGGCGCGCGGAAGGATGGCCGCGCCAAAACAAAACCCCGCGCGACCGGTTCTTGGTCGCGCGGGGCCGATCAAACGTTCGACGGGCCGATGGATTATTCGGCCCGTCAGGCCCGGAGGCCGTTACTTCTTCTCGTTCAGCTTCAGCGCCGCCGAGTTGATGCAGTAGCGCAGGCCGGTCGGGCCGGGGCCGTCGTTGAAGACATGGCCGAGATGGCCGTCGCATTTCGAGCACAGCACCTCGGTGCGGATCATGCCGTGGCTCATGTCGCGCTCCTCGTCGACATGGCTCTCGATCGCGGGCTTGGAGAAGCTCGGCCAGCCGCAGCCGGAATCGAACTTCTGGTCGGACTCGAACAGCGTCTGCCCGCAGCCGGCGCAAACATAGGTGCCCTTGCGGGGATCATGCTCGTATTCGCCGGTGAACGGCCGCTCGGTCGCCTTCTCGCGCAGCACGGCGTACTGCATCGGCGTCAATTCCTTGCGCCAGTCGGCCTCGCTCTTGCGGACCTTGCCGTCGGTTTTGGTATCGGACATGGAAACTCCCTTGTTGGCGTCATTGCGAGCGAAGCGAAGCAATCCAGTGTGAGGGATGCGATGGATTGCTTCGTCGCTTCGCTCCTCGCAATGACGGAGACTGTTCCCTCAGTTGGTGACCTTGGTGCTGCTCACCAGCGTCGGCTTCTCGATGTAGTTCTCCGCGAAGATCTTCTTCAGGTTCTCGACCTTCGGGATGTCGTTATACGCAATATAGGGCTGGCTCGGGTGCAGCGTCAGATAGTCCTGGTGGTAGCCCTCCGCCGGATAGAACGCCTCCAGCGTGCTGACCTTGGTGACGATCGGCTTCTTGTAGACCTTGGCGGCGTTGAGCTGGGCGATATAGGCGTCCGCCACCTTCTTCTGCTCCTCGCTGGTGGTGAAGATCGCCGAGCGATATTGCGTGCCGGAATCGGGGCCCTGGCGGTTCAGCTGGGTCGGGTCGTGCACGACGGAGAAGAAGATCTGCAGGATTTTGCCGTAGGAGATCTTCTGCGGGTCGTATTTGATCTCGACCGACTCGGCGTGGCCGGTGGTGCCGGTCGAGACCTTCTCATAGTCGGCATTCGCCTTGCTGCCGCCGGAGTAGCCGGACACCGCGCTGACGATGCCGGCGGTGTGCTGGAACACGCCCTGCACACCCCAGAAGCAGCCGCCGGCGAGCACCGCGGTCTTGATACCGGTTTCAGGCGCGCTCGCCGCCGGCGGCGGGATGACCACGGCGTCCTCGGCAGCAAGCGAGGGCGCAACGGCAAAAGCGGCGACCGCCAGCGCGCCGATCGCGGCGGCGCAAAGCGAGAGACGGCTGAGGGAGCTCTTGGGCATGGGTTCCTCGTGGGATCGCAATTGGGGGCCAGTCTAGAGCGGAGGCCGGCATTGGCAAACCGGGCCGGGCTGCTCCGACGCTTCAAAATACGGGCGAGGGGACGTTTTGTTACGGCGCCGGCCACACGGTTTCGTGAATAAAATCGCGGCCGTTCAAGGGGGTAGATGGTGTGCGCCCCGTCATCCTGAGGTGCGAGCGGAGCGAGCCTCGAAGGATGCACGGCCAGTAGCCGGGCCGTGCATCCTTCGAGACGCCGCTCTGCGGCTCCTCAGGATGACGGGATGAACGGCTTCTCTGTTTTTTGAGATGGGAAGGGAGTGCGCGGCACGTCACACCACGACGCTGAGCCGCTTCGCCGCCCGCGTGATGCCGGTGTACAGCCACCTCGCGCGCGAGTCCTGGAATGCGAAGCTCTCGTCGAACAGCACGACGTCGTCCCATTGCGAGCCTTGCGACTTGTGCACGGTCAGCACATAGCCGTAGTCGAACTCGTCATAGGGCTTGCGCTGCTCCCACGGCACGCCCTCGACGCCGCCGTCGAAACATTCGCCGCGCACCGAAACCTTGGTGACCTTGTAGCCGAAATCCTCGTCGGGCATCACGCGCATGGTGATGATCTTGGATTTCGACTGCGCGCGCGCCTTCACCCGCCACAGCCCGCCGTTGAACAGGCCCTTCTTGCGGTTGTTGCGCAGGCAGACCAGCTTGTCGCCGGCGACCGGCAGCGGATCCTCGATGTTCAGCCGCTGCCGCACCCGCATGTTGTAGGCGCGGCGGGTGTTGTTGCGGCCGACCAGCACCTGGTCGGCGCTCATCACGCGGTCCGGATCGAGCTCCTTGCGCGACACCACCTCGCTCTCGCCATGACGGCCGATCTCGAGCTCGCGGCCCTCGCGGATGTCCATCGACATCCGCACGATCGGATCGTCCTGTGCCTGGCGGTGCACCTCGGTCAGCATCGCGTCCGGCTCGGCGTCGGTGAAGAAGCCGCCGCCCTGGATCGGCGGCAATTGCGCGGGATCGCCGAGCACCAGCAGCGGGCAGTCGAACGACATCAGATCGCGGCCGAGCTCGGCGTCGACCATCGAGCATTCGTCGATCACGATCAGCTTGGCCTTCGAGGCCGGCGCGTCGTCCCAGAGCTCAAAGCTCGGCTGCTCGACGCCGGATTCCCGGGCGCGGTAGATCAGCGAGTGGATCGTGGAGGCGCTGTCGCAGCCCTTGTTGCGCATCACCAACGCGGCCTTGCCGGTGAACGCCGCGAACTTCACCTCGCCGTCGACACCCTCGGCGATGTGCTGGGCGAGTGTGGTCTTGCCAGTTCCGGCATAGCCGAACAGGCGGAACACCGGCGGCGTGCCGTTTTGGCCGGGCTTGGCTTTCAGCCAGTCGGCGACGGCTTTCAGCGCGGAATCCTGATGCGGCGTAAAGGTGGTCATGAGCTTTCGGAGAAAGGAGCGCGCGACCGATAGCGCCGCGACTCACACCAAGACAAGCTAAACATTCATGCGTTCCAGGCAAGCCGCCTCCCGCTGCACGGAATTGGAGTTTCACCCCCGAGGCTGGACTTGGCCTTCCCCGCCACTAGACTGATCCAAAACAACAAGCGGTCGGGACCACGGCAAGTGGTCGAGGACACGACCTTGGGAGTGATGACGCCATGAAATTCGGCATCTTTTACGAGCTGCAACTGCCGCGCCCCTGGAACGACGGCGACGAGCTCAGGCTCTACCAGAATGCGCTGACACAATTGGAGACCGCCGATCGGCTGGCGTACGACTACGCCTGGGTCGTCGAGCATCACTTCCTCGAGGAATATTCGCACTCGCCGGCGCCGGAATCCTTCCTCGCTGCCGCGAGCCAGCGCACGAAAAATATCCGGCTCGGCCACGGCATCTTCCAGCTCACCACCAATCATCCCGCGCGCGTCGCCGAGCGGGTCGCGGTGCTCGATCTGCTGTCGAACGGCCGCTGCGAGTTCGGCATGGGCGAGAGCGCCTCGATCACCGAGCTGACGCCGTTCGGCCGCGACATGGAGACCAAGCGCGAGGTGTTCGAGGAGGCGGTGCAAGCGATCTTCCCGATGTTCACCAAGGTCGGCACCGAGTATCACGGCAAGTATTTCGACATCCCGTTGCGGAACGTGGTGCCGAAGCCGGTGCAGAAGCCGCATCCGCCGCTCTGGATGGCCTGCTCGCAGTTGCCGACGATCGAACGCGCCGGGCAGAATGGATTTGGCGCACTCGGTTTCCAGTTCGTCAGCGCCGAAGCGGCGCATGCCTGGGTGCACGCCTATTACAACGCGATCACCAAGCGGCTGAAGAAGCTCGCCGACTATGAGATCAATCCCAACATGGCGCTGGTCTCGTTCTTCATGTGCGCGAAGACGGATGAGGAAGCGCGCCGGCGCGCCGACGGCGCGACCTTCTTCCAGTTCGCGCTGCGCTACTACGGCCAGTCGCAGAACCGGCAGCGGCCGGCGCCCGGCACCGTCAATATGTGGGACGAGTACAACAAGTGGAAGCGTGAGAACCCTGAGGCGCAGGAGGCGGCGTTGCGCGGCGGCCTGATCGGCTCGCCCGAAACATTGCGGAAGAAGCTGCGGCGCTTCCGCGCCTCGCATATCGACCAGGTGATTCTGCTCAACCAGGCCGGCAAGAACACGCATGAGCACATCTGCGAGTCGCTCGAGCTGTTCAGCAAGGAAGTGATGCCGGAGTTCCAGCACGATCCCGAGCACGATGCCTGGAAGAAGGGCGTGCTCGACGGCTCGATCCAGCTCGAGGAGATCGACACCCAGGCGTTCTCGGACCGCTACGGTAAACTCGCCGTCAATGTCGGATCGAAAGCCGCCGCCGCAGGCTGATCAATTGATGTGCAGCGACCTCGCGATCCCGTGAGGAAAATAATTCGCTACATGCGATCGGCGCCTTAAAAGAAACGGCACGCGCGATGCCCGCACCGAAGTGCTGCTATCGCTATTTTTGTGCGGTGCTCGACAGCTTCATTCGCGCGCCCCATCATCCTGACATCGCATGATCGCGCGCCCGATAGCGCGTTTGATCGTCAGGAGAATCTTGGAATGAAGCGTCGTGAGTTCCTCCAGCTGTCGCTCGTCACAGCCGCGTCAGCTGCGCTGTCACGTAGCGCGCAGGCGCAGGCGGACACGAAGGAAATTCGTATCGGTTATCAGAAGAACGGCGTGCTGGTTATCACGCGGCAGCGCGAGGCCTTGGAAAATCATTTCAAGCCGCAGGGCGTCAGCGTGAAATGGGTCGAGTTCTCATCCGGCCCGCCGATGATGGAGGCGATGAATGTCGGGAGCGTCGATTACGGCGCCGTCGGCGATTCTCCGCCGATCTTCGCGCAGGCCGCGGGTGCGGCAATCGTCTATGCGGCGGCCCAGCCGATCATCAATGGATCGGGCATCCTGGTGCCGCACAATTCGGCGATCAAGACCATCGCCGACCTCAAGGGCAAACGTGTCGGCTTCACCAAGGGATCCAGCGCGCATAACGTGGTGATCCAGACCCTGGAGAAGGCCGGGCTGACCTATGACGACATCACGCCGGTCTATCTGACGCCGCCGGACGCCGGCCCTGCCTTCGCCAATGGCGGCATCGATGCCTGGGCGATCTGGGATCCGTATTTCGCGATCGCCGAGACCAGGCAGAACGGCCGCATCCTGATCAACACCCGCGACGTCACCAAGACCAACGCGTTCTACATCGCCAATCGCGACTTCGCGAACCGGCACGGCGCCCTGTTGCAGCAGATCGTCGATGTCACGACGTCGAGCGCGAAATGGGCGGAGGCGCATCCCGACGAGGTCGCGAAATCGCTCGCTGCCGTCACCGGCGTGCCGCTCGATATCCAGACCATCGCGGCGCGGCGGGCGGGCTTCTCGGTCGGCCCCGTGACCGACGACGTCATTGCGACCCAGCAGGGGGTTGCCGACCGCTTTTTCAAGCTGGGCTTGATCCCGAAGCAGATCGCGATCCGCGACATCGTCTGGCGCAATACCCAGACCTGATCGGCGCGCGTTTGGCCATTTCAATGCAGAGGATATTCCCATGACGCGTTTATTCCGGCGCTGGATTGCCCGCGCGGTGCTGTCGGTCAGCATCGTCGCGGCGACCGTCAGCGCGTCCTACGGTCAGGACAAGGTGGTCCGCATCGGCTTCCAGAAATACGGCAAGCTGGTGTTGCTCAAGAGCAAGGGCTCGCTCGAGCAGAAGCTGAAGTCGGTCGGTTACTCGGTCGTCTGGACCGAGTTTCCGTCGGGGCCGCCGCTGCTCGAAGCGCTCAATGTCGGCGCGATCGATTTCGGCAACACCGGCGAAGCGCCGCCGATCTTCGCGCAGGCCGCCGGTGCACCGCTGCAGTATGTCGCCTATGAGCCGCCGGCGCCGAAGGGCGAGGCGATCCTGGTGCCGAAGGACAGCCCGATCAAATCGGTCGCCGACCTCAGAGGCAAGAAGGTCGCGCTGAACAAGGGCTCCAACGTCCATTATCTGCTTGTGAAGGCGCTGGAGAAAGCCGGAGTGAAATATTCCGAGATCGAGCCGGTGTTCCTGGCGCCCGCCGATGCGCGCGCGGCGTTCGAGCGCGGCGCAGTCGATGCCTGGGTGATCTGGGATCCGTTCCAGGCCGCGGCGGAGGCGGCGACCGGCGCCCGCACCATCGCCGACGGCACCGGTATCGTCGCGAATTATCAGTTCTACTTCTCTTCGAAGAAGTTCTTGCAGGACGATCCGAAGATCGTCGAGCTCGTGCTGGCGCAGCTCAGCGAGGTCGATGACTGGGCCAAGGGCGACATCCACGCCGTTGCCGAGCAACTGGCGCCGACCATCGGCCTGTCGGTGCCGGTGGTGGAGGTCGCGCTGAAGCGGCAGGCCTACGGCATCAAGCCGGTCACCGATGCCGTGATCGCAGACCAGCAGCAGGTCGCCGACACGTTCTTCGCGCTCGGCCTGATCCCGAAACAAATCAGGATTTCCGACGTCGCATGGAGGCCGGGCACATGAGCACCCCAACCAACGCCAACATCCTCTGGTTCCTGCCGACCCATGGCGACAGCCGCTATCTCGGCACGTCGATTGGCGGCCGCGAGGTGAACTTCAACTATCTGCGCCAGATCGCGCAGGCCGCCGACCAGCTCGGCTATTACGGCGTGCTGCTGCCGACCGGCCGGAGCTGCGAGGATTCCTGGGTGGTGGCCTCGGCCGTCGCGCCCTGGACCGAGCGGCTGCGGTATCTCGTCGCGGTCAGGCCCGGCCTGCAATCGCCGAGCGTCGCCGCGCGCATGACCGCGACGCTGGACCGGCTATCGAACGGGCGTCTGTTGATCAATGTCGTCACCGGCGGCGATCCGGTCGAGAACAAGGGCGACGGCATCTTTCTCGACCACGACGAGCGTTACGCGGTGACCCGCGAGTTCCTGAACGTCTACAGCGATCTGCTCGCCGGCAAGACCGTCAACGTCGAAGGCAAGCACATCCGGATCGAGGACGGCCGTCTGCTGTTCAATCCGGTGCAATCGCCGCGGCCGCCGCTGTATTTCGGCGGCTCGTCGGATGCCGGCATCGACGTCGCGGTCGACACCGTCGACAAATACCTGACCTGGGGCGAGCCGCCGGCGCAGGTCGCCGAGAAGATCGCCAAGGTGAAGGCCGTGGCGGCGCAACGCGGCCGCAAGCTGTCGTTCGGCATCCGCCTGCATGTGATCGTGCGCGAGACCAATGCCGAGGCCTGGAAGGCCGCCGACGAATTGATCCAGTACGTCACCGACGACACCGTCGCCGCCGCGCAGAAGATCTTCGCGCGGATGGACTCGGTCGGCCAGCAGCGCATGGCGCAGCTGCATGGCGGCCGGCGCGACAAGCTCGAGATCAGCCCGAACCTCTGGGCCGGTGTCGGCCTGGTGCGTGGCGGGGCCGGCACCGCGCTGGTCGGCGATCCCCCAACCGTTGCGGCGCGGATCAAGGAGTATCAGGACGTCGGCGTCGATACCTTCATCATGTCGGGTTACCCGCATCTCGAGGAAGCCTATCGCTTTGCCGAGCTCGTGTTCCCGCTGCTGTCGCTGGCGCAGCCGGGCAATGTGACGCCGATCCGCGTCAACACCGGGCCGTTCGGTGAAACCATCGGCAATGACTACCGTCCGCAAAAGCAGGCATCGCAATCATGAGCTTGATCGACAGTTTACCGCGCGTCGGCGCACCGAAGCTTCCGAAGGTCGACGGCCTGATCCCCTGGATCGTGCCGCTCGCGATCGTGCTGATCTGGCAGCTCGCCTGCGTCACCGGCTTTGTCCCCTCGCGCGTGCTGCCGGCGCCGACCGATGTCGCGCTGGCGGGATGGAAACTGCTGCTATCTGGTGAATTGGTTCGCAACATCTGGGTCAGCTTCTGGCGCGCCTCGATCGGCTTCGTCATCGGCGGTGGCATCGGCTTCGCCTTTGGCCTTGCCAACGGGCTGTCGCAGCTGTCGGCAAAACTTACCGACACCACGCTGCAAATGGTGCGCAACATCCCGCATCTGGCGTTGATCCCGCTGGTCATCCTGTGGTTCGGCATCGACGAGTCGGCAAAACTATTCCTGGTCGCGCTCGGTGTATTCTTCCCGATCTATCTCAACACGCTGCACGGCATCCGCACCGTCGATCCGCAGCTGATCGAGATGGGGCGCATCTACGGCATGACCGACGGCGAGCTGTTCCGTCGGGTGATCTTCCCCGGCGCGCTGCCCTCGATCTTCGTCGGCCTGCGCTTTGCGCTCGGCATCATGTGGCTGACCTTGATCGTCGCCGAGACCATCGCGGCCTCGTCAGGCCTCGGCTACATGGCGATGCAGGCACGCGAGTTCATGCTGATCGACGTCGTCGTGCTCTCGATCCTGATCTACGCCCTACTCGGCAAGCTCGCCGACAGCGCCTCCCGGGCGCTGGAGCGGCTCACTTTGTCGTGGCACCCGGCTTTCCAGAAGAAGTGAGAATGAGAATGCAAGAAGCGCTTCGTTTCCAGCCCGTTGACGCCGAGCCGGTCGACGACGCCGACATCGTCGTGAAGCCGCGGTACCTGCGGCGGGTGACCGAAAATGTGGCCCGCGGACTGTCGCTGACCATCCGTGGCTTGCGCAAGGCGTTCGGCGACAATGAGGTGCTGCGCGGCATCGACCTGCACATTCCGGCCGGGCAGTTCGTCGCGATCGTCGGCCGCAGCGGTTGCGGCAAGAGCACGCTGCTGCGTTTGATCGCGGGCCTCGACGCGCCGACGGCGGGCAGCATCGCGTTCGGCGAGCAGCCGCGGGCGCAGGACGTCCGTGTCATGTTCCAGGAGCCGCGCCTGCTGCCCTGGGCGCGGGTGCTGTCCAATGTCGAGGTGGGTCTGGGGCGCGAGCGCTCCTCCGCCGATGCGCAGGCGCGTGCCGAGCGCGCGCTGGTCGAGGTCGGCCTCGGCGACAAGCGCGCCCAGTGGCCGTCGGTGCTCTCGGGCGGCCAGAAGCAGCGCGTCGCGCTGGCGCGGGCGCTGGTCAGCCAGCCGCGGGTGCTGGCGTTCGACGAGCCGCTCGGCGCGCTCGACGCGCTGACGCGGATCTCGATGCAGCAATTGCTGGAGCGGGTCTGGCGCGACCAGGCTTCACCGCGATCCTGGTGACGCACGACGTCGCCGAGGCCGTCGCGCTCGCCGACCGCGTGCTGGTCATCGAGGACGGCCGGATCGCCGAGGATGTCACGATCGATCTGCCGCGGCCACGCCGGCGTGGCTCGGCCGAGCTTGCCGCGCTGGAAGGCGAGATCCTGAAGCATCTGCTTGAAGGCAGCGAAGACACTCTGTGAGGTCGCCATGAATTCCCTCGTCCGCAATGTTTCGATCGAGCCCGCGGTGGCGGCCGCCGACTTCCGCGTTGCGATGCGCCACCTCACTGGCGGCGTCAGCGTCATCACGGCCGGGCGCGGCAAAGAGATCTCGGGGATGACGGTGACTTCGGTGTCGTCGCTGTCGGTCGAGCCGCCGTCGCTGATCGTCAGCATCAACCGCGCAGCCTCGTCGTATCAGCTGATCGCCCGTCATGGCGTGTTCGGCGTCAACATCCTGACCGCGGATCAGCTCGACATCGCCGAGCGCTTCACTGGCAAGGGCGGCCTGAAGGGCGCCGACCGGTTCGAGGGCGCCGAATGGACGACGCGCGCCTCAGGCGTCCCGCTGCTGGTCGGCGCGCTCGCCGCCGTCGACTGCGAGCTCGAGGAGATCATCGAGCGGCACTCGCACGCGATCGTCATCGGCCGCGTGCTCGACGTGATCGCATCACAACGCACCGCCGCGCTGGCCTACTGGCACGGCGAATATGTCGCGATCGACCATGACGAAGACGCCGCGCGGCTGGCCGAGGTCAGCCTGCCGTCGCGTCACGTCCATGCTCCGGGCGTGCCTAAAGCGCGATGAGATTGAATCACCATCGCGCTTGAGATTCTCGTTCCAGCAGGATCCGGAAAACCGCTTCGCACTTTTCCGAGTCATGCTTCAGCGCAGCGTTGCCGGTCCGGATCGGCCTTCAGTAGACTGCGCTCAGCGACGCCGGGCTGTCGATGATCACGTTGCTGCCGCGAACGCCGGCCCATACGGCCTGGATGGTCTGAGCCGTATTGCTCAGCGGAATGCCGACGACAAGCGTGGTCGGGACGCGGCCGAAGCTCGACGGGGTTCCTTCATTGTAGGTAAAGCTCGCGACGACCGGCGAGGCCGTGCCATTGACGGTGACGCCGAACACGCCGCCCGGAATATCGTTGCCCATGGCGTAGGGATTCGGAACGTTGAGGGTGATGATCGCAGTGGTGCCGACGCCCTCCGGGATCGTCAGGCTGAGGCCTTGCATCGGCGTAAGAGTTGCGGAGCTGGTGGACAGGGTGCCGGCGGTCTGCACGTAAAGGGCCATATCACTCTCCAGTTGTCGAAATATAAAAGCGCAATAGGAGATTGAATACGGCAACTGGCTGCAAGTTTCAAGGGATCAACGGCGAGGCAGCCGGCGCGGCATGTTGGGCGTGGCGCTTTCCCGGCAAGCGCACTAAAAGCCGCGGATGTTTCGGAGACGTGACGGTTCGATGAAGCGCCTGGGAGCCTGGCTGTTCTATCTCGTCGGCGCGATCGCCGTCGCTTATCTCGCGCTCTATGCCTACGCGGCGTTCACCGGCCGCGACATCACGCCGGGCGATCCGATCCGGATCTTCCGCAAGCCCGACGCGCCCAGCTATTCGTGAGGCAGGGCAGGCGGCGGGATGGCTCCGCCGCCTCTCCTTTTCCTACCCGGCGTTCGCCATGCGCTGATAGTCGGGCGCGCCGTTGCCGGCCGGGGTGATCGGGATGCCGCCGTCGGCATATTCGTTCAGCTTGTTGCGCAGCGTGCGGATCGAGATGCCGAGGATGTTGGCCGCGTGGGTGCGGTTGCCGAGGCAGTGCTTCAGCGTTTCCAGGATCAGGTCGCGTTCGACGTCGGCGACGGTGCGGCCGACCAGCGCGCGGGTGACCTGCTCGGCGGCGAGCGTCGCGTGCGCCACCGCGGGCGCGGTCTTGGCAAGGTCGAGGCGGTCGCCATCGGGGGTCAGGATCGCGTCCGGCCCGATCTCGTCGCCCTGCGCCATCAGGACCGAGCGATGGATGGTGTTCTCGAGCTCGCGGACGTTGCCCTGCCAGCGGTTCGCGGTCAGGACGCGCCGGGCCTCGGTCGAGATCGGGCGGACCGGAAGGCCGTTGGCCTCGGCGTATTTCTTGGCGAAGTGCTGCGCCAGTTCGAGGATGTCGGCCGGACGGTCGCGCAGCGGCGGGATCTTGAGGTTGACGACGTTGAGGCGGAACAGCAGGTCCTCGCGGAAGGTACCTTCGCGCACCGCCTCCGACAGATTGCGGTTCGAGGTCGCAATGATGCGGATGTCGACCGGAACCGGCTTGGTCCCGCCGACGCGGTCGATCACCCGCTCCTGGATCGCGCGCAAGAGCTTCGACTGAAGGCGGACATCCATCTCGGAGATTTCGTCGAGCAGCAGCGTGCCGCCGGTCGCTTCCTCGAACTTGCCGATGCGGCGCGCCACCGCGCCGGTGAAGGCGCCCTTCTCATGGCCGAACAGTTCGGATTCCAGCAGGTGCTCCGGGATCGCGGCGCAGTTGATCGAGATGAACGGCCGCTTGGCGCGGGCTGAGCGGGAGTGGACATAGCGCGCCAGCACTTCCTTGCCGGTGCCTGACTCGCCGGTGATCATCACGGAGGCGTCGGAGCCGGCGATCTGCTGCGCCAGCTTGATCACCCGGCCCATCGCCTCGTCGCGATAAATCAGGTCGCGCGCGTCATTGGCGACCGCGGCCAGCACCGCTGCGATCAACTCGGGGTCGGGCGGCAGCGGGATGTATTCCTTGGCGCCGGCGTGGATCGCGGCGACCGCGGCGCGAGCGTCGTTGGAGATGCCGCAGGCGACGATCGGCACATGGATGTGCTCGGCCTCGAGCCGCATCACGAGGTCGCGGATGTCGAGGCCGACATCGACCAGCAGGAGGTCGGCGCCCTTGCCGCCGCGCAGCACATTCATCGCCTGCTCGGCGGCCTCGGCGTGGGTCACGGAGGCGCCGTTGTCCATCGCGATCTTGGTCGCGGTCGTGAGCTGGCCCTTCAGGGTGCCAACGATGAGAAGCCGCATGATGATCTCCTGTTCGTCTGGTCGCGCAGGTTCCGCGCGCTACCGCCTAAGTTCGTTTAAGAGCGTTCTGCCTTGATGATTTCGGTCATGGTCACGCCGAGCTTGTCTTCCACCAGCACCACTTCACCACGCGCCACCAGGCGGTTGTTGACGTAGATGTCGATCGCCTCGCCGACGCGGCGGTCGAGTTCGAGCACGGTGCCCGGTCCGAGCTTCAGGAGGTCGCCGACGTCCATCTTGGAGCGGCCGAGCACCGCCGAGACCTGCACCGGTACGTCGAACACGGCCTCGAGGTCCGCCGCGATGCGCGCGGCATTCTCGTCCTCGTTGTAGCCGATGTCGTCGATCCCGGGCGCGTCGGCGGAATTGAGATCGGGAAGCGGGACTTGGGTGTCGGTGTCGCTCATGGTTCAGCCCTCAATCGCCTTCAGCCTGCCTCGCCGCGGGACGCCAGATAGCGCCCGACGAGTTCGTTGATCTTGCCTTCGATCGCGGCGCGCTCCAGCACGACGCCGCCATCGGCCCATTCGATCCGGCAGTCGCCGGTCGCAATGGTCGGCTCGGCCAGGATCACCAGCCGGCCCTGGAAACCGTAATGCGCCGCCATCTGCTCGATGTTGTGATGCGCCGCCTCGTAGAGCGCGTCATTGATGCGGACCACGAGATGCGGGGTTGCCACCAGATGCGAGAAGCAGTCGGAGACCAGCGCGGTGATCTCGCCGAGCGGCTCGCGCGCGACCAGTTCGGCGCAGAGCTTGCGGGCGACCGCGACCGCGACGTCGACCGCCTCGGTCTCCATCCGCATCTCGATGCCGGCAAAGCGGGCGGCGATGCCCTTGATCGCGGTGCCGATCTCTTCCAGCGCCTGTGCCGCGCGGCGGTCGCTCTCGACCTTGGCCTCGCGCAGCGCCGCTTCATAGCCGGCGCGGTAAGCCCGCGCTTCGGCGTCGGCGACCTTCTGGGCGACCTCGGCGGGCGTCGGCGCGCGCTCGCGGGCGCGGTCGGGGGCCGAGAAGTCGGTGTCGAACAGGAATTTTGCGGGTGCGGCCATCAGTACACCAACTCGTCGTCGGCGCGGTTCTTGGTCAGGGTGATCTCGCCGCGGGCGGCGAGGTCCTTGGCGAGGTTGACGAGCAGCGCCTGCGCCTCGTCGACGTCGCGCAGTCGCACCGGGCCCATCGCGGCCATGTCGTCCATCAGCATCTTACCGGCGCGCGAGGACATGTTGCCGAGGAAGAAGCTGCGCACCTCCTCGTTGGCGCTCTTCAGCGCGACGCCGAGCTTGTCCTTGTCGATGTTGCGCATCAGGGTCTGGGCCGAGGCGGAATCGAGCTTGATCAGGTCGTCGAAGGTGAACATCAGCGCCTTGATGCGCTCGGCGGATTCGCGGTTTTCCTCTTCCAGCGAGGTGATGAAGCGGGTCTCGGTCTGGCGGTCGAAATTGTTGAATATCTCGGCCATCACCTCGTGGGCGTCGCGGCGACGGGTCTGCGACAGGTTCGACATGAACTCGGTGCGCAGCGTCTGCTCGACGCGCTCGATCACTTCCTTCTGCACCGCCTCCATGCGCAGCATGCGGCCGACCACGTCGAGCGCGATGTCCTCGGGCAGGATCGCCAGCACCCGCGCGGCATGCTCCGGCTTCAGCTTCGACAGCACCACGGCGATGGTCTGCGGGTACTCGTTCTTGAGGTAGTTGGCGAGCACCTCTTCCTGCACGTTGGAGAGCTTCTCCCACATGTTGCGGCCGGCGGGACCGCGGATCTCATCCATGATGCCGGTGACGCGCTCGGCCGGCAGATATTGCTGCAGCAGCCGTTCGGTGGCGTCGAAATTGCCCATCAGCGCGCCGGAGGCCGACATCCGCGAGACGAATTCCAGCATCAAATCCTCGACCACGTCGGCCTCGACGGTGCCGAGCGTCGACATGTGCACCGACAGCTCGCGGACCTCCTCGTCGTCGAGCATCGACCAGATCTTGCCGCCATATTGCTCGCCGAGCGCGAGCATCAGGATCGCGGCGCGCTTCGGGCCGGGCAGCGGCTTGCCCTTGGGCCGGGCGCTCTGCCGGTTCGCCAGCGTCGAGAGGACGGTTGCGATGTCGTTGGCGTTGGTGGTCTGGGGTACGGCGGCCATGTCAGTTCTCTACCGGCTCGCTCAGCCATTGACGGACGATGGAGACGGTCTCGTTCGGATTGCGCTCGGCGAGTTCGCCGACCCGGTGCACGGCCTGGGCATGCACCTGGCCCTGGATCTGGGCGACGTCGATCAATTGCGCTGCGCCGCTGCCGGCCGGAATCAGCGCCTGGCCGGTCGCCCCGGCGCTCTCGGCGTGAGCTTCGGCCAGCGCCGGCACGCCGCCACCTGACAGCGCCGGGATGACATCGGCCGCGACGATGCGCTTGACCAGCGGGCGGACCACCATGAACAGCACGACCAGGCCGAGCATCATCATGACGCCGAGCTCGATGACGTACATAACGTCATCCTTGGTGAATTGCAGCATGCCGAGCAGGCCGGTCGGCTCGCTGATCGGCTGCGAAGCGGGCGGCTCGGCGAAGCGCAGGTTGACGACCTCGACCTGGTCGCCGCGCTTCTGGTCGAAGCCGATCGCGGAACGGACCAGGGCGGCGATGCGGTCGAGCTGCTCCTTGGTGCGGTCCTGATAGACCATCTCGCCCTTTTCGTTCTTGGAGTAGGCGCCGTCGACCAGCACCGCGACCGAGATGCGGTTGACGCGCCCAGCTCGGTCACCTCGGTCTTGGTGGTGCGGGAAATCTCGTAATTGTTGGTTTCCTCGCTCTTCTTGCTCTGGTCGCGGGCGCGGGCGGCGTTGTCCTGGTTCTGGCTGCCCGGCAGCTCGTTGGCGACGGTGACCTGGCCGGAATTGTCGGCGGTGAGGCTCGATTCCTCGCGGGTCTGAGTCGAGCGCAGCACGCGGCCCTCGGGGTCGAACTTGTCCGAGGTCTGGGTGATCTTGTTGTAGTCGAAGTCGGCGGAGAGCTGGACGCGGGCGCGCCCGGCGCCGACCACCGAGGAGACGATGTCTTCGACCTGCTTGCGCATCCGCTTCTCGAAGGCGGCGCGGCGCTCGTCGCCGACAGCGGCATCGGCGTCGGATTGGGCGCCGTCGGCGAGCAACTGGCCGGCCTCGTCGACGATCGAGACCCGCTGCGGCTTCAGCCCGTTGACCGCGGAGGCGACGACATGGCGGATCGCGCGGATCTGCTGCGGCTCCAGCGCGCCGCGCACCCTGAGCACGATCGAGGCCGACGGCTCCGGCGTCTCGCGCGAGAACAGCGGCTTTTCCGGCAGCACGAGGTGGACGCGCGCGGCCTGGACGCGGTCGATGGCGCGGATGGTGCGGGCGAGTTCGCCCTCCAGCGCCCGCAGATGATTGATGTTCTGGACGAAGCTCGTGGTGCCCAGCGCGTCCGACTTGTCGAAGATCTCGTAGCCGACGCCGCCGCCCTTGGGCATGCCGCCCTCGGCGAGCTTCATTCTGAGCCGCGTCACCTTGTCCTTCGGCACCATGATCGCGGCGCCGTCATTGCGCAGCTCGAACGGGATCGCCTGGCGCTCCAGCTCCTTGATAATGGCCGAGGAATCCTCGGTCGACAGGTCGGTGAAGAGGGTGGTCATCTGCGGCGTGGTGACGCGCATGATGACGAAGGCGAAGAAGCCGATCAGGGCCGCGGTGACTGCAACCATGGCCGCGAGGCGGGCCGCACCAAGACCTCTCAGGAAAGCAACCAGACTTTGCACCAACGGCCCCCAGGGATTCGGCCCACGCGGGTCCGACTGGGCAAATATTGCCTAGGGTATGGTTTCCATATGGTTAACGAAGGTTAAGGACCGCGGCAAAATCGCGGACATGAAAAAAACCGGCTTCGCGGGGCGAAGCCGGTTTTCGTCAAATGCCACTTGTATTGACGGGATTTACTGCCGGTACTGCTGGATCCGGGTGGTGCGCAGTCCGGCCAGACCATGCTGGTCGATCGAGAACTGCCAGGAAAGGAATTCATCGACGGTCAACGTGTAGCGGCTGCAGGCCTCCTCGAGGGAGAGCAGGCCGCCGCGGACCGCAGCGACGACTTCGGCCTTGCGGCGGATGACCCACCGTTTGGTACCGGGGGCCGGCAAATCCGCAATCGTTAACGGGCTGCCGTCAGGCCCGATGACGTATTTCACCCTCGGGCGATGGGGTTCTGTCATGGCGTACTCACAAACTCTCAACCACTGAACTCGCAAGGGGTAAGCTACGCCTCCCGGTTTAAAATTTGCCTAAGCCCAAGCGTTCAATACGAATCTCGTTGGAACGGCCGGGAACAGGGGGCGGCGAGGGGACGGATTGGTCGCTGGAGAGACCGCGCGATGACGGCTTCACGGGGATTTTTTCGGGCAACGGAGCAAGCGGCACCCCTCTCCCTGACCCTCCCCCGCAAGGGGGGAGGGAACCCATCCGCCGGTGCGTCCCTCACATTTCTGACGCGCAACGAGTGGCCCCACGTGAGGTGAGTACACTAGTCAGGCTCCCTCCCCCTTGCGGGGGAGGGTGGGGAGAGGGGTGGCCCCAAGCGAGATGGTTGATTTGAAGCTTGCTTCCGCAATCACAGCCGCGCCCCGAACGTGAACGATCGTCGATCTTCCCGCCTGTTCAACTATCCTTGATCTCGACACCCTGGGCCTCCTCATGCGTAACCACACGCGGTTGCGTGCGTAGGAGAGGTTGTCCGCTCGCCGCAGGTGGGCGCGCTTCGCCACTCCTTCCATCCGAGCCCTTGTCATGATGATGAACAGACGCACTTTCTCGACCGCCCTGCTTGCCGGCGCGGCAGCTTCGCTGGTGTCCTCGCGCGGCATGGCCGCAACTACGCCGCCGGTAAGGGCGCGCAACGTCGTGCTGGTGCACGGCCTGTTCGCCGACGGCTCTTGCTGGTCCGAAGTCATCCCGCGCCTGCAGGCCGCCGGGCTCAATGTGACATCGGCGCAGAATCCGTTGACCACGCTGCCGGAAGCGGTCGCCTCGGCGCAGCGTGTGCTCGATCGACAGGATGGCCCGACCGTTCTGGTCGGCCATTCCTTCTCCGGCATGATCGTCACCGAGGCCGGCATGCATCCGAATGTTTCGGCGCTGGTGTATGTCGCCGCGCGCGCGCCCGATGCGGACGAGGACTACACCGCATTGGCCAAAACCTATCCGACACCGCCGGCAAGCGCCGGCATCGTGTTCGACGGCGACGAAGGCCGGTTGAGTGAAGCCGCGTTCCTGCGCGATTTCGCCGGCGACCTGCCGGAGGCAAAGGCCAAGGTGCTCTATGCCGTGCAGCAGCCGTTCCACAAGCAGCTGCTCACCGGCAAGACGAGCCATGCGGCCTGGCGCAGCAAGCCGAGTTATTACGCGGTCTCCACCGAGGACCGTACCATCAATCCGGATCTCGAACGCTTCATGGCGAAGCGGATGGGCGCCACCACGATCGAGCTGAAGGCCAGCCATCTGGCGCTGATCTCGCAGCCCGAGCCGATCGCGCGGCTGATCCTCAACGCCGCGGGACGGCCGGAGTGAGTGTCGGCGGCGGACTATGCTTCACCTCGCCCCGCGTGCGGGGAGAGGTCGAACGCATCGCCAGATGCGTTCCGGGTGAGGGGGAGTCTCCGCATCGAAACTATAACAGTATATGCGGCGAAAGCCCCTCA
>NZ_LFLZ01000035.1 GCF_001189845.1 Bradyrhizobium tropiciagri
GGGTTACGGTCTATCGAGAGAGCAAGAGCCCTCACCCGGATTGCTGCGCAATCCGACCTCTCCCCACCGGGGAGAGGTGAAGCAAGACCGTGCCAAGCCTATTCAACCAAAACTCATCCGGCTTTAGTCGAGCCGCTTGCGCACGTCGTCGCGGATCTGCTCGCGGAACGCCTGGCGGCGCGCGGCGCGTTCCTTGACCGGAACGTCGTGGCGATCGAACACGTCGAACTTCTCCAGGATCGGATAGTGCTCGCTGGCCATCGCCAGCACGCGCAGCAAACCCGCGACCTTCGGGGTCGGGCCGGTGACTTCCCACTTGCGGAGCTTTTCGGCGCCGCCGGCACCCGGCAACCCGCACAGCTTCGCCATGTCTGCCGCCGTCAGCTTGCGGCCGAGCGCCTCGCCGAGATGTTCGCGCAATTTTCTGAGTTCTGGGCCGGTCACTCTTGGGTCCGCTCCGCGGTGGCAAATGTGAAGTGAGTCACATGACGTGCTCGAGGCGAGGTCTATACGCCGCGCATGCGACTTCTAGAGCCTTTTCCGTTCCGATTGAATCGGAACGGGGCTCTGGATTCTTGTTTTTGACGCGTTTTCTTCACGCGAACCGGTACCCACTTCGCTCGAAAACGCTTCTCAAAGGAAATCATCATGCACGGCATCATCGAAAGCCTGAGCCCCGAACGCGCACAGATCGATTGGAAATGGGTCGGCAGTGTGTTCGTGGTCTACGTCGCGCTGATGATCGGCGGCGTTGGCCTGCTGCTCGCGCATTGATTCGGCGAAGAGGGGGAGGCGAAGGCGGACGGCGACCGTGGTGGCGGGTCCCATCGTCGCGCAGGCCGGCCACGGCTGCTGGAGCCGGATCGTGCTTTCTTGACGATCCCCGAGAGCCGGCGGCGATATCCTGCCGGCGCCTGCGTTCGGCGCCGACAGGATGGATTCAGGCCGTCAGCGTGAGGCGAGAGCGCCGGCCAACCGGGCCGACTTGCCGGTCGGCTTCGGCGTCGACCGTGCTGCCACCATAGCTGCGGATGGTGTCGCATTCGTCGGCCAGGCATCGGGGAACGGCGGAGCAAAACGGTGCGCCTTCAGAGCCGCGATGTCCCAGGAATTCAGGCAAGTTTTCCCGCCATATTCCGTCGAATTGTAGAAGGCGTGAAAACCGATACCAATAGCCGAGGCGAAACGGTCGCCCTTGGTCGCTCCATCCACATAGGCCCTCAGCTTCGCGCAGAACTTGGGCAGGTTGGCCGACCAGGGAGCATCGACCGCATTCTGGGCATTGTTGAACTGGTTCTGAAGCTCGCCGTACCGCTCGGTAAAAGCTCCGTCGACCCCCGACCAGCCGTTCAGGCCATCAAGATCCAACCCGCTCCCGTGCACGATCTTGTCGATCGAGATGACAGTGGTTCGGCCGCTCCGGTAGCTGATGTTGCTGGTGGTCGATCTGATCTCGTACTGCGTGGGGTCCGGCGATTTGGTTTCGGCAAACGACTCCATGATCGAGTTCACGCCGCTATTGAGCGTGGTGATGGCGTTGCTGTTTTTCTGCAGGTAGGAGACGACAGGGACGATCGTCGCTCCAATACCCCCGGTGCCCGTGGCGAGCGATCCCAATGCGACGGCACTTGCGCCGACTGTCGTAATGCCGCTCACAAACTTCGTCGGGTCATTGAATCGAATGGTGTCCGACTGCTTGTACTCGAAGTGCATCCTTATTTTCGCGTTGGCCGGAACGTCGGTGATGATGGTGCCTTCGCAGTTCTGAATTTGGGTGTCGCCAAAGTTGGCCTTGGCAATGATCGGCACCTTGACCTGCTTGGTCTCGTTGCCCTTGGCATTCGGGAAGGTCACCACGGCCGCGAGGGCGACAGACCGATCGCGAATATTGAAGCCATCCTGAAACATGTTGCCGGTTCGCTTCGCCCCGACCCAACTCGACGCCACATTGTTCAGGCTCTGCGGATCGTCGCAGAGATTGCGGACCTTGAGATCGTACTGGAAAACGTCCCTGGGACCGTCGAAGGGTCTTATGACCGGCCGCGAGCCCGAGGCACGCTCGACATCTCCCAACTCAAAGCCAAATGCGGACGACGATGCCAACAGCGCAAGAGCCGTCGGCAGCAAAATCTTGATGCGCACGTATATCTCCCAATTCAATGTGGTCTTGCGGAGCTTTGAAAATTCGCCGAGTAACTACAGCTCCATAGAAGTATGGCTCTGGCCGAAAATCAACCAAAAGTAGATTTTGCGATCCGGGGAGCCTCGGTCCGGGGCGATGACGAGACGGGCAGATGCGGCGGCCGTCGCGTGAGGGGCCAGGAGCTCCGGACGGTCAAGGGCACCACACCAGTCGAGGGCGCTCCACGGTCGTCCCTGGCTCGCACGCTTCGCGCCAGCCGGCGATCTTCCGGATCGGATGAGGATGTCTGGTGCTTGGTTCAGTCGCTATGCGACGAAGATCCTGGTGCTGCCAGACAGGATTGAACTGTCGACCTCTCCATTACCAATGGAGTGCTCTACCACTGAGCTACGGCAGCATGCCCGGGAAAAATTGAATCGGCCCTATGGGCCCGTCCAAGCGGGCGGTTCTTGCCACAGGCCTCCCTTTCGCGCAAGCGAAACAGCGCCCATCCTGCCGGGCAAATCGGCAGAAATCACGTTCCGTGTCGGTGATTCCGACCAATTCGGCCGATTTCGGCCCGATTGGGTTCCCGACCGCACGGGAATGCGACCGTCCACCTGCGGCCGAATCATGTCGCCGTGCGCAACTGGCCGACCGGGCAGGGTGCGCGGGCGGCAGCGATTGTCTATGCTCACGGCGCGCGAAAGGGCGTCGGCGGTTCGAGAGTTCAGCAATGACGGGTGATCAGGACAGAGGCGGCGGGCAGGCCGGAGCCCGCCTGAAGGATTCGCGGCAGGATCGCCTCAAGCTGGCGCTGCGCGAAAACCTGAAACGGCGAAAATCCCAGGCGCGCGGTCGCGAGGATGTGGCTTCCGAACCGGCCGACGGCCCGCTAGATCACCCCTCGCCGGATGACGCCGGCGGAAACGAGCCGGGCCGCTAACCCGGCTCGGGTGTGTGTGCAAAGAAGAAACGGGTCGCCGACATGGCTGCAATCGATGAGACAACAATCAATCGCCTGAACGCAACCGCCGCCGCCTTCCCGCGCCATGAACAGACCTTTCCGACCCTAACGGTGCATGAGATCGAGCGGATGCGCCGCTTCGGCGAGCCGCGCTCGTACAAGGACGGCGAGGCGTTGTTCGAGACCGGCACGCCCGGTCCCGGCATGTTCGTGGTGCTGTCGGGCAGCGTCGCGATCACCCAGCGCGACGGCCTCGGCCGTGTCACGCCGATCATCGACCAGGGGCCCGGTCAGTTTCTCGCCGAGATCGGCCAGCTCTCCGGCCGCGCCGCGCTGGTCGACGGCCATGCGGACGGCGTCGTCGAGACATTGCTGCTGCCGCCGGACCGGTTGCGCGCGCTCTTGGTCGCCGAGGCCGATCTCGGCGAGCGCATCATGCGGGCGCTGATCCTGCGCCGCGTCAGCCTGATCCAGGGCGGCGCCGGCGGGCCGGTACTGATCGGCCCCGCCTCGGTCGGCAACATGGCGCCGTTGCAGAATTTCCTGGCGCGCAACGGCCAGCCGCATCACGTCCTCGATCCCGAGGCCGACACCGATGCCGCCGACCTCGTCGCGCGCTATTCGCCGACGCGCGCCGAATTGCCGCTGGTGGTCTGCCCAAACGGCACGGTGCTGCGCAATCCCTCAGAGACCGCGCTTGCGATGGCGCTCGGCATGATCGGCAACAGCGCGGAGAACAAGCTTTACGATGTCGCGGTGGTCGGCAGCGGCCCGGCCGGGCTCGCCACTGCGGTCTATGCGGCCTCGGAAGGCCTGTCGGTCGCGGTATTCGATTCGCGCGCCTTCGGCGGCCAGGCCGGCGCCAGCATGCGGATCGAAAACTATCTGGGCTTTCCGACCGGCATCTCCGGCCAGGCGCTCGCCGGACGGGCCTTCAACCAGGCGCAGAAATTCGGCGCCGAGATGCTGATCCCGGTCTCGATCAAATCGCTCGATTGCTCGAAGGCCTCCGGCGCGTTCGCGCTCGACACCGCATGCGGGCATACGCTGCGCGCCAGGTCGGTCGTGGTCGCGAGCGGTGCGCGTTATCGCCGGCCGGTGATCGACAATCTCGAGAATTATGAGGGGCGCGGCGTCTGGTACTGGGCCTCGCCGATCGAGGCGCGGCTCTGCGCCCAGCAGGACGTCGTGCTGGTCGGCGGCGGCAATTCCGCTGGCCAGGCGGCGGTGTTCCTGTCGGCGCATGCCCGCAGGGTCAATATGATGATCCGCGGCGGCGGGCTCGGCGCCAGCATGTCGCGCTATCTGATCGAGCGCATCGAGGCGACGCCGAACATCGAATTGATGTTCAATACCGAGGTGATCGGGCTCGAAGGTGCGGAGACACTGGAACGTGTGCGCTGGCGCAGCCGGCTCGCACCCGACGAGTTCACGATGGATATCCGCAATCTGTTCCTGTTCGTCGGCGCCGATCCGGCCACCGGCTGGCTCGAGGGCTGCGGGGTGCAGGTCGACCGCGGCGGCTTCGTCAAGACCGGCGTGCAGAACGGCGAGGGCGCGCCCGCCGTGCCGCTGCTCGAGACCACGGTGCCCGGCGTGTTCGCGGTCGGCGACGTCCGCTCCGGATCGGTCAAGCGCGTCGGCGGCGCGATCGGCGAAGGCGCGCAGGTCGTCGCCGCCCTGCACGGCTACCTCGCCGATGCCGGCAGCCCGACGCTGTAGGGATGATCCATCCGGGTCGCTCTATCCCCGTCATCCTGAGGAGCGCGGAACGCGCGTCTCGAAGGATGAATCGGCCACCAGCCGGGCCGTCCATCCTTCGAGACGGCCGCGTTGCGGCCTCCTCAGGATGACGGGTACTTGAAGTCGTTCTGAACACGAGGCCCGCAAATGACAAAAGGCTGCACCCATATCGCCGGCATCCAGGACGTCACGCCGAGCGCGCGCGGCTGCGAGGAGTGCCTGAAGAGCGGCAGCCGCTGGCTGCATCTGCGGATCTGCCGGACCTGCGGCCATGTCGGCTGCTGCGACGATTCGCCGAACCGGCATGCGACGGCGCATTTTCATGCCACCGGCCATCCCGTGATCGAGGGCTACGATCCGCCGGAAGGCTGGGGCTGGTGCTATGTCGACGAGGTGCTATTCGACCTGTCCAAGCGCAAGACGCCGCATGACGGGCCGATCCCGCGCTATTATTGATTCAATGTCTTACGAGGCGCACGAGTACGCGCATCCGATGGGCGCAGGCACTATCACCGTCATCCTGAGGAGCGCGTAGCGCGTCTCGAAGGATGTACGGCCCGGCTGCTGGCCGTGCATCCTTCGAGGCTCGCTCCGCTCGCACCTCAGGATGACGGGTCAATCACAATTGGCGCCGGCGAATTCTCATGAGATGTCGCTCGACCTCCCATCGAACCATGTAGCAATTTTCAAAGACGCATCGTAACGTAGCGCGGGTTCTCAACGGGGGAGTGCGCTACATGACGACGTTGGTGCTTGTGCACGTCATTATCAGCCTGATTGCGATCGTCGCCGGTGTGATCGTGATGTTCGGCCTGCTCGGCTCGCGCGCGATGCCCGGACTGACCGCGATCTTCCTCGTTCTCACGATCCTGACCAGCGCCACCGGCTTCGTGATCCCGCCACTGATCACCGAGAAGGTGCTGCCGTCCCAGATCATCGGCGGGCTCTCGCTGGTGCTGCTCGCGATCGCCTGCATCGCGCTTTATGCGATGCAGCTCAAGGGCGCATGGCGCCCGATCTATGTCGTGACCGCGATGGTCTCGCTTTATCTCAATGTCTTCGTGCTGGTCATCCAGAGTTTCCTCAAGATACCCGCATTGCAGGCGCTGGCGCCGGCCGTGCCGCCGAACCCGCCGTCCGGGCCCGTGTTTGGGGCGGTGCAGGGCATCGTGCTGGTGTTCTTCGTCGTGATGATCATCGGCGCCTGGCGCCGCTTCAGGCCGGTCAATTTCGCCTGATCCGAGGCGGATGACATCAATTCGAGACGACGCACAGCATAGAAGATGATGGGCGGCGGCGTGTCGGCGACACGCTGTCGCCGGAGGTCCGTTCACGCCCCGTCGTGGGCGGACCAAAGAATCAGCAACAAGAGGAGCATTCAAATGCCCACCATCACCACCAAAGACGGCGTCGATATCTTCTACAAGGATTGGGGTTCGGGTCAGCCGATCGTGTTCAGCCATGGCTGGCCGCTGTCGTCGGACGACTGGGACGCGCAGATGCTGTTCTTCGTGGGTCACGGCTTCCGCGTCATCGCCCATGACCGCCGCGGCCATGGCCGCTCAGCCCAGGTCGCCGACGGCCATGACATGGACCATTACGCCGACGACCTCGCGGCCGTTACCGCGCATCTCGACCTCAGGAATGCCGTTCATGTCGGCCATTCCACCGGCGGCGGCGAGGTCGTGCACTACATTGCCCGCCACGGCGAGAGCCGGGTGGCGAAGGCGGCGATCATCGCGGCCGTGCCGCCTTTGATGGTGCAGACGCCCGCCAATCCCGGCGGCCTGCCGAAATCGGTGTTCGACGGCCTGCAGGCCCAGGTCGCGGCCAACCGCTCGCAATTCTACCGCGATCTGCCGGCCGGCCCGTTCTATGGCTACAACCGGCCCGGCGCGAAACCGTCGGAAGCCGTGATCCAGAACTGGTGGCGGCAGGGCATGATGGGCGGCGCGAAAGCGCATTACGACGGCATCGTCGCGTTCTCGCAGACCGACTTCACCGAGGACCTGAAGAAGATCAACGTGCCCGTGCTGGTGATGCATGGCGACGACGATCAGATCGTGCCCTATGCCGATTCCGGCCCGCTCTCGGCCAAGCTTTTGAAGAACGGCACGCTGAAGACCTACAAGGGTTTTCCGCACGGCATGCCGACGACGGAGGCCGAGACCATCAACGCGGATCTGCTGGCGTTCATCAAGGGGTGAGGCGCGCTGCGCTCGCCGAGGAACGCTGACTAAGCGCGGGCCTAGCGACTGCAATGTGAGGGGGCCACAGGCGGTAGGGTTCCCTCCCCCTTGCGGGGGAGGGTTAGGGAGAGGGGTGGCCACTCGGCGCGCTCTCTCGAAATTGCCCTCTGATTATCGAGCCGGGATTGTGGGACTAACCGCTTCGTCCCGCATCTCGCCCCGGGGCTTACCCCTCTCCCCAACCCTCCCCCGCAAGGGAGGAGGGAGCCTGACGAGCGTGCCCACCTGACGAAGAGCCAATGCGCATACGTTCGATCAGGTCATGCCGCGCAGCTTCCAGCTCCCTTGCATGGGGTTGTTTTCGATATTTTGCTCGTGCGCTGCCGGTTCCCCCGAGCGGTATTTCCTCGCGGCCACCTGGTACCTCTGGCTGCCGAACGCGTTATAACCACCGTCATGTCCCCACCCGCGCCGCTGAAACTGATCGCCCTCGACGCCGACGACCTCGCGGTGATCTCCGCCCATGTGCAGGACGCCCGCGTCCAGCCCGCCGACATCATCTGGCGCCAGGACGAGAAACGCCTCGTGGTCGGCCTGAACCGGCTCGACTGGGAACAGACCCTGTCCGGCGGCACCTGCTCGCGCCGGCTGATCGCCGCGCTCAGGTTCGACCGGGTGCTGGCATGCAAGTCGCGCAATATCGACCTGGAGACCCCGGAAGCGGCCCTGGAACTGCTCGGGATCGAGTTCTATGCCTCCGACCCGCCGGGCGGCAGCGCGCTGCTGATGTTCGGCCATGGCGGGGCGCTGCGGCTCGATGTCGAGTGCCTGGAATGCGAATTGACCGATCTCGGGGAGGATGATCTCGGGGTGGCGACGGGGTAGTCGTCCCGGCTTTCGCCGGGACGACGGGAGCCAAGGGTTGACGGCCATTATCCGCCGCGCCATTGAGCAGGGACCCAGAGTCCTCTTCAGAAAGCCGCCATGCCCGTTCGCCTGGACCGACAGAGCGCCGATTTCGACCAGCGTTTCCGCGACTTCCTGGCGGCCAAGCGCGAGGTATCGGCGGACGTCGAGCGCGCCACCCGCGCCATTGTCGACGACGTGGCGGCCCGCGGCGATGCGGCGCTGCTCGAGGCGACCAAGAAGTTCGACCGGCTCGATATCGACGCTGCCGGCCTGCGCATCACCACAGCCGAGATCGACGCGGCGGTCGCGGCCTGCGACCCCAAGACCGTCGAGGCGCTGAAATTCGCGCGCGACCGGATCGAGACCTTCCATCGCCGCCAGCTGCCCAAGGACGAGCGCTTCACCGATGCCCAAGGCGTCGAGCTCGGCTGGCGCTGGAGTGCGGTCGATGCGGTCGGGCTCTATGTGCCCGGCGGCACCGCGGCCTATCCGTCCTCGGTGCTGATGAATGCCGTGCCGGCCAAGGTCGCCGGTGTGCCGCGGGTCGTCATGGTGGTGCCGGCCCCGGACGGCAAGCTCAACCCGCTGGTGCTCGCGGCCGCCCATCTCGGCGGTGTCTCGGAAATCTACCGCGTCGGCGGCGCCCAGGCGGTGGCGGCGCTGGCCTATGGCACCGCGACGATCGCGCCGGTCGCCAAGATCGTCGGGCCGGGCAATGCCTATGTCGCCGCGGCCAAGCGGCTGGTGTTCGGCAAGGTCGGCATCGACATGATCGCCGGCCCCTCCGAGGTGCTCGTTATCGCCGACGACACCGGCAATGCCGACTGGATCGCGGCCGACCTCCTGGCGCAGGCCGAGCACGACGTCAGCGCGCAATCGATCCTGATCACCGATAGCGCGCGGCTCGCCGCCGATGTCGAACGCGCGGTCGAGGCGCAGCTTGCGACGCTGCCGCGTGCGGCGATTGCGCGCGCCTCGTGGGACGATTTCGGCGCCATCATCCAGGTGGCGAAGCTCGACGACGCGATCGAGCTCGCCAATGCGATCGCGGCCGAGCATCTGGAGATCATGACCGCGGACGCCGAGGGCCTGTCGAACAAGGTCCGCAACGCCGGCGCGATCTTCCTCGGGGCCCATACCCCGGAGGCGATCGGCGACTATGTCGGCGGCTCCAACCACGTGCTGCCCACCGCGCGCTCGGCCCGGTTCTCCTCGGGCCTCGGGGTGCTTGACTTCATGAAGCGAACCTCGATCCTGAGGTGCGGGCCGGATCAACTTCGTGCGCTCGGACCCGCCGCGATGACGCTCGGTCAGGCCGAGGGTCTCGATGCCCATTCACGTTCCGTCGGATTGCGCCTCAACCTCTCATGAACAAGCCACCAGACGACGAGGATTCCAACAATCGCATCGTCGCGGTGACGCTCGACGAGGAATCGATCGGCCGTTCCGGGCCCGACATCGAGCATGAGCGGGCGATCGCCATCTACGACCTGGTCGAGCAGAACCTTTTCGCGCCCGAGGGCGCCGAGACCGGGCCCTACACCCTGCATATCGCGATCACCGGCAACCGCCTGATGTTCGATATCCGCAAGGAGGACGGCGCGCCGGTGGTGGCGCATCTGCTGTCGCTGACCCCGTTCCGCCGCGTCGTGAAGGACTACTTCATGATCTGCGACAGCTACTATCAGGCGATCCGTACCGCGACGCCGGACAAGATCGAGGCGATCGACATGGGCCGCCGCGGCATCCATGACGAAGGCTCGCGCACGCTGCAGGAGCGGCTCAAGGGCAAGGTGCGCGTCGACTTCGAGACCGCGCGGCGGCTGTTCACGCTGATCACCGTCCTTCATTGGAAAGGCGAGGGCGCATGATCAGTGAAGCGTTTACTGACGGGGGCGTGCCCCGGTCGAAAAAAGCCTGATCGCATGGCAGCGCCAAGCGCGCGCACCCCGCAGGCCGTGCTGTTCGCATGCGCCCACAATGCCGTGCGCTCGCCGATGGCCGAAAGCCTGCTGCAGCACATGTTTCCGCAAGGCCTCTATGTTCGCTCCGCCGGCGTCAGGAAGGGCGAGCTCGATCCGTTCGCGGTCTCAGTCATGGCCGAGTTCGGCCAGGACATTTCCGGCCACAAGCCGCAAACCTTCGAGGAACTCGAGGACTGGGAGGGGCTGAACTTCGACCTCATCATCACGCTGTCGCCCGAGGCGCACCACAAGGCGCTGGACCTGACCCGGACGCTCGCCGCCGATGTCGAATACTGGCCGACGCACGACCCGACCGGCACCAGCGGCAATCGCGAGCAGAAGCTCGCCGCCTATCGCGAGGTCTGCGACGGCCTCCTGATGCGGATCCGCCGCCGCTTTGCCAAGGCCGCGGCGAACCTGTGAAGAGCCTTGAGGTGAAGGAACGCGCGTGTTCCGATTCGCGGAATCGCCCCTTGTCGCCAGACTGACAAACAGCTGTGCTTATGGGGCCTTGTCTCCAAGCGGGAGCGCGATTCGCGGCCGGTTCCAAGGTTGTGCATCCATGCCCCATCCGATAGGTTCCGCCCGCGTCCGTCCCCCCGATTCAGCCCAAAAGCCCGCATGCTAGGCCGTCCCAAATTCGTTCTTGCTTCCGGTTCGCCGCGGCGGCTGGCCCTGCTCAACCAGGCCGGCATCGAGCCCGACGCGCTGCGCCCGGCCGATGTCGACGAGACCCCGCGGCGGGGCGAGTTGCCGCGCGCCTGCGCCAATCGCCTGGCGCGCGCGAAGGCGGACGCTGCGCTGAAGTCGGTGCAGCTCGACGACGATCTGCGCGGCTCCTTCATCATTTCCGCCGACACCGTGGTCGCGGTCGGCCGCCGCATCCTGCCCAAGGCCAATCTGGTCGACGAGGCCGCGCAATGCCTGCGGCTGCTGTCGGGCCGCAACCACCGCGTCTACACCGCGATCTGCGTGGTGACGCCGCGCGAGGCGTTCCGCCAGCGCCTGGTCGAGACCCGCGTGCGCTTCAAGCGGCTCAGCGAGGACGACATCCAGGCCTATATCGGCTCCGGCGAATGGCGCGGCAAAGCCGGCGGCTACGCCGTGCAGGGCATCGCCGGATCCTTCGTGGTCAAGATGGTCGGCTCCTATACCAACGTTGTCGGCCTGCCGCTCTACGAGACCGTGACCCTGCTCGGCGGCGAAGGCTTTCCGATCCGCCATGGCTGGCTCAACGCCGTCGCGGTGTGACGCCCGAGGAACCTCGCACCCTCAACGCCCTTGCATCTCGATTGATGTAAGCTACGTCCGAGCCATGACCGACCAGCCCCGAACGCCCCCGGCCACCCCGCGCGCCTGCCCGATCTGCGGCAAGCCGGTCGAGCAGGCCTTCCGCCCGTTCTGTTCGCCGCGCTGCCGCGACGTCGACCTCAACCGCTGGCTGACCGGCCGCTATGTCGTTCCCGGCCGCGAGGATGACGAGGAGGACCCGGAATAGCCAATATTTCCCAACAAGTTGGGGAAATACCGGTAGGCGGGCCTGCGACGCCGAAGCCTTTGGCGAAGGCGGGTGGACACAGCGCTCCGACCTCTCTATAAACCGCCCGCTCGCTTCGGCCTTTTCGGTCCTGCGGGTATGCCCAGGTAGCTCAGTTGGTAGAGCATGCGACTGAAAATCGCAGTGTCGGTGGTTCGATCCCGCCCCTGGGCACCAAAACTGCGCTTTTCTACGCTGGAGCACGATTTTGTACGATTGGGTTCGCTAGATAATCGGCCCGAAAGGCGCCCGCGGATTTCTCCCTGAGGCTCGCCAAGTTCACTGCGTTCAAATCCAGCTCAGGACTTGGACTTGCTCGGTAGTTTTCGAAGCGTGGTTGGATCGCGCATGGCGGATTATCAACGCTGCGCTTGGCGAAGTGCTTGCGCTTCGGCAGGAAAACATGTGCTTCGAAAATAGTGGTTTTCCCGTTGTAGCGGACCCCACTACCATGCGGCACGATTTTGCCCTCCAAACTACGATTTTCTACGATGTTGCACTCTCGGTGGTAGCTGGTTGTGCGCGAACCTCCGGTGCAGATCTGGATTTGTCAGCTCTTCTACCGCAGCCGGTCAGCAACCCGGCGGGCGATCTCGGCCGGCGCCTCATCGGGCATCGGGAAGACTGAACTCACGTTAATCTCGCCGAGCACATAACTGTCGCTTCCGTCGGCGCCAGGTGAGCCGAGCATGAAATCCGCATCCCAGATCATCGGAAGATCGCCCCTCGGGATATCGAGCAAGGACATAAGCTGCGGCGTCCACTCGTCTTCCATCAACCGGCGCAGGCGCTGGAAGCGCGGATCGGACTTGGAGGTGTAGAGCCGCGGACCGGCTTCGGCGCACGCGGCCGGTGCCTCGACCAGGGCCTTGACTTTGTGGTGGCCGAAGCCGGCGCAGCGATCGCCCGCCATATAGCAGCGCACCACACCTTCGCTCAGGCGCGCCTGGAACGGCTGATCGATCACGCTGCCATCTTCGAAATACTCGATGCACCGGTCGAGAAAATCGTCAAGTGCCACGTCCTCCGATGCGTCCTTCGTGGCGTCCAGCACGCGTACGATCGATCGGGTGCCTTGATTGGTCAGCAGCTCGACTTTCCAAACGCCTTGACCGCCATTGCCGCGGTTACGCTTGATGACGCGTGGCCCGGCGGCGAGCCGTGACGGCAATTCCGCGCGCATCGCCGCGGCCGTTTGATAAAGGGCCGTGCCGCAGCCCCAGCTCATCGTGCGAGTACGATGGAGCACCTCCTTGGTGCCCATTTTGAGGATCACATCGGGATGGGCGCTCACCCACACGCCGCACGCCGCGACCTCGCGCAGCAGCGCGTCAAGATTGGCGCGGTTGCGCCCCTCGTGAATCGGATTGACCCAGACGAGCACTCCATCGAACGTGGCGAGCTGTGCGCTCACGGCGTCGCGGACGTCGTCCTCATAGACGACCGGTTCGGCATCGACGCCGATATCGGCGAGCGCTGCGAACACGTCCTTGAACCGGCTGGTCTCTGGCGCAGCATTGCGGCGCGCTTCTTCATCGCCCCGCCAGAGGATAGCGACGCGGCCGAGGCGATCTGTGGGCTTAGACATGGAAAATGGCTCCGAATTCATTGGTCGATGACTGCGTGTTCGTCATGTGTCCAGCAGGCCAGGGCGCTCCATCGGAACGCTAGACGATCAGCACCGTCCCCGAAGCCAGAAGCAGCACCAGTACGACCTTGCGGAATGCAGCCTCGTCGAGACGGCCGAACAACTTGAGACCAAGCCAGGTACCGGCGAACAGGGCTGGCAGGCCGATCAGAAAAAGCTTGATCGTATCCACGCTGAGTGCGCCTTTGGCGCCGATCCACAATGCACTCACCACGAACGTCGCCACGGCGACCGGTTGAAACACCGCACGCTGCACATCCTTGGGCCACCCGCGCAGGCCGCACCAGATCGTGACCAGGATTCCGGCGAGCCCTGTAATGCCGCCCAACGCGCCGTTAAGGAATCCGACAATGGCATCGGATGCAGCGCCCGGTGATTTCAAGGGGATGATCGCGGGACGAAACAGTGCATAAAGGCTGTAGAGAACGAGAAGCACACCGGCGCCTGCGCGGACGTGGCCAGGATCGGCCCAGGTCAATATGGTTACACCAACCGGCACGCCGAGCGCCGCGCCAAGGACGAACGGCCAGAGCCGTCCCCAATCCAACGCGCCACGCAGTTTCCAAACGGAGTAACCTTGCACGATCAGCCCAAAGGCAATGATCAAGCTGGCGCTTTGCAGGGGAGTTAGGATGTAGAGCCAGATCGAGGCGGCGACCAGGCCGAAGGCAAAACCGGAGAGACCCGCGACGAGCGCACCGGCAAAGGTCGCAACAATGAACAGCGGAAGCTCGAGAGATATCCCATCCATGTGTTCGCTCCAACAACAAAGCGAACAGCTCTTGCATGGGATGACCCATTTCACGGGGAGCTGCTACGTCCCCAAAAAGACACTAGCCCGAACGCCGAAAGAACTCAATTGGCGCGTCGACGCGCGCCGCCAATCATTCACCGTGATCTGGCCGAACTCGGAGAGATCCAATCTAAGCACGGCTTGTCGACCGATGTAGCCGACCACTTAAGGCGCCCAAGAATGCATCGCGGCCTACCTTTGACAACGGAACTGCTCCAGCCGATGGGCGTTGCGATCAGACTGATAGTCAGTCACCTGTGAAACATCGGAGAAAAGATCATGCCGGCGCGAACTCTTTCTCAGGTTCTAGTCTGCTGTGTGGCATTCGCCTTCTTCACACCCGCTCATGCGCTCACCCAGGAGGAACTCACAGCCAGGCTGCAATCGGCCGGCTACACGAACATTCGTGACGTCAAATCGACGACCGAGGGTGTTGCGGTGAAAGCAACGAAGAACGGCAAGGATGTATCGCTCACTGTCGATAGCAGTGGCCAAGTCAAAGAGCGACAGTAAATAGCCGTGCGAAGGCCCGATCACGTGGGTTCGTGTCGCAGGAACTTGCGTCGAACCCACGATCGCGCGGTATCGACGATGCGCCCGATCAATGTGCAAATTGGCCGACCGGCTTCCCTCGCTTGACCATCTCTTTCGCGTAAGCGTACAGCGCATCATAGACGATCCATTCGGCGGCATTGAGCTCGTGGTCGTCCTTGTAGCCGAGATGGCGAAAACCCTCGGCGAGCGCCTGCAGGCCGGGTCCCTCAGCTTGATGGTAGAGCGTGTTGTCGGTGTCGGCGCCGTTCACGATGCGGCCGAGCAACATCAGGGCGGGATCGCCTGTAAGCTTGTACTTCTTCAGGATCGCCTCGAAAGAGCATTCCTTGCCGTGATGCCCCAGCTCGACGTCTTTGACATCGTACGGAATGGCATTCTGGCTCTTGGCTTCGTCCATCACCCTGTCAGCCGGTACAAACAGAAACTCGGCGTCCTTATCGACAAACTTCTTGATCAACCACGGGCAGGCGACCCGATCGACTTTGACGTGCTCTCGTGTGATCCATTTCATGTTGCTCTCCTTCAGCTTGGTTGTCTTGAAGTCACGCATTGCCCAGAACGAGGACGCCGCCGTGTGCGGGCGAAATCACGTAGAGCAGGTCAGGCGGAACCAGGACCGTGGTGTGGGCACCTGGACCCGTCACGGTACGATCGATCGTGCCGGATCGCGGATCGATTGTTTCGACGACGCCGGGTTCGCCGATCGCAACATGAACAAGGCCGCTGGATGGGTTGAAGAACGTGACATCCGGTGACGGAGGGATCGGCCACACGTTGGTGATGTTGCCTGACTCGCTGTCGATTTCGACGAGTGCGCCGTCGTCGCACGCTGCGTAGAGCCGGCCGCGCGAATGGTCGATGTCGAGTCCATGGGCGCCGCCCGAGGGGAGCCTCCACTCAGCAATCGGCTTTAGGCCGGGCAGGCTCGCCACCAGAACCATGGAAGGTTCGCGGATGCACAGGAATAGCCGGTCGGCAGTTGCATCCGCAACGCACCACCTCGGTCGGCCCTAGTGCATGCACACATCTTCTGGAGTCTTCTCAAGGACTTGGCTGAAGAACGCAGAGAAATGACGACGTTTAGCTAAGCTGCGCTCGCGAACTTTGGTCATCGCCCCACATCCAAGTCCTTGATTAAGAGTCGGTTTTTCGATCGGAAAAGATGTGTGCATGCCCTAGCGGTCGGCCGGGTAGCTCGAGCTTGGCCACTCTGCCGTTCCTGAGATGGAAGCTTTGGAGTGTCGGCGTCTCAGTGTCGCTGCCAATGCAGGCCGCGATCCCGAGTGCCAAACGCTTCACGATGGCAGCGCCGTTTGGCCGGGGGCCAGTCTCAAAAACCGCTTCTGTCTTGAAGGACTCGGCACTCATCCAGGCGATGGATGCGGAGCCGCGGTTGGTGAGCAGCACCTCGCCGTCGTCAACCACGGCACCGGCCACACCGGGAAAGCCCGGTACCGTTGCGATGTGCCGCTGCGTGCCGTGATCGATGACTTCAACACTGTCCCGTTGCGTATGGGCAATGAAGACGCGTCGAGTCTTGGGATCGAAGGCGCCGTGATCGAAGGAGCTGCCTTCGGCGTTCGGAATTGTGATCGTCCCAACCGACTTCAGCGGCATGGCAACCTCATGCCTTTGCGCTTTGCGATCGGAAGGAGTGCTATAACAACGCGTTCGGTCGGACCGTCCATGCGCAATCTCCTCGAAACAGCGAGCATTGCGCAGAGCTTGGACGTTTCCGTCTGATGGGGAGCCTGGCGTTTCCCCTTTGATCAGTTTAATCGCGCTGGATGCGCCGTGCAAGCGCAGCCGGCCTGGATCACCGTCCAACCACGTTCACCATCGAAGCGCGCGTGGCGCCGATGATCGCTCTCCGCGCAACGTAGGCTTCGCAGAGATCCCATACAGGGGGACCCTCCACCGTATCGCTCGCGCAAGACCAACTCGCCGTCACATACTCCTTGTCTGGTTCGATCGCTCGGCCGCTGCGCAAGAGTGTCATCTCAGAGATGCGTTCCCCGATCGGCTTGGCCGGATCGATCGTATAACTCAGGCCCCCGCAGCGGATCATATCGCCGCCCTGCTGGTAGTATGGGTCCGAATTGAACAGACTGTCCGCGGCATCCTCCAAAATGTCTTTCAGGCGCTGGCCGCTCGTCGCTGCGCGGCAGACTTCGGCATAAGCGATCGACGTCATGTTATGGATGTCCTCCACCCTGATCGGCGATCCCGGCAGCAGGCTGGTTCCCCACCAGAAGCCGGGCGACAGGGCAATTTCGACGTCACGTTGTTCGATCAGCGCGGAACAGATCAAATCGTCGACGCTGCAGTCGAGGCGGCCACGCCGGTAGAGAAGCGTGTCTGTGCGACCCACGATGCGGGACAGTTCGGCCGCGAATGGCGCGCGCACCTTTGCGATCATCGCCTCCATCTCGGGATCGGGGCGAATGATGTCGGCAAAGAGCGGAATGAGCTTGAAGCGGAAGCCGCTTATTCCGCTGCTACGGACATCAAGATCAAGGCGCGAAATGAACTTGCCGTGGCTACCGCCGGCTACCAGCAGCGTCTTGCCGACGGTCGCGACCTCGGGAAGAGGGTCATGGGTGTGCGAGGTCAGGATGACGTCGATCCCATCCACGCGTCCCGCCAGCTTGCGGTCGATTGCAAAACCATTGTGAGAAAGCAGTATGACGAGTGCCGCACCCTCCCGCCGGGCCTTCGCGACATTCGCCCGGATATCGTCCTCCCGCAGGGCGAAGCTCCACCTCGGGATCATGTGGCGAGGGGTGCTGAGTCCGGTGAACGGAAACGCTTGGCCGATAACGGCAACCTTGACGCCGCCTTTCTCGAACATGCGGTAGGCTTCGAAGACCGGCTCCTCCCATTCCGTGTCGCGTACATTTTGCGCGAGGAAGGGGCAGCCGAGGGCATCGATGAGATCCTTGACGCGAGCTTCGCCCTGCGTGAACTCCCAATGGCCGGTCATGGCATCCGGCTGCAACAGCTTCATGCAATCCACCATGTCCTGCCCGCGGGTCCGGTAGGACGTCAACGACCCCTGCCAGGTGTCGCCGCCATCGAGCAGCAGCACACGCTCCGTTCCACGTTCCGTGCGTACAGCCTTGATCACCGTGGCCGCGCGGTCCAGGCCTCCGATACGACCATAACTTTGTGCCAACGCCTCGAAATCATCTGATGTCAGCGCATGAGCGATCGGAGAGCCGTGTGGAACGCCGAAGTGCGCCAGCAAGCCCCTTCCCGTCGCGCGCGGCAGTCCCAGAACGGCCGCGGCGCTGGCGTTCAAGGTCGGCTCCCGCAGGTACACCGGTTTCAACTGGCCGTGCAAATCAGCGAGGTGCAACAGAGTGATGTTGCCGAAGGGTTCGAAGTGAAGCAACTCGGCCTCGGTGATGCGCTGCTGGGCGGCAGCGCGCCCCAAAGTCCCGAGGCCCTGCGCAGCCGTGATCGCAGCGGCGGCCACTCCGATCTGAAGGATTTCGCGACGTGTTGTCATGAACCGGTTCTTGAGATTGCAATGCGGTCTATCGACCGAGGGACTGCTTTAGTGCCGAATGCCGGGGACGCTCAGCTTTTGCCCCGCGTTCTGCGCGGCCAGGTAGAGTTCGAGATCGCCATACTCACTGGCATCGGGCGGCAGGTCATCGGCCCAGATCGCCACCTGACACCACTGAAAGCGCTTGCGGATGTCCCAGGTCGATTGCTGGCTGGTTCGCCAGGTCGGGAAATGATCAAGCTGCCCGCGCAGTTCGCCAAGCCATTGTCCGCGAATCCATTTCTGCGCGCCTTTGTCAGCGCTATGGCAGTCGGCGCAGGAGAAATTCAGCGCGCCGATCTTGCGCGAACTTAATGCCTCGCCTCGTTCATAGGCGGCCTTGGCTGGCGCGCTATCGAGATCGACGATGATCGGCGCGCCGTTGGCGACATAGCGAAGATACGTCGATAGCGCGATATTCTCTTCGCTCTCCATCAGCCAGTCCTGTCCCGTCGTCGCTTTCGCGTGACGCGCGACGAACTCTTCGACGCCAAGCACCTTGCCAAGCCGCGGCTCCCATCTGGGCATCGTGGCGGCCCAGGTCTTGAACGCTTGTTCAGGAGTCGCATGACAGGACACGCAGGCGGCGCCTGCGGGGCCTGCCGCGTTCCATAATGCGGGCGCACGCTCCTCGATCGCCCACATCGCCGGATTGATCATCGGGTCGAGGTTGTCGCGCTGCTCGCTCGGAGGTGGGCGTCGGGTCGGATCATCGAGCGCGGATTTGAACGGAGCGGGCTTGGCGAGGGTTTTGAGGAACGCGACGATATCCCCGATCTCGGAGTCGCTCAGGAGCCCATGGGTGCCCCAGGGGGGCATGACGGTTTCGGGATTATAGACCCGTGCATCATAGATGTAGTTGAAGAGCCATTCGTCATCGCGGCCGGCCTTTCCGATCTCGGAAAGGTCGGGGCCGACATTACCTGGCAGATCGCCGCCCAAAGGTGTGGCGATCTTGCGGGGCGCCTTGGGCGGAGGCGGCGATACGATCGCGCTCAGGGAGTTGAACTTCGATGTGTCGCGGTTTGGCCAGCCGCCATATCGTATCCACGGCCGCGCGGCGGCAGGACCATCGATTGCGAGCGGAGCAGCGCGCTCTGCCGGGGCGGCAGGCGCGAGCCCGACCGAAATGAGGACAGATGCCGCGAACACGGCAATTGTTGCGCCGACCACTATCCAGCTTCGCGCAAGGATCATAATGGCAGCACTCCCTGGCAAGTCGCCAGCGAGGCGTGAACGCGCATCATAGGGTAATAGCCTTCTCTTCCGCAGTGATTACGGTGCCGTCGTCGTCGGTCCAGGTGAAATTGAACACGCCGCTCTCGTCGACCCGCACCGAAAACACGAGATACGGATTGGCAGCTAAGGCCGGTTCGAGGTCGCAGGCGAATACGGGCTTTCCGTTGAAGCTGCAGGTGAACCGATTGATGATCTTGCGTGGAATGACTTTGCCCGCCTGATCGCGGCGCAACCCATTCTCCATCTCATGGGCGACCAGAGTTTTTATCTGGATGATCTCGCCCTTGCGGATCTGATCGGGAATCTTGACGCGTGGCTTGTTGATCACATACACCTCCTGAAATAGGTCAGCCGCCGCAGCCGCCGATGGTGACCTTGACCTGCCTTTGGGCCATCAAGATGCGGTTCTCGCTGGTCTTGGCCAGGACGTGAATGGTCTGCGTGCCCGCAAGCCGTATCCGGGTCGCGACCATTGCTCGTCCGCTCATCGGCGTGAAATGAAACCTGGCAACCCGCGGCCAGGGATTGGCCTCGGCGACCACGAGCACTTCCACAACATGGCTTTCGGGCAGCATCGGATGGTCAATATCGATTGTGAGGGGGACCGCATTGCCGTTTTCCGCGATCTCCGGCAGATCGATTGCGATCCTGCCGGCGTCGGGGACGACGCCGGCTGTGAACTTGGCAATCTCGGCGGCCGCGTCAGCCGGCGCGGAATAGGCCGGGCTCAGCGTGCCGGCTACAGCAACGGCTGTTAGTTGTGCCGCAAGGGCCACGACCTCGCGGCGCGAGACGGATTTCATCAGACTATCTCCAATTCAAAATCGATCAATTCAGCCGGGTCGGCCGCGTCATCGCCAGAACGGCATATCGGCCTGCTTGAGGGCCTCTTCGCGGGTGAGCCCGAGGTCGGCAAGCAGGTGTGGGTCTTCTGCGATGACCCGCAGACCGGCGCGCTGGTGCATTCGCTCGCTGCAAGCGAGCCATCGGTCGAGCAGAGCCAGCCATGAATTGGTTTGATGACCCTTGGAGGTCGTGCTGCGCCAAAGCCGGGGAAAATGCTCAATGTTGGTAAAAAGCGTTGACATCGAACCGCTCCCAAATCCATGATTTCCAACTGTCGCAGCCTCCATACGGCCGGCCGGACCAGGTCCGCAAAGCATCGTTTCTCAGGCCTGCCCCAATTCTTCTCATGAACTTCTGGAGGCACAGCAATGCGCCCGCGCTTGCCGCCATTGAATGCATTGAAGGCCTTCGAGGCGGCCGCCCGGCATGAAAGTTTTACGCGCGCGGCGGAGGAGCTGTGCGTGACCCAGGGGGCCGTGAGCCATCAGGTGAAGGCGCTGGAAGCGGAACTGGCGGTCAAGCTGTTCAACCGCGAACGCCAAAGGCTGATCATCACTGAGGCAGGGCGCGACTATCTCGCCGTCGTGCGCGATGCGTTCGATCGGATTGCCGCAGGTACGGAGCGGCTGCTGCAGCGGCAAAGCGCAGGCGTTCTCACGGTCAGTACCTCTCCGGATTTTGCAGCAAAATGGCTGGTCCATCGGCTGGGCCATTTTGCGGAAGCTCATGCCGGAATTGACCTTCGCGTCTCCGCAACCCTGCATCACGTCGATTTCGCGCGCGAGGAAGTTGATCTCGCTGTGCGTCATGGCGACGGCAATTGGCCGGGTCTCGATGCTGTCAGGCTTGGCGCAGAACGGCTCTTTGCCGTGTGCAGCCCAAAACTCTTGTCCGGTCGTCGGCGCCTTGGCGGAGCAGCGGATATTTTGAAGTTTCCCCTGATCCATCTCGATAGCCGTTCCGACTGGGAGAAGTGGCTGCGCGGCGTTGGCATAGATGACGCCGGCGTCACACACGGTCCGGTGCTCAATCGGGCCAGCATGGTGATCGACGCCGCGATCAATGGGCAGGGCATTGCGCTTGCGCGCACCACATTGGCGGCTTGGGATCTGATCAATGGCCGGCTCGTGATGGCCTTCCCGGAATCCCTTCCCGTATCAAAGACGTACTGGATCGTCTGCCCGAAGGCGACTGCGACGCTGCCGAAGATTGCGACGTTTCGGGATTGGCTGCTGGCGGAAGCGGCGACAGATTTGCGGCAGCTCAAAAAGCTGCGTCTCAGCCCGGTGATCGGAAGCCGGCCCACGCCGGCCGCTCAGACCGATCGAGGGGGCGCCCGCTCAGGCGGGAAGCCGTCTGACTGAAAATAACGGGATACGACGTGAACTGGGTAGCTGAGCGCGCTCCTGGTTTGAGCGGCTGGCCCGGTTTTGGGTGCTTAAGACGGAGTAACCGATGGATGCATGGACTGTGACGATTGCTGCCGCGGCAGCGCTGTGCGCCGAGGCGCTGGCGGTCGCGGATGCAAATGCTGAGACGCTCGTGCTCAAGTGCTCGATTGGAGGGCAAGAGGCATCCGTGCCTTTCGAAGTAGACTTGACGAACAGAACCATCAACTCTGGAAGAGGGTGGTATCCGCGGAAGTGACTAGCCACTCCCTCAGGTGGCACGAAGACGGCGTTTTGCGCACCATCGATAGGGACACCTACGCAGTGTTTCGTCAGTTGCCCGATGGCTCTTCTTTTCAGATCGGGTCGTGCCGCCCGTCGGAAGGATGACAAGCCCGCTTGTGGTCGCTGACTACATACCCGCAAGGAACGCGACATCTCCGAACCGAAGCTGAAGCAAATCGTTAGCGTTTGTCCCAATGGAGGAGGAACGCATGCGTAGTCTCGCAATCATTACGGCAATACTGCTGTCCTGTGGTCTCGGTCCCGCCAACGCTGAGGAGTCGGGAAAAACCAACCAAGCCCAAGCTGTTCCAGTGCAACCGGACCAGACCCCTCAACAAGCGGAGCAATCGCGCGCCCAAGAGCGCGCGCGCGGCGAGGACGTAAAAATAGGCCGTGACTGGAAGGCCCAGGAGAACGATACCAATCGCACAGGGCGCGCGGACAAGGTGGACGAGGACCATCAGACGGTCGGCCGTGATTGGCGAGCGCATCCCGAGGAGAAACGTTGAGATCACTCCGTTCGAGAGGGTTTGATGCGACCTGCGAGCGCCGACGGCGCTGCAAAAAAGGCGATCTTGCGCCATGGCGCTGTTCGTTGCTGCACCAGCTTCCTGACAGGAATTTCAGCAACTCTTCAGTGGTGAGGCGCTGAGAGAGGGGCAAGATCAACTTAGTCAAGGCGATTCAGAAATTCGCAAGAGGTTCCGGGAAGAGCCACCGGCGCCACGACTGATCATCGTCGGCGGGGAGCTCGAGCAATCGAAACCGCGAAGAGGAGAATTGCGATGGATCGAAGATGGATACTGGCCGGTGGTGGCCTGTTGTTGTTGGGCCTAGCCAGCGTAGCCGTGGTGACCGCGGAGCCAGGCAAGGGCCCAGCCTTCATAGCGGGAGATCAACCGGTCACCGAGGATCAGGTACGCCAAAAGCTCCAGTCGGATGGCTGGTCGAATGTGCAGATCGTGCGCGATGGGCAGTATTTTGAGACTATTGGGTCGAAGGATGGGCAGACCGCTAAAGTCGCCGTTAATTCGCAAACCGGTCGGCTCAGGGCTGTCGACGACGATGACGACGATTGAGTCGATGAGCCTCCTTTATTGTGAAGTATCGGTGACATGGACGCCGTTGACAAATCTGTCAGTCGCACATTATTTGCGCGTTCGGGGAAGCGATCTCCCCGTGAGGCGACATGCCCAAGAATCGCGTCCGTTTTTTGAAAGGACGCTGCATGTTTGCTCTGATCCCACCGTCGGCTATTGAACGCGCTCGCTTGATCTGCGGGTGGGGGCGACCTGCGCTTAACTTACCGGCCACCGAGGTCGCACTTCGCGCTGCAATCGCCTTCCTGGCCGTGATCATGGGGATGAGCATCGGGCCTGTCTCCCCTGCGGAATCGAGCGCCATCGATCTCTCCCAACAGAATGTTGGTGCGCCGCCCGAGCAATTTGAGTTTTGGCGCGGGAGACAAGTCGATGTCGGCCATTGGGCGATCGTCGACGATTCGGGGGCTTCCGGCGGTACGGCCATCCAACGATCCGACCCGGATCGCACCGATCAAGCCGCACTTGCAATCTACGCCCCGGTGTCGATGACCAATGCAAGAGTACGGACGCACTTCAAGCTGATCAATGGATCGACGCCGAGCGCCGGCATTGCTTTACGGGTCACTGGTCCGGACGATTACTATCTTGTGCGCGTCGGTGAGGATAACCAGCGCATTTCGCTACTGCGCGTTGCTCGCGGGGTATCCGAGGAAATCGCGGGTGTGGATGCCGACATCGCGCGGAACCATTGGCAGACCCTGGAGGTCACTGCCAATGACAATGCATTCACAATTAGCCTGGACGGTGCATGGGTATTGACCGTGTTTGACGACAGCAAGTTGGTTGCCGGTCAGTTTGGAATCTGGACCGAGCGAGACGATCTCACGCGGTTCAATCAAGTCGAGATTTCCTCGATTACGGCCGACTATTCGCGTTTTGACCCTCAAGGTCGGCCAGGGGGCTGAAGGCATCCGAGTGACAATGACCGCAGGCCGGAGAATGTCAGTCTTACGCTTCTTAGGCCGCGCAATCGCGAACACGCGGGGTAAACCATGACGGCTACCAATTCGATGCCTAGTGGGATCTCGATGGAGCTTCTACGGGCCGCCGATCTCACAAAGCGTTATGGGGAGGACGCCGCTATAGCGGGCGTCACATTCGAGGCAGCGGCGGGAGAAGTGCTCGGTATCGTCGGTCCAAACGGGGCTGGCAAGACCACATTGCTGGAGACCCTGGCCGGTTTGATTGCGGCGGATTCGGGCGGTGTTTTCTGGCTTGGCGTTGCTTTGCCGCCGTCGCGCAGAAAAGCAGCGATGTTTTACCTCCCGGATGGGATCAGACCTTATCAGGATCGCTTCACCATCCAGGTTTTGAAGTTCTTTGCGAACGTTTACAGACGGTCGACTGCGGAGATCGCAAGAGCCGTCGCCGCTCTCGAACTACAGCCGGTGCTACGAAAGCGTGTGAGTGCGCTTTCCAAAGGCTACAATCGTCGGCTGCTATTGGCGATCGGCCTGCTGGCGCCTCAGCCTGTGTTGCTGATGGACGAGCCATTCGACGGCTTCGATCTTCGCCAGACCCGAAGCATCATCGAAGTATTGCGCAAATCAGCCGGAGACGGGCGCACCTTCATTCTGGCCGTTCATCAGCTCACCGACGCGGAGCGCGTTTGCGATCGCTTCCTTCTTTTAGCGGGCGGACAGATCCGAGGAATCGGCTCACTACGCGAACTCCGTAAACAGACGGGTATCCCCCAAGGATCGCTGGAGGAGATCTTCCTTGCGCTCACCTAAATCAGGCTTCGCGTCTACAACCTCCCTGCGTCCGCTACTCGCAAAAGAACTGGCGGAGATTGCGAGCGGCCGGGCGCTGTGGACCATGTTGCTGCTGGTCTGTCCCTTGATCGGATATAGCTTCGTTCAGGCGGTATCGCTCTACAGCGAGGCCAGTGTCGCGGCACTGCAGTCGCCCGCGGCAGCGGCGACCCTGTCGCCACTCGACGGCATTCTGGTCCCGACATTCGGTTCGTTTTACGTTGCGGTCACGCTGTTATTTCCCTTCGTGGCCATTCGCGTGCTTGGCCAGGAAAAGGAATCCGGCGCGTTGCGGCTTCTGCTTCAATTACCGTATCGGTCGTCCACACTGATCCTGGTTAAGCTGGCAGCTGTGCTTGCGGCCTGGGCGGTGGCAAGCATACCGGCGCTTTCCGCACTTGCGGTCTGGGTCATCTTGGGCGGCCATCTCGCGGCGCCGGAGACCGCCAATCTCTTGTTAGGTCATTCGCTTTACGGTCTCCTGGTCGGGTCGATTGCGCTGTTTGCAGCGACGATCTCCGACAGCTCAGCGACCGCCGCCATCGTCGCGCTCGCGGCAACCATTGGATCGTGGGTGCTCGATTTCACGCTGGCCGGCCGTTCAGGTCTGTCGGCGTGGATCGCACAATTGTCGCTGACCCAGACCTTGCGCAGCTTTGAGCAGGGCTTGCTCTCCGCCGGGCTCGTGCTCGGCATCTTGGCCGTAGTTGGCGGTTTTGCCGCGCTTTCCAGCGTATGGCTGCCGCCGGGCATCCCAATGCGGGCCAAGTTCGCGCGCTCCCTTCTCTGTGCGCTGCTGACATTCGCGGCGCTCGGCCTTGCGACGCAGGTCAGGACGTCGCTGGATGTCACCGAAGATCGCCGGAACTCCTTCGCTCCTGCAGATCAGGAACTGCTCGCAACGCTTCGCTTGCCGCTGGTCATTACTGTGAACCTCGCACCCGAGGACCCCCGATACATCGACCTGCGGCGCAATGTGCTCGGCAAGCTCGAGCGTGCGATGCCGAATGTGTCGATTGTCCTGGCCGGCAGCCGGCAGGATGTTGGAGGCGCTTCGGACACCTACGGCCAGATTGAATATGTCTACGGCGGCCGATCCGATATGAGTCGCTCGACCAGTCCACGCGAAGTGCTGCCGTTGCTGTATGCATTGGCGGGCGCGCAGCCGCCGGCGGCTATGCCGGGTGCAGAGTATCCCGGCTATCCGCTGGTTGCGAACGCGGACGCGACCCTGCTCTGGTTTTTCTGCTGCCTGCCGCTCCTGATAGCACTTGCCTGGTGGCGGAGCCGAAAACCACCCACCGTCAAATCCCTCGCATTTGAAGGAGGCCAACCATGAGCATCAGTAAAACAATTAAGGTGAGCGTTGTGTGCGCGATCGGCTTTGCGGGGCTGGCTCTCCCCGGTCTTGCCGCCCCGCCAGCGACCATCGATCTGGCCGGTGAAACCGTCGGCGCCGAACCGAAAGCGTTCGTGCCGGTCGTTGGCTTTTGGCGGGTCGAAGACGCCAACGGAAAGAAGGTGCTCGTGGTCGATGGCCGCCAGTGGAAGGAGGGGCAATCCTCGGCCGGCATTGCTGACAAGGCTCGCGCGCTCTACGGCGAACGTTATGCCGAGTTCCTCGATCGCGTTCAGGCCTACGCCTACTTTCCCTATGTGGTCGCGCCTAACGTTGAGAACTTCACGGACGGCGAAATTACCGTTCGATTCCAGGGATTGTCTGGTCGCATCGACCAGGGCGCCGGCATCCTGTTCGATCTCAAGCCGAATGGTGATTACCTGACCGTTCGCGCCAATTGTCTGGAGAACAATCTCGTGCTCTGGAAAGTCGAGAAAGGTAAGCGGTCCTCGGTCAACTGGGTCCGCAACACGCCGACCGCGACGCACCGGTGGCACGACCTGAAAGTGCGGGTCAGCGGGACGAAGGTCGAGGGCTATCTCGACGGCAAGCTCTACATGCAGCACACGCTCGCCCAGCCGATTTCGGGGCGGATAGGCCTGTGGTCGAAAGCCGACAGTCACATGTACTTCTCCGACTACACGGTCAGCACCGGCAACTGAGAGGGTGGGGGCGTTGGCTCTGCCCGACCCTTGGTCGCAAAGATTGAACGGTCGCAAAATGGGCCCCAGTTCGATGTGAAGCTGGGGCCAGTTGCAGGGGTGACAGCGTTCCGCTGACACGCTCTCAATCATAGCCCGGTCCTTTGCTGCTGCAGCTTCCTGACAATAATTTCAGAAACTCTTCAGTGGTGGCGCTCTGCGAAAGGCGCAAGATCAGCGCGATTGAGCCGCGCGGTGCAAACGCGGGTGACGTCGCGGAGCGTGCTCACCGAACAATCGATTGAGAGTTGTGAGACTCGGTCTTGCTGATGCCCTCACGACGGGAGAACTGCGATGGATCGAAGGTGGATCTTGGCAGGTGGTGGCCTGCTGCTGTTGGCGATAACCGGCGTCGCCGTGGTCACGGCCGAGCCGAGCAAGGGCCCGGCCTTCATAGCCGGTGATCAGCCGGTCTCCGAGGATCAGGTGCGGCAAAAACTGCAGTCCGACGGCTGGTCGAATGTCCAGATCGTTCGTGATGGACGGTATTTCGAAGCGATGGGTTCGAAGAACGGGCAGACCGCCAAGGTTGCGGTCGACGCACAGACCGGTCGGTTGCGCGCCGCCGATGATGATGACGATGATTGAGTAGAGAATAGATGTTCGGCTTGAACTAGACGAGCCAAGTCTAGGCGGGCGAGGAGCCGCGGAGCAACGCTTCGTTGGCGCGCGATATCTGTGGGCCTGGCTCTCAGCACGAGATCGCAGCGTTCACAGGGATTGGAAGCGTCGACGGCATTGACAAGTTCGTCGCTCGCGCCTTACTTGCAGGTACGGGGAAGCGATCTCCCCGCGAGGCGACATGCCCAAGAATCGCGTCCGGTTTTCACCAAGGGCGCACCATGTCTGCCGTTACCCGGGTTCTATCCCGCAAGCTCTCTGATCAGATTGTGCCTTTAGCTGCCGGCGTTCCCAGCGCCCGGTGGCTTGCCGGGCCATCTGTCAGGAGGCTGCCATGAGCTACGCCATCAAACCTCTTTCCTGCGATCCAGCCCGCGTGCGCGGCATGTCCGAGCGCATGATCATCAGTCACTACGAGAACAACTACGGCGGCGCGGTGAAGCGGCTGAATCTGATCGAGGAGAAGCTCGCCGAGCTCGACTACGCGACGGCGCCGAACTTCCTGCTCAACGGCTTGAAGCGCGAACAGCTGATCGCCAGCAATTCGATGATCCTGCACGAAGTGTTCTTCGACGGGCTCGGTGACGAGAGCGAGCCCGGCGCCGCCCTGAAAGAGGCGCTTGCACGTGACTTCGGGTCCTATGATCGCTGGCGCCGAATTCATCGCCATGGGCAAGGCGCTCGGCGGCGGTTCCGGCTGGGTGCTGTTGACGTGGTCGCCGCGTGACCGCAAGCTCGTCAATCAATGGGCATCCGATCACTGCCACACGCTGGCAGGCGCCACGCCGATCCTGGCGCTGGACATGTACGAGCATTCCTATCACATCGACTACGGCGCCAAGGCTGCCGACTATGTCGGCGTCTTCATGTCGGCAATCAATTGGCCGGCTGTCGACCGGTCTTACGCGGGGCTCTCAAAATGATGCTGTCGCTGCTGCACCGCATCGTGTGGACCGCCGGCGCGATCGTCTTGGCATCGGATTCTACAGGATACGCTGCAGAGCAGTTCAAAATCCTCGACGCCAGCCAGATCCGGGCCCGCATCGTCGGCAACGACATCACCGATGGTCCCCACTGGTCAATGTATTTCCGGCAGGACGGCAAGCTGATCAGCGCTGAGTCCGGAAGTTCGTGGACCGGACGCTGGAAGATCCAGGGCAACAAGCTTTGTTTGTCGTTGCCCAGCAGTACGGAGCTCGAATGTAACGAGGTGTGGATGTCCGAAACGAACGTCAGAATGCGCGTCAACAAGGATCAGGAGACGTTTGACGCGATTATTGCCAGACATCACGGCAACTGAGCGAATTCGGAAGCGGGATCGAAAGGTGGGGGCCTGTTTGACCCAATCAAGGAGGTTCACAATGCGTCTGAAAAACTGGCTGGCTGCTTCAATCGTGGCGGCGGCGTCCGCTTCGAGCGCGAATGCGCAGCCCATCGACTGGAGTATCTTCACCGAGCCATTCATCTCCAGTGCCCACGCACAGGCAATCGAGTGGCAAAAGATCGATGAGGTCTTCGGCCGAAAACCGGCGGTCTCCGGCGAGGTGCATCGTTATGGGTTTCCGCGCAGCGACCTGACCGTCACGCTGGATGGCGTGACCATCAAGCCGTCGTTGGCGCTCGGCGGCTGGATTGCGTTCATGCCGATGCATGGCGAGGCGATGGTAATGGGAGATCTCGTTTTGCTGGAAACCGAGATCAATCCGGTGATGGCGAAGCTCGTCGCGGGCGGGCTCGAGATCACCGCGGTTCACAACCACCTGCTGCGGGCAAGCCCTGCGACGTTCTACATGCATGTCGGCGGTCACGGCGATCCCGTGAAAATGGCATCCACCATCCGCGACGCACTGGCAACGAGCAAGACACCGCTGACGCCATTGGCTGCGGCGGCACCGCCGGCTATCGACCTCGACACCGCGCAGCTTGACCAGATCATAGGCGTCAAGGGGCAGAACAATGGCGGCGTCTACGCCTTCGCGGTTCCGCGGCGCGATCCGGTCAACCAAGGTGGGATGCAACTCGCACCGGTTGGCCCAATGGGTGTGGCGCAGGCCATCAACTTCCAGCCGACGGGTGGCGGCAAGGCGGCGATCACCGGCGACTTCGTGCTGACGGGCGACGAGGTCAATCCCGTGATCAAGGCCCTGAAAGAGAACGGCATCGATGTTACCGCGCTGCACAGCCACATGCTGGATGAGCAGCCGCGCCTGTTCTTCATGCATTTCTGGGCCAATGACGACGCCATTAAGCTGGCGAAAGGACTCCGCGCGGCGCTCGACAAGACCGCCAGCACCAAGAGTTAGCAAATCCAAGATGGATTGAGGCAATGCAAACAGAGGGGGACTATCGATGAGGAAGCTTATCCTCGGACTGTCGATGTTAGCGGGGCTCCTTGCCGTCGATCGGGCGGCGGAAGCGCAAACCTCGTGCAAGGTTTGCAGCGAGCAACGTCAGGCCTGCATGAAGAACTACGCCGGGCCTGCCTGCAAGACCGAGTATCAGATGTGCCTGAAGTCGTGCAAAGCAAAGAAGTAGGAGCTGGCAGGAGCGTGCCGCGCCAGATCCTCTCGGTCGGGACGATCGCCGCCAGCATCGCGGTGTTGCTGGCGGTCGACGGCCGGCCCGCCTTTGCCGACAATCTTCAAAGGCTTTCGGGCGCGCAGATCCGGGCTAAACTCGCGGGAAAGCAATTCACCGACGAGGTTCATTGGCGCGACGTCTACGAGCGCGACGGCAGGTTCAGGGGCTATTCGATGGGCCGCAAGAGCACCGGGAAGTGGTCCATCCGCGGCGATGAACTTTGTCTGGTACTGCCGGCGCCAGACGATGGCTGTTTCGAAGTAACTGCTTCGGGGCGGCGGGTCGTGATGACGCCTATGGGCAATGGCTTGGTCATCGAGGGCGTCATCGAGCCGATATCCGATCCCAAATAGCTCGTTGACGTCCTGCTGATCGAAACGTGATGACCGGAGGAGAATGGTCATGAAGAAACGAAAAGACTCGATGACGAAAGATCGATCGTCCCCTGTCACCAAGGCAGGTGCGAGCTCCACCCTTGTCTTCATTGGCGATGCACAGATCGTCAGTGACGGCTTTCGAATCGCGCTGGACGCGATGTCGGCGAATGCGGACGACTTGCTGATCGTCGACGTGAAATCAGGCACGCATGAGGAATGATGGCCGCTTTCTGGATTGTTATCCAGGATTGCCGGCAATTGAAAGGAAGCTTGTCAGATGACCACGACCCAAGCTGAACGCCACGGCAAGACCGAACTGGCGCGCTATTTCCTGCGTCTCGGCTTTCTCGGCTTCGGCGGCCCCGTGGCCCTCGTGGGTCAAATGGAGCGGGAACTGGTCAACGACAAGAAATGGCTGACCAAGGAGCAGATGCGGGAATCGATTGCGATCTGCCAATCCCTCCCGGGGCCGCTCGCCATTCAGGTCGGCATCTATGTGGCCTGGCTTCGCTGCGGCTTCTGGGGTGCCTGGATCGGCGGTTGGTGCTTCATCCTGCCCAATTTCGTCATCGTGGCAGCGCTCGGAGCGCTGTATGTCTACCTCGGCGACCTGCAGCCAGTGACGGCAATCTTCTATGGCGTCAGCCCAGCGGTGATCGCGCTCATCCTGCACTCCTGTTATCGCCTGGCGAAGCTCGGCATGGAGGATTGGCTGCAATGGGCCATTGCCGGCGTTTGCCTCGTCATTACCGTGGTCTTGCAAGCCGAAGTGGCGCTGCTGTTCATCGGCGCCGGCATTGTCGGAATCCTCTACTACGGAAGCATCTTCAAGCGCTCGTCGACGGCGATGCAGATCGCCCTCATTCCCGCGGCCGCGCCGGCCGTCGCTCCGGCCGCGACGGGCTCCACGCTCGGCAAGCTCATGCTGTTCTTCCTCAAGGCCGGCTCGATGACCTTCGGCAGCGGCTCGTGATCGTCCCGTTCCTGGAGCAGGGGCTGGTCCAGCAATACGGCTGGCTCAATCAGAGGGAGTTCCTGATCGCCGTTGCGATCGGCATGATCAGTCCGGGGCCAGTCGTGATCACCGCGACCTTTGTTGGCTATCTGGTCGCTGGCTTCTGGGGTTCGCTTGTCTCAACCGTCGGAATTTTCCTGCCGTCGTTCTTGCTGGTGCTGATCGTGGCACCGCTGTTGGCGCGGCACCGCGGAAATCCGAACGTTCAGGGGTTCGTCAAGGGGGCCTACGCCGCGGCGATCGGCACGATCTTGGGTGCCTGCATTCTTCTTGGGAAGATCGCCATCGGTGACTGGCTCACGATTGCTGTCGCGGTCGTGTCGCTGGCGGTTCTGTTCCGCTGGAAGGTTAGCAATCCCATGCTCATCGCCGCAACGGCGGTCGTCGGCCTCATCGCCTACCCGTGGCTGCAGCCTGCATGGGTGATGGTCAAATGACCGACTTGAATCGCGCAAGGCATTCCTGGAAAGGACGGCCGGCAACCATCATTGGCCGATTTGCCGCACTCCTGCAGGTACTCGCGCCGAGCAGAAAGCATTGTGCACTGGCATAGCTCCTGATTCGAAGTAGGAGGCGAAAGATGTCATCGCAGAGCATCGAAAGAGGATCCCAATCGAAGTCGCAGTTCTCAAACCCTGTCGTTCGCTGGATCGACTATCGGCTTCCTGTCTTCACGTTCCTAGATCACGAGCTGAACTCGTATCCAACGCCGCGAAACCTGAACTATCTCTGGAATTTCGGGTCGCTGGCAGGCATCGTGCTTGTAATCATGATGGTGACCGGGATCGTGCTGGCAATGCACTACGTTCCGGCGGGTGACGGGGCATTCCGGTCAGTCGAGCACATCATGCGCGATGTGAACTACGGGTGGCTGATCCGATACGTCCACACGACGGGCGCATCGATCTTCTTTGCCGTGGTCTACATCCACATTTTTCGCGGTCTTTATTACGGATCCTATAAGCCGCCGCGCGAGCTGCTTTGATGGCTCGGCATTGTCATACTTTTATTGATGATGGCGACCGCCTTCTTCGGCTACACCTTGCCATGGGGGCAGATGAGTTTCTGGGGCGCCACCGTCATTACGAATTTGTTCTCCGCTATTCCTGGAGTTGGTGACAGCATCGTGACCTGGTTGTGGGGTGGATTCACGGTGGGGGATCAGACGCTCAATCGGTTCCATTCCTTGCACCACCTCTTGCCGTTCGTAATCGTTGCAGTGGTCGGCCTGCATCTCGTCGCGCTGCATCGTTTTGGCTCCAACAATCCGACCGGCGTCGACACGAAGGACGTGGGCGACACAATCCCATTCCATCCCTATTACACGGTGAAGGATCTGTTCGGGTTGGCCGTCCTTTTCCTGTTCTTCAGCTGGTTCCTGTTCTACGAGCCCAATGCACTTCTCAATCCGGACAATTACATCCGCGCAAATCCGGCGGTTACACCGGCCCACATTGTGCCCGAGTGGTACCTGCTCCCGTACTACGCCATCCTGCGGGCCATCCCGAACAAGCTCGCCGGCGTTACCGCCATGCTAACCTCGATCCTTGTCCTATTCGCGTTGCCATGGCTTGACACCAGCCCGGTTCGCTCAGGGCGATTCAGACCCATGTTCAAGGTGTTCTATTGGCTGCTGGTCGCAGATTGCGTGTTACTGACCTACGCCGGTGGAGAGCCGCCTGAAGGCACCTGGTTGATCATGAGCCGGATCGGAGCTGTGTACTATTTCGTCCATTTCTTCCTGGTTCTGCCGCTTGTGGCAAGGATCGAACGTCCACGACCGCTTCCGACCAGCATCAGCCAAGCCGTTTTGCCAGCGACCGGTTCAGGCTGACTCTTCAAGGAGTTCGATGTGACAACGACGATAAAGCTCAAGCACAACAGCATGACAGCGCGCGCGCTGCGCATTGGCTATGTCCGTTTCGCTGGAAGTAAGCACACCCGGCGCTGATCGCGGCAACAGCAGACGCAGGGCCGACTATCCGCTGCCGCAGGCGCCGTGGGTGTTGGTGAAATTGTGGGTTCGTCAAAATAGAACTTGGGGCGCCAGGCCAATGTGAGGAGTACCCCATGACAATGCGAAGTGTCGCACTTGCAATCCAGGCGCGGTCGATGGTTATCCAGAATGTAATGGATCATACCGGCCACTCCCGCCATGAATTCGACGCCCACGATATTGAAGCGCTCGCCGAGGCGGAGAGACGTTTCAGAGAGTTGACTAGCGAAGGGTATGTGGCAGCAGTACGAACTGTGGAGGGTGAATCATCGCGAGTGTTTGCGTTTGATCCAACCGCAAAGGAAACGCTGTTCTTCCGGCGCCTAAGAGGTGGATAGAAGGCGTTTCGTTCATGTCGATCATCGGCAGATGTGCAGCTCAAATTTCGCGATTTCGTGCGCTGCGGCGGCTGTATCACAGCTTTGTCAGAGAAAATTCAGCCGAAGCGAAAGGGCGAGCGCTTCTACGGGAATGGTTGACGCCAGCACAGAGGAGACAGTTCGTGGAGCAGGGTTTCTTCGATGTCGTCGGTGGCGCGACTCGCAGGCGGTACCGAGTGCAATACGGGTCCGTTGCGAACGTGCAGGAAATCGATTTCGAAGGAAAATCCGGAAGTATCTTGTGCTTTGCCCCCGAGGGCTATCTCGTCCCAGGCGACATCATGCTTGCGCAGAAGATTGCCTTGGAGGCAGATGAACTAGCGGCGCTGGCCGTAGCGACCCGGGTGGCACCGATAGTCAGGGGCTCCATCCGGTCGCTTTAGAGGGCGGGAGCCTCCCAACCGTTCCAATTTGTCTGCTGGTCTTGAGTGCAGCGCAGGCCATCGCAACGTGTTTCACGATGATGACGCAGCTTCTCGCCTGCGCAGTTCATAGGACGACCGTTGATCCCCACCGCCTGCGGACAAATCATCCCGAGCCGGTAGAATAACCCGGAACAAGCTTCCCTCGGTCTCATCGTTTGCAAGTTCGATGTGTCCGTCGTTCGCCTCTACCGCCCAGCGAGCGATTGCGAGCCCCAGTCCGACCCCGCCCTCTTCCCTGGAACGGCTGGTGTCGACGCGATAGAAACGATCGAAAATGCGATCCCGGTGCGCGGCGGGAATCCCCGGGCCGTTGTCTCGGACCTCGATCATGGCCCGCCCGCCCGTCGCACTCACTTCGACGGTAATCTTGCCGCCAGTTGGGGTGTATTTTATTGCATTGTGTATCAGATTCATGAGCGCATGCCGGATAAGCGCGGCGTCTCCCGTGACGGGGACCCGGATCGGAGCCTGGAGCATGAGTTCCTGCTGCTTTTCGTCGGCGAGCACATGAAGCTGATCGATGACAGTTCCTGCCAACACCCCAAGGTCCAGATCCTCCGCCACCAAGTGGACTTTTCCCGAGTCGGCGCGCGTGAGGATCAGGAGGCTCTCGACAAGGCGCGTGAGCCTGTCGACCTCCTCCAGCATGCTGCCGATGACGTCGCGGTACGCAACGGTATCGAGTGTATTCTGCAGCGCCACCTCCCCAACGCTGCGCATCGCGGTGAGTGGGGTGCGCAGCTCGTGCGAAGCATCGGCGGTGAAACGGCGCAGTCGTTCGAACGCGTCTTGCAGGCGGGATAGCGTGTCGTTGAACACCGTCGCAAGCCGCCCGAACTCGTCCTGGGCATTATCGACCGGCAGCCGTTTAGCGAGCGATTCCGCCGTAATCTCTCGTGCCCTTTGCGCCATGGCGCCGACCGGGGAGAGTACGCGGCCGGCAAGGAAGTAACCTCCCGCCACCGCCAGCCCGGCAGCAAAGGGAATACCCAACGCGAGTATGACGGCGAGCGTCCAAAGGGTTTCGCGCAGGGAGCTTTCGTCAAGCGCGGCGGCCACGCGGTAGGAGGATCCAGTAAAGCTATGGACGCGATAGCGACGGCCGTTCGAAGCTGTCCAAGACAGCGGCGATGCTGGGTCGCCTGATTGCAGCGCACGTGATAGTCCTTCTCGCTCCCATGCTTCAGTTTGCTCACGGATGCCGCCGGCATCGTCCACCCGGAACAATGTAATGCCCCACTCGGAGGCCAAATCCTTCAGTTCGTCCGGCTCCTCGCGATAGACCTTACCAATGGTCGCGATCTGCAGGCCGAGTTGCGCGTCCAACGCGGCGTAGAGGCGGGCCTCGACAAAAAGCAGGATGCCTGCCGAAAATATACACACGATCAGCGTCAGCACAGCTGCGTGCCAGAGCGCAAGTCGCGCGCGCACGGTCGGCGGGTGAAATTTCATTCTTGCCTCCCGCTTAGAAGGTATCCAAGGCCGCGCACTGTGTGCAGGAGCTTTCTTTCGTAGGGCTCGTCGATCTTGCGACGCAGCCGCGCGATTGTAACGTCGATGACGTTGTCGAGTGGCGTAGCTCTTGCCGTTGCGTGCCATACATCGCGCGCCAGCATCTCTCGTGACACCACACTGCCGCTGTGGCGCAGGAGGTATTCCAGCAATTCGAATTCCTTCGCGGTCAGCTCGAGAGCATGCGCTCCCCTGGACACCTTGTGCGTGACGAGATCCATCTCAAGATCTTCGTGCTGTAGCTTGAGGATCTGGTCCATGCGTCCGCGACGGAGCAGTGCCCGGATGCGCGCGAGCAGCTCGGAAAATGCAAACGGTTTTGTGAGGTAGTCGTCGGCGCCTTGGTCGAGGCCAATCACCCTGTCCTCGACCGTGTCCTTCGCCGTGACGACCAATATCGGTGTCTGATTGCCACATTTGCGCAGCGTCGCGAGGACATCGATACCGTCCCGGCGCGGCAGCATGAGATCGAGCAGAAGAAGATCGAAAGAACGTTGGCTTGCGAGGAAAAAGCCCTCTTCCCCGGTCGCAGCGATCGTGACCTCGTAGTGTTCTGATTCAAGGCCCTCGCGGAGGGCGTTCGCGACCTTCTTTTCGTCCTCAATGATCAAAATGCGCACGATGTGTTCCACCTTGAGAGCGGCTCTCGCGCCAACATTATAGGCCGGTTCCTGCCTGCCGCAGCGTTCCTGACAGGGATTTCAGGAACTCTTCAGTGGTGGCAGTGCTGAAAGACGATCAAATTGAGTTCAGGCCGCAATGCCGCGAGTGGCTTGGTGGCAGCGCAAGAGAAGCCTTGACGGCTTGGCAGCTCGATCAATGGGAACGTAAGTCATGACCAGACGACAAATGTTGCTGACGTCGGCCCGCAGCTTCGTACTCATTGCTTTGGCAGCATCCTTTGTGGGTCATCGATCGGCTCTTGCGACTGGCCCGGACCAGGAACAGGCCGACCTCGCGAACGCGTTGAGTGGCGTGAAGGTCAGTCTGCAGCAGGGCTTTACGGCCAGCGAGCAGGAAGGCCAACCGATTTCCGGAAAATTCGAAATGGATGAGGGCAAACTCCAGCTTTCAATTTACACGACCAAAGAAGGAAAGTTCTTCGAAGTCATCGTCGATCACATGACCGGAAATATCACCAAGGTCGAGCCGATCACCGAGGGCGAAGATCTCACCCACGCCAAATCGCAAAATGCGGCGATGGACAGGGCAAAGGCCAAGCTGGCGGATGCTGCGACCAGGGCGAAAGGGCAGGCGAAGGGAGAGGCTGGGGACGTGGTTGTCGTAAGCGCCATGCCAGAGCTGAAAGATGACCGTCCGGAAGCCACGATCGTTCTGCTGCAAGGAAAGAGGTTTTCGACTGCTTCGGAACGGCTCAACTAGAAGAGTGGTCGAATTCACGATTTCGCCTCTCAGAGGCTGACGAAGTCGATGACGGGAGAGGAGAGTAAGATAATTCAGGGTAGGGGGTCACGCCTGGCCCGAGCAGATCGCCGAAGTAGTCCGGGTACATTTTTGGAGGCCCTCAGTCCGCGTCTTTCATGGTTCGCCAGGAAAGTATCCGCGGTATCCGCGCTTGGACGAAAGCTCGTCCGGCCGGGAAAATGCGGGTCCCCGTAACCTGCGGGGTGTTGCAGGCGGGCATTGGTCCCAGGCAAGCGCGAGCTGTCCACACTTATGCGACGTGGCGCAGCGCGCGCGTGACCATCGTGTATCTGAGCAATGGCCCTTCCTCCGGATCATCACCTTCGAAATGGATCACCGCGCCGGGCGGCGGTTTGCACAGCCTGCCAAAGCGTTTCACGGAAGTGGCTTCGACAACTTGCAAGGCGGAATCCTGGGCGAAGGCAGTCAGTGCCGCCAGTTCGGCAGTGCTTGCACCGCCCGAGCGCCAGGAAGCCTCTAATACCCCTGACCGCCATTGCCCGCGCGTATCGAGCCCTTGGCCTACGTCATAGTTGCGGCGTGACGCGAGGAAGCCGGGAAAATGTACGCTACTGCGGTCATAAGTGCGAGCCTGCGCCACGGCGAGACGTGTCTGCGGATCCATCGGCAGATCTTCCAGTTCTGCCCAGCCGCCGCGCACGCAAACCAAATGCGAGCCGCCATAGACCGAAAGTCCGTGATTGTTCGTAACCGACCGTTGCGTGCCGTGGTAGGCGATTGCTCGATCGCCAACCATTGTGCAACCAACGCTTCGCGTCGTCACAGGGCGCAAGTTCGCTTCGAGCACCAGGCCATGGCACACGATCTTCTCGCTCGGACAAGTCTCGAGAAAAGCGCTGAGCTCAGCAATCGTGCTCACAACAGTTTGCCCATGGCCGCCATCTCCGAGCGGCTCCTTTACGCGGATTGCCCCATATGACAGCAAGCGCGTGGCAGCCGTCAGTGCGTCATCAGCACTGAATGTGGTGTAGCCCGGCAGGACCGCGTTGCTCACGTTTTCCGCGAACGTCGCTGACCAGCCGCGCGGTTGTGCTGCGTGCGCGCTTATCAGCCAGTGCGTGATGGCTTTCGTTTTCGCGAATGGATAAGGCACCACCGCGCCGTATAGCTGGCAGGGAGACTGGATGCCGAGGCTCCGTGCCTCATCGAGCAGGAGCGTGTCGTCCGGGACGAAGAAGATATCTCCGGTCGAATGTTTGTTAGCATCGAAGATGCCGGCATATCGATAGCCGCTAAGCCGAGCGATGCTTTCGGCGACCGCGGACAGCGTGACCTTCTCGTGGGCATACATCGGCGCGCCTGCCCGGGAGAAATAGACGGCAACCGCAGTGATTGTCGGCGGATCGGATGCGATCTGACGGGTGGCGGCCGGCCATGATCGTCGAATGGGTTCAAAGACGGGGGAAAGCTTGGTGCTGTCCATGCGCAACCATCCCGATAGATCGAGGAGTGGCCAGTGCTTGGACGGAACACCCGTCTGACGGGGAGACGGCGCGCCCCCGTGCGGTTAAGCTAGTGCGCGGCCTTCTCTACCGCAAGGCGGCGCCTGTTCTGAAAGGTTGCACCCGGTCATGCTTACGGTCGGCGCGCTGACACGCTTGCACATTTCCGTTTCGTTCGAACTGAACGACGGCGAATGCATCGCCCTGCAGGGACCGTCCGGTGCGGGCAAAAGCCTGCTACTTCGCGCGATCGCTGATCTCGACCCGAACGAGGGAGCAATCAAACTGGATGGAACACTCAGGGAGGCCGTGCCGGCGCCGCTTTGGCGGAAGCAGGTGACCTACGTTGCCGCTGAACCGGGTTGGTGGGCTGACACGGTCCAGGAGCATTTTGCCGGCTGGAATGATGCCATCCCGCTAGTGGCGCGATTGGGATTGTCGCCCGACTGCGGAACCTGGCAGATCCAAAGACTCTCCACCGGGGAGAAGCAACGGCTCGGCCTTGCGCGGGCGCTGATGCTCCAGTCGCGTGTGCTTTTGCTGGACGAGCCAACGGCGGCGCTGGACGCGACGTCTACCGCGATCGTCGAGTCGATCGTCGCGGAGCGCATCTCGAACGGGACAGGCGTCATATGGAGTACTCACGATAGCGCCCAGGCTCAGCGCGTCGGATCGCGGCTGTTTGTGATGGACGCCGGCGGTTGCATCGAGGAACATCAGCTTTGACCTACATCCAACTGGCTTACAGCGACCTTATCCTGCCTGCGTGCCTTGTTGTCATGGATGGTGCTCTGTCGCTCGTGCTTCACCTCAAGCTTGAGCGACAACTCGCCATCGCGACGGTGCGAATGGTGGTTCAGCTGGTGTTGGTCGGATACGTGCTGACATTTCTGTTTGCTGCCGTTTCGCCGTTCTGGACGGCCCTCGCAGCCTTCATCATGGTGATCTTCGCATCGCGGGAAATCATGGTCCGTCAGAAGCGGCGGCTGCGGGGCCTTTGGACTTACGGCTTGGGCGCGGGATGCACCTTGCTGGCTGCTGGTACCGTCACCATGTTTTCGCTTCTAACGCAGCTGCACCCCGAGCCATGGTATCATCCGCGCTATGCGCTGCCCCTGTTGGGTATGATCCTGGGCAACACCATGACAGGGATAAGCCTGGGCCTGGACGTGCTCACCAACGGTCTGGTGCGGGAGCGGGCCGCGGTGGAGGCCTGCCTTGCGTTGGGAGGTACTCGGTATCAGGCGCTACTACCGGTCCTGCGAGATGCGTTGCGAAGCGGGTTCATGCCGACGATTAATGGCATGGCGGCGATTGGTCTCGTTTCTTTGCCAGGAATGATGACCGGCCAAATCCTTGCCGGCGTCGAACCGATCGACGCCGTGAAATATCAGCTCTTGATCATGTTCCTGATCGCGGGCGGAACGGGATTGGGCACGTTGGCCGCCGTCATGGGAGGCGGGCGACTGCTTACCGATCATCGGCACCGGTTGCGCTTGGATCGGATTGCCTCTGATCCGCCGGGGTAAGGGTTACTTTCTCTCATCCGGGCATGCTTGCGAGCTTCGTGCTTCAGCTCCCTGCGTGGGACGACGCGAAGGAAATAGTAGCTCGCGCGGAGCTGAAAACGAGGTTGTTGGCACGAACCACCTTGGCGAAACAAACCGAGAGGTGATCGTCATCCTGCCTGCTGACCGCCTACCTTTCCGACGAACGTGCCGGCCACTGTAAGCGAACCATCGATGATCGCGAGCGGAAGCGCCGCCAAGCGGCGGGGTGCCGGTCCGAACACGACCTGCGCGCTTTCTCGGGGATTGAATTCGGAGTTGTGACATGGACATTTCAGAATGTTCTTGTCGCCTTCTGCTGCCTTCACCCACTCGGAGACGGGACATCCGGCGTGAGTGCAAACCAGCGAATACGCGACAATGCCGTCGGCCGAACGCGTTCGAGTCCCTTCGTCAAGCTCGCCCGGATCAAGTTTTAACAGGACGATCTCATTGAGCCGCGAGCCCTTGCGGATCACCGACGATTTCGGGTCCTTCGGCCACGCGTGCACGGGTCGCCCGCCGAGCGTGAGATCACTCGGTTTGATGATTTCGTCCGCATGTTCTCCTTCGGAGTGGACGAGAAAATCACCCTTTTGTGGTCGCTCGTCACTGCCCGGTTGATCTTCCTGAGCGTCAACGGACTTGGCAACCAGACTTGTTCCAGCGACCAGAGCCGTCAGCAACAGGGTGCGTCGCACCGGGTCCTGACATGTCATCGTGGCCTCCGTTCGACTGAACTTGAAACGCCTGGTTGGACCCACTCGTCGGACAAGTTGAGCGCTGTGACTCAGCCAAAATGAAGGCGACGAACGACCGCCAAGCGAACCAACATGTCAAAGCGGATGCAAAAATTGCAGCGTCACGATGCTTGATCAGGATCGAGGGATCCAAACCAGACGCCTCCAACTTTGTGCCTCGGTTGGCAGGCCAACTATGCTCTCACTCCAATGCGGTTCGCCGCCAAGGCATCAGTGCGCGGTGACAGGTTTTTGATCCAGATTGCTTACTCGCGCAAACCAAACGGACTGGTGGTCTCGTCTGGATGCGGCCATCGCCTTGCGACACAAAGAGAGATGGCGCACCCGACACGATTCGAACGTGTGACCTTTGCCTTCGGAGGGCAACAGTCATCCCATGCGGCCAGCCGCGAAATAATCTTTCGGCCAACCACACAGTCCGGAAGCGAAACGCCTGTCCCAAAGGGGCCGCTTAAACGTCGTTTGCGTGATAGTCGGCCAAAAGCCCGGCTCGGCCTCGCCAGTTAGGCTGCCCTCTCCGGTAGGAAAACAGGGCTCCTGCAACAACGGTGTAGCGTACCTCCACCACCATGCCACGCAATCACGCTACCATACTAAGGACAAACAGCGGTTCCTCGTGTCGGTGGTTGCGTATGTTTCCCTCCCTGGGCACCAAAACTACGCTTTTGTGCGCCAGACTACGATTTTGCGCGATAGCGTCGATAAGCGCCTGGCAGAGGATCAATTTGTGCACGTAGGAGTAGCGCTCGGGGCCAGCCTACGGCGAAAAATTCTGCGGACTATAGTGACGACAAAAAACATTTTCGGGGGTTCGATTCGCTCCCCCGCTAGCAAGCGTGACCCACTACTATCGAAAGTGGGTTTCGCGCTGTAGCGGTCTCCTGACACGAACCCCCGCCGCTTGCAGGCTAGCTCCTTGAACTAGGAGTGGACCCCGACAGCCCGCGAGGACCCCAGTAAGAGAAAGGCGGGAGCCCGCTATCACGCTGCAACCTTTCCCAGCTTTTGGGCCGGCAGGGCCTCAACGTGCCGTACCCAGCGTTGAAGTGCCTCGCGCATCTCGGTCGCATACCGAGCGCGGTTATATGCAGCGGCCAGCGATTGCCCAATCCGGCCGCCCCAGACTGTACACATCATTGCCGTGCCGGTGTTCGCTTGGTTGATGGAAGTGGAACTGTGTCGAGGCGGCGGAGGCTGATATTGCCCGCTTCGCCAAGCTCTACCCGATGAATGCTCGTCCGGTTCAAAAGCTCGATCGGCGCTTCATCCTCACTTCCGGCACACGGTGAGGCATCAGGTGTCCCACCGGGCATTCCCTGATGGAACTGGGTCGAAGGTAATGACCCACGTCGCTTGGAGGCAATCTGATCGAGCTTGAATTGCTGCGGGACCGAGCCATCCTCATTGTGTCCCCCAATGGGCCGCTTGCGGAAGCCGGCTTTGCGAAGCTCGCTCAAGAGGTCGATCCGTTCATTGCCTCGAATGGAAAACTGACCGGCCTGATGGTCTGCGTGGAAGGCTTTCCCGGTTGGGACAGCTTCCGCGCAATGATATCGCATGTTGAGTTCATCCGGGATCATCACCGCAAGATTGACCGCATTGCTGCGGTGACCGATAGCGAGGCGCTGAAAGCCATGACGGAGGTGTCGAAGGGCTTCGTGTCACCACAGATTCGGCAGTTTCCCTCCGATCAGAGGAACGAGGCGCTGGCGTGGCTGGAGACAGGCGATGCGTCGTTAGACCAGCCGCAGTCATGAACCTTTGATTTAGGTCAAATCCGAACTCGCGCAGAGGCCAAGGCTTCGGTCGGGTGGCCCGTCTATTGGTGCGGCATCGCCTAACCAATGCACGGACACCCTAACTCAGGAGGAACGCCATGCTTCGATGCGTTCTCGCTGCTCTGGCAGCGCTCGTTCTTATCACTGTGAGCTTCATTCCCGATGACGCCTTCGCTCGCCGCGGCGGTGGTGGAGGATTCCGTGGCGGCGGCGGATTTCACGGCGGGGGCATGCGCGCCGGAGGTTTCCACGGCGGCGGCATGCGCGCCGCCCACGTGCACGGTGGCGGATATCGCGTTGCCGGAGGCCGATATGGCGTCGCTGGCCGCGGTTATGGATATCGTCCCATACCGGGTCGCCCGGTAGCGCGTGCGGCAGTCCGCAGAGGGGTTTACCGCGGAGCAGCCTATGGCGCGGCGGCAGCCGGAGCCTACGGCTACTATGGCGGCTACTACAACAGCGGCTGCTATCGAGACGCCAACGGCTATCGGGTCTGCCCGCAGCAGTATCCGTATTGACGCGGGCGGCGAGCGGACCGGTGGACCGTCGTTACAGTCGCCCGCTCTCCGATCCGCCGCTCTTTCTCGGTGTGGGCCACACCTATCGGGACAAAAGCCACTCCAGACATTTCGATCTTAGCGGCGGAAGCAGCCACCTGTGGACGATTGACTTGGTCACGGTGACAGCCGAGGCCGTGCTTGCGGTGGGCCTCGCCGGCGCCCTCGTGGCGCTGTGGGTCCACTAGCGGAGCGCGTCTATCCTCGGAGCCCGCATGGCCATAGGCGATCGGTCCTCGGCCTCGTCGGTTTGCTCGGTCAAACCAACGACGCGCAATTATTGATCGCCCGTGCTCTCGGCCGGAACCGGGCGCATTTGCTCGTAGGCGTCGCCGAGAAAGTGGTCGAAACTCTCGATTCGGATGAGACCCAGCCGGGGATATTCCATATCGGTGACAGTGTAGAGTGCGACGGCCAGCGTGCCGGCGAAAATCGTCATGTGAATCCAGCTGCGCCCCGCGCCCGCTGCCATCCCAAAACCTGCGAGGAGGGAACAGGCCAGACCAAGCCCAAACAACATGAAGAAGATGATCTGCGGCGGATGCTTTTCCGCTGCGCCGGCGCGCTGACGGGCGACCTCGAAGAGGCTGTTCAGCGCGGGAAGCGACAACCCGCATGCGGGACGGTAGTTCGGTTGCGGGCAGGCCGCCACCGCCGCGTTCCATAGCTGGTTCTTGAGTTCGACGAGCCTGCTTTCCTGCTGGTCGGAAAAATCCTCGGCTCGTTGCAGCAGCAGGAAATCATGCGGCATTCGATAGAGATCGATGCGGGCACGAAGATACTCCTTGAGAAGGCTCTGCAGGTTGCGCGCATCGTCGCCGCCGAAAAGGGCAAGCCTGTCATATGCCGTGGTGGCCGCCGTCGCTTCCTGAATGACCAGTTGTCGCCGGTCGTCGAACCGCTGTAACGCTCCGGAGATGGTGAAAGCCAACAGCAAACCCATCAGGCCGAATATCGCGCCTTCTACGGTTGCCAATCCTCCCACGTCGTCAACGCCGTTTTGCTTGCGATAGCGCGAGCCGAGGTGTCGTCCTAACCGGAGCGCAAGGAGCGCGCCGACGAAAAACAGGGCGGCAATGGCTACGGCGAACAGCAGGAAGACCATGGCCGATCCACATCGAAAGCGAAGCGACAGCGGTTGCGAAATCGATTGTCGCCGGGAATGCCTTCGGAGAGCGGGGGATTGGCGCTCAACCAGTCAAACAGTCGCCTTGCCTTTGCGCAAGCCCTTGACATAGGTCAAGCCGCGTCAGCGGAACCGACCACGTTGTTGAGCCGCGCGAAAGGGAGCTAGGCGTTTGGTCTCGCCAACTTTAGCGCCAAACGAACGGTTTGCGGGTCGTGCCGCGTGATGGGCACGAAGCCGGCCTTGCTGAAGACCTTCAGCATCGCCGCGTTCTCCGGCAGAACGTCCGCAACGAGTTCCTCGAGGCCGGCCTGCCGTGCGATCCTGGCCAGGTGGCCCATCAATAAAGAGCCGATGCCGCGACCTTGCCATGCATCAACCACGACGAATGCCATTTCGGCGCGTCCCGCTTCAAAGACGACATAGCGCCCGCCGCCGACGATCACGGGGCGACTATGCTCCGTCACTACCGCGACAAGCGCGACATGTTGCTTGAAGTCGACGTTCATGAAGAACGTGCGCTCTTTCTCGGAAAAGTCCCGCTTTGCCACAAAAAATCGTCGATACCGCGACTCCAGGCTGGTGCGCTCGACCGCGGCCAGCATGTCGGCCTCATCTTCTGGCCGAAGCGCCCGGATGTTCACGACTGTACCGTCGCGGAGCGGTTCCGTTTCAGCGTAGTGGGCGGCATTTGGCATGCGCAGCGTTTCTCGTGTTGGCTGATCAGCGTCATGTCGCGTTGCCATTGATCATCAGCGCTTGACTTAGATCAAAGCCCGTTCTCGCGGTGCACATTCAATGGCTCCCGACGCGGAAATCGGAGCATGGCGATGGACAGGACAACGCTGTCGGGCGATCCGGTATCGGGACTGGTGGCGTCCGCCGTGGAATACATGACGGATGCCGGCCAGCGGAGCGTGCTGTTTCTCGACATTCTACGCCAGCGCGGCGACCAATATCGTGAGCATGTGGCGCAAACTGCTCCGCACGTCCTGAGTTATGCTGCCGAACTGATCATGGACGGCCGCAAGCTCGATGATCCCGTCAACTACGCGCTGGTGCGGATTATCCCTCCCAAGGGCGTCGAGATCGATCTGAAGCGACGACCGTTCGTCGTCGTCGATCCGCGCGCCGGCCACGGTCCCGGTATCGGCGGCTTCAAGGCGGATAGTGAGATCGGCGTCGCCATGAAGGCCGGTCATCCCTGCTACTTCATCGGCTTCTTGCCGGAGCCAGTGGCGGGCCAGACCATCGAGCGCATTGCACGGGCAGAAGCGCTATTCCTCGAAAAGGTCATTGGCCTTCATCCGGATGCAAATGGCAAACCCTGTGTCATCGGAAACTGTCAGGCCGGTTGGGCGGTGATGATCCTCGCGTCATTGCGGCCCGAGCTGTTTGGTCCCGTGATTGTGGCGGGAGCGCCGCTGGCCTATTGGGCTGGCGTGCACGGCAAATACCCGATGCGATATTCGGGCGGTCTGCTGGGTGGGAGCTGGCTGACGGCGCTCGCCAGCGATCTCGGCGGTGGCAAATTCGATGGAGCCTGGCTCGTGCAGAACTTCGAGAGTCAGAATCCGTCCAATACGCTATGGTCCAAGCAATACAATGTCTTCTCCAAGGTCGATACGGAAGCGAGCCGGTACCTCGAGTTCGAGCGTTGGTGGGGAGGCCACGTCAACCTCAACGCGGAGGAGATCCAGTTCATCGTCGACGAGCTGTTCATCGGTAACAATCTCGCCGCCGGTCGCATCAAGATGTCGGACGGTGAAACGGTTGATCTGCGCAACATCAGATCGCCAATCGTGTCTTCTGTTCCAAGGGCGACAACATCACTCCGCCGCAGCAGGCGCTGGACTGGATCCTCGACCTCTATGCCGATGTCGACGAGATCAGAGCCTACGGACAGACGATCGTCTATACGGTTCACGAAACTGTCGGCCACCTCGGCATCTTCGTGTCTGGCGGCGTGGCCAGGAAGGAACATGCCGAATTTTCCAGCAATATCGACCTGATCGACGTGCTGCCACCCGGCCTCTATGAAGCGACGTTTGAGGCCAAGGACGCCGGGACGGCAAATGCAGACCTCGCTTCGGGGCAATGGGTGATGCGCTGCGAGGCACGCACCCTTGATGACATCAGGGCGATGGGAGGCAACTCGCCGGACGATGAGCGGCGGTTCGAAGCTGCAAAGCGGGTCTCCGAGATCAATCTTGCCGCCTACCGCAAGTTCGTGCAGCCCCTGATCAAGCGCATGGTGACGCCTGAACTGGCTGACTGGATGCGGAATGTCCATCCGCTACGGGCGCAGTACGAGGCATTCAGCAGCCAGAATCCGTTCATGACTGCGGTCAAGGCGGCCGCCGAGCACGTAAAGGAACAGCGCAAGCCCGTCAGTTCGGACAATCCGTTCCTTGCGTTCCAGGAGAGCATCTCGAAGCAGATCGTCCACGCGCTCGACAGCTGGCGCGATTCTCAGGAAGCGCTCAGCGAGGCGGTCTTCCTTGCCGTCTATGGCTCGCCTACCTTGCAGGCCGCGGTCGGTGTCGATCCGCAATCGACGCCGTCGCGAAGACAGGAGATGTCAGCCGAACATCGAGGACGGCTGCAGGCGAGGACCGCGGAGCTGACGTCGCGGGTCGGTGAGGGGGGCTTCGCGAGGCGGCGATCCGCGCGCTTCTCTATGTCGGTTCGGCGCGCGGCATGGTGGACGAGCGCAGCCTGGAAGCGTTGCGCCAGGTCCGTCGCAACGTACCCGGCAAGCCTCTGACGCTTGCCGAATTCAAAATGCTGGTTCGCGAGCAATTCTTCATGCTTCTCCTGGATCGCGAAGCCGCGCTGGCCGCGATCCCGACACTGCTTCCAGACAATATGAACGACCGGCGGACGGCCTTCGCCGCGATACGCGATGTGCTGTCAGCCAGCGCCGCGATTTCGGGTGAGGTGGCTAGCCGATTGAACCGGATCGCCGAGCTGTTCGGTCTGGATGAGAGAGAGGCCGTGGAGAAAGCGTCGAATGTCGCCCCTTTCGACCCCAAGGCAAAGGCGTCGTGACCCGATCTGAGAGTATCCGGAGTGGTGGCACTATGAATGTCATGTCATCCGAGTCGAGCGGTACGGCTCACACCAAGTACGACCGACTGATCGCCGCAGCCAAGGCTGTTCCCCCGGTGCCTACCATTGTGGTTCACCCCTGCGACGAGACGTCGTTGCGCGGCGTCGTGGATAGTGCGCAGGCCGATATCATCAAGCCGCTCTTGGTCGGGCCTGAAGCGAAGATCAAGGCGACCGCGAGCAAGCATGGCCTCGACATCGCCGGCTTTGAGATCGTCGACGAGCCGCACAGCGAGGCCGCGGCTGCCAAGGGTGTCGAGTTGATCCATGCCGCCCGGGGCGAGATGTTGATGAAGGGCAGTCTGCACACCGACGAACTGATGCGGAGCGTCACGGCAAAATCGGTTGGGCTTCGAACCGATCGACGCATCAGCCACGTTTTCGTGATGGACGTGCCGGCCTATGCCGATACCCTGTTCATCACAGATGCCGCCATCAACATTTTCCCCGATCTGGATGGCAAGCGCGACATCATCCAGAACGCCATCGATCTCTACACCCAAGCCGGTTTTGGAACGCTGCCACGGGTCGCAATCCTGTCCGCGGTTGAGACCGTGACGTCCAAGATTCCATCGACCATCGAGGCGGCCGCTCTCTGCAAAATGGCCGACCGCGGTCAGATCACCGGCGGTGTGCTCGATGGTCCGCTCGCGTTCGACAATGCCATCGACGTGGAAGCGGCGCGGATCAAGGGCATAAAGTCCGAGGTCGCGGGAAGGGCGCAGATCCTGGTCGTTCCCGACCTCGAGGCCGGCAATATGCTGGCGAAGAATCTGGCTTACTTCGCCAAGGCCGATAGCGCCGGCATCGTGCTCGGGGCCCGGGTTCCGATCGTGCTGACGTCGCGCGCCGATTCACCGAGGGCCAGGATGGCGTCGTGCGCGGTCGCGGCGCTCTATGCCGACGCGCGCCGCCGGCGTGCTCCAGCCGTCGCGTGATCGCCATGGACACGATCCTCGTCGTCAATGCTGGTTCATCGAGCGTAAAATTTCAAATCTTTGCAGTCGACGGGGAGGCCAGGCTGCAACGCCAGATCAAGGGCCAGATGGATGGGATCGGCAGCCGTCCGCGGCTGCGAGCCGCCGCGACCAATGGGGATCCGCTGGCGGACCGAGCCTATCCGATCGAGCGCGTTCCGGACGTGACGGCAGCTCTCGAAGTTGCGGGTATCTGGCTGAAGGACGAGCTTCGCATCAATCCGATCGCGGTCGGACATCGCGTCGTTCATGGCGGTCCCGAGTACGACCGCCCGGTGCGGATCGATCATGGCATCGTGGCGCGCCTCGAGAAATTTGTGCCATTGGCGCCGCTCCACCAGCCCTACAATCTGGCTCCGATCCGATCACTGTTGGCAAATCGTCCGGATCTTCCGCAAGTGGCCTGCTTCGATACCGCATTCCACCGTACGCACGGTGCGTTGGCGGACCACTACGCGGTCCCGTTCCAGCTCTATGCCGAGGGCGTGCGGCGTTACGGATTTCACGGGCTCTCGTATGAGTACATTGCCAAAACCTTGAGGCAGGTGGCCCCCGAGGTTGCGAATGGCCGCGTCATCGTTGCACATCTCGGCAACGGCGCCTCGATGTGTGCGATAAAGGACGGGCGCAGCGTCGAAAGCACGATGGGGTTTACGGCGCTCGACGGCCTTCCGATGGGCACGCGGCCCGGACAGATCGATCCAGGCGTTGTGCTGTACCTCATCGCGGGAAAGGGTATGTCGGCCGCTGACGTGCAGACTTTTCTCTATCGCGATTGCGGACTGAAGGGGATGTCCGGCATCAGCAATGACATGCGGGAGTTGCTGGCGAGCGAGGATCCGCATGCGATCCTGGCGATCGAATATTTCGTCCATCGGATCGGCCTGCACGCCGGCATGCTCGCGGCGGCGCTTCAGGGCATTGACGCCTTCGTGTTCACAGCCGGCATTGGCGAGAACTCGGCCGGCATTCGTGCGCGGATCGGGGAGAAGCTGTCGTGGCTCGGCGTTGAGCTCGATGCAGCCGAGAACGCTCGCCATGCCAGATTGATATCGCGCCCTGGCAGCCGCATTCCCGTCTTTGTCGTGCCGACCGACGAGGAATTGATGATTGCTCAGCACACCGTGGTGCTGCTGATGAATGGTCAACCGTCCAGTCCAAACCGCGAGAGGGCATCATGATCCCCCAGTTTCCGGAAACCAAGGTCGCATTGAAGGGCAAGAAGGGCCTGATCGTGGGCATCGCCAATGATCAGTCGATTGCCTGGGGCTGCGCGAGGGCGTTTCGCGCGCTCGGCGCGGATCTGGCCGTGACCTATCTGAACGACCGCGCCAGAAAGCATGTCGAGCCACTCGCGCAGGCGCTGGAGGCCCCGATCTTCATGCCGCTGGACGTCATGGTGGAAGGGCAGATGGAACAGGTTTTCGAGCGGATCTCGAAGGAGTGGGGTCAGCTCGACTTCCTCCTCCATTCGATCGCGTTCGCGCCGAAGGAGGCCTTGCACGGACGTGTCGTCGACGTCGGCCGCGAGGGCTTTTTGAAGACGATGGAGGTCTCGTGCTGGTCGTTCATGCGCATGGCGCATCTGGCCGAGCCGCTGATGAAGAACGGCGGAACGATGTTCACCATGACTTACTACGGCAGCCAGATGGTGGTCGAGAATTACAATGTGATGGGGGTGGCCAAAGCTGCGCTTGAGGGCGCCGTCCGCTATATCGCCGCGGAACTGGGACCGAAAGGCATCCGCGTTCACGCGATCTCGCCGGGACCGCTCGCAACGCGGGCGGCGTCGGGCATCCCCGAATTCGATGAGCTCATGGACAGGGCCCAGTCCAAGGCGCCGGTGCGCAGCCTTGTCAGCATCGATGACGTTGGGAACGCGACGGCGTTCCTGGCGCTGGATGGCGCCAAGCTGATCACGGGGAGCGTCTTGTATATCGACGGCGGCTATCACATCATCGATTGACGGTCGTGGCGACCGGCCGGCGTCAGCGGTAGTGCAGCGCAATCAACTCCGCCACGCAGGCGGGGCGCGTGCCGCCTTCGATCTCGATGACGAGATGGTAGTTCACGCGCAGGCCGTCCGGCGGCATATCCTCTGCTTCCGCGACGGTGACGCGCCCGCGGAGCCTTGATCCGGCCGGCACCGGCGCCAAGTACCGAATTCGGTCGGCGCCGTAATTGAGGGTGTTTCGTAGGCCCTTGAGCCCGATCACGGATCGGATGAACATCGGCGCGAGGCTGAGGGAGAGCAGGCCATGCGCGATGGTTCTTCCTCCGGGAAGCTCTGCCTTGGCGCGCTCCTGATCGACGTGGATCCACTGTTCGTCGCATGTCGCGTCGGCAAACCGGTTGATGCGATCTTGCGTCACCTCGATCCAGTCGCTGACGCCGATCTCAGTCCCGATAGCAGATTTGATGTCATCGAAGTCGCTGAATATCCGCATGGCTCTGTCCTGATCAAAGCTTCATTTCGGGGACGGTACCCGGAATTGTCAGATCTGCCTCGGTGACCGCCATGACTTCGGCAACGCTGACGCCCGGAGCGGTCTCCATCAGGGTCGCCTTGCCGCCGGCGAAGCCAATCACCGCCAAATCAGTTACGACGAGGTCGACCGGACGCGTCGACGTCAGTGGCAGCGAGCATTTGGCGACGATCTTCGATTTGCCCTTGGCGGCATGCTGCATGGCGACGATGACCCGCCTGGCGCCGCTCACGAGGTCCATCGCTCCGCCCATGCCGGGCACCATCTTGCCAGGGATCATCCAGTTGGCGAGATGTCCGTCCGCATCGACCTGCAGGCCACCGAGCACCGTCACATCGACATGGCCGCCGCGGATCAGCCCAAATGACATTGCGCTGTCGAAGGTCGCGGCGCCCGGCAGCGCACTGATCGGACGTCCGCCAGCATCGGTCAGCAGGGGATGCGCCATGCCTTGCTCGGGGATCGGGCCGGTGCCGATCAATCCATTCTCCGACTGAAAGAACACCTTGAGATCGGCCGGAACATAGTTGGCGACCAGCGTCGGAATGCCGATACCCAGATTGACAAGGTCGCCGCTGTGAAGCTCTCGCGCGACGCGCCGGGCGATGATGATCTGCGGATCCATGGTTCACCCGTTCGCAATGAGGTAGTCGACAAGGGGCGCCGGCGTCACGACGTGGTCGGGTGCGATGACTCCGACAGGCACGATATGCTCGGCTGTCACAATGACCGTCTCGGCCGCCATGGCCATGACCGGGTTGAAATTGCGGGCGGTCAGCGCGTAGGTCAGATTGCCGAGATAGTCGGCGAGGAAGGCATGGACCAGTGCGAATTGCGCCCGCAGTGCGGTTTCCAGCAGGAATGATTTTCCATCCACTTCGATCAACCGTTTGCCGTCTGCGACCAGTGTGCCGACGCCGGTCGGCGTGAGCACGCCGCCCAGACCGCAACCGCCGGCGCGTATGCGCTCGACGAAGGTGCCCTGCGGAATGAGATCGACGGTGATCTGGTTGGCCAGCATTTGCTGCTGAGCTTTCGGATTGAGGCCGATATGCGTGGCGGTCAGGCGCGAGACAAGCGCAGCGTCGAACAACTTGCCGACTCCCTTGCCCGGCGTGGCCGCGTCATTGCTGATCAATGTCAGGCCGGTCTTCTGCTGGCGGACCACTTCGTCGAGCAGACGTTCCGGGGTGCCTACGCCCATGAAGCCGCCGACCATGATGCTGGCCCCGGACGGGATCATCGCAACGGCTTCCTCGACGGAAACTGGATTCATGATGGACACTCCGAACGACGTAGTGCAGGCCGATCAACCATTGACTCCGGTTTGCCGCCGACTCTTGATCTGCGTCAAAGCGTCCGGTCATCCCGCGTGCGGGCTGGCGATGCCTATGCCTTCGAGTGTTTCAGCCCACAGTCTGCGAACATCGGCGTGGCGCCTCTCGAGAGCCGAGCTGATTGCCGGACGGAACGGTGCCAGTTGCGGTCCCTTCAGAAAGACGATTTGGGCCTGCAGAAGCCGGCCGCTTTCAAATTCGACGCGGCGAAGGGCCGTGACGAAGGCATCATGAGCGTTTGCCTCGACTGGAAGCAGGGCCGCGGGCCGCACGCCGGCGTGCACGGCATGTGCGAGAGTGGCAAGGTCTGCCGGCAGTGCCAGCGACCGATCCGTGATCCCGTCGACAGCCGCCGGGAGCCAGGCCATTTCCCAAAGCGCGGTCAGGTAACCCAGCGCGGCATCCGGTACCCATGACGTGGTGCGCTGCAGCAGCGATACGAATTCGGCCTCCCGATAAAGCTGCGCGTTCAGCTCGGTTTGCCAGGCGGCCTCCAGCCTGATCGGCAATGCCAGCGCATACTGCCGTGCCAGGGCTCCATGGGCCGAGATCAGGAATGCGGCCACGCGCGTCTGCTGCTGCGGCGGCACGCGGCCGTCGGACGTAAGTGGTCCGAGGAATTCGCTCATGGTGCCACTCTCGGGGTGGGGATGGCACGCAAATGATCGTATCCGTGAGGAAACGCCGTCAGCGCGCCGCCCGGTTCTTCGGGCGCGATCCAGACTGACTGGTTGCCGTGCCAACGGCCTGCCAGCACGTCCTCCGCAAAACACGCGAGCAGGTCCGCCGTGAGGGCGGATTTCTCAAGGGTGAACGCGTGATAGCCCCTGGGAATGATGACCAGCGAACTATTCGGGATCTGGACGCGGAGCGTTTCGTGCAGGGCGCGCGGCGTCAAGAAGTCGAACTCGCCGTTCAGGATCATCGTCGGAACCTTGATCGCGCCCAGATGTGGTGTCAGCGGGCGAAAGTCGAGGAAGGATTCCATCAGGTTCTGCAGGGCATAGAGGTCGTTGACGAGCCATCCCTGCCGTTTCACCTGGTCGAGCTTTTCGAGCAGCGGCTCGAGCCACGCATCGGAAAGGTTCATGGGCAGGAGCAAATCCTGCAGATAGCTGGTACCGCCCAGGACCAGGCCCGTTCGCATGGCGTTGCCGAGCAGAAGAAGCTGGGGAGAGAGCTCGGCAAAGCAGCTAATCGGTACGAGGCCAGCGAGCCGCCCGCTGTGGGCGATCGCGTAGCGTAGCGCGATCAAGCCACCGAAGCTGATCCCGCTCAGGAAGATCGGTCCATCGCCGAGCTTGTCGATGAGCAGGCCCAGCGCCGCGACCTGGTCGTCCTGGCTGATGAAGAGCGCGGGCTTGTCCGAAGCGCCCTGGCCAAGCAGGTCGAATGTAGCGACACGAAAGCGTCGCGCAGTCAGTGTGTCCCGGTAGACGCTCCACAGCTCGGCATATTGCGTCAATCCGTTGACGAGCACATAGGCGGGAGCGTCGGCGGGCCCGTCGAGCTCATAGCGGATCCGATATGAGCCGTGAGCGAGGAAGGGCATTGCGGCAACCCGGCGGGCGAACGGTTGAGCTGCCGCGATCCTCGACGTCCGCAACCCGAACACCTTGAGCTAGATCAAAGTCCCTCGAGTTGGCCTGCCTAGCCTTCCGGCAATACCAGCAGGAGGGAAACCGCCATGATCGGCAAAAACGCCATCGAGCATTGCGTCGTCAGCCTGATCGTCCTGCTGGTTGGTACCAGCCTCGCCGTCGCACAACCGTTCACGCGCCGCTCGTCGCAGATGCAGCATGATGGGCTGAAGAAGACCGTTGAGATCGCGAACTTCCGCATTGGCGGCAAGTATGATCTCTCTGATCCCTCGAAATGGGAGAATGGCGGCGAGGGCGGCGTCACTCTTGAATCGCTCGGCGCCGGCAAATTGCACACAGCCTATATCGCGATCGGCAATCCGCGGCGCAACGCCGCAGGCGAGATCATCAATGCGGTCGTCATCAATTCCTACTACTCCGGCGACTCTACCGACATGTATGAGCAATGGGTCAAGGGTGCTGCCCTGTCCGGCAGTGTCCCGATCATTGGCCCGGGGCGACCGATCGACACCGACCGCTATTAAGTGATCATGGTCGATCCGCTCGGCACCTGGGGCGCCAGCAAGCCATCCGATGGCCTCGGGATCAAGTTTCCGCAATACAGCTATTTTGACATGGTGCAGGCGAACTACCGCATGCTGCGCGACAACCTGAAGGTCGCCCGCGTGGCACTCGTCACCGGCGTCTCGATGGGCGGCACGCAGACCTATGTCTGGGGCGTCATGCACCCAGAATACATCGGTGCCCTCATGCCGATCGGCGGCACGACGCAGTCGGACGCCGAGGATCCGGTTGGCAACTGGACGTTCCAGTTGATGACGGCGGCCATCCAGGCCGATCCGGTGTGGCAATCAACCAAGGGTGACTACTACAGTCTCCCCAAGGAGAAGCACCCGGTGCCGGGGCTTGCGTTCGGCTGGTCGGTGCTCGGCTTGACCGGCTACGATTTCGCGTACCGCACGACGCAGAGCTTCGCGTCAGTCCAGCCGGAAGTATTCTACTGGGACCCGCCGAACGAGAAAGCAGGGTTGAACGTCACCAATCGCGCCAAGCTCTATGATGCCGTCGATCTGGTCTGGCGCAACCGCGTCGGTGAAACCTACAATATTAATCCCTATCTCGGCCGCATCCAGGCCCGCACCCTGGTGATGCACATCACCAACGACCTCTGGCTGAACTTCAAGCTAGCCGAGCGCGCGGTTGACCGGGTGCCGGGAGCGGATCTGATCGCCGAGGAAAGCCCGGTCGCCCACTACGGCGTGTTTCCGATCATCAATCACCGCAAGAATGATCCGAAATTCGTCGCCTTCATGGACGACGTCGCGAGCCTCGATCGGGCGCAGCAACATGTCGACAAGAACTACCGCGTACCCGGAGTAGCCGCGAATATCGATCCGACGAAGTCGTTCTGGAAGAACTATGTAACCTATCCCTACCCGGTCAAATACGCGACCGCCAAAGACAAGAGCGGCAACGCCTGGCAGATCGGCTACATGGATGAATATTCCGGGACCGACAAGGATCCCAAGGTGCTGGTGATCATCCATGGCAAGGGGGCTTTCGGCGGGCATTACGGCAACATCATGCAGTATGCCTTGCGCAGCGGCGTGCGCGTGATCGTGCCCGACCTGCCGCACTATGGCATGTCGGGGCCCGGCAATCTCGACAAGAGCCCGGCGCGCACCATGCAGGACATGCGCGAAGTCATCTACGACCTCGTCGTCAATCAGCTTGGTGTCAAGACGGCGTATTACCTCGGCCACTCGCTTGGTGGTCAGTTCGTGATGGGTTACGCCCTGACATGGCCGGATGCCGTACAGGGCCTCGCGCTCGAAGCGCCGTCCGGTCTTGAGGAGTATCCGCGCGATATCACGATCGCCAAGGACAAGAAGGTGCGGTTGTTCGACCCGGCCTTCGATCACGACTTCGACAAGTGGAAGCAGGCCTGGGACCAAACAGGAATCCTGGCGGAAGAGATCGCACGTCCCGAGCAGGCCATCCGCGACTTCTTCTATTTCAAGAAACGCGATCCGGAAACCGGTGCCGTGACGGCAGCCAAGAGCGGCTATTTCTTCCGGGACAGCGAATATGCCCGCTTCCACACCGAGCAGCGCGTCGGGCTGACCAAGGGTAACCCCAAGGAGCTCGAGCAGTGGTGCAACGTCTTCATCTACGACATCTATACGATCGGGGCGGAGGTTCAGCAGGACGACCCGAAAAACCTTTACGAGCGGCTCACCCAGATCAAGGCACCGATCTTCCTGGCCTTCGGAGATAAGGAGCCGTTCATCCCGACGCCTGCGTTCAACGGACTGACGGATCTCGGACGTGATGTCATCACCCCGTTCATGACGCGCATGAACAATGCCGGTAACCGGCCGATCCTCAAGATCTATCCGGAGACCGGGCATTTCATCCACACCGACAATCCGGTGGAATTCCCGGTCGACGTGGTGGAGTTTGTGAACAACGGAACGGTCGACACCAGCTCGCCGCTTGGCACGGATCGCATGATCAAGGGGGCTGTGGTTTCCGCGTTGCCGGTGGCGCCGACGCCGGCTGGCGCAGCACCGACGGCCGGACTGAACAAATAGGTAGCTGTCATGTCCTGGGTGCAGGCGGGCGAGGTGCAGCTTGGTTGGCGGGAATGGGGAGAGGGCGACGTCACTGTTGTCTTCATCCATGGCAATCTCGCCAGCAAGGACTGGATCGAGCTCGCAGCTCCGCTGTTTCCGAGAGACCTGCGGGTGATCGGAATCGACTGGCGCGGCTGCGGCGACAGCGACCGACCAATACCCACGGGCGATTATTCCAACTACTCCATGCAGCAGCATGCGCAAGACATGCTTTCGGCGCTCGATGCCCTCGACATCAGGTTTTGTCATCTGGCGACGCACTCGACCGGAGGGATCATCGCCGCGCGGATGCTCCTGATGCAGCCGGAGCGGTTCGGGCGGGTGTTCGCGCTGGACCCTGTCACTCCGCTCGGCATGTCGTTTAATGCCGATCAGATCGGGCTCTTTCGCGGCATGATGTCGAGCAAGGAGTTGACTCGGGCCGTGATGGCGACTGCGGCATCCTCTCTCTTCGTGCCCGACAGTCTTGCGCCGACCGCGGTCCCCCAATTCCGCGATGGAATTGCCGATATTCAGGCGCTGTTCGAGAAGATCCTGCAGCAGACCTTTTCGGTTTCCGAAGGCGTCTGGATCGGGACACCGGTCAATCTTACGCGTGAGCACGAAAGTGGAGAGCTCGGGCGGCGCATGCGGGAGATGCGCCATCCGCATCTGGTTCTATGGGGCGAATGGGATGGATGGATCGCGCCCATCGATCTGAAGACGATGGCTGCCGAGATGCCGGACTGCCGGTTCGTGGTGGTGCCGGGTGTGGGGCACTCGATGAATCTCGAATTGCCGGCACTTTATGCCGGATATTTTGGAGCGTGGTTCGGCGGGCTAGCAGGATAGTCGGCATTCGGCGGATCGGCCGAATGGTACATTGCACAGCGAGCATTCAGATGGCTGCAAGCGGAATGCGAAAAGCAACCGCATGTGATCATCTCTCACATGATCAGAGCGTAGAGCAGCGCGCCGGCAACTATCGCCAGCCAGATCAGCGAGAGACGAAAATGCAGTAAGTCACGTTTCATGCGAGCGAAATTAGGTCGCTCAGCTGAAGCGGTCCTTACATGAACACAACGATGGCCGCGATAATGATGGGACTAAGCCCCAGCATCACGAGCCACGCTTGATAAACTAATTCCTTTGCCATGGTGCAGCCCCGCGGCAGAGCACCAATTTATTCTGGAGTTTCCGACCGAACCAGCGCAGTTTGTGCCAAGAACATGTCTGGATATTTCTGAAATGGGCGGCGACGCTGGAGCTGGACCTCTGTCGAGGCAGGAGCTTGAGGCAGACCGGCGGCAATTTGTGGTGGCGGTGCCAAGGTTCTTATTTTGGCCGGTGCACGGCCGCAGCCTTGGGGGAGGAGGCCTTTGTTCCGGCTGAGCGTTTGGGGGCTGGGGGTGTTCGCGCTCGCGTGTCTGGCGCAACACGCGGACGCGCTGCCGCTGACGCCGTTTCGTTACGATGCCCGGGCACAACGGCACTATCCCGGCGACACGGTCGTCTGGCTCGATTTTCGAAAGGCGCGCTACTATCTCAAGGGGCAGAAGCAATACGCGACGGGTTTCGACGGCAACTTCGTCTGCAGAAATGAAGCCCGCGCCAGCGGTTATCGACGTTCGCTGCTGGGACTTCGCTGATGACGCGAAAGCGTGGCCGTTGACAACGCTTCGCGTCGTGAGGAGGCGGCAGAGCGAGCCTATCCCAGGGATGCAAGCAGGGTAGCGGCTAAAATCATCTTGCCGATATTGATATGACCTCCGCCGCACCAGCAGCGGGGGCAGCTTCGCTTCATGCGTTGGGGTCTCTCGCTTGATCTGGATCAAGCCGGATGTGGGGACGCGGCGGCTACGCTGACGACGTGCTTGCTGACGTTCAACAGAAGGTTCTTGAGAACACTTCGGCAGCTCGAGGCCGGTGACGAGCTGATCCAGCTCGTAATCCGGCTTGGCCTGCTGGCGCTGCTGATTTACTGGTCATTCGTTCTCATCGAACCATTCGTGCCGATCCTGGCCTGGAGCGTCGTTCTCGCCGTCGCGCTCTATCCTGTTTTCACCCGGCTTTCGGACGCGCTAGGCGACCGTCCCAAGGTCGCTGCGGCGCTTCTGACCATCATCAGCCTCTGCATCGTCATGGGGTCAGCTGCGTGGCTCCGAGTTGGAGCCGTGGATGGGGTGAAAGATATCGCCAACCAGTTGAGTGCCGGAAGCATCGTCGTTCCGTCTCCGCCGGCTCAGGTCAAGGGGTGGCTCTTGATCGGCGCGCCGCTGTACGAGCTATGGGATCGAGCGTCGACCAATCTGCGGGCCGTGTTGCAGGAGGTCGTTCCGCATTTGAAGCCGCTGGCGGGGACCCTGTTTGCCTTCGCGGGCAACGCCGGCGTAGGAACGCTGAAGTTTCTGGTTGCTGTCGCGCTGGCGGGTTTTCTGTTTCCGAACGGATCGAGGCTTGCAGCGCCTGCCGGGAATTCCTCTCCCACATTGTGCCCGACCGGAGCGAGGACTTCCTGGATATGGCCGGGGCGACCGTACGCGCCGTCGCCCAAGGCGTCATCGGCGTGGCGGTCCTGCAGTCCCTGCTGGCGGGGGTCGGCTTCAAGCTGGCGGGAATTCCGAGCGCGGGTCTGTTGGCCTTCATCGTGATGCTGCTCGCCATTGTGCAGATCGGAGCCGCGGTCGTTCTGTTTCCCGTCATCGTCTGGCTCTGGTCGACGAAGGATTTTGCAACGGCGCTGGTTCTAACGCTTTTTTTCCTAGTGGTCGGCGTCCTGGACAATGTGCTCAAGCCGCTCATGATGGGACGAGGCCTCACCGTCGCCGTGATCGGGGCCTTACGGACCTCTGTTCTTACTGCGGCGGCGCGGGTAGGGCTGCAGTTCGCCGGTGTGATGGTCGCGACCGCCCTGAAGTTGATGCTGGCCCACACCGTGGAGATTGTAGTGTGGGCACTGGCATATTGGGGGCTTCGCGCCGCGCCACCCGGTAGCGATCTGCTCTACTTCGCGTTCGTGAACTACACGACGCTCGGCTATGGCGACGTCACGCCGGTGAAGGAGTGGCTCCTGATTGGACCGATGGCGGCGATGAACGGCATCTTGCTGTTCGGCTGGTCGACCGCCGTCCTGTTTGAGGTGCTGCAAAAGACGATCGAACGGCAAACGTCGCTCGTGAAGTCCCCCAGATCGGGAATCTCGTTTCAGGTGTCCAGCTTCGCCAACTGGTCGCGGTCAACCAGCATGATCTCGCGCTGGTTCGAGCCGAGAAAGTCGAGCGCGCCGTAGGCGTGCAGCTTGGATAGGGCTCGCGACACGGTTTCCAGCGTCAACCCGAGGTAATCGGCGATGTCGCGACGACACATCGGCAAGGCGACCACGTCAACCCCGTTCAACCGGCGGTCCATTTCAAGCAGGAAAGCGGCGACCCGCTCCAGCGCCGTCTTGCGGCCCAGAAGCAGCATGTGATCTTCGGCGTGCTGAAGGTTGCTGGTCGTCATGATCAGGAGGTTGTGGGCGAAGGCGGGGTCCGAATGCGCGACGCGCTCGAGGCTCAATCGCCTCGTCAGGCGTACCGTGGTATCCACGACGGCCTCGGCGGTAAAGCGATGAACATCATCATTCTCCAGACCGAAAATGTCCCCGACAAGATGGAAGGCGCCGATTTGGCGGCGCCCGTCGGACAGGAGCTTGTAGCTGCGGACGGCGCCGGAAACGACCTGGTAGACGTACTCCGCCGGCTCCCCCTCGCCGTAGATCTCTGTGCCTCTCCTGTAGTTGAATTGGCTGGTGGAAAAGCTGGCGTGGCTGGTGTTCGGAGTGCCGAGGATGTCTGGGGCGAGAATGCCTGGGGGGAAGCTCGGGCTGGCGTTGACGCGAACAAACATGGGCCAACTCCCTATGCGCGATCGATTGAGGCGTCCGCTGCGGCTCGATACACTGGGTGCGCGCGCCGTCATCTACGGCAAGCGAACCTTCCATTGCTATTGGCCTTGAGGTCATTGTCCTAAAGGACAGGATACGGATGGTGAGTTTGTGCACACTATGATGCATACAGCCGTGCGGTCGTTTTCGATTTTCGTCGCGGCGGTCAGATGATAAGCTTGCTGTCGCCGCGTCTGCTGGCCGAACGCTATGCGCAAGCCAATCTGGCTCCCTGGACTGATCATCTGGTCGGTGGCGTTGCTTTGGCCGGTGAGTCTCCGAGCGCAACTGGCATGTCCGCATTCCATGCCGGCGTCGGACCAGTCCAAGTGGCGTGGTTCGTCCTACGATCAGCTGTTGTCGGGATTGCGGGTCGAGGTGGTGACCTCACATCTACAACCCGGTGGAATCGGCGGCATAGTTCTTGTCCCGACCTTTATTGGTTCGGAAGCGCTCAAGTGACTTCGTTGCGACAACGCCGATCAGGCCAGTGGGACTCGCTTCGAGATTACCCGATCAGAGGCAGCGTCACGGAAAAGATGGCGCCTCCGTGGGACTGGTTCTGCGCTGTTATGGTCCCGCCGTGGGCCTCCACAATGGTTCGCGCGATAGACAAGCCCATGCCCATTCCGGCGGGTTTCATCGAAAAGAACGGCTCGAATATTTGTTGCAAGTGTTCACCGGAGATCCCCGAACCCGTATCCGATGTCGAGAATTCCGCGCGATCATCAGAGCGCCGGGTTCGGATGGTGATGATCCGCTCCTGAATGGGCTTGTCTGCGGTGGCGTCGAGCGCGTTGATGATGAGATTTAAAAGGACCTGCTGGAGCTGCGTGGGCCGGCGAGTTTGGGCCGCTGTCAGGGGTTATCCTGCATGAGCAGACGGAGGTGATGTCGGTCGCCGCCGAGTGAGGCATGACCGGCGCGCCGGGCGGACGACCAGGCTGGACTGTATGGCGCACCACTGCGGAAATTTCCGCGTCAGGAGGTCAGAGCGAGGTCAGCCTTTTCCTCAGCCGATCGGCGGCGAAGTCCAGGAAGACCCGCATCTTCGAGGGGAGCGCGCCACGCCCGGCATGCATCAAGTGAACCGGCAGTGGCTCAACCTCGAATTCCGTCAGGATGATGCGCAGCGAGCCGTCGCGCACGGCGTCCGCGCATTGGTAGTGGAGCACGCGAGCGATGCCAACGCCCTGAGCCGCCGCCCAGACCGTCGCCTCTGCGGTGGAGACGGAGAGACGTGGCTGGACAGGCATGTCGAAACTGCCCTTGGTGTCTTTTCGTCTGAATGGCCAGACTGAGGCCGGGGACAGGAAATCGAAATTGACGGCGGGCAGGTTCGCCAGGTCCTCGGGTACTTCGGGCAGGCCGTGCGCGGCGAGCAACTCCGGGCTGGCGCACACGACCGTGCGCATCGAACCGATCCGTGTGGCCACCATGCTGCTGTCCGGCAGGGCGCCGATCCGCACAGCCATATCGACATGATCGTCGAGCAGGTGAAGGTTGCGGTCTGCCAGCGCCAGCCGGACGTTGATATCCGGATAGGCGGCCAGGAACTCGGCGATGACCGGAAGGATGTGCAGCTGTCCGAACAGGATCGGCGCCGTCACGACCAGTTCGCCACGCGGCGCATGGAATTCGCCGGAGGCGACGCGCTCGGTCTCGTCCAACTCATCGAGGATACGTCTGGCCGAAGCCACATAGGCGGCGCCGGGATCGCTCGTTGTAACTTTGCGCGTGGTGCGAGTGAGGAGCCTGGTTCCGAGATGGGCTTCAAGCTCGCCCACCTTCCGGCTCACGGTCGCCAGGGGCACGCCCAGCACCCGGCTGGCGGCCGAGAAGCTCCCCGTGTCGACCACCCGCAACAGGATCTTCATGGCTTCGAGCCGGTCCATAATTATACCAATAATCGAGAACTGATTTCCCAAATGTACAGGATTATCTCTTTGATTGGAATTCGGTACCCCTTGCAGCACACAAACCGTCCGTTTTCGAACCTGCAAGGAAAAAGCCATGTCCCTTCTGACCATTCCTGCCCGCGACAACGTCCCCGAGGCGTCCAAGCCGATCCTGGACGCCGTCCACAAGCAGCTCGGTGTCGTTCCCAACATGTTTCGCCTGATCGCCGCCAGCCCGGCCGTATTGGAGGGCTTTACCGGCAACAACGGCGCGCTCGCCAGGACGCTCGACGTCAAGACCCGCGAGCGGATCGCACTCACCGTCGCCCAGGTGAACAACTGCGACTACTGTCTGTCGGCGCATAGCTATCTCGGGTTGAACCTGGCGAAGATCACGCCGGAAGAGATCGCCCTCAACCGCAAGGGCGAATCCGGCGACGCGAAGGCGAATGCAGCGGTGCGTTTCGCGGCCAAGGTGGCGCGTGAACGCGGCAAGGTCAGCGCCGGCGACATCAAGGCGGTTCGCGACGCCGGTTTCTCCGACGGCCAGATCGTTGAGATCATCGCCGTCACGGCCGAGAACATCTTCACCAACCTGCTCAACGTGGTCGCGCAGACCGACATCGACTTCCCGGTTGTTCGCGCCGCTGAGGCCGCTTGACGGCCGGCGCGGGCTGGCAGGCCGTTCTGGCCTCCAGCCCGCTCGTTCGTCACGCGGAGGAGCCCAACCGGGAAGGAATAAAATGATCGAAGCCGAACGCCCGCCACTGCCACCGTTCATGACCGTCGGAGCTGCGGTCCGGAAGGTGCGTCTCGCGGAAGATGCCTGGAACACCCGCGATCCCGAGCGCGTCGCGCTGGCCTACACACCCGACAGCCACTGGCGCAATCGTGCTGAATTCCTCGAAGGTCGCCAGGCAATCGTTGCTTTCCTGACCCGGAAATGGAGCCGGGAGCTCGACTATCGGCTCATCAAGGAGCTTTGGGCATTCGCCGAAAACCGCGGTCCGCTTTGCCTATGAATGGCACGACGACAGCGGCACCTGGTTTCGGTCCTACGGCAACGAGCTTTGGGAGTTTGATGCGCGCGGCCTGATGCGCCGCCGTGTCGCCAGCATAAACGACGCCCCGATCCGTGAGGCCGATCGCAAGTACCACTGGCCGTTGGGTCGGCGGCCGGAGGACTATCCGTCGCTGAGTGATCTCGGGCTGTAGACGTTGGCAGATCGCAACCGGGAAATTGAGTGGCCCGGGCGCCGATCGAAGGCGTGTGAGATTATATCAGCGACCGGGATGAAGTTAGACGCGAGTGCTTCGCCTCGGGCGCGGCGTCGAGTCGGGGCGCGCGAAGGCATTGCCTCGGCCGAGATCGAGATCGGCGCCAATACTTTGCTTAGTGCGGGCATTTCCGACGTAATGCGCTGGCCGCTGGTCGCAGAAGAAATCGCCATAGCGCTCGCCAACGGCTCGACGCTCAAGCAATCCGCTCAGATGCGCGCGGCCGGCAACATCTTAACCGGCTGAGGCCAACCGGCCTGGAGACTTGCCAGACCTCGCGCACTGCACCCTGGGGGCGGCTCTGCACGGCAGATCGCGCCCCCGGATAAGCTACTTGAATCCGATCACCATCGAATCCGGGCCGACAAGCCGCTCGACTCGCGTTCTGGAGAATCCGGCCTCGCGCATCCAGGCCTGACAGTCAGCTCCCGCATAGTCGAACCCGCCGGGCGTTTCGATCAGCATGTTCAGGCTCATCAGGAGACCAAAGGCGTTTTCGCGGCGATCATCATCGATGACGGCGTCATAGACGACGACCGCGCCGCCCTTCGGCAGAGCGTCAAATACCTTGCCGAGCAGCGCTTTCTTCTGGGCAAGATCCCAATCATGGAGGATGTGACCCATGACGATGACGTCGACATTCGGCAGCGAGTCCTCGAAGAAATTTCCGCCGTGGAACTGAACGCGGTCCGCGACCCCGCGGCGAGCAATGAATTCCTCGAAGACCGGTTTGACCGCAGGAAGGTCGAAGCCGATACCGGTGAGATGCGGATGAGCCTGGGCGAGCGTGGCGGGCACCATGCCCTGCGCCGAGCCGAGATCCATGAAGGTCTTGTAGTCTCGCCATGGAAAGCTGCCGGCGATCGCGTGGGCCGAACCCGCGCTGACGCCACTCATTGCGCTCAGGAAACCGCGCAACTTGTCCGGGTCGGCATACAATGCGGCGAAGATGTCGTCTCCACCCTTGGTCTCGTTTTGCGGTTCCCCGGTGCGCAGGGCCTCCGTGAGCGATCCCCAGAAGCCATAGAGCCGCGCATTCGACATCTCGAGCACGCCGCCCATATAGGATGGCTTGGCCCGATCGAGAAACAGGTCGGTGTCTGCAGCGTTGCGGTAGACGCCGTTCTCGCGGTCCAGCAGCTTGAGGGCCACCAGCGCATCGAGGAAGTCGCGCGCCGATCGCTGATGCAGCCCAAGTTTTTTCCGAAGCGTCGGCAGGTCGGCGGGCGCATCGGCCAAGGTGCTGAACACACCGAGTTCGACGGCGCTCAGAAGCGTTTTGGATGCCCAAAAGCCCATGCCAACCTGCATGATATAGTCTGGTGTTGCTGTTGTTGCTGCGCTCACGACCTGATCCCTCGTTTGGCTGCCGAAGCCGCCGGGTGAACATGTCGCCCTTGGTTCGGGCGGGGTATGCCGGGATGGTTGCAGGGGCCCACTACGGCGCCATTTCAAACAGTAGCAAGACAGCTACGATCGTAACATTCGGCTCGGTGGTTCGGTAGAATGATCAATTGATCGGTGGCCCAGCAGGGCTCGAATCCGCAGCCAGGACCTTTCGACGGTTCTCTTCGTGAAGGAGCCATCGCGAACGGACTTGGCTTCGGTGGTCCAGCAAATTGTCGACCCCGGTCGTCAGTCCGCCAATGGTTACGATCGTGGCGGCCGAGCCAGCGTTGCCCTCCGCGCGTAGCCACCCCTCGTTGACACTCTCTTGATTTAGCGTTACGTCATGTAACGCGAAATGGAGGGCGACGCCATGTCTCCGCGAGCCTATCGCCAGTCGGCGCGCGCCGATGCGGTTCAGGATACCGAGCAGCAGATCGTCGACGCCTTGAACGCGCTCCTCGCAGAGCGCTGGTTCGACGAGATCACTCTCGACGACATCGCCGCCGCGGCCGGCACCACCCGACAAACCGTGATAAGGCGTTTCGGCAGCAAGACCGGGGTGCTCAGCGCCATGGCGGCCCAGATGGATGTCTCGATCCAGGCCCAACGCTGGAGCACGCCGGCCCAAAGCGTGGCGGACATCGTCACGCTCCTGACGGACGATTACGAGCGCACCGGCGACATCATCGTGCGGACGCTCGGGCAGGAAGCGCGCATTCCCGAATTCGCCGCCGTTCTCGATCGCGGACGCAAAGGTCATCGCGAGTGGATCAAGGACATGTTCAAGGCCTGGCTCGACAAGCTCGACGGCCGGGACCGCCGGGATCGGCTCGCGCAATTGTTGGTCCAGACCGATGTCTGGATCTGGCATCTGCTGCGCCGGGCGCAAGGACATTCGGCGGCGGAGACACACCGGCTCATGACGCAGGCGATCGAGCGCCTGCTGCGTGAGGATAAGACGAGCTGATCCGGTCTCCATCGAGAAAGGACGCAGGCAATGACAGGGACGACCGACGCGGCGCCGCACCTGCGCATCCTGGCGGTCTGCTGGGAAGGCGGCGGCAACGTGCCGCCGACGCTCGGGGCTGTGCGCGCGCTCGCCGGCCGGGGCCACGACGTGCGTCTGATCGCCGACGATACGATGAGAGCGGAGGCGATCGAGGCGGGGGCTCGCTTCCTGCCATGGAAGGGCGCCCCGAACCGTCCTGATCGCTCGCCCGACAGCTGCTACGTGCGTGATTGGGAAACCACCGATCCCGTGGCTGGCTTCCAAAGAGGATGCGAACGGGTCTTCGTCGGACCAGCGCAATCCCATGCCGAGGATATTCTCGAAGCACTGGCAACGGAGCCGTCCGATATCCTTCTCGGCACCGATATGCTGTTCGGCAGCATACTCGCGGGAGAGATCGCGAAGCTTCCAACAGCTCTGCTCGCAAGCAACATCTCGCTCTGGTCTCTTCCCGGACATCCGCCGTTCGGTCCGGGCTTTCAGCCCGCCCGGTCGGCGGCGGACAGAGCGCGCGACGCCGAGGCCGCGGCAATGGCCGAGCGGCTATGGGACGGCTTCCTGCCTGGCCTCAACGCCACCCGTGCTCATTTCGGCCTTGCGCCGCTGGCCCATGTCCGTGAACAGCCCTTGAGCGCCGGCCGCCATCTCCTTGCCACCAGCAGCAGCTTCGACTTTCCGACCGAGCGCCTGCCGGATCACGTGCGCTATATCGGGCCGCTGCTCGAGCTGCCGAGCTGGGCCCAAGAACGCTGGAATGAACGCAGGACGAGCCCACCGGCGCGCGAGATGCGACCACTCGTGCTTGTGTCGTTCAGCACCACCAATCAAGGGCAGGCCGACGTGCTCCAGCGGGTGATATCCGGTTTGGCCGGGGAGCCGGTCGAGGTGGTCGTCACCCTCGGCAAAGCACTTGAGGGGCTTTGCCTTCAGTCACCGGCGAATGTCACGATTCTTCCCCATGCGGCGCATGACGATATCCTGACCAAAGCCCGTGCCGTCGTCACCCACGGCGGGCACGGCACGATCATGCGATCGCTGAGCCACGGCGTTCCGCTCGTCGTTCTCCCGATGGGGCGTGATCAGAACGACAACGCCGCGCGCGTCGACTATCACGGCGCCGGCCTGCGCCTCGATCCTTCAGTGCCCCCGCAGATGCTCGGCGAGGCCGTGCGGCGCGTCCTTTCAGAACCGAGCTTCGCCGAACGGGCGGCGGCTCTTGCGCGCGCCATTGCCGCGGAAGGTCCGGGGCCTGCACGGCTCGTGGCGGAAATCGAGGATTTCGTACTCAGGTGTTCCCAAAGAGACCTTTCCGCCGCGTAATCGGCACAAGCCGATCGCGGCGGAAATCTCGAAGACGGCGAAAGGAAATCGAAGGATGACACAGGTCTCTTCAAGCGAAAATGGAATGCCCCTGACGTCCGGCCAACTGGACGCCTATCTCGCAAGGGTCGGGGTCGACCGGCCGGGTTCTCTCGATGTCGACAGCCTGTCGAATCTTCATTGCGCCCATCTCATGGCCTTCACCTGGGAGGCGCTCGATGCGTTCATGGGATGGCCGTGCTCGATCGCACCGGCCGCAACCTTCGCCAAAATGGTCGAGGGCAAGCGCGGCGGGTGGTGCTACGAGATGAACGGTCTGTTCGGCGCGGCGCTCGCCGCGCTCGGTTTCCGCGTGACCCGCCTGTGCGGCGGCGTCGATCGTGAAATGATGGGCGACGTCGCCATCGGCAATCATCTGACCTTGCGCGTCGATCTCGATCGCCCGTACCTTGCTGACGTCGGCGTGTCTGACGCCATCGTCGAACCTGTCCCTCTTGCCGCCGGACCAATCAGCCAGCGGGGTTTCGAGTTTTCGATCATACCAACAGACGATGGCTGGCTACGTTTCAAAAACCACGCGCGCGGCATGGCGCACAGTTTCGATTTCCGGCCCGACTACAGCGACGAGGCCGCCATAGCTAGCACGCTTGGCTGGCTGACGCAGGATCCCGGCTCGCCGTTCACAAACGCACTGGCGGTCCTGCGGCATACCGCAGATGGCTATATCGCCTTGAAGAACGATTGCCTGCGCAGCGTGACGGCAACCAGCGTCAGCGAACAACGCATTACGAGCGCGGATCATCTCGCGGACACGTTCAATGCGATTTTCGACATCGACGTTCCCGAGCCTGGCCGCGTCTGGGAAAAAGTCCAAACAGTCAGCCGCGACGAAGCCACCTGAACGGACAGGCCCTAGCAAGGTATCAGAGCCGGTCGGCTGCTCGGTGGTCGGGCTGGCGCAAAATCGTAGCAGCAGTCGCAATGGTTGTTTGGTTGAGACGCTTGCCCAGCCGGCTACCGATAGTCCTTGTTGTCGATCATCTTGCTGTCCTTGCCGCCGTCGGTGCCGGTCGGCATGCATTCCACCTGCACGAGGTCGGGATAGAGCTCCCAGGATCGCACCAGGAATTTCCGGCGGACACCGTAGGAGGTGATGACGCAGCGGTTCAGTACCGGGCTGACGGCGGCGGCGACGTAGCCGGGATAGAACAGCGAACCGTGGTGGAGGATGCTCCACAGCTCGTTGAACCAGGTCGAGCGCACCCGGAAGGTCACGGTGTTCTGCTCGGTGCAGGGCAGCGTCTCGCAACCATAGACCTCGTGGACCTCGAGGCCTTCGGTCTGCGAACCGGAGAGGTTCTGCGAATTGGAGAGATACAGCTGCTCATCGTGCCGCACCGTGGCCAAATACCAGGGCAGGGTCGCCGCGACCGTCACCGCGCCATAGACGAGGTAGCAGACGGCGATCGTCGCCAGGATCATGATGCCGCCGCGCGCCTTGCTGAATTCCGGATCGCCATAGGCGTCCTTGGCGTAGACGCAGCGCGCCCAAAGCGCGCGGTAGCCGGCGAATAGCCATCGCACGAAGCGGTAGATCCGCCAGGTGACCGGCGCGATCAGCTGCAGGTAGATCCATCCGCAGGAGCGGACGAATTGCGACCAGAACCGGCCGAGCATGGTCAGGTCGCGATGGGCGCGCCGAGCTCGGACTGGTCGTAGGACTTCTTGGCCTCATAGGCCTTGGTCTTGAAGTCGGACAGCGTCTTGTCGATGCCGTCCAGCAACGCGTTGGCGTCGTCATGCGGCTTTTCGGTCATGGGGGATCCAGCTCGACGTGAAATTGCGGCTCGTCGCATCGAAGCCGATGTCGAGCGCGCCGGTGAAGGCGGGGTCCGCCATCGTCTTGTCGACGATCACGGCCTCGATGCGTTTGATCCGCCCCGGCAGGCCGCGGGCGCCGATCTCGGGCGAATAGGTCTTGTCGCAGAACTCGCGCAGCTCGGCCTCCGGGAAGCGCACCTCGATCGATTGCGCTGCGTAGAAGGCATTGATGCGCGAGATTTCGCGGAACACGATCTTCTCGATCGTGTCCATGTTGAGCTTGTGGAACAGGATGATGTTCTCGCGCCCCTCGAAGCGGTTCAGGAATTCGGTCCGGAACGCCTTCTTCAGGTCGCGGATGGTGAGTTCATAGGCTTCTTCCTGGCTCAGATCGCCGGGACCGGTGCCGACCCGCAGCGCATGATCCGCGCCGATATTGGTGGTCATCGGCATCACCACGTCACCGAACTCGACCTTGCGGCCCAGATTGTCGCGGCAACGTCCATCGTCGAGGATGTTGAGGCAGATGTTGAAGATGTCGGGGTGAGCTTTCTCGATCTCGTCCCACAGCATGACCTGATACGGATTGGCCCGTACCGAATTGGTCATCTCGCCGCCGGCCGCGAAGCCGTCATAGCCCGGAGGCGCGCCGATCAGCTTGGTGACGTCGTTCTTCTCCATGAACTCGCCCATGTCGTAGCGGTTCAACGCCTTGTCGGTGTCGAACAGCGCCTCCGCCAGCCCCTTGGCGACCTCGGTCTTGCCGACGCCGCTGGCACCGCAGAACAGGAACGGCAGCGGCCGGTCGGTCCGCCGCCCCCGCCGCCAGACCTTGACCGCGCGATCGACGTGGTCGAGCACGTCGTCCTGACCGAACACGCGCCGCTTCAGCGAGCCGTGCAGGTTGAGCAGCTTGACGGCGTCGTTCTGCTTGAGCTTGGAGGCATCGATGCCGGAGATCAGCGAGAACTCGTCGATCACCATATCAGCGGTGAACAGCAGCCGATCGTTGATCTCCTTGGTGACGGCCTTGTACCTCACGCGGTTTTCGTCGACGGCAGCCTGGGTCCGCGCGATCTCGCCGCGCAGCTGGAGAATCTCTGGTGTCGCATAGCCGGACGCCCTGGCGATCAGGTCGAAGTCGGCATCGCCGGCGGAGGCCTTGCCTGCGGGCTCGTCGAGGTGGCGCTTCTTCTCCTCGTCCTCGAGGGTGCGCAGTTGCGCCTCCATATGCGCGATTGACTTCTCGCCCTCGCGTTGCGCCGCGTAGTAGCCCTTGATCCTGGCCTGGCATTCGGCGAACTCGGCCTTGTGGCGCGCGATCGCGGCGCGCACGGCGGCGGCCTTTGCCTCGCTGCCGGCAGGGGCTCCGCTGGCGGTGAGACGCGCCAGCTCCGCCTCGAGCTCCGCGAGCAGCGGCGGCGTCGAATGCGCCCGCAGCAAATAGCGCGCCATGCCGCGATCGAGCAGGGTGCGGGTGCGCGCGGGCTGCGCCGCGGTGAGCCCGGTGTCGAGCGAGCGATACTTGCTCGTCATGTCGATGGCGGCCTTGACCGCCGCCGGATCGATCCTGACCTCGTAGCTTTCCTCGAGATCTTTCGCTCCGTGCAGCGCGATCTCCTCGAGCTCGGCGCCGGCCGGCTCGGTCAGATCCATCAGCGTGAAATGATCGCGGAAATCGGAATGGCACTTGAGGACCTGGGTCAGGTCGGCCTCGCGCACCTCGAGGAAGACCTGCGTCTTCTTCGCCTTCACCATCGCCGTCAACGCGTTGACGATGTGCATCAGTCCACTGTTGCGCAGCGCGTCGATCAGATCGAGCGTGTCCTCGACAATCAGGACGCTGTCGGGGGTGCGGTTCAGGATGGCGAAGATCGCCTTGAACTGCTTGACGATGGCGTCGTTGTCGCCGAGGCCGAACAGGCCGTCGGTGTCGAGCCAGAACAGCCGCTTGTTGACGATGTCGAACGGCGCGTCGGCGTCGGCCTTGCGGGCCTGCAGAGCCAGCGCCAGCGTGGTGATGCCGACGCCGCTCGGGCCGGAGACGATCACGCTGTTGGCTTCCATCCGCGTCAGGATGGTGCACAGTTCCTCGAACTTCTCCGCCCGGCCAACCAGCTTGAAGTTCTTCCGGTTGGCGAGCATGTCGCTGCCGGTGATCAGAAAATTGTCGGCCATGGGATGTCCATCGGTCAGGCTGCACGTTGGGAAGGCCCGGACCGGCAATGCCGGTCCGGGAAACAAGCTCAGATCTGCCCGAACGTGATCTCCTTGTCGTCGACCGGCTTCGGCGCCGCCGCAGCCGCCGACGTGCCGGGTTCCTTGGCGTCCATGCCGATGCTCTCCTGCAATCGCGCGCGCACCGTGGCGGTGACATCGCTGAGCTCGCCGAGCCGGCTCTGGATGTTGGAGAGCCCGTCTTCCCGCAGCTTGTTGGCGGCCTGCAGCGATTCGGCGATGTTCGACATCGACTCGACCTTCTCCATGATCCGCTTGGAGGCCTCGTCGACCTGCAGCGCCTGGCGGATCACCTCCTTGTTGGCGACGTCGTCGGTCACCGCATTCATCGCCCGCATCGAATCCCGCACGCTCTCCGAGGCCTCGTTGAGCGCCGAGTTGTTGAGCGCCTGGATGGTGGTGTTCAGGCTGGTGGCGACACTCGCAATGCCGTCGCTGGAGAGCTCGCGCAAATTGACATTCTGCTTGCCGAGGGCGTCGTGGAACGTGTTGGCGTCGACCGCGTCCTTTTCGAGATCGGCCACGGTCTTCTTGGTGCCGCGCCCGCTGTCCAGCAGCGCGGTGACGTGGCGCTCGAAATCGTTCTTCTTCCGCTCGCGCTCGAGGCGGGCAAGGGTATCCTCGCCCTCGCGCGCGGTCGACAGCGCCTGCACCTTCTCCTTGTTCGCCGCGGAGGCGAGGTCGATGCCCTTGTCGAGGATCGCGACCACCGTGATCATCTGCGAGTTGATCTTGACCAGCTTGTCGGCCTGCCCCTCGATCCCGCCGAGCTCGTCGCGCAGCTCCGAGACCGTGACCTGCGACTTGTCGATGTAGTCGAGCGCGGCCTTGATGATGCCCTCGACGCGCTTGACGTGCTCGGGGCCGGAGATGTCGAGCATCTTGCGGACCTGCTCCTTCTCGGCCTTGAACTTGCCCTGCTTGGCGTCGTGCTCGGCCTTCTCCGTGATGATCGCCTGCGCCTTGTCGCGATAGGTCTTCAGAGCTTCGATCAGCTTGGCGATCAGGAGCTCCTTGGCGGCGATTTCGGCCTGCGCGGATTTCTTGACGCCGCCGAACAGACCGGTCTGCGTCTTCAGCTTGGCGATGTCGCGCTCGAGCATCTCCTTGTCGGAGGTCGCCTGCCGCGCCTGGGATTCGATCTCCGACGTCCGGTGGTCCCAATCGGCCTCGCGCTTGCGATCCTCCTCGATCTCCGCGAAGGTATCCAGCACGACGTTGTCGCCGGCGGTACGCAGCGTGTAGAGCGCATCGAGATTGTCGACCAGCGGCCGGATCATCTCGCGGAAGTCCAGCACGCCCTTGTTCATATCCGCGAAGGTCTGCTTCATCTTGGCGAAGACAGATGTCGACGACAGCTCGATCAGCTTGCGTTGCATCAGCGTGCGCTGCTGCGCCAGATATTCCTTGTAAGCCTCGAGCTGCTTGACCGAAGCCTTGCACTCTTCAGCAAGGTCCGGCGAGAGCAGGGCGCCGATCTGGCGGCTGCGCTCCTCCGGCGTGACTTCGGGATTGAAGACGATCTTGGCGACGGGATTGGCGGTGATGTCGACAGGCGCGGCCTGCGTTGCCTGCTTCGGCGCCATCCGCGCCTTGATGGCCTCGTTGACAGCGGTCGATTCCGCGAGTTTCGGGGATGCAGAGGTAGACATTGCAGTCGTCTCCAGGTGGGGCGACTCCGAAACGGAGCCGCATGTGCAGCGCGGGCGTCAGGCCGCGTTGCGGGAAATCGTGCTTGGGCAGCTCACATGAAAATTCCGGCCGGCGCGGAAGCTAGATGCGACTCCTCAGCCGCACAACCATAGGGGGGCGCAATTAGAACGTTTAACCAAACGAAGTCGCAACATTGTGTACGCATCGTTTTATGATTGCTGAGAGTTTCAGCCCGGCGGGAAGCTCATTGTTGATGGCTGTTTTGTCGCTTCATGCCCGGTCTGGTTCGATTGAATCGTGGTGGGCCTGTTCCGGATCGATGCGAGGGGGCTTGGCATCAGACGCTAAAGGAGATGCGCCCTCTGGTTGACGCGCGCAAGGCGCACACGGCGATTTGAACTCTCAACCCGTAGTACCCCTCAGATTCCATAAATGCCAAGGGTTTAACTATTTGAATTGTTGCCTGAAATTCCGCTGGCTTGGAGCGATTCTGCACGGTTCCTGACCCCACAGTGCCAAACCCTAGAGCCGATTCCTTCTCGGCTGGATCCGGTACGCTTCGCGCTCGATGCCGGCGGCCACCAGCGGTGCCTTGTCGGCGGCGATCGGCGGGGAAAACACGAAGCCCTGCACCAGGTCGCAATCGAGCCCGCCGAGCACGTCGACCTCGGCCGGCAACTCGGCGCCCTCCGCCACGACGGTCATGCCGAGGCCATGCGACAGCGCGATGATGCCGCCGAGCAGCTTGCGCTTCTCCGGCGCGGTGGAAATGCCTTCCACGAAGGCGCGGTCCACCTTCAGGCAGTCGAACGGCAGGCGCGTCAGATAGCCGAGCGAGGAATAGCCCGAGCCGAAATCGTCCAGCGCCAGCCGGGCGCCCAGATCGGAGAGCGCCGTCAGCGTGCGGCTGATCCGCTGCTCGGTATGATCCACGAACAGGCTTTCGGTCAATTCCAGGCAGAGCAGCTCCGCCGGGAAGCCGGTCTCCGCCAGCGCGGCCGCGACCGCCGTCTCGAAATCCACGTTCCAGATCTGCGCCGGCGAGACATTGACCGAGACGGTGCGCGGCGGCAGCCCCGCATCGAGCCAGGCACGGCCCTGCCGGCAGGCCTCGCGCAGCACCCACAGGCCGAGATCGACGATGAGGCCGGAGCTTTCGGCGATCGGGATGAACTCCGCCGGCGAGATCGGCCCGCGCTCGGGATGGGTCCAGCGCAGCAGCGCCTCGAAGCCGGTGACGCGGCCGGTCCGCAGGTCGAGCTGCGGCTGGTAATGGGCCTCGAGCGTGCCGGCCTCTACGGCGTGGCGCAGATGCCGGCCGAGATCGAGCCGTTGATCGACCGCCTGGGCATAGACCGGCTCGAACAGCTGGGCCCGGCCGCGCCCGGCCTCCTTGGCCATGTAGAGCGCGAGGTCCGCGTTGCGCACGGCCGTCTCCGCCGTCGCGCCATGCTCCGGCAGGCGGGCGATGCCGATGGTGGCGCCGACGACGGCCTCGCCCTCGGTGAGATCGACCGGAACCGACAGCTTGCCGATCAGCCGGTTGGCAAGTCCGGTCAGCGCGGCGTCGGACATGCTGCGTCCCTCCGCCAGCACGGCGAACTCGTCGCCGCCGAGCCGGGCGATGAAGGCGCGCGGCCCCAAATCCTGCCGCAGCGCCGCGGCCACCTGGATCAGCAATTTGTCGCCGGCGGCATGGCCGAGGGAATCATTGACCTCCTTGAAGCGATCGAGATCGATCAGCAGCAGCGCGCCGCCCCGGCCTTCCACGGCGCAGTCCTCGATCATGGCGGCGAGCTGGCGCGTGAACAGCGCGCGATTGGCAAGCCCGGTCAACGGGTCGCTGTAGGCGAGCTGCTCGAGCTGGCGCTCGGCCTCCTTGCGCTCGGTAACATCCTGCACGGTGCCGATGATGCCGACGACCTTATCGTGGACGATCTCTGCCTTGCAGATCACGGCCAGGTCGCGGGCGGTGCCGTCGGCGTGCAGGATGCGCAGGTCCGTGGCCTCGGTCCTGCGGGTGCGGAGCACCCGCTTCTGCACCTCGCGGAAGCGGTCGGCGTCGCCGCCCAGGAAACGGGGCCTGATGTTGTCATCGGTCGGGGCGAACGTATCGGGGTCGAAGCCGAGCAGCTGATAGAGCTCGGGCGCCCAGGTCGTACGGCCGGTGTCCAGCCGGTAGCTCCAGGTGCCGATCTTGCCGAGCCGCTGGGCTTCCTCCAGCGCCCGCGTGCGCTGGTCGAGCAACGCCTTGGCCGCCCTGAGCTGGGTGATGTCGCTGGCCGTGCCGCGATAGCCGAGAAAGCTGCCGTCATCGGCGTAGATTGGCTTGCCGCTGGTGCAGATGCTGACGCGCGAGCCGTCCTTGCCGATCAACGTATAGATGAAGTCGCGAAAAGGGCGATGGGCCTCCATGTCGGCCCGGTGCTGCGCCATGCCTTCCGCGTCCTCGGGCGCATAAGCCAGCTCCCAGCGCGCCTTCCCGCCGGAGGCCACCGTCTGGAAGGCCGCATTGCCGGGAAGCGATTTGGGATAGGGCAGCAGCCGATGGTCGGGGGCGCTTTCCCAGCACCAGTCCGAGGCGGTAGAGACAAAATCAGCCAGCCGTTGCTCGCTCTCGGCCAGGCGGCGCAGCGCGGAGGTTTCCTCCGTGACGTCGCGGACAATGCCGGACACGCGCCGGACCTGACCGCGCGCGTCGAATTCCGGCTCGCCATGCACCACGCAGTCGAGCACGCTGCCGTCGGACCTGCGCAGCCGCGTCTGCACCGCATAGGGCTGCCCCTCCGCCCAGCAGGCTGCGTAATGCGCCTCCAGAACCTTCCGGCTTTCGGGCAAATAGCGCTCGCGCACCGTGGCGATGGGGATGAAGCCGTCGACCGTCTTGAACTCGTAGAACGCGGCGAATTCGGGCGATATCCAGACATCGGTCGCGGTGGCACTGTGTGATTCCCAGTACCCCATGCGGGCCATTCTGATGGCGCACCGCAATGACCGTTCCTCATTCCAGCGTCGACGCGCTACCCGCGTGAGGGCCTGCCCCTGCGGCAGTTTACGAGCGGCCATCGGTCCCCAACCAAAACGCCAGCGTACAATTTACGCGGCAAACTCGTTAGCATATCGCGCGACAACCTTGGAGCGATGCAGGTCACAGTCGGGGGAGCTTCCGCAGATTTGGTATAGTATCGGTGAATCCTGCAACCGGTATTAGGTATGCGAGGAACTTAACCTGGATGAAACTTTTGTTGCCGCGGTAGCTCGTTGCCTTGGCATGCCGCGCACGAAGGACGCTTGAAAAATGACCAGGAGATTCAAGGTCGGCGATCACGTCAGCTGGAATTCCGAGGCCGGACGCGTCTCGGGCACCATCATCAGGATTCACACGCGTGATTTCGATTACAAGGGGCACACGCACCGCGCCTCGGAGGCCGATCCGCAATACGAGATCAAAAGCGACAAGACCGATCATGTCGCGGCCCACAAGGGCAGCGCGCTCCATCCTGCGTAGCAGAGGCGCGGCGTGGCGCTTCCGTTCTTCACGATAGGTCATTCGAACCGCAGTCTCGAGGATTTCGTCGCCGTCCTCACCGCGGCCGGCATCGACCGTGTCGTCGACATCAGAACGGTGCCGCGCTCGCGAACCAATCCGCAGTTCAACAAGGACACGCTTCCCGGTTCGCTCAAGGCCGCGGGCATCTCGTATGAGCATCTGGCCGATCTCGGCGGGCTGCGCGGCAAGGCGCGCAGCGTGCCGCCTTCGGTCAATGGCTTCTGGAGCAACGAGAGCTTTCACAACTACGCGGACTACGCGCTGTCGCCGCAGTTTCACGCGGGCCTGCAGCATTTGCGCGACGAAGGGCACGGGCAGCGCTGCGCGATGATGTGCTCCGAATCGGTGTGGTGGCGCTGCCACCGCCGTATCGTCTCCGACTATCTGATCGCGTCGGGCGAGACCGTCGTCCACCTCATGGGGGAAGGCCGCCTCGAGCCCGCCCGCCTCACCGAAGGCGCCGTCGTGCAGGGCGATGGGACGGTGGTCTATCCGGCGACAGGGCAATTGGACTTGTGAAAGCGGAGCTAGCGGCTGCCGCATTACGCAGCCGTTGTCGATCGCCACCGCCACTCGTAGCGAGGCAGAAGCGAGCGGTCAAGCCGCCTGCTTCGGCGTCCAGACGCCGGCCGGCACCGGCTCGGCCGGCAACAGGCCAGCGCCGGCGGCGCCCGCGATCGACATCGTGATCTCGTGGATGTCCTGCAACGACCGTTGCATCGAGAACCGCGGATAGAGCTCGCTCATCGTGGTGGCGGTCGCAGCCTGCGCCGCGGCAGGATCGGCCAGCACGGCCTCGACCGCGGCGGCGATGCTGGTCGTGTCCTGGCCGAAGCCGTAGCGGGTACGATGCGGCATCTCCGCAGTCGAGAAGCGGTTTGTATCGAACACCGGCACGGTGCCGGCGCCGAGCGCGAAGAACACCCGGTCATGCACCGACAGGTCGATATTGGGATTGAGCGAGACCGCGGCGAGATGGCCGCCCAAGCCTTCGCGCATCGCATCGAAGGTCATCGCGCCGAGCACGCGGGCCGGGCGTCCGGCGACGTCGAGATCGCTCCAGCCGCCATCTTCGGTTATGCCAGCGGCCATCTCGGCTGGCGCACCGTCGACTTCGCGCGCGAGGTGCACGAGGTCGCCGATTTCCAGGGCGCGGCGGTCATCAACTATGCCGACGCCGAGGTGCCGCTCACAAGGATCCACGAGTTCAGGCATCTGCATCCGGAGCGGGCGCATGAAGGGAAGCGGACCACGATCTACCGGGAATATTCCCGCTTCGCCGGCCGCAGCGACGAGCCGTATTATCCGATCAACACCACCGCCGACCGCGCCATGCTCGCGTCCTATCACGCCATGACGGCGGCGCATCCGAACGTCATCTTCGGGGGCCGGCTCGGCTCCTACAAATATCTCGACATGCACCAGGCGATCGGTGCTGCGCTGAAGACGTTCGAGCGCGAGGTCGAGCCGTTCTTCGCAGGAGACATGCGCACCGACGGCACCGCCGCGCGCGGCCACGCCTTGTCGGCCTTGTCGGCGTGATCTAATCCTGCGAGCTGCGGGCCGCGAACTACATAACAATCGCCCGCGGTCCCGGTGAGGAAACAATGCGAAAGATCGTCATTGCCGCGGCTGCCGCCGCCACGAGTCTTGTCTTCAACATCGCTCATGCCGCGCCGCCGCTGCCGGAAGCTTCGGCGCATCAGGCGGGCTTCTCGGACCAGGGGCTGGCGCGGCTCGATGACTTCTTCGCACGCAAGATCGCGGCCAAGCGCGTGCCCGGCGCCGTGGTGGCGATCGCGCGCGACGGCAAGCTCGTGCACTACAAGGCCTACGGCCAGCTCGACCCGGTCAAGGGCACGGCGATGCCGATCGATGCCGTGTTCGCGCTGGCCTCGATGACCAAGCCGATGGCGGCGGTCGCAGGTCTCACGCTGATGGAGCAGGGCCGGCTGCCGCTGCAGGCCAAGGTCGCCGAGTATTATCCGGCATTCGCCGACATGAAGGTCGGCGTCCAGCAGGCCGATGGTTCGTTGACGATGGAGCCGCAGGCGCGTCCGATCTTCGTCCACGATCTCTATCGCCACACCTCCGGCCTGATGTACGGCGGCCGGCCCGACAGCTCGAGCGCGCTGGCCCGGCTCTATCCCGACGGCACCGCGCCGGCGGTCGAGGGCGACACGGCGGCCTTCATCGACCGCATCACCAAGCTGCCGCTGGTGCATCAGCCCGGCACCGAGTTCGAGTACGGCTTCTCGATCGACGTGCTCGGCGCCGTCGTCGAGAAGGTTTCCAGCCAGCCGCTCGGCGACTATCTTGCCGCCAATGTCTGGAAACCGCTCGGCATGACGGAGGCGACGTTCCACCCGAGCGATGCCCAGCGCACGCGGCTGGCGCGGCCGTTCCCCAACGATCCGCTGACCGGCAAGCCGCAAGCGATCAAGCTGCTCGACACGCCGACCAAGTTCGATTGCGGCGGCGCCTGCTCGTTCGCGACCGTCGGCGATTATGTCCGATTCGGGCAGATGCTGCTCAATGGCGGCGAGCTCGACGGCAAGCGCATCCTCAGCCCGCAGACGGTGCATCACATGACGTCGAACCATCTCGGCCCGAGATCAAGAACAACGTCGCCGCGGTCGAGCCGCATCGCGCCGGCTTCGGCTTCGGGCTGGCGGTCGCGGTGCGCACCAGCGAGGGGTTGTCGTCGGTGCCGGGCAATCCCGGCGAGTTCACCTGGAACGGCGCCTACGGCACGCAGTTCTTCTGCGATCCGAAGGAGCGACTCGTCGTGGTGGTCGGAACCGCAGCGCCCGGCGAGCTGCGCAAATATTATCGCGAGAATGTGCAGGACATCGTCTACGGCGCGATGGTGAATTGACCGTCGTCCAGGTTGCCGGAGAGAGCTTCGCGCACGGCGGTCCGCCGAACGGCAAAAGACCCGTCGCTCGATCCGAGCGACGGGCCTTCAAATTTGCGTGGCTCACCACTGCCGGTAGACGCCGGTCAGCGTGCCGTTGTTGTTCCCTTCAGGGCCAACGTCGCCCTGTGTCGAGCTTGGCGCCGGATGGTTGCTGCCGTTCATCGCGCCATACCAGCCGGGTTCATTGTACATGACCTGCGGCTGATAGGTCTCGTAGCGCGGGCCGCCATAGTACCGTGGGCCGGGGTTCCCATAGGAATAGTAGCCCTGCGCGAACGCACCTGCCGTCGTTGCGATTAGCGACGCCGCGGCCAGAGCCAGGATCTTGGTGTTCCGTTGCATTCATACACTCCTTGCTGGTGTCGCGACCAACAATCGCCGCGGAGCAGCGTTCCTGATCTGCCATGCAGCTGACGAAGATGAATTTGCACGGAGGTGGGATCAGGATTTGGTGAAGAGCCTTGCGCTGTGAGACTGGCGCGCGGGCTCTGCCCGGTCGCATGCATCCGCTGGATCGCTATGCTTTTCCAGCTATAACGGTCCACGGCAAGCTGCGCCCGAGCTGGGCGGTTCGTAAAAGGAAGCCCGCCGACCGGGGCGGGCAAGGTCTCAGGGAGGAAAACGCTCTGACAAGGGAGCGTGCAGCCAGTCTCCTCGATTCGAGTGCGGCTGCGAAGATCGTATAACTACTGTCATCAGGGCCGGCATTATGCGAATGCTGCTGCGGGCCGCGGCCGGCCGGCAAGGCAATAACAAGGCGCAATAACCGGCGCGAATAACAGGGGAAGTTCATGAGCACGTCTGGAGTTTTTGCCCGCGTCGTCGCGGCGATCGGGGCCGGCGCCGTGGCATGGCGTCGGATGCAGGGCGCGCAGCCCGCGCCCGCCTGGGGCAACGCGCCGCAGATTCCGGCGGCGAAGTCGCAGGGCGCGATCCCGACGCTGAAGATGCCGACCGCCAGGGGCTGGGACAGGGGCCAGCTTCCGACCGCCGCGCCCGGGCTCAAGGTCAACGCCTTCGCGACCGGGCTCGATCATCCGCGCTGGATCAACGTGCTGCCGAACGGCGACGTGCTGATCGCGGAGGCGACGCAGATCGCAGGCACGCCGCGCAGCGTCTTCCACTATGCGATGCAGGCGACGATGCGCCGCGCCGCGGCGCTTGGCGTCAGCGCCAACCGCATCACGCTGCTGCGCGACCGCGATGGCGACGGTGTCGCCGAAAGCCGTGGCGCCTTCATGGAGGGGCTGCGCCAGCCGTTCGGCATGGCGCTGATCGGCGATACCTTCTATGTCGGCAACACCGACGGCGTGGTTGCGTTTCCCTACACCGCGGGCGCCGATCGCATCACGGCGGAGGGACGCAAGCTCGTCACCTTCAAGCCTGACGGGCACTGGACGCGCAGCATGCTGCCGAGCGCCGACGGCAAGAAGCTCTATGCCGGCGTCGGCTCGCTCAGCAACATCGCCGAGAACGGCATGGCGGTCGAGCAAGGCCGCGCCGCCGTCTATGAACTCGATCTCGTCGCCGGCACCAGCCGCATCTTCGCCGGCGGCCTGCGCAATCCGGTCGGGCTCGCATGGGAGCCGACCACCAATGTGCTCTGGACCGTCGTCAACGAGCGCGATGGCATCGGCGACGAGACACCGCCGGATTATCTGACCTCGGTGCGCGACGGCGGCTTCTACGGCTGGCCCTATTGCTATTGGGGGCAGACGGTGGACGATCGCGTGCCGCAGGACCCGGCGATGGTCGCCAAGGCGATCCAGCCGGACTATGCGCTCGGCGGCCACACCGCCTCGCTCGGCCTGTGCTGGATGCCCAAGGGCACGCTGCCCGGTTTCCCCGACGGCATGGTGATCGGCCAGCACGGTTCGTGGAATCGCTCGACGCTGTCGGGCTACAAGGTGGTGTTCGTGCCGTTCGAGAACGGCCGTCCGTCCGGTCCGGCGCGGGACATCCTGTCGGGCTTCCTCGCGCCCGACGAGAAGGTCTCCTACGGCCGCCCGGTCGGCGTGACGATCGGTCCTGATCGCTCGCTGCTGGTGGCCGACGACGTCGGCAACGTGATCTGGCGCGTCACTGGCGCGTAGTCGTCGCGCGGGCTCAGCGCTGCCTGGTGATCGACTGCATGAACACGCGGTCGGCCTCCGGCAGCGCGTCGGTCCAGGCCGGCTCGTCGCCGGGTTCGGGCAGCACATTCCCGAACTCGATCATCTGCCGCGGCTGCAGCTCGTTGAGATAGATCCAGACCGCGCGCTTGCTGTCGACACTAGCGGCGGCTCCGACCGCGTCGGCCATCAGCTTGATCATCCGCGTCTTGTCGACCGCCGCGCGGCCGGAGCGGATGTGGCCGTAGACGAAGATATGGTCATGCGCGACCGGAACGCCGCCCATGAACCAGTTGCCCTGGGTGATCTCGTTGAAGATCACCTGCGCGAAATAGCTCGGTGCGCCGGTCACCTCGGCGTGGATCCGGGTGATCTCACCCGCGATCCGGCTCTTCTGCGCCGCCGTGAGGCGGCCCTGCGCGCTGGTGCAGAAATAGGTTGGCATCTGCGTGACCCCGGCTGGACGTCGATGAGCTCGAGCATCCGCACAGCAATCGGCGCCGTCAAGCGGGGATCAAGCATCCTCGACGCGCGTCAGCGGCTCAGGAATTCGCGGATAGCTTCCGCGATCTCGGCTGCATGGGTCTCGAGCGCGAAGTGGCCGGTGTCGAAGAATTTGACGACGGCCTTTGGGTTGTCGCGCTTGAACGCCTCGGCGCCCGGCGGCAGGAAGAACGGATCGTTCTTGCCCCACACCGCGAGGAACGGCGGCTGGTGGATGCGGAAATAATTCTGGAAGGTCGGGTAGAGCGCGACGTTGCTCTTGTAGTCGCCGAACAGGTCGAGCTGCACGTCATGCGCGCCCGGCCGCGCCATGTAGTAATTGTCGAGGTTCTGTCCATCGGGCGACACGACCAGCGGATCCGATGTGCCGTGGGTGTACTGCCAGCGCGTGGTCTCGGGTGTCAGGAACGCGCGCAACGCATCGCGGTTCGCCTGCGAAGGATCCCGCCAATAGGCCTTGATCGGCGTCCAGCCGTCGCTGAGGCCTTCCTCATAGGCATTGCCGTTCTGCGAGATAACAGCGGTGATCCGCTCGGGATGCTTGAGTGCGAGGCGGAAGCCGGTCGGTGCGCCATAGTCGAACACATAGACCGCGTAGCGATCAAAACCGATCACCTCGGTGAAGCGATCGATCACGCCGGCGATGCTGTCGAACGTGTAGTCGAACGCTTCGCGCGGCGGCATGTCCGACTGGCCGAAGCCGGGCAGGTCCGGCGCCACGATGTGGAATTTGTCCGCGAGCAGCGGGATCAGATCGCGGAACATGTGCCCCGCGCTCGGGAAGCCGTGCAGCAAAAGCAGCTTTGGCCCGCCGGGCGAGCCGGCCTCGCGATAGAACACGTTGAAGCCATCGACATCGGCGGTGCGATAGTTGACGTGGGACATCTGTCACTCCTTGTGGTCGTGATTGCGGGGAAGCTTTGCGGCGTCAGGATTTGGTCTGCCTGGCAACTTCGCTGACCGCCTCTCGGATCAAGTCGGTGACGAGCTTCGGTGCCGTGACGATCGGCGTGTGATCGACAGGGTGTGACCGCACGGTCGCCTTCATGCGGGCCGCCATGCTGCGTTGGGTCTCGGGCGCGATCATCCGGTCGTTCTCGGCGACCAGGAACCAGCTCGGAACGTCCTTCCAGAGCGGACGGCCGACCGGCACGGTGATGCAGGCCGGCGAGATCGGCCGCTGCACGGCGGCGAGCACCGCGAGCTCATCGGACCGCGCGCCCTGCGCGAAGGCCGACGCAAAGGCGGCCTCAGGCAGCCAGATCAGGCCGTTGGCGTCGGGCGCGAGTTTCGGTGCGAACGGATGCGGCGGCGCACGATAGAACATTTCGGCGACGGTCTCGCCTTCGTCAGGCGCGAGCGCCGCGACATAGACCAGCGCCTTGACGCGCGGCGAGCGGGTCTCGGCGATCACGGCGCCGGTATAGGCGTGGCCCGCCAGCACGACCGGTCCCTCGACCCTATCCAGCGAGCGATTCAGCGCGGCGACGTCGTCCGCCAGCGAAGTCAGCGGCAGCGGTGTCGCGACGGCCGCGATGCCCTCGGCGTCGAGCGCCGTGATCACCCGCGCCCAGCTCGACCCGTCGGCCCATGCGCCATGGGCAAGCACCACGCTGACATCCTTGTTCGACATCGTTCGCTCCCGTTGCTCCCTTAGTAGTAACCTGTCAAATGCCATTTTATAGGTTATGGCACTTATGATCCAATGTGTGTAACTTGTCAATAGGCCTTAATCAGGTTATTCGTGACGATGCCGAAAGGCCCGTCCAGGAGGACATCACCGTGCAATCCCACCCGCCCGCGATGTTCATCGCCGACAGTTTGGGTCTCGATTTCATCAATTCGATCGCGACCCCGGTCGATACGCCGGTCGACTGGATCGCCGACGGCGACGGCCTGTTGCGCTGGCTCGCGCAGGCGAAGCTGGTGCCTTCGGATGTGCTCGACGAGCTCAAGGCGCGCGCGACGCCGGGCGAACTCGACGATGTCGCCGATCAGGCCCGCGATCTGCGCGAATGGTTTCGCGGCTTCGTGCGCAAGCATATGGGCAAGCCGCTGCAGCCGCGGGCGCTCAAGGAATTGGAGCCGTTGAACCGGCTGCTCGAAAGCGATCAGGCATTCAGCCGGATCGTGCCGCATCGTCACGACGATCATGACGGCTTCGCGCTCGAACGGACGCGGCGCTGGCGCTCGGCCGAAACGCTGCTGCTGCCGATCGGCGAGGCGATGGCCAAGGTGGTCTGCGAGGAGAGCTTTTCAGACATCAAGGCGTGTGAGGGCCCGGCCTGCACGCTGATGTTTGCCGATCACACGCGGGCGCGGGCGCGCCGCTGGTGCAGCATGGCGATCTGCGGCAACCGCGCCAAGCAGGCCGCGCACCGCAGCCGGATGAAGGACAAGGGCGGAGCATGATCCGGACCCGGAGGGCCACGTTAGCACAAAGTGCGTAGCGGCTTTCCCTCGTGACAAACGCGGAACCCGTTTGCGCGGAGATCACGCTCAAAACAAAGCGGCCAACCCAACAGGAGAGCCGCAGGTCGTCGGCGACAATCTCGACCATGTCGCCAACCAATTGATCCGGCGTTATGGCGCTAAAGGGTAACGACCGCTGACGGATTTCGCGGCGGGGGGGGGGGCAACAACTAACAACCCCTCGAGGCCCGATCGCTCGGAAGCGCATAAAACCGGAATGAAATCCATAGCGGTTCTCAACCATGCCCCTTGAGCCTTCCTCAACTTCCCCGGCCGATGCTTGGCCCGCTGCAGGGAATCGACATGGGATCGACACGGGATCGACAAGGAGCTTGAGCATGCCGGCCAAGGCACGAACGACCGCACGAACGACCGCGAGCAACGCCACCGCGCAATCGCGCGAGGATATCCTGAACGCGCGGGCCATCAGCACGCTGGGCGCCGGCGTCGTCAACGCGATGAGCGCGGTCGGCGCCGCCGTCATCAAGAAGCACAAGCCGGCGCTCGGCAAGAGTCCGGATTGGTTCTGGCACATGTTTGCGAAATGCGAGGCCAAGGCGGCGCGCGTCGCCGAGCAGGCCGCGCGCGATCCGGAGGCCTGCGGCGATGCCACCTTCATCGAGGTCTATGCCGCGCAATTGCCGAAGCTGATGACGGCGGCGCTCGAGAGCCACGAGAAGGCGCTCAAGGTGAAGTGACGTAGCTCCGCCAAGACATCTTCAGCACATGCTAACTCGATCATCTAGGGCGGGTTAGCGCCAGCGTAACCCGCCGCTGCTGGATCCGAGAGAGCAATGGCGGGTTACGGCTTCCGCCTAACCCGCCCTACGTCGCTGCGATCCACGTGTGACACGTGTCACGGCGGCCACGCGCGCCGCACGCCATTGATAGCGCCATGAACGGGCGGTGCCCCGTCAATCATGGAGCTGAAAATGACGTCCACCCTTGCAATCAGCACTTCCGATGACGGCCTTGCTCTGGTGCCGGAGCACGATCAGGCCGTCGCGTCCCTCGTCCCCGCTCTGCCGCAGCGCCAGTTCTGGGAGACCGAGCACACCCGGCCGGACTTCCAGCCGTCCAACGATGCCGCGCCGGAACTGGTCGCGGCCACCGCAAACTATCTCGGCGAATGCATGCGGCATCCCTATCTGCCGGTGTCCGAGATCCGCGCGCGGCAGTTCGCCCGCATCAAGGAGCTGGTCGAGCTCGCCTACCGCGACATTGCGGTCTACCGCGCCAAGTATGATGCGGCGGGCTTCAAGCCCGAGCATCTGCGCGACTATGACGACATCCAGAAGATCCCGGTCATCACCAAGCCCGAGCTGGTCGCGGCCTTCCCTGACCAGTGCGTCAACAAGAAGTACAAGCCGGAACACCTGTTTCCGACCCGCTCGTCGGGCTCGTCCGGCCAGACCCTGTTGATCCGCGTCGACTATGACGCCGTCATCACCGACACCATCCAGGGCGTCCGCCAGTTCGCGATGCAGAGCGGCGGCAATTACCGCGCCGAGGACCTGCTCGCCCATGTCTACACCGTGCCGTGGTGGTTCGATTCGATCGGCGGCGACTATCCGACCGCGTTCATCTCGAACCTGATCCCGCCGGCGCGCGTCGCCCAGCATCTGCGCTATCTCGGGCCGAAGATCCTGTCGCTCTATCCGTCGAGCCTCGATGCGCTGATGCCGCATGTCGACGAGTTCCGTTCTTCGCTCAACCTCGCGGTGACGCATTCGGAATACTCCTCGCGCGCCGCGCGTCAGGAATGGTCGCGCCAGCTCGGCGTGCCCGTGCTCGACGAATATTCCTCCGAGGAGGCGACGCGGATCGCGCTCGAGATGCCAGGTGGCCAGTATCACGTCTGCGAGGACACCGTGCATCTCGACGTGCTCGATCCCGTCACGATGGAGCCGCAGGCTCCCGGCCAGTCCGGCATTGCCGTGATCACCAATCTGCTCAACGAGGCGATGCCGTTCATCCGCTACGTGCAGGGCGACTACATCACGCGGCCGGCCAATCCCGCACCGTCCGATATCAACTGGTCGCAGATCGCCAGCATCGACGGCCGGCTCAACGACGCCTTCGTCAACCGCGACGGCCGCAAGGTGCCGGCCGGCAGCATCCTCGACGCGACCTATCGCTGGATGTTCGACTGCAACCTGCATCTGGCGCAGTTCGAGATCGTGCAGCGTGGCGTCGATCTCGTCGAGGCACGCGTCGTGCTCGGCCAGGATACGCCGCTGTGCCGGCTGCACAGTTCGGTCGCGCATCTGGAGGACCTGCTCGCGGCCTGCCTCGAGCATCCGGTCCGGGTGCAGGCCAACGCGCTGCTGGCGTTTCCGCCCAAGGTCGGCAAGCGCCGCCCGATCCGCCGCGAGTTCGACTGATGCAAGCCATCTGGATGGGTGCCATGACACAGTCACTGAACCGCATCGCCGCGATGACGGCGCGCTATTACTACATCCTGCGCTCGTCATCGCTGCGGTTGCTCGAGATCATCTACTGGCCGGCGATGCAGATGCTGGTGTGGGGTTTCCTCTACACCTACCTCTATGACAGCAAGTCGGCGATGGCCTCCACCGCCGGCCTCTTGCTCGGCGCGGTCCTGCTCTGGGACGTGCTGTTCCGCGGCCAGCTCGGCTTCACCTTCACCTTCCTGGAGGAGATCTGGTCGCGCAACCTCGCCAATCTGATGATGAGCCCGTTGCAGCCGTTCGAGCTCGCGGCATCGCTGATGCTGATGAGCCTGATCCGGCTGGTGATCGGCACGCTGCCGGTGATGCTGCTGACATTCGTGCTGTTCGGCTTCAATGTCTTCGCGATGGGGCCGGGGCTGCTCGCGTTCTTCCTCAACCTGGTGCTGACCAGCTGGGCGATCGGGCTCATCGTCGCGGGCCTCGTGATCCGGCAGGGCTTTGGTGCCGAGAGCCTTGCCTACTCGATCATGATCGTGCTGCTGCCGCTGTGCTGCGTCTACTATCCGGTTGCGGCGCTGCCGCTCTGGCTGCATCCAGTCGCCTGGTCGCTGACGCCGACCTATGTGTTCGAGGGCATGCGCGCCGTGCTGCTCGACGGCACCTTCCGCACTGATTTGATGATCGAATGCCTCGCGCTCAATGCCGTCTATCTCGGCGTTGGCTTCACCACATTCGTCGCCCTGCTGCAGAGCGCCCGCCACAAGGGCGGCCTGCTCACCATGGGCGAGTAGGGGAGATATCCATGAGCCGCATCGAACGCTTTCTGCCCCGCCGGCACCTGACGTCCATGTCGCCGAATACCATGCCCGCGCAGAACAACGCGCCGGACCGACCCAATCCCGATGAAACACCGGCGATCGCGGTCGAGGGCCTCTGCAAGCAGTACCGCACCCATTGGGCGGTCGACGAGGTCAACTTCATTGTGCCCAAGGGCTGGACCGTCGGCCTGCTCGGCGGCAACGGCGCCGGCAAGACCACCACCATCGCCATGATCATGGGCCTCGTGGTCCCAAGCTTCGGCCGCGCCATGGTGCTCGGTCACGACATGGCGACCGAGCGGCACAGGGTGCTCAGCCGGATGAATTTCGAAAGCCCTTATGTCGCGCTGCCGGGGCGGCTCACCGTGCGCCAGAATCTGATGGTGTTCGGGCGGCTGTATGGTGTCGCCAACCTCAAGGCCCGGATCGAGGAGCTGATCGAGGATTTCGAGCTCGGCGACGTGCTCGACCGCGTCACCGGGCGGCTCTCCGCCGGCCAGAAGACCCGCGTCGCGGTCGCGAAGGCGCTGATCAACGATCCCGAGGTGCTGCTGCTCGACGAGCCGACGGCATCGCTCGATCCCGACCGCGCCGAGTGGGGTGCGCAGCCGGCTGCGCGCCTATCAAAGCGCCGCGGCGCCACCATCCTGTTGTCCTCGCACAACATGACCGAGGTCGAGCAACTCTGCGACTTCGTCGTGATCATGAGCCACGGCCGCGTCGTCGCGATGGGGCGTCCAGGCGAACTCGCCGAGCACTTCAAGTGCCGGGACCTCGACGAGGTCTTCATCTATCTGGCGAGGGTGGCGTGATGTCCTCATTTGGTTCTCCGAACGACAGACCGGTTGCGATCCGCAGGGAACGCCGTTCGGACGTGGCGGCGCGAGAGAGTCTGCTCGACGCCGCATTCGGTCCTGGCCGCTTCGCCAAGACCTCGGAGCGGCTGCGCGAGGGCCGCAAGCCTGCGCGCGGCCTCGCGTTTGTCGCGCGCCGTGGCGGCCGCCTGGTCGGCACATTGCGGCTGTGGCCGGTCGTGACCGCTACCGGTCATGCCTGCCTGCTGCTCGGCCCGCTTGCGGTGGCCGAGGAGGCGCGATGCCTCGGCATCGGCGCCGCGCTGATGCGCCAGGCGTTGCAGCGGGCCGATCTGCTCGGTCATCGCGCCCTCATCCTGGTCGGCGACGCAGCCTATTACGACCGCTTCGGCTTTTCGGCCGCGCAGACTGCCGCGCTCCGCATGCCCGGCCCCTACGAGCGGGATCGCCTGCTGGCCTGCGAGCTGGTGCCGGGCGCGCTGCGCGGGGCGGGCGGGCTGATTGCTCCGGCCAGCCTGCCGCTATCGCGGTTGTCCGGATTAATGGACCGGATTGCCGGCAGCCAGGCCCCGATCGGGCAGCCGGCCTGATCCGCGGCACCTTTTCCGCCAAGGAGGGCCTTTTCCGTCATGGGAAGGCTCTGAGGGCATGGCGATTTGGCCGGTCTTGGCGTAAAGCAGCGCCAAATCGTCATGCGGCTGTGCCGCCTGCCGGGTACGCAGCCTCAGGTCGTCCCGCTCGACGTTCTGCGCCCGGATCAACCAAGGTTTCCCATCTCGTGCCCTTCCCGACCACAAGTTCGCCGCTCGCCCGCGCCCTGGCTGAGCGCAACTACGAACAACCCACCCCCGTCCAGCTCGCCGTGCTCGCGGACGACGCCGTCGGCCGTGACCTCCTGGTTTCGGCCCAGACCGGCTCCGGCAAGACCGTTGCCTACGGATTGGCCATGGCAAAGGATCTGCTCGGCGACGCCGAGCGGTTCGAGCCGGCCGGCGCTCCGCTGGCGCTGATCGTCGCGCCGACACGCGAGCTCGCCCTGCAGGTTCAGCTCGAACTCGCATGGCTCTATGAACATGCTGACGCACGCGTCGTTTCCTGCGTCGGCGGCATGGATCCGCGCCGCGAGCAGCGCGAGCTTGCGGCAGGCGCCCACATCGTGGTCGGAACGCCCGGCCGGTTGTGCGATCATTTGCGCCGTGGCCGTCTCGACATCTCGGGATTGCGCGTCGTCGTGCTCGACGAGGCCGACGAGATGCTCAATCTCGGCTTCCGCGAGGACATGGAATTCATTCTCGAGACCACGCCCGACACCCGCCGCACGCTGCTGTTCTCGGCGACGTTTCCGCGCGGCATCGTCGCGCTGGCCAGGCAGTATCAGCAACAGGCGTTCCGCATCGAGGTCGCGGGCGACGAGGGCGGTCACGCCGACATCGAGTACCGCGCCATCCGCGTCGCTGCCGACGACGTCGAGCACGCGGTCGTCAACGTGCTGCGCTTCCATGAGGCGCCGAGCGCGCTGGTGTTTTGCAACACCCGCGAAGCCGTGAGGCATTTGCAGGCGGCGCTGCTGGAGCGCGGGTTTTCCGTCGCCGCGCTGTCGGGCGAAATGACCCAGAACGAGCGGACCCAGGCGCTGCAGGCGTTGCGTGACGGACGCTCGCGGGTTTGCGTCGCGACCGACGTCGCGGCGCGCGGCATCGATTTGCCGAGCCTCGATCTCGTGATTCATGCCGATCTGCCGAAGGACCCCGAGGTGATGCAGCATCGCTCGGGCCGCACCGGCCGTGCCGGCCGCAAGGGCGTCAGCATCCTGCTCGTACCGCCGGCACGGCGGCGGCGCGCCGAATTGCTGCTCGATCTCGCCGGCATCGACATTGTCTGGGGCACCGCGCCGCAGGCCGACGAGATCCGCAAGCTCGACCATGATCGCCTGTTGAAGGACGCGGTGTTCTCGGAAGAGGCGACATCGGACGATCTGGTTCTCGCGCAGACCTTGCTCGCCGAACGCTCGCCCGAAGCAATCGCCGCGGCGCTGGCCCGGCTCTATCGCGCGCGGCTGCCGGCGCCCGAAGACATCCTCGATCCCGGCGAGGGACGGGGCCGCGAGCGCGGGGAGCGCCCCTCGCGCCGTGATGACCGCGCCGCCGGGCCGCGATCGAAGACCGGCAAGTCTCCGCGCCACGGCATGGAGGAGGCCACGGTCTGGTTCCGCGCCGCGATCGGGCGCCGCAAGAATGCCGAAGCCCGCTGGCTGCTGCCGATGATCTGCCGCCGTGGCGGCATCGACAAGCGCGACATCGGCGCCATCAAGATCATGGATACGACCACCGAATTCGAGATCGCCGCGCGGGTCGCGGATTCCTTCGCCGTCAAGATCAAGCGTCCGGACAAGGAAGACAGCATCCGCATCGAGCCGCTGGCGGACACCCCGCAGGGCGAGGCGCGCGCCGAGAAGCCGGCGCGCAGGCCCAAGCCCGATCCCAGGGCCGATTCTTGGCGCGATCAGGGCGACGGCGGGCTCCGCGCGCCGCGCAGTGACGAGCCGCGTGATCACACGGCAGCAAAGCGCCACGGCAAGCCGGATCGCGAGGCCAAAGCGTTTTCGAGGGAAGGTGCGAGCGGTTCGCGCGAAGACCACGCCTCAAAGCGAGAACCCAGAGCCCCGTTCCGATTCGATCGGAACGAAAAGGGTGCGAGGCCGACATCGGGCGATGAGCCCAGGTTCGGCAAGAAAAAGAAGCATCGGGGCAAGGCCGGACACACGCAGTGGCCGGACGTGTCCGCCGCAAAACCAAAGTTCGGCAAGAAGCCCAAGAAGAAGCGGCGGGGCTGAGTTGGCGGCTGATGCGGCAGAGCCGCGTGCTTTGCTTGCGGCGATGATGGCGGCAAGCGCCGAACGCAGCGCGCCGCGAGAGTCACGGGACGTGCCACATTCTCAGCGTCGTCCCGGCGAAGGCCGGGACCCATAACCACCGAATGCTCGTTGTTGCGTGACGCTGCGGCCACAATCCCATTCACAATC
>NZ_LFLZ01000036.1 GCF_001189845.1 Bradyrhizobium tropiciagri
GGTGAGGCTATCTCCGCGAGCGAGTGCGTGGAGAGTCCCCCTCACCCGAAACTCAAGCTGGCGCTTGAGTTTCGACCTCTCCCCGCAAGCGGGGCGAGGTGAAGGAAAGTGACGTTCGTTATCTCCAACGCGGACCGCCCATGGCTTTCTACGTCGTCCAGTTCCTGACCGGTCTTGCCAGCGCGGCTTCGCTGTTCCTGGTCGCTTCGGGTCTGTCGATCATCTTCGGCGTGACGCGGATCGTGAATTTTGCGCATGGCGCGTTCTACATGCTCGGCGCCTATGTCGCCTTCACGCTGACCGAGCGTTTTTCCGGCGCGTTCGGCTTCTGGGGCGGCATCATCATCGCCGCGCTCGTCGTCGCCGCGATCGGCGTGCTGGTCGAAATGGTGCTGCTGCGCCGGATCTATCATTCGCCCGAGCTGTTCCAGTTGCTCGCGACCTTCGGCCTCACGCTGATGGTCGAGGACCTCGTGGTGCTGATCTGGGGGCCTGATGACCTGGTCGGGCGCCGCGCGCCGGGCTTCAAGGGCGCGATCGATTTCTTCGGCCAGAATATTCCAAGCTACGACCTGTTCCTGATCGTGCTCGGGCCGGTCGTGCTCGGCGTGCTCTGGCTGTTGTTCCAGCGCACCCGCTGGGGCGTGCTGGTGCGCGCCGCTACGCAGGACCGCGACATGGTTGCGGCGCTCGGCGTCAATCAGAAATGGCTGTTCACGAGCGTATTCGCGCTCGGCGTCTTCCTCGCCGCGCTCGGCGGCGCGCTGCAGATTCCGCGCGACGCGGTCAACCACGCGATGGATCTGCGCGTCATCGTCGAGGTCTTCGTCGTGGTCGTGATCGGTGGCCTCGGCAGCATCATCGGCGCCTTTGTCGCGGCGGTCCTGGTGTCTGAGCTCAACGCGTTCGGCATCCTGATCTTCCCGAAGATCTCCATCATCCTGGTGTTCCTGGTGATGGCGGTGGTGCTGATCGTCCGGCCGTGGGGGCTGTTCGGCAAGCCGGAGGCGCCGGCGCGGCGCACGCCGGGCCTCACGGTCAATCCGTGGCGGCCGCTGACCACGAATGAACGACTTGCGGCGATCGCTGTGCTCATCATCGCCGCCGCGCTGCCGTTCGTTGCCGGCAATTACCTGCTCACCGTAGGTTCCGAGATCGCGATCTTCGTGATCTTCGCGGTCAGCCTGCACTTCCTGATGTCGGTGGGCGGGCTCGCCTCGTTCGGCCACGCGGCGTACTTCGGCCTCGGCGCCTATGGCGTGGCGCTGCTCGTCAAGATGGCCGGCTTGCCGATGATCGCCTGCCTGTTGCTCGGACCGTTGCTCGGGTTGCTTGGTGCCGCCGTGTTCGGCTTCTTCGCGGTGCAGCTCTCGGGCGTCTATTTCGCAATGCTGACCCTGGCGTTTGCCCAGATCGTCTGGTCGATCGCGTTCCAGTGGGTGTCGGTGACCGGCGGCGACAACGGCATTCTCGGCGTCTGGCCGGAGAAATGGGCCGCGAGCCCGTCGCATTTCTACTGGCTCTCGCTCGGCATCGCCGCGCTTGCGGTCGTGATCCTGCGCATCATCGTGTTTTCGCCGTTCGGCTTCGCGCTGCGCGCTGCGCGCGATTCGCCGCTTCGCAGCGAAGCGATCGGCATCAACGGCAAGCGGATCCAGTGGACTGCGTTCGTGATCGCAGGCACGGTCGCCGGCCTCGCCGGCGCGCTGTTCGCCTACCTCAAGGGCAGCGTATTCCCTGACAACATGGGCATCTCGCTGTCGGTCGATGCGCTGGTCATGGTGCTGCTCGGCGGCGTCGAGACGGTGTCGGGCGCGGTGGTCGGTGCCATCGTCTACAAGGCGCTCAACATCTGGCTGGTCAGCCAGACCGATCTCTCCAAGCTGGTGCTTGGCGGTTTCGTCGTGCTGATCGTGGTCGCATTCCCGAAGGGCATCGTCGGCACGTTGGAAGCCTTCATGCATCGCCGGCGCAAATCCTCGTCGTCGGCGTCGTCGCCATTGCTGACCTCCCGCATCGAGAGCGCCGAATGAGCATGGTTCCCACATTGCTGTCGGTCGAGGGGCTGACCAAATCCTACGGCGGCGTGCACGCCGTGCGCGGTGTCTCGTTCGAACTGCGCGCCGGCGAGATCCTGGCGCTGATCGGGCCAAACGGCGCGGGCAAGAGCACTTGCTTCGACATGCTCAACGGCCAGAACATCCCGGACTCCGGCCGCATCCGCGTGCTCGGTGCGGAGACCACCGGCAAGAAGCCGCGCGTGATCTGGCGCATGGGCGTCGGCCGCACCTTCCAGATCGCGGCGACATTCCCGACCATGACAGTGCGCGAGAATGTGCAGGTCGCGCTGGTCTCGCATGGCCAGCAATTGTTCAATCTGTGGGCCTCGACCGCGCGTCACGCGCGCGACGAGGCCGGGCGGCTGCTCGACCTGGTCGGGATGGGTGCCTATGCGGAGCGGCCGTGCGGCGAGCTCGCCTATGGCGACGTCAAGCGGCTGGAGCTTGCGATCGCGCTCGCCAACCAGCCAAAACTGCTGCTGATGGACGAGCCGACCGCGGGCATGGCGCCGCGCGAGCGCGTCGAATTGATGCGGCTGACGGCGCGGATCGCGCGCGAGCAGTCGATCGGCGTGCTGTTCACCGAGCACGACATGGACGTGGTGTTCGAGCATGCCGACCGCATCCTGGTGCTCAACCGCGGCACGTTGATTGCCGAAGGCTCGCCCGAAGAGGTGCGCGGCAATGCCCAGGTGCGGGCGATCTATCTCGGCGAAGGCCTTCTCTACGACGCGCGCCATCGCGAGGGAGCATCGGCATGAAGCTCACGGTGAACGATCTCAACAGCTTCTACGGTCCGGCGCATATCCTGTTCGACATCGCGCTCGAGGTCGGCGAGGGCGAGGTGGTGGCATTGCTCGGCCGCAACGGCGCCGGCAAGTCGACCACGTTCCGCTCCATCGTCGGCCTGGTCGAGAACCGATCCGGTCGCGTGATGTTCGAGGGCAGGGACGTCTCCGATCTTTCGACGCATGCGATCGTGCGCGGCGGCCTCGGCTATGTGCCGGAGGAGCGGCGTATCTTCACGGACCTCACGGTCGAGGAAAATCTCGAGGTCGGCCGTCAGCCGAAGCGGGCGGGCGCGCCGCAATGGGATCGCGAAAAGCTGTTCAAGCTGTTTCCCAATCTCGGCGAGATGCGCGGCCGTCCCGGCGGGCGCATGAGCGGCGGCGAGCAGCAGATGCTGACGATCGCGCGCACCCTGATGGGCAATCCGTCGCTGGTGCTGCTCGATGAGCCGTCGGAGGGACTGTCGCCAAAAATCGTCGAGCAGATGGTCGATGCGATCCTGGCGATGAAGAAAGAGGGCGTCAGCATCGTCGTGTCGGAGCAGAATCTGCATTTCGCCCGGCTGATCTCGGACCGCGCCTACATCATCGAGCGCGGCCGGATCTGCTTCGGCGGCACCATGGCGGAACTCGATGCGCGTCCGGATATCCGCGATGCGCATCTGTCGCTGTAACGGCGAGGTGGAATGATGGCGAGGACTGCTGCACAGAAGCGAAGCGTCAAGGCGGCCAAGCCCGGATACGTGCTCGACGAGCAGATCGGCTTCATCCTGCGCCAGGTGTCGCAGCGTCACGCCGTGATCTTCGCCCGCGAGATCGGCATCAATTTGACGCCGACGCAATGGGCGGCGCTGTCGAAGCTGTCGGAAGTCGGCGCCTGTTCGCAGAATCAGCTCGGGCGGCTGACGTCGATGGACGTTGCAACCATCAAGGGCGTGATCGATCGCCTGACCGCACGCGGCCTGACCGAGACTTCGCCCGATCCCAATGACGGCCGCCGGCTGCTGGTGAGCCTGACGCGCGCCGGCCAGCAGATGGCCGACAAGGCCGCGCCGAATGCGCTGGTCATTTCAAGGGAGACGCTCGCGCCACTCGACGCCAAGGAGCGCGAAACGCTGATCGCGCTGCTGGGGAAATTGCGTTGACACAAATCTAACACCGTCACCCTGAGGTGCTCGCCTCTTCGGCGAGCCTCGAAGGGCGGCGGCCCGGCTTTTGCCGCGCGGACGTAGCCGGGCCGTGCATCCTTCGAGGCTCGCAAGAGCTCGCACCTCAGGATGACGGGTCGTACAATTGCCCCTTACCTCGCCACGATCTCCGGCACTTTCCCCGCCGGCGGCGTGTTGCGGCTGCGCTGGGTGCGGACGATGCCGTCGATGATGGTCATGCCGATGCCCGGGAGATCGCCGAGCTGAACGCTCTCCAGGATGTTCTTGCCCGGCGAATGCTGCGCCTTGTCCATCAGCACGAAATCGGCGGAGCGGCCGACCTCGATCAGGCCGCAATCGAGCTCGCGCATCCGCGCGGTGTTGCCGGTCGCAAGGCAGAACGCGAGCTCGGCAGGCAATTCGCCGAGCGAGGATAGCAGCGAGACCATCCGCAGAATGCCGAGCGGCTGCACGCCGGAGCCGGCCGGCGCGTCGGTGCCGAGGATGACGCGATGCAGATCGCCCATTTCGCGCGCGGTGCGCAGCGTGAACAGCGCCGAGCGTTCATTGCCGTTGTGCACCAGCTCGAGGCCGCGCTTGCAGCCCTCGCAGATGCAGCGGATCTGGTCGTCGGGCAGTGCGGTGTGGCCGCCATTGATATGGCCGACCACGTCGGTGTCGGCCTCCAGCACCACGTCCTTGTCGATCAGCCCGGAGCCGGGGATCGACGGGCCGCCGGTGTGGATCGTGCTTTGAATGCCGTATTTGCGCGCCCAGCCGACCATCTTGCGTGCGGTGGGCCCGTCCTTGACGCCACCGAGCCCGACCTCGCCGAGCAGCTTGACGCCAGCGGCGGCCATTTCCTTGAAATCGTCCTCCACCATCTCGCACTCGATCACCGGCGCGCCGGCATGCACCTTTACGCCGCCCGGCCGCAGCGTCCAGAACGCGCGCTGCGCGAAGATCGCCATCGCTTTCACGCCGACCACGTCGCGCGGCCGCCCGGGCATGTGCACCTCGCCGGCGGAGATCATGGTGGTGACGCCGCCATGCAGGTAGCTGTCGATCCAGTTCATCTGGTTCTGCCGCGGCGTCCAGTCGCCGGCGACGGGATGGACGTGGCTGTCGATCAGGCCGGGCGCGACCGTCGTTCCCATGGCATCGACGATCGTGGTGGCGCCTTCGGTGTCGACGTCCTTGAGGCGGCCGATTGCGGTGATCTTGCCGTTCTCGGCGACGATGGTATCGGCGTCCAGGATCGGCTTCTCGAGTGCTCCCGACAGCAATAGCCCGATATTGCGGATCACCAGCTTGCTGGGGCCGGTGGCCTGGGGCGCGTCGTGAGCCATGGGTGGTTTCCTTCTGCTTTCTTCCGGAATTGCCCGGGAATTTGAGCCCGGCTTGACTTTTCGATCAAGCCGGATTATTCGTTTGTATACGAATGATCGTATACAAACGATCCGGCCGGTCAACAGGGTTCAAGTCCTTCCCCGCCGCAGCACAAATCAGGGATTGGTGCGATGAGCAATTTCAACCAGGAAAGCGTCCTCAGCGTCCACCACTGGACCGACACGCTGTTCTCCTTCAAGACCACCCGCAATCCGTCGTTCCGCTTCCGCAACGGCGAGTTCACCATGATCGGGCTCAAGGTCGGCGAGAAGCCGCTGCTGCGCGCCTACAGCGTCGCCAGCGCGAACTACGAGGACACGCTCGAGTTCTTCTCGATCAAGGTTCCGGACGGCCCGCTGACCTCGCGCCTCCAGCATCTGAAAGAGGGCGACGAGATCATCGTCAGCCGCAAGGCCACCGGCACGCTGGTGATCGATAACCTCGAGGACGGCCGCAACCTCTATCTGATCGGCACCGGCACCGGCCTCGCGCCGTTCCTGAGCGTGATCAAGGATCCCGAGACCTATGACCGGTTCGAGAAGGTCGTGCTGCTGCACGGCTGCCGCCGCGTCAAGGAACTCGCCTATGGCGAGATGATCACCGAAAAGCTGCCGCAGGACGAACTGATCGGCGAGCTCGTGCGCGACCAGCTGGTCTACTACCCGACCGTGACGCGCGATCCGTTCCGCAACCGCGGCCGCATCACCGACCTCATCACCTCGGGCAAGCTGTTCGCCGATATCGGCCTGCCGGCGCTCGATGCCGCGCATGACCGCGTCATGATCTGCGGTTCGCCGGCGCTGGTCGCCGACACCCGCACGCTGCTGAACGGCCGCGGCTTCGTCGAAGGCAATCACGGCGAGCCGGCACAGTTCGTGGTGGAGAAGGCGTTCGCCGAGCGCTGAATTTTCGCACCGTCATTGCAAGCGAAGCAATCCATTATCACCGAGCGCGCGGAGGGATGGATTGCTTCGTCGCTCCGCTCCTCGCAATGACGTGGGCAGAGCGGTGCATGATCAAGGCCTGACCGCCGGCGTCTCCACCGGCATGCCGCGTGCCCGCGACATCAGGTAGAGCTCGAGCTCCACCAGCTCTAGCGAGCCGTAATCATAGGCCTGCGCGCGGATTCCGGTGATGCAGGCGCGCAGCCGCCGCTGCAACGACCCGAGCGCCTGCCATTCCAGCCGGTATAGCGGATAGCCGGTCGGTTGTCCCTGCGTGATCGCGCTGCCGGCGAGCTTCTTGTCCCAATTGTCGTCGTGGCAGTTGGCACAGGCCAGATTGAGCTGGCCCTGCCGCTGCACGAACAGCGCGTGGCCCTTCTCGACGAACGGCGCGAGCTCCGGATCGTCGCCGGGCGCGATCGGCACGCCGCGCGATTGCTGCGCGACGTAGGCTGATAGCGCCAGCAGCTCGCGGCTTTCATAGGCAAACGGCGAGGCCTGCTGGTGGTTGGTGCGGCAGAGGTTGATCCGCCCTTCGAGGTCGACCGGTCTTCCCAGCGCCTTCTCGAAGGCCGGATAATGCGCCGCGACGCCTTTCATGCTGAGGCGTGCGTCATGATGGCAGTCGGCGCAGGCCTTGTCCGCGGTGCCGGCCTTGCGCTTCCACAGCGTCTCGCCGTCGAGCACCGAGAGCATCCCGGGATTGTCGGTGTCCTCGTCCTGCATCGCCTTGGTGTCGGCGCTCATGAAGCCGTAGCCGGAGCGGCGCTCTGCTTGCGGAATCTCGGCGGCGAGCGCTGCGCCCGCCATTGCCGTCAGCAGCGCGATGCAGGCCGCAATCCTCATTCGACCGTGATCGAAGCCTGTGCGGTCTCCGAAAATCCCTTGTCGCCGATCCATTCGAACTCGAACTTGCCGCTCTCGGTCACTGTGGTGAAGAAAGTGATGAACGGATTGGCGGCGATCGCCGGAAACAGATCGGCGCGGAACACTTCGGTGCCGTTGAAGCGGCAGGTGAAGCTGGTGATGATGTCGCGCGGCACCACGCTGCCGGATGCGGTGTGGCGATAGCCGGTCTCCATGATGTGCGACATCAGCGTCTTGATTTCGATCACGTCGCCGCGCTTGGCCTTCTTCGGCACGTTGATCAGGGCCGACGGCATCAGATCGCCTCCTCGGTGCAGGCGGCGAGCGTCACCACGACGTCTGCGGTCACCGACCAGAAGGTGTCGTCGGACAGCCGCGCAATAGCCGTGACCTTCTGGCTGTCGGCAAGGCGGATGCGGGTCGAGACCTGGGCGCGGCCGGCGCGCGGCCCGAGATAGAAATTGCCGATATTCGGTTGCGGGTTCTTCTCGTTGAAGACGTGGATGCTCTTCACATACTCGTCCGCCGTCATCGGGCTGGTCACGCTGACCGTCATCGGCACGGTGTTGCCGTTCTCGACCAGCGGCGGGATGTCGAGCTTGACCTTGCCACTGCGCACATTGGCTTCGCCCACGACGTTGCGGATCGCGGCCTGCAGCATCGCTGGCGTCGCGTTGGCGGGGCGCACGATCACCATTGCCGCGGCACCGCCGGTGATGCCGAAAAACGTTCGCCGCGTGTGCTCAGAATTCGCCATCGCTTGGTCCTAGTTGCGCAGTGTCACCAGATAAGCCACGATATCCTCGATCTGCTCTGCCGACAGGATCGGCTTGCCGCGCCATGAATTGCCGACGCGCGTGAAGCCGTCGACGCGGTAATAGGACGGCATGATCGTCGTCGCATTGAGATGCGCCGCACCGACCAGGCGGAGCCGCAGTTGCCCTTCCGACCAGCGGCCGCCGCTGCCGGCGAGGTTCGGCGCGAGGTCGCCCTGGAACGCCTGTTCGGGAAATGGGCCGCTGTGGCAGAGGATGCAAGTGCTGGAACGCTCGACCACGAGCGCACGGCCGCGAGTGGCGTCGCCCCTGGTTCCCGTCAGCGATTGCGGTATCGCATCGCCCACGATGGTGTACGGCCGCAGTTCCTCGGCGCCCCCGGGTGCGCAGGCTGCGAACAGTCCCGCGGCAAGCAGCATCGTGAGGGAGAGTCTAGCCAAAGGTATCTGCCGTGATGGTCTTGAACCACTCGATCGCCTGATCGGCCTCGCGCTGGCGCACCTCGCGCGGGGCGTCGACCGGGCTCGTGGTCACCTCGGCCTCGGCATATTGATCTTCCTTGGGCTGATAGATGCCTTTCAGCGAGAAGGCGTAGCAGGAGCGACCGTGTTGTAGCAGGCGCCGTCGAGCCGCGGCGCGTCCTGTGCCTTGCCCGCAAGTGCGTTGACGATCGCCGCCGCGCAGGCCCGGCCTTGCGCCGCCGCGGCCGAGGCGGATTTCGGGATGCCGCCGGCGATCGCGGCATCGCCGATGACGTGGACATTTGGCATGAGCTTCGAGGCAAAGGTCACCGGATCGATCGGGCACCAGCCGGTGTGGTCGGCGGCGCCGGCGATCTCGGCGATGCGGCCGGCGCGCTGCGGCGGTATCACGTTGGCAACTGCGGCGGTGTAGTTGCCGAAATCGGTGACGATCTCGTTGGTCGCCGGATCGACCGACGTGACGCGGCCGCCCTGCGACAGCGCGATGCGCTCGATCATGCCGGGATAGAGCTCCGACCAGGCCTTCTCGAACAGTTTTTGCTGCGAGTAATTGTCCTTGGCGTCGAGCACCAGGATTTTCGACTTCGGCTTCCTGGCTTTCAGGTAATGCGCGATCAGGCTGGCGCGCTCGTAAGGTGCGGGCGGACAGCGCATCGGCGCGGCCGGCACCGCGATGACGACGAGGCCGCCATCGTCCATCGCCTCGAGCTGCCGGCGCAGCAGCATGGTCTGCTCGCCGGCCTTCCAGGCGTGCGGCATCTTCTCGGTCGCCGCCTCGTCATAGCCGGGCAGGGCATCGAAGTGCATGTCGATGCCGGGGGCCAGCACAAGCCGGTCGTAGGAGAGAACAGTGCCGTCAGCGAGCGCGATCGTGCGCGCCTGCGCGTCGACCTTGCTGGCCGCCTGCGCGGCGACCGTGATGCCATCGGCTGCGACCCTGTCATAGGTGAATTGCTGTGCCGGGAGCTCACGCAAGCCTGCGATCACCTCGTTGCTGAATGGGCAGGCGGTAAAAGTCCTGTTCGGCTCGATCAGCGTGACCTGGAGTTTTGCATCGAGCCGCCGCAGCGCCCACGCGCAGGCCGTGCCGCCGAAGCCGCCGCCGATCACAGTGATGCGCGGTACAGCTTGCGCCAGCGCCGGACGCGCCAGTGCTGCCGCCGCTGCGACGGCAGCGGCGCCACGGACCACATCCCTGCGCGTCTGATGACGCGTGACGGCCATGCACGAGAATCCGAATAAGGAAGCGGCGGCCGCTCGGGCCGCCGCTTCCGGTTGATCAGGCGAAGGAGATGTTCTGGTTGCGCAGCGGGAACGAGCGGATGCGCTTTCCCGTCGCCGCGAAATAGGCGTTCAGCACCGCCGGCGCCGCAACGCCGATGGTCGGCTCGCCGACGCCGCCCCAGAATCCGCCGCTCGGCACCATCACCGCTTCGACCTTCGGCATTTCGTTGATGCGCATCGAGTTGTAGGTGTCGAAATTGGTCTGCTCGATGCGGCCGTCCTTCACGGTACAGCCGCCATAGAACAGCGCGCTGAGGCCGTAGACGAAGGAGCCCGCGATCTGCCGCTCCACCTGCGCCGGATTGACGACATAGCCGGGATCGGTGGAGGCGACGATGCGATGCACCTTGATCTTGCTGCCGTCGGTCACCGAGATCTCGGCGGCGCCGGCAACATAGCTGCCATAGCCCATCACCTGCGCGATGCCCCGATAGACGCCCTGCGGCGCCGGTGTGCCCCAGCCGATCTTCTCGGCCACGGCGTTGAGCACGGCGAGATGCTTGGGGTGCTTGCCCATCAGTTTGCGGCGGAATTCGAGCGGGTCCTGGCCGGCGGCCAAGGCGAGCTCGTCCATGAAGCACTCCATGTAGATCGCGTTGTGATTGACGTTGACGCCGCGCCAGAAGCCCGGCGGGACGTGCGGGTTGCGCATCGAATGCTCGACCAGCAGATTCGGCACCGAGTAGCCGATCGCGGCCTCGCCGGATTGCGCGACGCCCTGGAACGCGGCGGGGTCCATGCCGTTCTGCAGCGCTTCCGGGCGCACCGAGAACAGGATGGATTGGCCCGACAGCCGGTAATGCAGCGCGACCAGATTGTTGTCGGCATCGAATGCGCCGGTCAGCTTGCACTGCGTGACCGGGTGATACTTGCCGTGCTGCATGTCCTCTTCGCGCGACCATAGCAGCTTGACCGGCGTGCCCGGCATCTGCTTGGCGATCGCTACCGCCTGCCGGACATAGTCGGTCATGCCGCGCCGGCCGAAGCCGCCGCCGAGCATCAGCTTGTGCACGTCGACCTTCTCGGCCGGCAGGCCGGAGGCCTCCAGCGCTGCCGCGAACGCCGCTTCGCCGTTCTGCGTGCCACACCACACCTCGCATTTATCTGGCGTATAGAGCACGGTGGCGTTCATCGGCTCCATCGTGGCGTGGTTCTGGTAGGGGTAGCTGTAGACAGCTTCCACCTTCTTGGCCGCGCTCGCGATCGCGGCCTTGGCGTCGCCGTTCTGGTTGCCGACATAGGCCGGCTGCGCGTTGTCGAGACCCTCGGCAAGCCATTTCGCGATCGTCTCGCTGGAGACCTTTGCGTTGTCGCCTTCGTCCCAGACTATCGGCAGCGCATCCAGCGCGGTCTTGGCGTGCCACCAGGTGTCGGCGACGACGGCAACGGCACTGTCGCCGACCGGCATCACCTTCTTGACGCCCTTCATGCCTGATATCTTGGCCTCGTCAAAGCTCTTCACCTTGCCGCCGAACACCGGGCAATCCTTGATCGCGGCGTTCAGCATGCCCGGCAGCTTGACGTCGATGCCGTAGATCATCTTGCCGGTGGTCTTGTCCACGGTGTCGAGCCGCTTCAGGCCCTTGCCGGCGATGGTCCAGTCCTTCGGGTCCTTCAGCTTGACGTCGGCCGGCGGCTCGAGCTTGGCGGCGGCCTCGGCGACCTTGCCGTAGGTCGTGGTCTTGCCCGACGCCGTGTGGGTAATGACGCCGTTGGAGACCTTGCACTCGGTGGCCGGCACCTTCCACTCATTGGCGGCGGCCTGGATCAGCATCTCGCGCGCGGTGGCGCCGCCCTTGCGGACATAGTCCTGCGAGGTGCGGATGCCGCGGCTGCCGCCGGTCGAGAAATCGCCCCAGGCGCGCTTGCGGGCGACGCTCTGGCCTGGCGTCGGATATTCTGTGGTGACCTTCGACCAGTCGCATTCCAACTCCTCGGCGACGAGCTGGGCGAGGCCGGTCAGCGTGCCCTGGCCCATCTCGGAGCGGGCGATGCGGATCACCACGGTATCGTCGGGCCGGATCACGACCCAGGCGTTGACCTCAGGCGCGCCGTCGGCTGCGCGCACCACGGCGGGACCGCCGAACGGCAGATCGAGGCCGAGCGCGAGCCGGCGCCGGCGGTGGCCGTGCCGATCACGAAGGCGCGGCGGTTGAGTTTCGGCATGACGTGCTGGTTGACTTGCAGATTCATCGCTGCCTCCTCACGCGTTCGCGGCAGCATGGATCGCCTCGCGCACCTGCTGGAAGGTGCCGCAGCGGCAGATATTGGTGATGGCGTCGTTGATGTCGTCGTCTGATGGCTTCGGGTTCTCCTTCAGCAGCGCCGCGACGGCCATGATCATGCCGCTCTGGCAATAGCCGCATTGCGGCACGTCGCTTGCGATCCAGGCGAGCTGCACCTTGTGCATCACGCCGCCCGCTGCGAGACCCTCGATCGTGGTGATGTCCTTGCCGGCCACCTCGCCGACCGTGACACCGCAGGAGCGCATCGCGACCCCGTCGACATGCACGGTGCAGGCGCCGCATTGTGCAATGCCGCAACCGTATTTGGTCCCCGTCAGTCCGACATTCTCTCTGATCGCCCACAGCAGTGGCGTGTCGTCCTCGACGTCTACCGTGGTTGTCTTGCCGTTAACTTTGAGGTTTGCCATCGCTTTCCCCTGAATGGTCCGATCCTCCGATCGGACTTCAGCGCGATGTTGGCCTCGAAACTGGAACGGTTCAAATCAAGAATATGCGCTTGCAGCGCGGAAGAAAGTTGATGCCGCGGTGTATGGTCGCGCCCCTGCGCGCGTTACATGCCTGTTATGTCTTTTGCGGTGATGCGACAGCCAAACGCAGGAAGCTCATGACGCTGCCGAGCGCGGCAAATCCAGCACCCAATGCCAGCGCGACGGTGGCGCCCTCGCGATCGGCGAGTGCAAAGCAGAGCGCGGCGAGTGCGGCGCCGGTGGTCTGCCCGATCAGCCGCGCGGTCGCAACGATGCCGCTGGCGCTGCCGCTGCGATGCGACGGCGCGCTCGACATGATCGCCTTCATGTTGGGGGTCTGGAAGAAGCCGAAACCGATGCCGCAGATCATGGTGCGCCAGACGATGTTGGCGACGCTGGGCTCCGGCGGCAGGGTCGCGAGCAGCACCATGCCAAGCCCGAGCAGCAGCATGCCGATGCCGCCGAGGATGCCGGCCGGATAGCGGTCGGACAGCCGGCCGCCGATCGGCGCCATGAAGGCAACCACCAGCGGCCAGGGCGTCATGAAGAAGCCGGTCTCGACCTGCGAGCGGTGCAGTATGTCTTCGAAGTAGAACGGCAGGGAGACGAAGGCGAGGCCCTGCACAGCGAATGAGCAGACCGCGGTCGCGGCCGACAGCGCGAAGATCGGCCGGCGGAACAGGTCGATCGGCAGCATCGGCGCCGGATGATCGGCATGCCGCCGGGTCAGGATCCAGCCAAACACGATCGCGCCGACCAGCTCTGCAATGACCAGCGCCGGCGCTGCCTTGTGCGCGGCGCTGCCGATGCCGATGATGAACAGGCCGAGGCAGGCGCAGGCCAGCGCTGCGCCGAGGAAGTCGAAGGCGTGTTTGGCGCGCGGCGTCGTCGGCAGCGTCTTCAGGCCGATCAGCAATGCGACGATGCCGAAGGGAAGGTTGACGGCGAACAGCCAGGGCCAGGTCCCGAGCGCGAGGATGCCGGAGGCAATGGTTGGTCCCAATGTAAACGCGGTCGCAACCACAAGCGCGTTGTGGCCGAAGCCGCGACCGTGCATCCGGCTCGGATAGACGAAGCGCACCAGCGCGGTGTTGACGCTCATCAGGCCGCTGGCGCCGAGGCCCTGCAGGGTCCGCGCGACAAGGAGGCTCGGCAGCGACCACGCCAACGCACAGCCGAGTGACGCCAATGTGAACAGCAGGAGGCCGCCGAGATAGATCCGCTGATGGCCGACGATTTCGCCGAGCGCGCCGAGCGGCAGCAGCGTCGCGACCAGGGCGATCTGATAGACGTTGACGACCCAGACCACCTCCGCAGGGCTGACATGCAGATCACTGGCGATCGCGGGCAGCGCGATGTTGGCGATCGCGGTGTCGAGCGAGGCCATCGCCAGCGCCGTGAAGATCGCGGCCACCGCCCAGCGCCGCCTTTCCCAAGGCAGTCCATCGGTGATCGGCGCGGCTGCCGCGCCGGTGATCGGGGTCTTCTCGAGCATGCCTGAAAATGTCTCCGGGATCGCCGTGTACTACGCCGGCATCCCGTTCCCCAGCCGCGCCATTGCATGATGCGTATGCGAAGCGGCCTTGTCGGAATCATGTCTATCCTCAAACTCACCCGTCATCGTCCGGCTCGACCGGGCGATCCAGTACGCTGCGGCCTCTCGGTTCAAGCGCAAACGTCTCTGGAATGCTGGATCGCCCGGTCGAGCCGGACGATGACACGGAACAAGCTGTTTGACAGCTGAAAGGCGTTTGACAGTTGAATCAGAATCTACTGCAACGCCATTCCCGACGTCTTGACGACGGTGGTCAGCTTCTGCTGATCGGCCTTCATCAGCGCGGCGAGCTCATCGAGTGACATCGGCTTGCCCGGAATGTTGGCGATCGAGAGTTGGCGCTGCACGTCGGGGTTCTGCAACGCCTTGTTGATCGCCGCATTGATTTTCGCAAGCAGCGGCGCGGCGTCGCGGCCGGCAGGTAGATCCCGTACCAGGGCACGTAGGCGGCTTCCGTGAAGCCGGCTTCCGCAATCGTCGGGACGTCCGGCAGATCGGGGACGCGCTTGTCGGTGAACACCGCGAGCGGCTTGACGCTGCCGACCTTGATGTGCGGCAGCGCGAGCTCGAGCGAGACGATCTCGAAATGCATCAGGTTGGTCATCAGGTCGATCAAGGCCTGCGGCTGGCCCTTGTAGCCGACATTGGTCAGCTTGATGCCGGCGACCTGAAACAGCTTCTGCGCGCTGAGGTCGATCGACGATCCGGTGCCGGGATTGCCGAAGTTGAATTGTCCGGGCTGCTTGCGGGCGAGCTCGACGAATTCGCCGATGCTCTTCACCGGCATCGACGGATGCACGAGCGCCACGCTTTGATTCCAGACCGCAAGGCCGACGCACGTGAAGTCCTTGGCCGCGTTCCAGCCGGCATCCTTGTAGAGGTCGGGGTTGACCAGCAGCGCGGGGCCGGTGACGAGCCAGGTGTAGCCGTCCGGCTCGCTGCGCGCGACCGCAGCGGTGCCGATATTGCTGTTGGCGCCGGGGCGCGCCTCCACCACCACGGTCTGCTTCCAGTCACGGCCGACCTGCTCGGTCACCGCGCGCGCAACGATATCGACGATGCCGCCGGCGGGGTAGGGCACGATGATGTGGATCGGCCGGCTCGGATAATTGTCCTGCGCCCGCACGCCGATGCTGCAGCTCAGCGCCGTGATCGTACCCACGAGCAAGGCGATCGCGGTCGTGATGCCACGCATGTCTCCCTCCCCAGATCTGCCGCATCGTTCGTTGCGATGCGTGTTCTAGTAATTCGTCACCAGCGAGCGGATGCTGCGGGCGAGCCCGAGGATACGCGGCCCGCACTCGCGCTCGATCTGCTCGGCGCTGAAGCGGAACGAGGGGATGCCGCAATTGACCGACAGGCATTCGCCGGCGGGTGTGCGATAGAGCGGCGCGGCGACGCCGAAGATCTCGCGCCGCCATTCGCCGAGCGAGATCGCAAAGCCGCGCTCGTTGCAGAGCTCGACGTCCGGCAGCGTGCGCCGCTCGACATAGTCGAGCTCCTCGGGACGCTCGGCCTTGACGCGCGCGACATAGGCGTCGCGTTCGTCCTGCGTGAACAGCGACAGCAAAGCGCGCCCGACCGCGGTCGGTGCCAGCGAGGAGACGAAGCCGACGTCAGGCACGTGCGGCAATGCGTCCGTGGTGCGAAGCGTCTCGACATAGATGAAGTCGAGCCCGAACGGCATCGCGATCGATACCGTGCCGCCGGTGTAGGCGGCGAAGTCGCGCATCAGCGGCCGCGCGAGCTGGCGGACCTTGAGCGACGACAGCACTGGATAGGCGGCGGCGAGCACGCCCAGCCCGAGCACGAAACGGCCCTTGGCGTCGCGCTTGAGATAGCCGAGCTGCTCCAGCGTGTAGGTCAGGCGCGAGACGGTCGGCCGCGACAGGCCGGTGTGCTCGGCAAGCTCCGCATTCGACAGCGGACCGGCATGGTTGCGGAACGCGGCCAGCACATCGAGCCCGTGCGCCAGGGTGGTCGCAAAGGACGGATCGGTTTGGGGTTCGAGCGAGGACAATGCCGCCATACGAAATAATGGTCATAAAGAGACATAGATGTCAACATATCGAAATGAATTTGCAAATCGTTTCGATATGGGCTTATCTCTCGCCCAAAAGGCGGGAGGCGGTATGGATTTCGATCTGTCCGAGCGGTCGGAGCGTTGGCGGCGGGATCTGTCGGCCTTCTTCGAGAAGGAGGTGCTGCCGCGCCATCGCGCCTGGCTCGACCACGTCCGCGCGCAGAGCGACGCGCCGCCCTTCATGGCCGGGCTGCAGCAGAAAGCGCGCGCAGCGGGCCTGTGGAATCTCGGCCTGCCTGAACTTGCCGACGATGAGCCGGGTACGCGGCTTTCCAATCTCGACTACGCGCCGCTGGCGGAGATCATGGGGCGGCTGTTCTGGGCGCCGGAGGTGTTCAACTGCCAGCGCCCGATGTGCCGAACATGATCGCGTTGCAGAATTGCGCGACGCCGGAACAGAAGACGCGCTGGCTGGCGCCGCTGCTCAACGCCGAGACGCGCTCCGCCTTCGGCATGACCGAGCCCGATGTGGCGTCGTCGGATGCCACCAACATTGCGACAAGGATGGTGCGCGACGGCGACCACTACGTCATCAACGGCCGCAAGTGGTTCATCACCGGTGCCGCGCATCCCCGTTGCAGCTTCCTGATCGTGATGGGGGTGACGGATGCCGGCGCCGAGCGCACCAGCCGGCATTCCTGCATCATCGTGCCGATGGATGCGCCCGGCGTGCGGCTGGTGCGGCGGCTGCGCTGGATGGGCTGCGAAGATCATGTCGCGCCGATCGGCGAGCTGGTGTTCGAGAATGTGCAGGTGCCCGTGGAAAACCTGCTCGGCGCCGAGGGCGAGGGCTTCAAGGTCGCGCAGGTCCGGCTCGGGCCGGCGCGTATCCACCACTGCATGCGCTCGATCGGGCTCTGCGAGCTGCTGATCGAATTGATGATGGCGCGCGCCGCCGAGCGCAGCGCATTCGGCCGCACCGTGATCCAGTACGACACCGTGCAGCGCTGGATCGCCGAAGCCCGCGTCGAGCTGGAGCAGGCGCGGCTGCTCGCCTATCGCTGCGCCTGGCGGCTGGATCAGGCCGGTCATCATGGCGCCTGGCGCGACGTCTCGCTGATCAAGGTCGCGGTGCCGGCGATGCTGCAGAAGATCGCCGACCGCGCCATGCAGGTGTTCGGCGCGATGGGCGGCTCCGACGACACGCCGATCCATCAGGCGCTGGCCTGGGGACGGCTGCTCCGGATCGGCGACGGGCCCGACGAGGTGCATCTGCGGCAGATCTTCCGGATGGAGCCGATGCCGGACTGGTCGATCGCCAACTCGCCCTATCTTGCTGCACATCCCGCCTGAGCGGCGCTACAGTATCCACCGAATTATCCTGAACGAGGCGCCTTCCGATGACGATGACCGAGCAAGCCCGAGACGCAAAGCCCGCCGCGATCGACAAGGAGCGGCTGCGCTCGAAATACCGCGAGGAGCGCAACAAGCGGCTGCGCCCCGACGGCAATGACCAGTATCTCCAGATCAAGGGCCAGCTCGCGCATTATCTCGAGGATCCCTACACGCCGGTCGTGGCGCGCGCGCCGAAGACCGACCACGTCACCTTCGCCTTCATCGGCGGCGGCTTTGCCGGGCTCGCCACCGCGGCGCGGCTGACCGAGGCCGGCGTCAAGGATGTCCGCATTGTCGAGAAGGGCGGCGATTTCGGCGGCACCTGGTACTGGAACCGGTATCCCGGCGCGCAGTGCGATACGGCGTCGATGGTCTACATGCCGCTGCTCGAAGAGACCGGCCACATGCCGTCGGAGAAATACGCGCATGCGCCGGAGATCCTGGCGCACTGCCAGCGGATCGGCCGGCAATTCGGTCTCTACGACAATGCGCTGTTTCACACCGAGGTGACGAGCCTCGATTGGGACGCGGCGCAGTCGCGCTGGATCATCCGCACCACGCGGGGCGATGCCTTCACCGCGCAATATGTCGGAATCGGCACCGGCCCGCTGCACGTGCCGAAACTGCCGGGCATTCCCGGCATCGAGCGCTTCAAGGGCCACTCGTTCCACACCAGCCGCTGGGATTACGACTACACCGGCGGCGATCCCCGGGGCGCGCCGATGGACAAGCTTGCCGACAAGCGCGTCGGCATCATCGGCACCGGGGCGACGTCGGTGCAGTGCATCCCGCACCTGGCGCGCGCCTGCAAGGAGCTCTACGTGTTCCAGCGCACGCCGTCGTCGGTCGACGTGCGCGGCAACGGGCCGATCGATCCCGACTGGTTTGCCGATATCGCGACGCCGGGCTGGCAACAGCGCTGGCTGGAGAACTTCACCGCCAACCAGGCCGGTGGATCGGCCGAAGAGGACCTGGTGCAGGACGGCTGGACCGACCTGTCGAAGCGGATCCGCGCCAAGATCATGCTGCTGCCGCGCGAGCAGCGGAGCGTGGAAAACATGCGGGCGGCGTTCGAGGATTCCGACTTCGAGAAGATGGAGGAGATCCGCAACCGTGTCGACACCATCGTGCGCGATTCCGGCACGGCGAAGAACCTCAAGGCCTGGTATGGCCAGCTCTGCAAGCGACCATGTTTCCACGACGCCTATCTGCAGGCGTTCAACACGCCCGGCACCCATCTGGTCGATACCGACGGCAAGGGCGTCGAAGAGATCACCGAGAACGGGATCGTCGTCGCGGGCAAGGAATACAAGCTCGACTGCATCATCTACGCGTCCGGCTTCGAGGTCGGCACCGAGTATAAGCGGCGGGCGGGCTTCGACGCGACGGGCCAAGACGGCCTCAAACTGTCGGACTATTGGGCCGAGGGCATGCGCACCAAGCACGGCATTCATGTGCATGACTTTCCAAATCTGTTCTTCGTGCAGCCGACGCAGGGCGCCAATCTGATCTCCAATGTGCCGCATAATCTGACCGAAGCGGCGCGCACCATCGCCCTGATGGTCAGACACGCGCAGGCCAATGGCTTCAAGGAAATCGAAGTCAGCAAGGAAGCCGAGAACCGCTGGGTCGAGCTGCTGCTGACCGCGGTCGGCCGGATGATCGGCGGCCCCGATTGCACACCCGGCTATTACAACAATGAGGGACGTGAGCCCGGGCCCGCGGCCAAGCTCAATGTCGGCTATCCGGCGGGCGCGCTCGCCTACTTCAAATATATCGACGAGTGGCGCCGCAGCGGCCAGTTCGAAGGCGTGCAATTCCGCTGAGCGGTGCGTGATCGGGACTGATTTCTGCCCAACGAGGAGTGCCTGAGTATGACGCAGACAACCGCAGGTGAGACATCGCACGAAGCTGCGAAGGCGGCATCCGCGCCGGTCATCGCGCAGCATGAGGCGACGCTGAAGGCGCTGCCGTTCTCCGATACGCGTGACTTCGACGACGCTGCGCGCGGCTTTCTCGGCACCATCGAGAACGCGCGCATCGCCTCGGCGCAGGGCCGGGTGGTCTGGAGTCTGGAGCCCTACGGCTTCCTCTCCGAGGAGAAGGCGCCTGCGACGGTTGACCCGAGCCTGTGGCGGCAGTCGCGGCTCAACATGCATCACGGCCTGTTCGAAGTGGTGCCGGGTGTCTACCAGGTGCGTGGGCTCGACATCGCCAACATGACGCTGATCGAGGGCGACAAGGGCGTCATCGTGGTCGACACGCTGACCTCGATCGAAGGCGCGCGCGCCGCGATGGAGCTGTACTTCCAGCATCGCGGCAAGCGGCCGGTCGCCGCCGTGATCTTCAGCCATACCCACACCGACCATTGGGGCGGCGCGCGGGGCGTGCTCGACGACGCCATGCTGGCGGCGGGCGTGCCGATCATTGCGCCGAACTTCTTCATGGAGCACGCGGTCTCCGAGAACATCATCGCGGGGCCGGCGATGCTGCGCCGCGCGCAATACCAGTTCGGGCCGTTCCTCGCCAAGGGCGTGCGCGGCCATGTCGATTGTGGCCTCGGCAAGACCATGGCGGCGGGCGGCGTCGCGCTGCTGCGGCCGACCGATCTGATCATCGCGACCGGCGACAGGCGCGTGATCGACGGCGTCGAGTTCGAATTTCAGATGGCGCCGAACAGCGAGGCGCCGGCGGAGATGCATTTCTTCATCCCGCGCTACAAGCTCCTGAACCTGGCGGAGAACTGCACGCACAACTTCCACAACCTGCTGCCGTTCCGCGGCGCCGACGTGCGCGATGCGCTGGCCTGGTCGAAATATCTCGGCGAGGCGCTGCAGATGTGGGGCGGCAAGGCGGAAGCGATGTGCGGCCAGCATCACTGGCCGGTCTGGGGACGGGAGCGGATCGACACCATGATCCGCGAGCAGCGCGACCTCTACAAATACGCGCATGACCAGACCATCCGGTTGATGAACCACGGGCTCAACGCGGCCGAGATCGCCGAGACGATCCGGCTGCCGCAGAGTTTGGAGGGCGCCTGGCACGGCCGCGGCTATTACGGCCATATCAGGCACAATGTGAAGGCGATCTACCAGAAGTATCTCGGCTGGTACGACGCCAATCCGGTCAATCTCGATCCGCTGCCGCCGGTCGAAGCCGGCAAGAAGTATGTCGAGTATATGGGCGGCGCCGATGCGATCCTGAAACGCGCTGCGGCGGATTTCGCCAAGGGCGAATTCCGCTTCGTGGCGCAGGCCGTGAGCCATCTCGTGTTCGCCGAGCCTGACAACCAGGCGGCGCGCGCATTGCTGGCCGACGCGTTCGAGCAGCTCGGCTATGCCGCCGAAAGTTCGACCTGGCGCAACGCCTATCTGTTCGGCGCGCAGGAGCTGCGGCAGGGCATGCCGAAGACGCCGCCGCGCTCGCCGATGCCGCGCGAGACGCTGGCCGCGCTGCGCACCGGGCAGCTCTGGGACGTGCTCGGCATCCGCCTCAACGGCCCCAAGGCCGAAGGCAAGCACATCGTGCTGAACTGGAGCTTTACCGATACGGGTGAGACCTTCGTCCTCAATCTCGAGAACTCGGCGCTGACTTACATCGAGGGCGCGCAGGCCGCAGATGCGCACGCCGGCTTCACGCTGGCGCGCAGCGTGCTGGATGAGGTCATCGCCAAGCTGACCACGTTCCCGGAAGCCGTCGCCGCCGGCACGGTCAAGGTATCCGGCGAGCCGCTGCGGCTCGGTGAATTGATGATGCTGATGGATGAGTTCCCGCGGATGTGGGAGATCGTCGAGCCGAAGCGGACGGTGGTGACATAGAGCCGTATGTGCTGAACGTTGACCGTCACCCTGAGGGGCGCGCTCTCGCGCGCGCCTCGAAGGGTTGACGGCCCGGCTGGTGGCCGCGCTCAGGATGACGGATTGGCAGACGAGGTCTCAAATCCCGAGATACGCCGCCTGCACCTGCTTGTTGTTGGCAAGCTCGGCGCTGGTGCCTTGCATGATGACGTTGCCGCTTTCCAGCACATAGGCGCGCTGCACGAGGGACAGCGCGCGGCTGACATTCTGCTCGACCAGCAGGATCGCGGTGCCCATCTTGTGGATCTCGCCGATCTTCTCGAAGGTGACGTCGGTCATCACGGGCGCGAGGCCGAGTGAGGGTTCGTCCAGCATCAACAGGCGGGGTTTCAGCATCAACCCGCGGCCGACCGCGACCATCTGCTGCTCGCCGCCGCTCATGGTGCCGGCAAGCTGCTTCCTGCGGTCGGCGAGCCGCGGGAAGATACTGTAGACCAGCTCCATCGTGCGTGTGCGATCCGCTTTGGCTTTCGGCGTATAGGCGCCGATCTCGAGATTCTCCTGCACCGTCATGTCGGGGAACACCTGGCGGCCTTCGGGGACATGCGCGATGCCGAGCTCCGGAATCCGGTACGGCGGCAGCGCGGCGAGATCGACGCCGTCGAACGTGACCTTGCCGGCGAACAGTTTGACGAGGCCGGAGACCGCGCGCAGCGTCGTGCTCTTGCCGGCACCGTTGGCGCCTAGCAGGCCGACGGCTTCGCCCTCGCCGATGGAGATGCTGACATCGGTGATGGCAGGGACCGAACCATAGCTGGCGCTGACGCCGGAGAGCTCAAGCATGGGCGTCTCCCGGCGGATGCACGTAGGAGCCGAGATAGGCGCGGATCACTTCCGGATTCTCCACGATCTCCTTCGGCGCGCCCTCGGCGATCTTCTGGCCGTGGTCGAGCACCACGATGTGGCGGGCCACCGCCATGATCGCGCGCATCACATGCTCGACGATCACGATGGTCAGGCCGCTCGCCGAGAGCTTCTTCACCAGCGCCACCGCCTGGTCGATCTCGGCCGGGTTGAGCCCGGCCATCACCTCGTCGAGCAGAAGGATCCTCGGCTGCGTCGCCAGCGCGCGGGCCATCTCCAGGCGGCGCTGGTCGATGGTGGTGAGGTCCTTGGCCGGGGTCTGCTCCCTGGCGCCGAGGCCGACGAACTCGATCGCCTCGCGCGCCTTGCTGCGTGCCGCGGCAATGTGACGGTCGCGCAGGAAGGCGCCGGTCATCACATTGGCGAGCACCGTCATCGCGCCGAACGGCTTTGCGACCTGGAAGGTGCGGGCCATCCCCAGGGCGCAGACATCGTGCGGCTTGAGACCCACGACCTCGTGACCGAAGGCGAGCACCGAGCCGGAGTCCGGCCGGTGAAATCCCGTGATCAGGTGAAAGCTCGTGGTCTTGCCGGCGCCGTTCGGTCCGATCAACGCGACCGTCTCGTTCTCCTGCACGGTGAAGCTGACATCCTGCACGGCGCGCAGGCCGCCGAAGCGCTTGCTGAGACCCTTGATGACCAGTGCTTCCGCCATCGGGGCGACCTCAGGCGCGTGCCGGCTTGCGCCGGAGGGTGCGGTGATAGACATCGGTCGCAAACCCGATCAGCCCGGTCGGCCGCCACAGGATGACCGCCATCAGGATCAGGCTGTAGACCGTGAGCTGGATGCCGCCCACCGAGCTGCCGAGCCAGCTTTGCAACAGCGCCGAGGTGGTCTCCAGCAGCACGGTGCCGATCACGGGGCCCCATAGCGTGCCGATGCCGCCGACAATCGACACCAGCGCCGCCTCGATCGAGACGTTGAAGCTGAACGCGGTCGCGGGATCGATGAAGTAGATGTATTGCGTGTAGAAGGTGCCGGCGAGCGCGGTCAGGAACGCGCTGATCATGTAGATGTCGCGCTTGATCTTGGGGGCGTTGACGCCGACCGCTTCCGCGGCATCTTCATCCTCGCCGATCGCGACGAGGTAGTAGCCCATCCAGGATTTTTCGATCCTGTGGGTGATCCACAGCCCGACCGCGAGCAGTCCGAGCACGACGTAGTAATAGGACGACTTCTCCTCGAACTGCATCATCAGCGGCGCGCTGCCGAGATTCGGGATCGTGGTGCCTTCCGCGCCCCAGGCGAAATCGCGGAACTTGAGGAAGATCAGCATCAGCACCTGGGCGGTCGCGATGGTCGCGATGGTGAAGTAGGGGCCACGCAGGCGGAAGCAGAGCCAGCCGATCGGCAGGCTAGCCAGCATCGCGACCACGCCGCCGGCGATCATCCCGATCCAGGGCGAGATCCCGTAGTTCACCTGCATGATGGTCGAGGTGTAGGCGCCGAGCCCGAAATAGGCGGCGTGCCCGAGCGACAGCTGCTTGGCATAGCCGCCCATCAGGTTCCAGGCAACGCCGATGAAGGAGAACAGCAAGATGCGGATGAAGATGTCGATCGCGAAGGATGAGGTGACGAGCTGGGGCAGCGCGAGCATGACGACGGCGCCGATCGCGAGCCCGAGCCACTTCAATGTGCCTGAGGTCTGCATCAGCGGCCTCTCCTGGCGCCGAGACCGCTCGGCCTGAAGGCAAGCGTCAGCAGCAGCAGCCCGAACACCACGATCAGGCCGGAATCGGCGCCGACGAACTGGATGCCGAGCGATTCCGCGATGCCCATCATCAGGCTCGCGACCAGCGCGCCCATCACATTGCCGAGCGTGCCCATCACGACGGCGACGAACGCCATCAGCACGAACACCTGGCCGACGAACGGATAGGCCGAATAGAACGGCATCAAGAGCGAGCCGGCGGCGCCCGCGAGCGCCAGCGCAGTGCCGAACGCCACCGCGAATACGCGGTTCGGATTGATCCCCATCAGCATCGCGACGTCGCGGTTCTGCGACGCCGCGCGCATGGCGCGGCCGAGATCGGTGGTGTGCAGGAACACCCAGAGCAGGCCGCTCAGCGCCATCGCAACCGCGAAGGCGATCAGCTTGGCCACCGGAATGTAAAGCCCGCCGATATGCCAGGCTTCATCCGAATAGAAGGTATGGACGGTGCGGTAATTGGCGCTGAACAGCATCAGCGAGAGATTGAGCAGCAAGAGCGACAGCGCGAAGGTCAGGAAGATCTGCGGCATGTCGTTCGGCCCGAGCACCCTGCGGATCAGGAAATGCTGGATCAGGACGCCGGCCAGGAACAGCACCGGCATCGAGACCACAAGCGAGACCAGCGGATCGATGCCGAATTGGGTGGCGAGGAAGAACGAGATATACATCCCGATCATCACGAACTCGCCCTGCGCGAAATTGACGATCTTGACCACGCCGAAGATCAGCGTGACGCCGATGCTGACAAGCGCGTAGATGCCGCCGATGAGCAGGCCGTTGATCACAGCCTGGGCCAGTGTCTCCCACATGCGATGCGACCGCGGTTCAGGTCTTCATCAGCGGGGCGCGGGCGTCTTCCTTGGGGAAGATGCTGGCGAGATCGGCGTTCTGCCACTGCACGCCGACCGGACGGCCATAGACGTTCTTGCCGTCCGGGCCGAACTTCACCTTGCCGCCCGGCGCCATCGCCGCATAGCCGGAGGAGACGTCGAGCGTCGAGAGCGCTTCGCGCACCTTCTTGGGATCGGCGGAGGCGGCGCGCTCCAGCGCGTCGGCCAGCATGAAGGTCTGCGCGACCAGGCCGCCGGCATATTCGAAGGCGAACTCGCCGGTGCGCTTCTTGAATTCGGCGTTGACCTTCTGCGCATCCTCGTTGACGTCGTGGTTCCAGTGCGCGACGCCCTGCAGGCCCTCGGCCGCCTTGCCGACATTCTTGTAGAAGTCCGGCATCACGAAGCCGCCCGAGCCGCCATTGATCGCAATGTCGAGCCCGACCTGCTTCACGGTGCGCACGATCAGGATGAGGTCGTTGAGATAGGACAGCGAGAACAGCGTATTGGCGCCGGAAGCCTTGACCTTGTTGATCAGCGGGCTGGCATCGGTGAAGCCGGCCGAGTAGGGCTCGAACATCACGATCTCGACGCCTTCGCCCGGCGCCAGCTCCTTCAGCCCGTTCGAGGTCGAGGTACCGAACGCCGTGTTCTCGAAGATGACGGCGACCTTGGCCTGATCGCTGACCAGCTTGGCCATCTGCAGCTGCGCCTTGGCGAATTGCGAGGCGCGCGCGAACGGCGTGAAGGTGTAGCTGCGCCCCTTGTTGAGCTGGTCGGAGCTCGATCCGGTGATGATCGGAACGTGAGCGCGCTCGCAGACCTCGCTCGCGATCAAGGTCAGCGCGCTGGCATAGCAGCCATGGATTGCCGACAGCTTGTTGCCTGATATCAGGCGGTCGGTCTCGGTGCGCGTCACCGTGGTGTCGCTCTGCACGTCGGAGACGATGAGGTTGAGCTTGGCGCTGCCAAGCGACTTGATGCCGCCGGCCTCGTTGACCATGTCGACGGCGAGCTTGGCTGCTGCAACGCAGCCGGTGCCGATCTGCGCCATGCTGCCGGTGGTCGGATAGAGCGCGCCGATATTGATCGGGTCGGCGGCCCAACCGCGCAGCGGGACCGCGCCGAATGCGCCGGCCGCGAGGACGCCGCCGGTCTTGGCCAGGAACTTGCGGCGGTTCAGCTTGGTCCGTGAGGCTTGGGTTGGCACGGCATTATTAATGGCCGGCGGCTTGCGGTCCCTTGTCATGGCGTTCCCCCTGTGCGACCGCGGCCCGGTTGCTCCGTCCGCTCGCTTATTATTTTTTGCTCAAGCGGGGCGCATAAGAGCACGTAATTCGGCAATCGCAAAGGCGATATCGGCCGGGCTCATGGGGAAACGAACTGCGACTGGTGCGTCGCAACAATCGTGCGACGCGTGCATGTGAGCAGCTCCGCTGCGCGAGAGCTGCCGCCAGAGATGACGGTATTATTGACAATCGAATGACCCAACGAACCGGCACGGACAGTGCCGGCCGGCCCGCCGGATCATTCGATCGGCCGCTGCAACTCCTACTCCGCACTCGCCACCAGCTTGAAGCGCGGCTTGGCTTCCATCAGGCTGCGATAGGCGGCGAGATAGTCGAGCGCCATCCGCCGTGCGGTGAAGCGGGTCTCGAACTGCTTGCGGATCGCGTCGCGGTTGAGCGTCGACAAGCGGCCGACGGAGGAGATCGCGCTGATCTCGTCCTCGACGATGAAGCCGGTCAGGCCATCCTCGATGATCTCAGGCACCGAACCGCGGTTATATGCAATGACGGGCGTGCCGCAGGCCATCGCTTCGATCATCACGAGGCCGAACGGCTCCGGCCAGTCGATCGGAACCAGGAGCCCGATCGCGCCGCTGAGAAAATCCGGCTTCTCGCGGTCGCTGATCTCGCCGATGAACTCGACCAGCGGATTGTTGGTGATCAGCGGCTTGATCAACTCGTCGTAATATTCCTGGTCGGCGCGATCGACCTTGGCTGCGATCTTCAGCGGAATGCCGCAACGGGTTGCGATCTTGATCGCGCGATCGACGCCTTTCTCCGGCGCGATGCGGCCGAGCACGGCGAGATAGGATTGCCTGGCCGGTTGCGGCGTCAGCAGATTCTCCGGCAGTCCGTGATGGATGGTGCGCACCCAGTGCGCCTGCGGCACCGGCCGCCGCTGCGCGTTGGAGATCGAGATCACCGGGATCTTGGAGAAGGTGTTGAAGACGGGCTGATGCTCCGGCAGGTCGAGCCGGCCGTGCAGCGTGGTCACGAACGGCGTCGGCTGCCGTGCGAACAGCGACCACGGGTAATAGTCGAGATGGCAGTGCAGGAAGTCGAATTCCTCGTCGTCGGCTTTCTGCCGGACGCGTTCCAGCATCACCATGTGCAGTGCATTGGGGTCGCGGACGGAGCCGTCGAGCCGCAGTGCCTTCGGCCAGGTCGCATCGAGCTTCGCGGAGGTCTGTGAGTCGCCACTGGCGAACAACGTCACGTCATGTCCAAGTGTTACAAGTTCTTCGGTCAGCCAGTGCACGACCCGTTCGGTGCCGCCGTAGAGCTTGGGGGGAACAGCCTCCGTCAGCGGGGCAACCTGCGCGATGCGCATTTCTCCGTCTCCTGTTTGTGATGTGAGTGAACCCTCAGCCCTCTGATGGCACCGGACATGCCGAAGACGGGAACGTTCTCGCACGTGCGAGGTTCCTTAGATGTGGGAGATCTGTCGCTTCTTTCTTCGATCACACTCTGGTCTTGCTGATGCCATCACGCTCCAACACGTTTTTGCCGACGCCAGCGTTGCAAAATTGTTGCGCACTGATGGCTGCATCAAGGAATCCCACCGCCGCCCTTCACGTCATCGTGCACGAGAGCTTCGACTAGTATTTCTCGTTCACCTTCAACAGGTTTTGCAGGACGTCATGGATCATCTGTCAGGATACGCGCATCGCCCGTTCCCCTTTGTGCTGCGCTATCTGCGCCGGCGGCTTCCGTCGCATGTTGTGATCTTGTCGGCGGTAGTCGCAGCGGTTGCCTGCTCGGTAGGCACGCAATACGGGGTGAAGAATCTGGTCGACGCGTTGTCGGCGGGGCCGTCGGCCGCGAATGGCGTATGGCTGGCATTCGCTCTGCTCATGTCGCTGATCGCAGCCGACAACTTCATGTGGCGGATCGCGAGCTGGACTGCGAGCTACACCTTTGTCAGCGTCACCGGCGACCTGCGCCGCGACATGTTCCGCCATCTCACCGGCCACGCGCCGAGCTATTTCACCGACCGGCTGCCGGGCATGCTGACCAGCCGGATCACCGCGACGTCGAACGCGGTGTTCACCGTGGAGAACATGTTCGTATGGAACGTGCTGCCGCCCTGCATCGCGACCTTCGCGGCGATCACCCTGGTTGGAACCGTCAGCGTGACAATGTCAGCAGTGCTGATCCTGATTGCAGGAACCATGGTAGTGGCGATGTTCCGCATGGCCGCCGCCGGCAGGCCGCTGCATGACGATTTCGCCAACCGGGCGGCCGCGGTCGACGGCGAAATGGTCGACGTCATCAACAATTTGCCGCTGGTGCGGGCGTTCTGCGGCCTCGGCTACGAGCACGATCGCTTCGACGCGACGGTGAATCGGGAACTCGTCGCGCGCGGCCGTTCCCTGCGCTATCTCGAGAAGCTCCGCCTCGTTCACGCTGCTGTGACCGTGATCCTGACGATCGCGATGCTGGCCTGGGCGCTCTCGCTCTGGCAGCAGGGCCAAGCCACCACCGGCGACGTCGTGCTGGTCTGCACGCTCGGCATCTCGATCCTGAGCGCGACGCGTGACCTTGCCGTTGCGCTGGTCGACGTCACCCAGCATGTCGCGCGCCTCACCGAGGCGCTGGCGACGCTGCTGCAGCCGCACGAGCTGAAGGACCATCCGGAAGCCGAGGTGCTGGTGAAGAGCGGTGCGGCGATCGCCTTCAACAATGTCTCGTTCCGCTATCCCGGCGGCTTGCAGGTGTTCGAGCGTTTCAGCCTGCGCATCCAGCCCGGCCAGCGGGTGGGCCTGGTCGGCCAGTCCGGCGGCGGCAAGTCAACACTGTTTACCCTTCTGCAGCGCTTCTACGACGTCGAGCAGGGCAACATCACGGTCGATGGCCAGGACATCTCGCGCGTCACCCAGCTGAGCCTGCGCGCGGCGATCTCGGTGGTGCCGCAGGACATCTCGCTGTTCCATCGCTCGATCCTGGAGAACATCCGCTACGGCCGCCCGGACGCCACCGACGACGAGGTGTTGCGGGCGGCGATCGCGGCGCGCTGCGACTTCATCGAAAGCCTGCCCGAGGGCATGAACACCATCGTCGGCGACCGCGGCGTCAAGGTCTCGGGCGGCCAGCGCCAGCGGATCGCGATCGCGCGCGCGTTCCTCAAGGATGCGCCGATCCTGCTGCTCGACGAGGCCACCGCGGCGCTCGATGCCGAGTCCGAGGAGGCGATCCGCGAGGCGTTGTCGCGCCTGATGCGCGGGCGTACCGTGGTCGCGATCGCACATCGCCTCGCGACGCTGCGCAGCTTCGATCGCGTGGTCGTGCTGCAGGGCGGCCGGATCGTCGAGGACGGTCCGCCCGATATCCTGGTGAAGGGAAGGGGTCCCTACCGCGACCTCGTGGCGCGCGAGATGGGCCGCCTCTCGACCAGCGCGGCCTGACCCCGCGTCATCAAGCGTGTTCTTGTGTTCCGGTGCGTTCGTTCGAACCGAGAGTCGAGACTTGAGCTAGGCAAAGTCGCCAGAGGTTCAGATGGCAGCTGACGTCGTTACGCAGATCATCACTGCTCGCATCACTGAGCGTGTCGCCGAATCGCCGTTCTACATTCCGATGACCGGGCCCGCGGCGCGGCCGCGGCGCTCGCTTAAGCATGACGACACCTTCATCGTGCTCGACAGCCATGGCGACATCGGCGCCTCAGCCGGCGGGCCCGATGGCCTGTTCAACGCCGACACGCGCTACCTCGCGCGGCTGGAGATGGTGCTGGAGGACGTGCAGCCGCTGCTGCTCGGCTCCAACATGCGCGACGACAATTCGGCGCTGACGGTCGATCTGACCAATTCCGACGTCTATCGCGACGGCCGTCTCACGCTGCAGAAGGACACGCTGCACATCGTGCGCTCGATCTTCCTGTGGCGCGGCACCGCCTATCAGCGCATAGGCCTGCAGAACCATGGCGATCATGCCGCGAGCTTCGATCTCACGCTGCTGTTCGACAATGACTTTGCCGACCTGTTCGAGGTGCGCGGCGAGCGGCGGCCGCGGCGCGGCATCGGCTCGAGCAAGCTGCTCGGTCCAACAGACGTCGTGCTGGAATATTGCGGCCTCGATGAGCAGACGCGGATCACCGCGCTGCATTTCGATCCGCGGCCGACCCGGCTGTCGGTCAACGCTGCGACCTATCATTTCGATCTCGAGCCCGGCGAGGTCACCTCGCTGTTCGTCGCGGTGTCCTGCAACAAGCCGATCATGCAGAAGCCGGTGCCGTTCTTCCGCGGGCTCTTGGCGCATCGCCGCGAGATGCGGAATTCGTCGGCCGGAGCGGCCTCGATCGAGACCTCGAACAACATCTTCAACGAGGTGCTGTGCCAGGCGATGGCCGACCTCAACATGCTGATGACCGAGACGCCGCAGGGCCGTTACCCCTATGCCGGCATTCCCTGGTACTCGACGACGTTCGGGCGCGACGGGCTGATCACGGCGCTGCAGATGCTGTGGGTCGATCCGCGGATCGCCAAGGGCGTGCTGAAGCGGCTGGCGCTGTTCCAGGCCAAGGCGGTCGATCCGCTGGCCGATGCCGCGCCGGGCAAGATCCTGCACGAGATGCGCGGCGGCGAGATGGCCGCGCTGCGCGAGGTGCCGTTCGCGCATTACTACGGCAGCGTCGATTCGACGCCGCTGTTCGTGCTGCTCGCCGGGCTCTACCTGGAGCGCACCGGCGATGTGGAGACGTTGCGCGAGCTGTGGCCGGCGGTCGAGGCCGGCTTGCAATGGATCGACGGTCCGGGCGATCCCGATCGCGATGGTTTCGTCGAGTACCAGCGCGCGACCGAGGAGGGCCTTCGCAATCAAGGCTGGAAGGACTCTTTCGACGCCATCTTCCACGCCGACGGCACGCTCGCCGAGGGCAATATCGCGCTGGCTGAAGTGCAGGGCTATGTGTTCGCCGGCAAGCAGCTTGCCGCGCGTGCCGCACGCCAGCTCGGCCTTGCGGACAAGGCCGCCAAGCTCGATGCCGAGGCGGAGCGGCTGCGCGCGCGGTTCGAGGACGCATTCTGGTGCGAGGAGCTCGGCACCTATGCCCTCGCGCTCGACGGCGCCAAGCGGCAGTGCAGGGTGCGCACGTCGAATGCCGGACAAACCTTGTTCTCCGGCATGGTGCGGGAAGACCGCGCGCGACGGGTCGCCGCCGATCTGATGAGCCAGAAATTCTTTTCCGGTTGGGGCATCCGCACCGTCGCCGTGGGTGAGGCGCGCTACAACCCGATGTCCTATCACGACGGCTCGATCTGGCCGCATGACAATGCGCTGATCGCGCTCGGACTTGCGCGCTACGGCCTCAAGCATTCGGTCGCGCATCTGTTCAAGGGCCTGTTCGACGCCGCGAGCTATATGGAGCTGCGGCGGCTGCCGGAGTTGTTCTGCGGCTTCCGCCGCGAGCGCCGGCGCGGCCCGGTGCTTTATCCCGTAGCCTGCGCACCGCAGGCCTGGGCGAGCGCGACGCCGTTCACGCTGCTGGAGGCCGCGCTCGGGCTGGAGTTCGACACCGCGCGCGGCGAGATCCGCTTGCGGGATCCGTGCCTGCCGGAATTCCTCAACGACGTGGTGCTGCGCGATCTCAGGCTCGGCGCATCCAGCGTCGATCTGCGGCTGCGTCGCCATGGCGATGAGGTGTCACTCGAAGTGTTGCGCACGCGCGGCCAGATCCAGGTGTCGATCGTGCTGACGCATTAAGAGTCGTCGCGCGGCGTGGAGCGTCGTCGCGCAGTATGCGTGCGCCAGGGAAATCGTGGGGAGAGAGTAACATGCGTCCGAGGGTCATGGTTATATTGGTCGCAGCGTCGCTGCTGGCATGCGCTGGTGTCCGTGCTGCCGACGACGCATCGCCGGCGCCGACACCATCGCCCCCGGCGGCAGCGAAGGAACCACCAGCCGCAACACCTGCACCGCCGGCAGCCCAGGCTGCTCCGAAGGAGCCGGCCAAGGAATCCTCCAAGGAGCCGTCGCCGCCGCCGTCGGTGACCGTGATCGGGGCGCGCGATGCGCACGGCATTCTCGGGCGCGACGTGCGCAGTTCCGCCAATGAGGACATGGGCCGCATCGTCGACGTCATCGTTGACCGCGACGGCAAGGTGCGCGCCGCGGTGATCGATTTCGGCGGCTTTCTCGGCGTCGGCAGCCGCAAGATCGTGGTCGACTGGAACGCGCTGCGGTTTGCCGGCGTTTCCAGCAAGAGCGACAGCATAACGCTGGACCTCAACAAGCAGCAGGTGAGCGCTGCGCCGGAATACAAGGAAGATACGCCGCTGATCGTGCTGGGCGCGGCCGGCAATCTCCATCCATGGGATTACGAGCATTAGGGGGCAAAAGCTGGTCGCGCGTCCGAACCCTTCCTTCGAGACGGTTGGCGACGATCGTGGCGAGCGATCTGCCGGCGGCACCAATATTGTGTCGATGACCCCCGATCAGCGCAGTCTGGAGGGGCCGCGCGCGCCATCGCGTGAAAGCCAGCGCGGGCTCGACTGGTTCATCTTCTTCCTGGCCGACGTGCAAACCGGGTTCGGCCCGTTCATTGCGGTCTATCTGACGACCCAGAAATGGACCCAGGTCGAGATCGGCTTCGTGCTCTCGATCGGCGGCATCATCGGCCTGCTGGGCCAGATGCCCGGCGGGGCGATCGTCGATGCCGCGCGCTCGGAGCGCATCGTCGCGGGATGCGCGGTGGCCGCGATTGGATCAGCCGCGTTGGCCTACGCGCTGTGGCCGATCTTTCCCGTGGTGACGCTCGCCGCGACGCTGCACGCGCTTGCAAGCTGCGTGCTTGGACCGGCGATTGCCGCGATCAGCCTCGGCCTGGTCGGGCCGCGGGCGATCGGCGAGCGGCTCGGCCGCAATGCGCGGTTTGCCTCGCTCGGCAGCGGCTCGGCCGCGGCGCTGATGGGCGCCTGCGGCTATTTCCTGTCGAGCCGCTCGGTGTTCCTCGTCACCTTCATCCTGGCAATCCCGACGCTGTTGTCGCTGGCGCGGATCCGCGAGCGCGAGATCGACATCGCGCAGGCCCATGGCGAAGTGAAGCGCGAGGTTCCCGACAAGCGCGCCACCAGCGTGTTCAGCCTGGTGCGGCAGCGGCCGCTGCTGATCTTCGCCGGCGCGATGATGCTGTTCCAGCTCGCCAATGCCGCGATGCTGCCGCTGATGGCGGGCGTGGTGACGACGCGGTCGAGCCAATGGGCGCCGGTCCTGATTGCGGCCTGCATCATCGTGCCGCAGGCGATCGTCGCATTGTGTTCGCCGTCGGTCGGCCGCAAGGCCCAGGCCTGGGGCCGGCGGCCGCTGCTGCTGATCGCGTTCGCCGCGCTGGTGATCCGCGGCCTGTTGTTCGCGACGGTGCGCGATCCCTATCTGCTGGTCCTGGTGCAGGTCTTCGACGGCATCACGGCGGCGATCTTCAGTGTGATGGTGCCGCTGATCGTGGCCGACGTGGCGTTCGGCAGCGGCCATTTCAACCTGGCGCAGGGCATTGTCGGAACCGCCGTCGGCATCGGCGCGTCGCTCAGCACCGTGCTGGCTGGCTATGTCAGCGACAAGCTCGGCAGCAGCACCGCCTTCATGGGCCTCGCCGGCGTCGCCGCGCTGGGGTTGTTCATGATCTGGCTGATGATGCCGGAGACGCGGCGGACGGCATGACGCAGGCAGGTTTGGCCCCCGGCGCCCTTCCTCATGGATGCGCCGTCATATATGAGTGATTTGCTGCTGGAACGAGCTGATAGTCCCCTGGATTAATCAATACAAAATCGTGATCTGGTACGGATCGGCACAGCGCGGGCAGGCATTTCGACCGAGGAATGGCATGGAAAATCGTACGACGACGGCGCAAATCACCGGAGCGATGCGGCGTTGGGGGCCTCCCGCCTTTGTGACTTTCGCGGCCATGATCACACTCGCGTCACTGACCGGCGGCGCCGCTGCAAAGCAGCAGCGCCCTGCGGCAACGGTCGAGGCGACCGCGCCGCGCGCCGCGGGCGAGCCGATCATGGCGATCGTGTCGATCAGCGCCCAGAAGGTGACCTTCTACGACGCCGACGGCTGGATTTACCGCGCGCCGGTATCGAGCGGCGTCAAGGGACGCGAAACGCCGGCCGGCGTGTTTGCGCTGGTCGAGAAGGACAAGGACCATCACTCAACCATGTATGACGATGCCTGGATGCCGAACATGCAGCGCATCACCTGGAACGGCGTCGCGCTGCATGGCGGGCCGCTGCCGGGCTATGCGGCCTCCCACGGCTGCGTGCGGATGCCGTATGACTTTGCCGAGAAGCTGTTCGACAGGACGCGCATCGGGATGCGGGTGATCATCGCGCCGAACGATGCGGCCCCGATCGATTTCACTCATCCAGCGCTGTTCGTGCCGAACGCGCAGGCGATCGCAGCTGCCCCGGCGCGTGCCGAGACGCTGGCGCGCGAGGCCGCGGATGCCGCCAAGGTGGCCGACGAGGCCAAGAAGGCCTCCGCGGCCGCGACCAAGGAAGCGGCACTGTTCACGCCCGCGTCGCTGCGCAAACTGCAACAGATCAAGACCCGTGCCGACGCTGCGGTTGCGTTGGCCGACAAGACGCTTGCCAATGCCAAGACGGACCAGGCCAAGGCACGCGCCGAGGACCTGAAGCAGAAGGCGGTCGCCAAGGCAGCAGAAGTAACCACGCAATACGAGGCAGCCCAGGGCGACGCCAAGCCGAAGCTCGACGCCGCGGCGGCCGCAAAGGACGCCGCCAAGGCGGCCGAGGCCAAGAAGACCGATACCCAGAAGGCGGCGACCGAGGCGAAGCTCGCGCTCGAGCCGGTCTCGGTCTACATCAGCCGCGCGACGCAGAAGCTTTACGTGCGCCGCAACACCCACAAGCCATGGGCCGATGGCGGCGAGGTGTTCGATTCAAGCATCGAGGTTCCCGTCACCATTCGCGATCCGGACAAGCCGATCGGCACGCATATCTACACGGCAATGGCGCGGAACGACTCCGGCCTGCGCTGGACCGAGGTGACGATCGACGACGGCGACAACGCCAAGGACGCGCTCGATCGCGTCACCATCCCGCAGGATGTGCTGGATCGGATAGCGCCGACCGCCGTGCCGCGCTCGTCGATCATCATCTCGGATGAGCCGTTGAGCGCCGAGACCAACTATCGCACCGAGTTCGTCGCCGTGCTGAGCAATCAGCCCCAGGGCGGCTTCATCACGCGCAAGCCGACCAGGCCGATGATGGACGACGGCATGGTTGCGAGCGGGGACGACGATGGTTTCGGCTTCTTCTCCCAGCGCAGCTGGAATCCACAGTCGGGCACCCAATACGGCTATCCCCAATACGGCAACCCCCAGGCGCCGACCCAGTACGGCACGCCGTACTATGGCAATCCTCAAGCCGCCAATCCGCGCCGGCGCGGCGGGGGCCAGTACTACTGGCAATCGCAGGACTGGTAGGGCGCCGGCGGCAAAGCCCGAACGCGCACCGGACGGCGGTGTGACACCGCCGTCCAATCTCGTCGCGACTTTACGGGCGCGCTTCCAGGATCAGGTTGAATGGCGTTTCCGCCGCGCGGCGGAAGCGTGAGAAGCCGCCCTGGCGGGCCACCTCGCGCAACCTGGTCTCGCCAGCTTGCGCGCCGAGCGCTAGCCCGACCTCCTGGTCCAGCGAGGCCGGCGTGCAGATCATCGTCGACGCGGCATAGTAGACCCGCCCGATCGGATTGAGGTTGTCCTCCAGCCGGTCGTTGGCGAACGGCTCGATCAACATGCAGGTGCCGTCATCGGCGAGCGTGGAACGGGTGTGTTTGAGGGCACCGACCGGGTCGCCCATGTCATGCAGGCAGTCGAAGAAGCACACCAGGTCATACCCCTTGGCAGGGAATGTCTTGGCGGAGTGCGTTTCGAAATGGACGCGGTCCGACAATCCCGCCTCCCGCGCGGACGTCCGCGCAGCCTGGATCGAGCCGTCGTGATAGTCGAAGCCGTAGAAGGTCGATTTCGGAAACGCCTCCGCCATCAACCGCGTCGAGACGCCATGCCCGCAACCGATGTCGGCGACGACCGCGCCCTTCTTCAGCTTGTCGACGACGCCCTCGAGCGCCGGCAGCCATTCCTGCACCAGATAGTGTTTGTAGCTGGTGCGGAAGAAGCGGGCGGTGCCGCAGAACAGGCACTCGCTGCGCCTATTCCAGCCGACGCCTTTGCCGGTCTTGAACGCGTCGGTGATTTTCGGCTCGTCGAGAAAGGTCGCGCCGACCAGGTTTCCGATGGCGCCGAGGAACACCGGGCTGTCCTCGTCGGCGAGCGTGAGCGTCTGCTCGGGCAGCATCGAGAATTTTCCGGATTTGCCGTCATATTCGATGTAGCCGGACGCCGCCTGCGCCGACAGCCATTCCTGAACATAGCGCTCGGCCGTTCCGGTCGCCTTGGCGAGCGCCGAGGCATTCATCGGTCCTTGCTGCGCGAGCGCCTTGTAGAGGCCGAGCTTGTCTCCGACCAGCATCAGCGAGGCGTTCAGTGCGGCGCCGAAGTCGCCAACCATCTTTCCCATGAATGAATTGAGACGCTCTTCGTTGACATCCATGATGTTGCTCCATCGCAATTGGGCTTTGCAAACAGTCCATCATTCGCAATTTCACGCATGCGTCGTCGTCCAGTCGTGGGGCGACGTGACCGCCTGAAAGGTTCGTTGCAATGACCCGATTGTTACTGGTGCGCTGGGATCCCAGAGCAACCAGGCTTCGCAAGCCTGCGAGACGGGCTGCCTACGCGGCTGCCCGCGGCATCACCAGTCTTTTGTACAGCGCGCTGTAGCAGGCGGCCGACAGGTCCCAGCTGTAGGACTTGGCCATCGCGCTGGCGCGCATGGCGTAGAGGCGATCCTTGGCGCGGTAGGCGTCGAATGCGCGCCTGACGCCGCCGAGGAAGGATTCCGCCGACGGCTGCGAGAACAGGAAACCGGTCTCGCCGTCGGCGATCGTCTCGGCAAGCCCGCCGGTCTGGTGACCGATCGGCAGCGAGCCGAAGCGCTGCGCATACATCTGGCTGAGGCCGCAGGGCTCGAAGCGCGACGGCATCAGGGTGAAGTCGCTGCCGGCGAAGATGCGGCGCGCCTGGCCGTCGTTGAAGCCGATGATGACGCCGATCGCGTCCGGCCGGCGCCGATGCGCGGCCACCAGCGCGTCCTCGATCGCGGGCTCACCACTGCCGGTGACGACGATCTGTCCGCCATCCCTGATAATTTCATCGGCGGCCGACAGCACGAGGTCGACGCCCTTTTGGTGCACGAGCCGCGCCACCAGGCCGAAGATCGGCCCGCGCGAGACCGCAAGCCCGAACTGCCGGCGGACATAGTCGGCGTTGGCCTGCTTGCCCTTCCAGTCGCCGGCGCCGAATGGTTGCGCGAGCTGCGCGCAATGGCGCGGGTCCCAGCTCTCGTCGATGCCGTTCAGGATGCCGGTCAACTGGTCAGCGTCGGAGCGGACGCGCAGCAGCCCTTCCAGCCCGCAGCCGAGCTCGGTGGTCGTGATCTCCTTCGCATAGGTCGCGCTGACCGTGGTCAGATGCGAAGCATAGACAAGCCCGCCCTTGAGGAAGGAGAGCTTGTCGTAGAACTCCAGCCCGTCGATGTGGAATGAGCTTTCCGGTGCGCCGATCCGCCGCAGCGAGTCCTTCGGAAACAGGCCCTGATAGGCGAGATTGTGGATGGTCAGGATCGACGGAATCGGCGCGTCTCGCCATGCGAGGTAGGCCGGTGTCAGCGCGGCCTGCCAGTCGTTGGCGTGAACGAGGTCGGCTGCCCAATTCTTGTCCAGCGTTCCGGCTGCAAGTTCGGCAGCGGCGGAGGCAAAACGGCCGAACCGGATGTCGTTGTCGGGCCAGTCGCGGCCGGACTCATCGCCATAGGGATTGCCCGGCCGGTCGTAGAGCTCTGGACACAGCAGCACATAGACCGGCAACCCGTCCTTGGTCGATGCGCGCCCGAGCGTGCAGGCCGGCATCTCCGCAAGGCCTGCGCATTGTCCAACGATTTCAATATGAGTGAACTGCTCGACCACATCCCGGTAGCCGGGAAGCATGATCCTGACGTCGCTCCAGGGGCGGAGCGCCCGGGGAAGCGCAGCAGAAACCGCACCGAGCCCGCCCACGCGGACGAAATCGTCCATCTCCGTCGTGACGAATAAGACCTTCAACAAGCGCCCTCGTTCCAGCCCATGACAAGGCTATGCAAGATCGGGTCCAATCTGCCTTTGAGTAAAATGCAAGACGGCCCGCGCTCCCGGTCTGGACGAGACGCTTTCCTGTCGGGTCAGCTCACTTTAGGGTCGCGCGACGCCAAACAAAGACGACGCTGGAGGAAGCCTTGCCTACGACAATAGCCGCTGACGATGAGGGGAATTTGACACAGAGCTTTGACGGCCTTCGCGTGCTCGATTTTTCGACCACGATCGCCGGACCTCATTGCACGCGGATGCTCGCCGACATGGGCGCCGAGGTGATCAAGATTGAGCCGGCCGAAGGCGAGACGATGCGGACGCGGCCGCCGCTGCGCAACAATTGCTCGACGGCGTTCGGCCAGCTCAATATCGGCAAGAACAGTCTGGTGCTCGACCTGAAGTCGCCGGCCGGCGTTGAGGCCGTGCGCCGGCTGATCGCGACCGCCGACGTGCTGGTGGAGAATTTCCGCCCCGGCGTGATGCGGCGCCTCAAGCTCGATTATGCGTCAATCCGCGACATCAATCCGAAGCTGATCTTCTGCTCGATCTCCGGCTACGGCCAGACCGGCCCGTCGGCGGAATTGCCGGCCTATGCGCCGGTGATCCATGCCGCCTCGGGGTACGAGATGGCGCATCTCGCCTACCAGCCGGGCCGCAGCCGGCCGGACTATTGCGGCATCTATCACGCCGATGTGCTGACCGGCGTCTACGCCTTCGGCGCGATCTCGGCCGCGCTCTATCAGCGCAGCACCAGCGGCAAGGGCCAGCACATCGACGTCTCGATGCTGGAATCCATGCTGAGCCTGACCCTGAACGAGTTGCAGTGGTCGCAATTCGAGGTGAAGCAAACCCAGCGCCCGATGTTCGGGCCGATCGAAACCACCGACGGCTACGTGATGGTGGCGATCGCCAGCGAGAAGACGTTCCAGAACCTGATGCAGGTGATCGGCCGTCCCGAATGGGTGTCCGATCCGCGCTTCGCCAAATATTCTGATCGGCGGGACAACTGGGCAGGCCTGATGGAGGGCGTCGAGGCGTGGTCGCGCGCAGTCAGCACGCAGGACTGCCTCGCCGCGCTCAATGAATATGGCGTGCCGTCGTCGGCCTATCGCACCGTGCGGGAGGCGCTCGCCGATCCGCAAATCGCCCATCGCGGTGCACTGGCCGAGGTCGCGGACGGCGGCGGCAGCTTCAAGGTGCTCAACCTGCCGTTCCGGATGTCCGGTGCAACGGTCGGTGCCCGGAAGCGGATGTCGACGCTCGGCGAGCACACGCTGTCCTATCTGAAGGAGATCGGCCTCTCCGACGATCAGATCGCTGGCTTCGCGGCGCAACCGGCAAAGACGGCGCGCAATTAGCGCATGATCCGGACCTGGAAGGCCGCATTCGCGCAAAGTGGAAGCCGGTCTTCCGAAGGATCGCGCTCAAACGAGAAGATGTGATCACGATGCGATCTCATGAGATCGTATCGTGATCTCCCTGCGGCTTTTCATCCGTTTTACGGTCTTGTCGCGCGCTGCGATTCCGGACAATCTGCCGTCCGACATACGACGATCCGGAACACCGGACGTCGCCCACCTGGGAGGGAGCATTGATGACGCTGGTCGGGCGCGCGCACGCAGTTGCGCGCATATTTCTTGTGGCGGGATTTGCTGCGGCGGCATTTGCTGCACCGGCCCATGCGCAGAAGCCAGGCGGTACGCTGACCGTCGGCCAGGAGCTCGACATCCCGGGCTTCGATCCGCTCAAGGTCGGCGTCTACGACACCTCGGCCAACACCGCGGCGGCCGCGATCTTCGACACGCTGATGACGCTCGACGACAAGGGCGAGCCGAAGCCGAAACTCGCGCTGTCCTGGGAGCATTCCGAAGACTTCAAGACCTGGACCATCAAGCTGCGGCCCGGCGTCAAATTCCACGACGGCACGCCTTTCAACGCGCAGGCGGTGAAGGAGAACTTCGACCGCCAGAAGGATCCGGCCAACAAGTGTCGCTGTGCGTTCTACATTACCAGCATCAAGAGCGTGGACGTCATCGATGATCTCACCGTGCGCTACAATTTCAGCGACCCGTCGGTGAACTTTCCGGCGACCCAGTCGATCCAGAGCTCCAATAACGTGATGCAGTCGCCGACGGCGTGGAAGACCAAGGGGGACGACTACAACCGCAACCCGGTCGGCACCGGTCCCTATATCCTGAAATCCTGGACCGCCGGCGACCGCATGGTGCTGGAGAAGAACCCGGATTACTGGGACAAGGGGAAGCCCTATCTCGATCGCATCATCCTGAAGCCGCTGCCGGATGCACAGTCGCGCTTCGCGTCGCTGCAATCCGGTGAGGCCGACGTCATCTGGGACGACGAGGCCGACGCCGACAACATTATCAAGGCGCGCAAAGACCCGAGTCTGACCGTGCATACCTATCAAGGCTCGGGGGCCTCAGTCGCCGCCTTCAACACCAAGGTCCCACCTTTCGACGACGTGCGCGTGCGCCAGGCGCTGGTGATGGCGCTCGACCGCCAGAAGATGTCGCAAGCGATCACCAATGGTCTGGCGCGGCCGGCCAGCAATCCCTATGGCGACGGTTCCTGGGTAAAGTGCAAGGATGACGGCGCGTTGCCCTACGATGTCGAGAAGGCCAAGGCGTTGATCAAGGACTACGGCAAGCCGGTCGAGTTCAAGATGTTGGTCACGGCGACGCCGCGCGGCCGCACCGGCGGTCAGGTGTTGCAACAGTTCTGGAAACGCATCGGCGCCAATATGGAGATCGAGCAGGTCGATCAGGCGACCATTCCGCCGCGCGCCTTCATGCGCCAGTTCCAGCTGACGCCGTGGCGCATCGTCGATCTCGCCGATCCCGATCCGCAGATGTACGCCAATTTCCATACCGGCAGTCCGGTGGCGCTGGCGAACTATTCCAATCCGGAGCTCGACCGGCTGCTGGAGCATGCAAGGACCACCGCCGACGTCGCCCAGCGTACCGACGATTATTGCGCGATCAGCCGCCTGATCAACAAGGAGGCGATCTGGTTCTGGACCTTCCAGAACACCTACTACGCGATGTCTAGCACGAAGGTGAAGGGCGTGCCAAAGATGTTCAACGGGGTGCTCGACGTCTCCTACGCCTGGAAGGAATAGCCTTTCATGCTGTTCTTCGTCGCGCGCCGGCTCCTGTACCTGGTGCCGGTGCTGATCGCGGTTTCGGTCCTGACTTTCGTGATCGCCTCGCTGTTGCCCGGCGATCTCGCTTACGTGATCCTCGGCGACCAGGCGACGCCGGAGAATGTCGCGGCGCTGCGTCACGATCTGGGGCTCGATCAGCCGATCTGGCTACGCTATCTCGGCTGGCTCTGGCACATCCTGCAGGGTGACTTCGGACGATCCTTCCGCACCGGGCAGACCGTGCTGCAGGCTGTCAGCGAACGCGTCCCGATCTCGTTCGAGCTGATGATCCTGGCCGAGCTGATCGGGCTTGCGATCGGCGTGCCGCTCGCGATCGCCTGCGCGGCCAAGGCCGGCAGCGCGTTCGACCGCCTCATGACCGGCTCGGCGTTCGGCATGCTATCGGTGCCGACCTTCCTGTCCGCGATCCTCCTGATCTACCTGTTCGCTGTCGAGCTGCGCTGGCTGCCGGCGACCGGCTATGTGCCGTTCACCGAGGATCCGCTCGCCAATCTGCGCTTCATGGTGCTGCCGGCGTTGACGCTCGGGCTTGCGGAATGGCCGGGCATCATGCGCGTGCTGCGCTCCGACATGATCGCTGCACTCCAGGAGGATTATATCGCCCTCGCTAAAGCAAAGGGCCTGAAGCCGTCGCGCATCCTGTTCGTGCATGCGCTGAAGCCGTCGTCGCTGACGCTCGTCACCATCACCGGCATCAATATCGGCCGCCTGATCGGCGGCGCCGTGATCGTCGAGACGATCTTCGCGTTGCCCGGCATCGGCCGTCTCCTGGTCGGCGCGATCCTGACCCGCGACCTGATCATCCTGCAGGGCGTGGTGCTGCTGGTCGGTGCGGGCTTCGTCATCATGAACTTCATCGTCGATCTGCTCTACGCCTTACTCGATCCGAGGATCCGCCATGGCCACGCTTGAGCTCAGCCTCGACGAGAGCAGTGCCGCACCGGCGCGGCGCAAGCGCCGGGTTGGCACGCTGTTCTGGTTCGCGGTCGGATGGACAGTCGTGGTATTTGCGGTCGCGATCCTTGCCGACCTGTTGCCGCTGCCGAGCCCGACCGACATGGACATGCTGGAGCGGCGCGGGCCGTTCTCCGCCGAGCATTGGCTCGGCACCGATGGTCTCGGCCGTGACGAGCTGTCGCGGCTGATCTATGGCGCGCGGATCTCGCTGATCGTCGGCCTCTGCGCGCCGATGATCGGGGTCACGATCGGCGGCGCGCTCGGCATGCTCGCCGGCTATTTTCGCGGCCGCTTCGAATCCATCGTGGTCGGCAGCATGGACGTGCTGCTGGCATTCCCGCCGCTGATCCTGGCGCTGGCGGTCACCGCCTATCTCGGCCAGTCGATCTTCAATTTGACCTGCATTCTCGGCGTGCTCGGCATTCCCGCCTTCATGCGGGTGGCGCGGGCGGCGACGCTGACGCTGGCGCGGCGCGAATTCGTCATCGCGGCACAGGCGCTCGGCGCCACGCATACCCGGATCCTGCTGCGTGAGTTGTTGCCCAATGTGCTGCTGCCGCTGCTGGCCTTCTTCCTGCTCGGCGTCGCCGTCACGATCGTGGTCGAAGGATCGCTGTCCTTCCTCGGCCTCGGCGTGCCGCCGCCGATCTCGAGCTGGGGCAGCATGATCGGGGAGGGGCGGGAGAGCCTCGACGTAGCGCCGCGCCTCGCCTTCATTCCGGCGGCCGCGATGTTCCTCACCGTGCTCGCGTTCAACCTGATCGGCGACACCATGCGCGCGCTGACCGACCCCAGGCAGGGTGCGCTATGAGCAGTGCGCTGCTGTCGGTCGAGAATGCGGTGGTCGACCTGCCGACGCCGCGCGGCAACCTGCGCGCGGTGGATCATGTCGATCTCGCCGTCGGCGCGGGCAGGACGCTCGGCATTGTCGGCGAATCCGGCTGCGGCAAGACCATGCTGTCGCGCGCCGTCCTGCAACTGTTGCCCAAGAAGGCAAGACTGTCCGGCCGCGTGATGTTCGACGGCCAGGACCTCACGACGCTGTCGGCGGAGAAATTACGCAAGCTGCGCGGCCGCTCGCTTGCGGTCGTGTTCCAGGATCCCATGACCTCGCTCAATCCGGTGCTGACCATCGGCACCCAGTTGATCGAGACCATCCAGGAGCACCTCGAGCTCGATCTTGCCGAGGCCAGGCAGCGCAGCATCGAGCTGCTGGCGGCGGTCGGCATTCCCGCGCCGGAGCAGCGCCTCGCGCAATATCCGCACCAGCTCTCCGGCGGCATGCGCCAGCGCGTCGCGATCGCGGTGGCGCTGTCCTGCGAGCCGAAGCTGCTGATCGCGGACGAGCCGACCACTGCGCTCGACGTTACGATCCAGGCGCAGATCCTCGATCTCCTGGCGCGCGAGCAGCAGCGCCGCCACATGGCGATGATCATCATCACCCATGACCTCGGTGTGGTCGCCGGCCGCACCGACGAGGTCGCCGTGATGTATGCCGGGCGCGTCGTCGAGCGTGCGCCGACGCCGGCCTTGTTCAAGCAGATGCGGATGCCCTACACCGAGGCGCTGCTCGCGGCGCTGCCGAAGCTCGACGTCGCGCCGCATACACCGCTGCCGGCGATTTCCGGACGGCCGCCGGATCCGACCCGGCCGCTCAAGGGCTGCTCGTTCTCGCCGCGCTGCCGCTATTCGGCCGGGCGCTGCGCCTTCGAGAAGCCGCAGCTCTGTTCGGCCGAGACGCCTGAGCATCTCTACGCCTGCTTCCACCCGATTGCCGCGAGGGTCGGCGCATGATGCTGCAGGCCGCACCCAATCCGCTGATGAAGGTCGAAAACCTCGTCGTCGAATATTCGGTCGGAGGCAAGACCATTCATGCCGTCTCCGACGTCAGCCTCGAGATCGCGCGCGGCGAGACGCTGGGGCTGGTCGGCGAATCCGGCTGCGGCAAGTCGACGCTCGGCCGCGCCGTGCTGCAATTGCGCCAGGCCGTCTCCGGCAAGGTGCTGTTCGACGGGCACGATCTCACTACCCTTAAAGGCGAAGCGCTGCGCCAGATGCGCCGGCGGGTGCAGCTGATCTTCCAGGATCCGATTGCCTCGCTCAATCCGCGGCGGCGGATCGGCGACATCGTCGCCGAGCCGCTGGTGATCGCGGGCGTCAAGGATCCCGACGAGCGCCGGCGGCGGGTCGCCGAGGTGCTGTCGGCGGTCGGCCTCGATCCCACGCTGGTGAGCGGACGATTGCCGCATGAGTTTTCCGGCGGGCAATGCCAGCGCATCTGCATCGCCCGTTCGCTGGTGCTCAATCCGGAATTCGTGATCTGCGACGAGCCAGTGTCCGCGCTCGACGTCTCGATTCGTGCCCAGATCCTCAACCTGCTGGAGGAGATGAAGGCGCGCTACGGCCTGACCCTGCTGTTCATCGCCCACGACCTCGCCGTGGTGAAGGCGGTCTCAGATCGTGTCGCGGTGATGTATCTCGGTCGGCTCTGCGAGGTCGGTCCGTCGGAGCAGCTGTTTGCACGGCCGGCGCATCCGTATACCGCGCTGCTGATCGAGGCGATCCCGGTGCCCGATCCGGATGTCCGCCCGACCCAGAGCGTCCCGGTCGGCGAGCCGCCGTCGCCGATCGCGCCGCCGTCCGGCTGCCGTTTCCGCACCCGCTGCCCGCGGGCCGATGCGCGCTGTGCCAGCGAGGTGCCGGAACTGCGTCTGGTCGCGACCGGCCAGTTCGCGGCTTGCCATCATCCACTGATCTGAATAGTGACGCCTTGACCGTCGAGCGGGCTGCATGGCCGCTCGCTCGAAAATGGGGTCATGAGCGTTTGTCCCGGGCGGGCAGGCGTGGCAAGGTCCGCCGCAACAACAAGCTTCGGGAGAACAGCGATGAAGAGTTTCCAGGTCGTCGATTTCAACGCCCCCTTGAAAGAGGTCGATCAGCCGACGCCGCAGCCGTCGGGCACGCAGGTGCTGATCAAGGTCAAGGCCGCCGGCGTCTGCCACAGCGACCTGCACATCTGGGAGGGCGGCTACGATCTCGGCCATGGCCGCAAGCCGCTGTCGCTGAAGGATCGCGGCGTCTCGCTGCCGCGCACGATGGGCCATGAAACGGTCGGCGAAATCGTGGCCTTCGGGCCCGACGTCAAGGACGCCGACAAGGGTGGTCTCAAGGTCGGCGACGTCGCGCTGGCCTATCCCTGGCTCGGTTGCGGCAAATGCCCGACCTGCCTCGGCGGCGACGAGAACATGTGCGCGATCAAGCCGAATGCGCTCGGCGTTTATTGCGACGGCGGCTACGCCGATCACATGACGGTGCCGCATTCGAAATATCTGCTGAACCTCAAGGGGCTCGATCCGGTCACGGCCGCGCCCTACGCCTGCTCTGGCGTCACGACCTACAGCGCGCTGAAGAAGGTCGAAAAGGATCTCGACACGCCGATCGTGATCTTCGGCGCCGGCGGTCTCGGCCTGATGGCGCTTTCGCTGTTGAAGGCGATGGGCGGCAAGGGCGCGATCGTGGTCGACATCGACGCCAGGAAGCGCGAGGCGGCGGAAGCCGCCGGTGCGCTCGCAACCGTCGACGGCAAGGCGCCCGACGCGCTGGAGCAGCTCATCAAGAAGGCCGGCCAGCCGATCCGCGCCGCGATCGACCTGGTCGGCAACGCCCAGACCTCGCAGCTTGGCTTCGACTGCCTGACCAAGGGCGGCAAGCTCGTGATGGTCGGCCTGTTCGGCGGTGGTGCGACCTGGGCGCTGCCGCTGATCCCGATCAAGGCGGTCACCATCCAGGGCAGCTATGTGGGCAACCTGCGCGAGACCCAGGAGCTACTCGACCTGGTGCGCGAGAAGAATATCCCGGCGATCCCGGTGACGCCGATGCCGCTGGCGAAGGCGAACGAGGCGCTGACCAATCTGCAGAAGGGCCAGCTGGTCGGACGCGCGGTGCTGACGCCGTAATTGCTAACCGTCATTGCGGGCGAAGCGAAGCAATCCATATCTCCGCTTGCCGCGACGTGGATTGCTTCGTCGCTTCGCTCCTCGCAATGACGGCCGGTCCTCTCTCATTTGTCTTGAGGAATCCCCATGTCCGCCAACAACGCACTCCACATCGCCGTCCTCGGCGGCGATGGCATCGGCCCCGAGGTGATGGCGCCGGCGCTCGAGGTGCTGCGCAAGGTCGAAGCGACGACCGATCTCAAATTCCGCTTCACCGAGCGCCGGCCGGCGCCGGCCATTACAAGGCAACCGGCAAGTCGATGCCGGAGAGTACCATCCGGCTGTGCGAGGATGCCGATGCGATCCTGCTCGGCGCCTGCGGCCTGCCGTCAGTGCGCTACCCCGACAACACCGAGATCGCGCCGCAGATCGAATTGCGCGTGATCTTCGATCTCTATGCCGGCGTGCGGCCGGCGCGATTGATCCCGGGCGTTTCGAGCACGATCGTCGGGGCCGATCAGAAAGGCATCGACCTCGTCGTGATCCGGGAATCGACCGAGGGCCTGTTCGCCTCGATGGGCAAGGGCGTCGTCACCGACGGCGAGGCGCGCGAGACCATGGTGATCACGCGCCACACCTCGGAGCGGCTGTTCGAGTTCTCGTTCCGGCTCGCCGAACGCCGCAAGGCGCGCGGCAAGGTTGGTGGCGGGCTGACCTGCGTCGACAAGGCGAACGTGTTCAAGGCGTTCGCGTTCTTCCGCAGCATCTTCGACGAGACCGCGAAGCGTCATCCCGATGTCAGGGCCGATCACCTCTATATCGACGCGACCGCAGCTGCGCTGGTGAAGCGTCCCTGGGACTTCGACGTCATGGTGACCGAGAATATGTTCGGCGACATCCTGTCAGATCTCGCCGCCGGTCTGATCGGCGGCATGGGCATGGCGCCATCGGCTGACATCGGCGACCGCTACGCGGTGTTTCAGCCGTGCCATGGCACCGCGCCCGACATCATGGGGCAGGGCAAGGCCAATCCGACCGCGATGATCCTGTCGGCCGCGATGATGCTGGACTGGCTTGCCGACAAGCACGGCATCGAAAGTGCTGCCGAGGCCGGTGAGCGGATCGAGCGCGCGGTCGACAAGGTCTATGCCGGCGGCATCAGGCCGTTCGAGTTCGGCGGCAGCAACGGCACCGCGGATGTTGCGAAGGCCGTGCTTGCAGCGCTTTGAGCAAGGTGCGACCCGTCATGCCGAGGTGCGAAACGGGTCCACCTCGCTCCGACGCTCCGGCTGACCGGAGGCGTCATGGCAGCAGCGTTGCGTCGCCATCAAACGGGCCGGCGTACCAGGCGTTCTCGTCCGCGAGGGTTCGGGCAAGGGCCTCGTCCGTCGTCTTGTAGACGAGCGGATCGGTCGGGTACGTCCTGACGTAGGGATGCCATCTCATCAGGATCTGCCTGACGTGTTGAGGTAGGCCGATCACCTCCAAGAGATGACCGCCCGAAGCGAGCGCGTTCGAATAGACCGCATCGAGCAGCGCCTCGGTCACGTCCGGGTCGTCCTGCTCCACCAGGATGTCGGCGAGCATCGACCGTCGCAAGCCGGTTTCGCGATCGACCGCATGCAGCACGACGGCATACCCTGCCAGGCGCTGGAATCGATGGCAGCAGAGCACTGCAACCGTCGAAGAGCTCCCCGGGAGCGTGAAGTGCCACCTGAGAGAGGCGGCACTTCGATCCGCCAGCAACCGAGGCGCCTCGCCCAACTTGCGCCGCCACAGCGCGTCAAATTCGTCCCCGATGTCGTTCACGTCGATCTGCGTTATTTTGCCCGGCGCGCGGCTCTGTGGTCCGCGACGGAGCGAGTCCAGCCGCAGGGCCGACGAAGCGAGGAAGGCTCCGGCCGCCTCCATTCCGCTCGCGAGGCCGAGCTTCGCCGCGAGCACTCGCGCGAACTCATGGACATTCAGGATCCAGAACAGCACCTTGTCGTAGTCGGCGCGAGGCAGCGACCTCGCACGAAGGGCTTTTGATTGATTGACCACGGACGCGGTCGAGTGCGTGATCACGAACAGGGCAACATCTCGCTGTCGGTAGAACGAAGCCAGCAGGCCGATACAGCGCGTGCGGTACGCCGGCTCGATCACCAGGCCAGCGGCTGTCGCGGCGATCATCGTTCGGTTCTCGAACTGATAGAGTACAGGGACGCTTCCCTGGTATCCGACGATCCCTTCGGCGGTCTCCAGCACCCACCCCATGCTTGGTTGCGATTTGACGGCGCCCATCGCAGGATTTTGCCGCCATAGCCGATCCCAGTTTTCGGGCGTGTCTTTCGCAAGTCCGCCACGTTCCTTCAGCCGTGCGATGTCTGCGAAATCCGCGAACTGGACCTCGCGCTGCTTCGCCGGCGCCAGCGCGCTTCCGCACAGCGGCGCCGTTTCGGTTTGAGCGGACGAGGGACGCCGTCGGCTTTCGAGGAGCCGGAGCAGGATGTCGGCGGCATGATACTTTGGGTGCGCCAGAGTCCGCGCCGGCGCAGTGGTCCCTGCCATCAATCCCTCCCTGGGCGCGGTGCGTTTCCGATCACGGTACCGTCCGGTATGCGAGCCCCGGGGCAGTTCCAGATGCGTCATGACGGATGCGGCCTCAACTGCTCCGACACGAACAGGCACAAGGGTCCGATCAGCGTCATCTGTTCGGGGTCGAGGTTGTCGAAATCGATCTCCCGGTCGAAGTGCTCGCCCGCCGCCATCATCATCTCGACGAACGCCAGCGAATCGAGCGCCCCCGACAACAGCAGGTCGTAGTCGTCGGGAAGGTCGCGCAGCGGGCGCTGTCCGCGATCCTCCAGCTTCTGGTTGAGGAAGGCTCCGAAGAACGCGCGGACGTCGTCGGTGGTCGGACCGTTCATTGACTGTCTCCCAAGACCGCCGGCATCGCCTTGCGATCGTACTTGCCATTGGCGTTGCGGGGCAACCGGCCGCAGACGTGCCATCGCCTCGGGACCATGTAGTCTGGCAGTCGGGCGGCGACCGCCGCGCGAAGCCCGTCGAGATCGATCGGCCCGCCTTCGATGAGCACTTCGATGCCGCCATAGCCGCTCGATGTGATGGGCCAGCCGATCGCGACGACGCCGTCAATGCCCGAAGCTTCGCGCACCACCGCCTCGACCTCGCCGAGTTCCACCCTGTGCCCGAGGATCTTCACCTGTGAATCCATCCGGCCGAGATGGGTGAGGGGACCATCGCCGGCGGGTCGGCGCACGCGATCGCCGGTGCGGTAGAACAAGTCGTTTCGTCCAGGCGGGACGACGAACGCCGCGGCGGTCTTTCCGGGATCCTGCAAGTAGCCGAGCGACATCTGCGGACCGCGCATCAAGAGCTCGCCGTCCGCACCCGGTCCGACCTCGCTCAGATGCTCGTCGACGACGAGCACGTCCATGCCCGGGAATGGCGCGCCGATCGGCACGATCCCCATCTCAGACTCGGCCGGCGTCTGCTTCGGATCCCACCGGTAGCCGGTGCACGCGATGGTCAATTCGGTGGGACCGTAGACGTTCTCCACGATGCTGTTCGGCGCGGCCACCGCCCAGGCCTCGACAGAGCTTAGCGGCAGCGGCTCGCCGCAGAACAAGCTCAGCCTGAGCGAGGGAAACCCTCCCGGCTTCAAGAGGCCGGCCTGCTTCATCAGCGCGACCATCGAGGGCACCGAGAACCAGACCGTCAGCGCATGTTCGCGGATGAACCGACCGGGATTGAGCAGCGTCTTCTGCGACGGGCAGCACACGCATGCGCCGCGTTCCCACGCCACGAACATGTCGGAAGCCGACAGGTCGAACGTCATGTCGAAGGTCTGCGAGACGACGTCCAGCTCGGTGATGGCGAAGCGCTCCGCGGCATGATCGACATAGGCCATGACGTTGCGGTGCGCGACCATCACGCCTTTCGGGACCCCGGTGCTGCCTGACGTGAACAGCAGATAGGCGATCGCGTCCTCGTGCACGTCCGGCTCGCGCCAGTCGGCATGGCCTTCGAGATCGGGCGCGCCGACGACGGTGTGCCGCGGCCAGCGTTCGCGGTAGGGGTGCGGATCCGCGAGATCGGGCGCGATCACCAGCAGCGGCTCGTCCGCGCCCGCCATGAGCGAGTCCATTTGCGGCAGGGATGCCGCGTCGACGATGATCGATCGGCACTCCGAGCGCACGAGCATCGACCTGGTGCGCTCGACCGGGAAGGTACGGTTCAGCGGCACGTACCGTTTCCGGCCAGAAGCGATCCGAGCACGCCGGCGAACGCCGTCGGGCTGCGATGTGCGAACACGGCGGTGAGGGGCGTCCACGACCCCATGCGATGCGCCTGGATGCAGGCAGCGATTCGGATGGCGAGCTCGCGAAGCTGCCGATACGACAGCGATGTGCCTTGCGCGACGACGGCGGGACGGTCGGGAAACAGTTTCGCCGAACGCAGGAAGCCCGTCCACAATCCCCGCCGTGATCCGTCCGCGCGCAACTCCATTGACGATCGCCTAGCCTGTGAGGCCCTGACGCGCCGGATCGCGAAGCGCGAGCGACTTCAGACGCCGGGCCTTCGTCAGCGCCTGTCCGAAGACCTCGCCCGTATGGACCAGTTCCTCGCGGGTGGGTGGAATGTCCAGGATGAACGTTCCGTAGCCGGCCGCGGCGTAGCGCGCGAGCTCGTCGGAGACGACGCTGTAGTCGCCGACCAGATACGGGCAGAAAGTCTTGTAGTTCTCGAACGGCACCAGCCAATAGGGCGTGTCCTGGACGGCGGTCTCGGCCGCGAGATCGGACATCTGCTTGTGCCACGCCGAGTCCGAGACCTTCATGGCCAGCTTGTGCGCGAGTTGTCCCTTCTTGTCGGTCGGGAAGCGCGCGTGTGCGACCTGCCAGGCCTCCTCGGCGCTCGCGCGGGCGATGATGCCGACGCGGATGCCCGAGCCGGTGCAGTCGGCGGCGTCCGCCTGCACATACTCTGCGGCCGGCTTGGGATACTTCACAGGCGTCGCGCCCAGCGCCTTGGCGGCCGCGAGCCCCGCTTCCGAGGAGCCGGACACGAACACGCCCGGCAGCAGCTCCCGCGGCAGCGGTGGCGTCATCCGCAGATTGCGGATGGCGTGGGATTCCCCTTCGAAGGTCACCGGCTCGGCGTTCTCGAGCAGCAGCTTGATGATGCCGGTGTACTCGACGAGCCTTTCGTAGCGCTTGTCATGCGCCGTGGCATCGCCGAGCGCCGCCAGCTCGGTCGTGTAGCCGCCTGCGACCATGTTCAGATAGAGCCGGCGCCCGTACATATGCGCGAGCGAACTCACCATCTTGGCGACGCTGTACGGATGCATGTAGACCGGCTGCACCGCCACCAGCGGACAGAGCTCCCTGGTGCTCTGCAGGATGACCTGCGAGACGAGCCAGGGATCGACCAGGGAATTCTCGGTGTAGACCAGGATACCCTTGCAGCCCGCCTCTTCGCTCCAGCGAGCGACCGACTGGACCCGTTCGACATAATCCGCCGCCGGGAGCGCGCTGGATTGCGGGCACGTGCTGAAGACTTCGAAGCGAATATCGGACAGCGCATCCATCGTCCACCTCCATGCGAAAGGCGTACGGTCGCCGTGATTTGGCGGAAAACCCCCGTGACGGTAGCATATGCGTTCGGGAGCTCCCCCGACGCAAAGGTGGTACTCCGTCAAGCGATGGGAACGGATGCCCGACTATTCCGGGGCGGCGGCGCAGCACTTTTGCGGACTTTGATTTCGCCGGCCTCTCTGCAACGATGCCGCCGAACCTGCTCGAATGTCCCTTGAGCGCGATCCGTCCAGGGGTTGTTGAATATGGCGAAAGTAATCGGCATCACTGGATTCGAGAACTCGATCCCCTTCAAGAAGCAGCACTGGCCGGGCCTGGAGGAACGCGAATATCGGATCTCCCAGGGCCACGATTCGGCCGCGGTGCTGGTGGTCGACGGCAGGATCGTCGCCGGTGCCGCCGAGGAGCGCTTCAGCCGCAAGAAGCACACCGGTGATTTCCCGATCGGCGCGATCAGATATTGCCTGGAGACCGCTGGCCTGAAGCCGGCCGACATCGACGTGATCTCCCACGGCTTCGACTATTCGCCTTACAAAGCTGCCTTCATGCTGGATCCGACCTCCGCCCGGCAATACAGGGAGGTGTTCTCGCGCGAAAAGCTGCTCGTGCAAGTCGATGAGCACCTGCCCGGATTTCCCGCCGGCAAGGTTCACCACGTCAACCATCATCTGTCCCACGCCGCCAGCGCCTACTACACCTCCGGATGGGACGAGTGCCTTGTGGTGGTGCTCGACGGCATGGGCGAGGTCCACGCCGTCACCGTCTATCACGCGCACGGCAACGCGATCGACAAGCTGGCGGAAATCACCGCCCAGGATTCCATCGGCATCCTCTATTCCACCCTGACGTTGCATCTCGGCTTCGACTTCAACTCCGACGAATACAAGATCATGGGTCTTGCTCCCTACGGCGAGCCCGCCCGGCACCGTGCCTTCTTCGAGCGGACCGTGGAGCTGCGCGACGACGGCCTGATCAGGATTCCGCTGCTCCGCCTCAATGCCGAGCGGCACGATCGCGAAACCTACGGCGCGACGCGACGTCATCTCGGCGAGCACCTGATCCCGGCCCGCGCACCCGATAGCGACGTCACTGACGACCATCGCGACGTCGCCGCGGCGCTGCAGGAATGTCTCGACCGGGTGATGCTCCACATCTGCGGTCATTTCGGCCGCAGCACCGGCCTGCGCAGGCTCGCGATGGCCGGCGGCGTCGCGCTCAACTGCACCGCCAACGGCCGCCTGCTGCAGTCCGGCCTGTTCGATGAGATCTACGTCCAGCCGGCCGCCGGCGACGACGGCTCCGCGCTCGGCGCCGCGCTCTGGTCGGCATCGCGCGATCGCGGCGTGAAGAATGTCCGGATGCCGGTGCCCTTCCTCGGCCCCGCACACACGCAGACCGAGATCGACAGGGCGCTCGCCGAGACCACCGGCCGCCTCGAGATCACGCGCTTTCCGGATCTCGACGAGACCTGCGCCGTGGCGGCGAGGCTGATTGCGGCCGGACGCGTGCTCGGCTGGTACCGCGGACGCATGGAGTTCGGTCCCCGCGCGCTGGGGCACCGCAGCATCCTGGCCGATCCCGGTCATCCGGAGATGCGCGATCGCATCAACGCGATGGTCAAGATGCGCGAAGCCTTCCGCCCGTTCGCGCCGGCGGTCAGCCTGGAAGAGGTGCATCGCTGGTTCGAGGTGCCGAAGGGGCTCGAGCTTCCCTACATGATCATGACCGCGACGTGCGTCCCGAGCATCGCGCTGCGTTGCCGGCGATCACGCATGTCAACGGCTCGGCCCGGGTGCAGACGGTCGACGTCAGGGACAATCCGGAATTCCACGCGCTGCTGCGCGCCGTCGGCCGGGCGACCGGCCGCGAGATGGTGCTGAACACGAGCTTCAACGTGAAGGGACAGCCGATCGTCAACACCCCGCGCGAGGCCATCGATACCTTCCTCGGCACCGGCATCGAGTATCTCTTCCTCGAGAACGCGCTCGTCCGCCGCGCGGGACAGAGGTAGCCGGGGCATGCCCGGGCGCTAAAAGGTGAGGGGGCCGAAGCCCCCTCGCAGATGGTTAGCGCCAGTGGCCGCCGTGATGCCCGCCGCCATGATGACCGCCACCATGGTGTCCGCCGTGATGGCGATGCCCGTGATGATGATGGCGCGGATAGAAGTGCGGACGATGATGCCATCCGTGATGACGCGGTCCGTAGCCGTAGCCGGGTTGCCAATAGCAGCGGCCCCAGCGATCGCAGACCTGGCGCACCTTGTCGACATTGGACGTTTCGCCTGCGATGTGGCTGGCCTGCGGAAGCCCGTTCGGCAGCGCCGACGCCGCACCGGACATCAACGCTGCGCTTCCGAGCGCGGCCAATCCAATAACGGCAAGCTTGATATTCATCGAAATCTCCTTGGTTGAAGCCTGAAAACGTTCATGCGGCCGCCTGGTTGCTGCGACAAAAAAGACAGGCACGTGCACTTGGTTCTGGCGCCGCCGGTTCAACGCAGGAAATGCGGGAGTTGTGAGGTCGCCCGATGTGCGGGCGACAATTGGCCGCGCGACACAATGGCGAGGCGCAAGCAAGGGGCTAGAGCGTAGTGACGTTCGGACCCAGTCGCATCGCTTTCCAGCGAAGGCGCTCTACTGCGTGGTCAGCGGATGTTCGGCGGCCTTGCTGAAGAAGGCCGCTTCCTCGGCGGTGGCTTCGAGGAGCTGCTGGTCCTGGTCGTAGACGTCGTTGCGGAACTGGATCATCCGGTCCTTCGTCATCCACGCCGTGAGGTAGATCCAGGCCACCGGCACCTTCTTCAGCATGCGGATGTCCTGACGCTGTCCGGTGGCGATCGCGGCGTCGACGGCGGCGCGGGTCCACTGCGGCTGGTCTTTCAGCAGCCATGCCGCGAGATCGCGGACATTGTCGACGCGCGAGCAGCCATGCGAATCGAAGCGATAGTCGTCGCTGAACAGGCTGCGCTGATTGGTGTCGTGCATGTAGACCGAATAGGAGTTCGGCATGTCGATCTTGACGGCGCCGAGCGCATTCCATGCCCCGCTCTGCTGCCGCACCGTGACGTTCGGCGCGTGATCGGCGGACCAGTCGACCGAACGCGGATCGATCGGGTTGTCGTGGGCGTCGAGCACGTCCATGTGCATGCGCGACAGATAGGTCGGGTCCTTGCGCATATGCGCCGCGATCTCCGTCTTCGTGATCGATGACGGGACTGTCCAGGTCGGGTTCAGAATGACGTCGGTGATCTCGGATGTCAGCGTCGGCGAGGGCTTCTCGGTCTTGCCGACGATCACGCGGTAGCGCCGCACGACCTTGTCGTCCTCGACGGCCTCGGCGAAGGTGGCGGGAATGTTGACGACCACGTAGCGCTGCCCGAACTGGAAATCCATCTGGTCAAGCCGCTCCAGCGAGGCCTCGAGTTGCTTGATCCGCTTCTGTACCGGGACGTTGAGCGCAGCCAGCGTCCGCGGCGTCACCGTGCCGGTTGCCGCGAGCCCATGGCGTGTCTGGAAGTGCTTCACCGCCTCGGCAACGACTTCATCATAGGCGCCGGTGGTCTTGTCGGCGGCAAGGTCGCCGGTGATGATCAGGCGCTTGCGCAGCAGATCGTCACTGGCGCCCTGGACGCCCAAGGCAAATTTCGCGTCCACGGCGATCGTGGGCCAACCGCCGCGGGCGGCGAGATCGGAATAGCTCTTCACCACGTCGCGAATGCGCTGGGCGCTGCCCTGGTCGTAGGTCGGCTCGTGCGACAATGCGAGCGCGGCAGCCGACCGCGTCTCCGCGACCGAGGCCGACGCTGCCGGCTTCGTCTGGCTGGGCTGGGTGGCCGCCGGTGCCGCAGCCGGCACGGCATGATGGGGCGGGACCGCCGCAGCCGGGCCGGGCGCGTCGGCGGTTTGGGCGAATGCCGGCTGGGCCGCGAGCATGGTGGCCACGACGACGAGTGTCACTTTCTGCATATCGCGTTTCTCCGGACTGCGCCGCTTGCGCGAAAATCGGAAGGCACGCCCCCGGCCGCACGAATCGAGGGGGGCGGCGCGCTTATTCGGAGGTGATGATCTATCCCGAGACCGTTGCGTCTTGATTAAGCTTTGGTTTGCGGCCGGTGCATTGCCGCAACCTTCTTGCCGCGGCGGGGCTGGAGGCGCCCATCAAGGGCGGAGATCGTTCGCTCGTCCCGGACCGTGCAGAGACGCCGGGCGTAAGGATCGCGTGGCGCCGAACGGACAAAGAAAAAGCGCTGCCATCGCGGATGGCAGCGCTTGGGTATCTCCGGTTCGATATCTCCGGTCCGATATCTTCCTGGCCCCAGCTGGCGCGCGCTGGTCCCGATGACCGCCCGCCGGCCAATCCGCTCGCCCTGGTCGATCGCGTTCGCGGCGTCGCGACCGTACCTGTGCGACCGCTCAGTCTTCGTTGGCGGCGATCGATTCCATCAGCGACACCAGCTGGCGCTGCACGGTCTGATCCTTGATCTTGCTGTAGGCGCGGAGCAACCGGAGGCTGAACGCGCTGTCGAGGAACAGCAGGCTCTCGACTTCGCGGGCCTTGTTGTCGCCGTCGTAGAAGAAGGTGACCGGCACATCCAGCGCGCTCGCGATCTGCTGAAGGCGCGCGGCGCCGACGCGGTTCACACCCTTCTCGTACTTCTGAACCTGCTGGAAGCTGACGCCCAGCTTGTCGCCGAGCTCGGCCTGCGAGATCTTCTGCTCGACACGGCGCAGGCGAATCCGCTTGCCCAACTCAATGTCCGGCTTGCCGGCACTGCGCTGCTTCATCTTCTTTGCTGCTGATCTGTTCATTCTGGTGACCCGTCCTTCAAATCGAGAATCCCTGGCCCGGTCGGGTCAGGGACACGTTCATGATGTACCGCGTTAAGCTCGAGTGGATCGTCAGTTCGTCTGAACTACGAAGTCCAAGAAGATCGCGGGATGGTATCCAAACGCATTTGCGCGTTGGAAGCACCCAAGTACCGACTCGGTCGACTACCTGAAGTCGACCGCGCCAAGGTGTCTACCGACACCCCGCCCTCTACATTTGGCAAAATATTGACCAAACCACAACTAGCGCGAGTTTGATCGACACAGATTTTGCGCGCATGCTTACTGGGCGGCATTGCACTGCGCCCGTAGTTCTACGGGCAGCCAATATTGTACGAGCGTCCTAGTATGGATGCAACCCCAGCTAGTGCATCCTGAGGTCGCGGTGACGGTCTGCGGTTGCTTGACTGAATCGCCGCCAATGCGAAAAGTTTGACGTAAGTCCAAGTCAGGCTTTCGGAATGTTGCTGGACAATTGCCCAAAAGTTCTGAATCATCTGGAAAAATTGTGCGCCTACGAAACGCCGGCGAACTCTGGCAGGAGAGGCCAAATGAAGCGGAAGAGGGGAACACCTCGACTCTACCTCGCGGCTTCGGGAGTGGAAGGTATGCCGGTCGCAAATACGGAAGAACGGTTGCTGGCGCTGCTGGCAACCCTTGAAGAATGTCAGGCATTTCTGACTGACCGGGCGAACACGGAGACGGCGCGGCTGCTGTCCCTTGCGATCCTCGAGCTTCGGATGGAGCTCCACAAGGTGACGGAATCCGAGTTGAAAGCGCTGTGCGACATGATCGCGTCGGACGAGCCGGTGCAGGAACCGGCGACCAGGCAGTTGCCGCCGTATCTGCGGCTGATCAAGTAAGCCCGCGCCCCGCGCCATGCGCGGGACGCTTTTGGCCCTGTGTCGGTGGTTCAGCCCGCGGTGACGTCAACCGCATCAGTGCCTTCGAGCACGCGGCGCGCCTTGTCCCGATCCAGGTCACCTTCCCAGGCCGCGACCACGACGGTGGCGACGCAGTTGCCGATCAGGTTGCCGACCGCGCGCGCCATGCCGATGAACCAGTCGACCGAGAGCACCAGCACGAGGCCGATCGCCGGAATGCTCGGCACGGCATTGAGCGTCGCCGCCAGGATGACGATCGCGGAACCCGGCACGCCATGCGCGCCCTTCGAGGTGATCAGCGACACGCCGAGCACGAGCAGCAGATCGCCGAACGACAGCGGCGTGTTGGTGGCCTGCGCGATGAAGACGACCGCCAGCGTCAAATAGATCGAGAACGCATCGAGGTTGAACGAATAGCCGGTCGGAATCACGAGGCCGACCACCGAGTCCTTGACGCCGAAACGCTCCAGCTTGCGCATCACCTGCGGCAGCACCGCGTCTGACGATGCGGTCGCGACCACGATCATCAATTCCTCGCGCAGGTAGCCGAGGAATTTGAGGATGTTGATGCCGGCGAGCGCCATCACACCGCCAAGCACGCCGAGCACGAAGACGGCGACCGAGACGTAGAACAGCGCCACCAGCGACAGCAGCTGCTTCAGCGAGCCGACGCCGTATTTGCCGACCGTGTAGGCGACGGCGCCGAGCACGCCGATCGGGGCGAAGCGCACGATCAGGCCCATGGCGCGGAACAGCACGGTGGAGACCGCGTCGATGAACGAGGAGATCCGCTCGCCCTTCTCGCCGCCGACCAGCGCCAGGCTGACGCCGAAGATGATGGCGAAGAACAGCACCTGCAACACGTCGTTGCGCGACAGCGCGTCGAACGAGGTGGTGGGGATGATGTTGAGCAGGAAGCTGCCGATGCCTTCGCCCTTCAGCTTCTGCGCATTGCTGGCATAGTTGCCGAGCGCCTTGGCATCGAGCGTCGAGGTATCGATGTTCATGCCGTGACCGGGCCCGAACAGATAGGCCAGGATCAAGCCGACCACGAGCGCCACCGTCGTCATCGCCTCGAAATACACCAGCGCCTTGACGCCGACGCGCCCGACCTTCTTGAGGTCGCCGGCGCCCGCGATGCCGTGCACCACCACGCAGAACACGATCGGCGCCACGATCATCGAGATCAGCTTCAGGAAGGCATCGCTGAAGATCTTCAGCCCGATCGCAAAATCGGGAGCGGCCACGCCGATGACGATGCCGAGCAGCAGCGCGACAAGCACCTGCACGAACAGTGATGTGTAGAGCGGCTTGCGTGCCGTGCTGGCTTCCGCTGCGATGGTCGACATGAATTCCCCCTGTTTCCGAGCGTCCGAACCCGCCCCATCTTAGCAACTTGCGTGCCAAGATGTCGCAGGATTGGGCGCCGTTGGCCCGGTCAATCGCCGATTTCGAGGGTGCTGGTCACCGTGTAGACGACGCCGTGGGGCAGGAAATCGACCGTGGCCTCGCCGCCGAGCTGGTCGCGGGCGCTGCGCTCGATCAGCCGGGAGCCGAAGCCGCGCTGCACCGGCGCGGTGACCGGTGGGCCGCCGGCCTCCGTCCAGATCATCCGGAGCTTCGGTGCTGGGTCTTCCTCAAGGATTTCCCAATCCAGCATCACCGTGCCGGTGTCGTTGGACAGTGCGCCATATTTGGCGGCGTTGGTCGCCATCTCGTGCAGCAGCATCGACAGCACCAGGGCAAGCCGGGGCGACAGCGGCACCCGCGGACCGAACATCCTGACCCGCTCGGAGGTGCTGTTCAGCAGATACGGCCGCAGCACGCGGCTGATCACGTCCTGCAGGTCGGAGCCCTGCCATTTGTCGGTCGAGAGCAAATTGTGCGCCTCGGCCAGCGCGCCGAGCCGTCCCTCGAATTTCTCGCGTTCGGCGCGGCTTGCGCTGCGGAAGGTCTGCGTGGCGATCGATTGCAGGATCGCCAGCGTGTTCTTGACGCGGTGATTGAGCTCCTCGATCAGGAGGTCGTGCAGCTTCTCGCCGCGCGCGATCGTGGTCGCCATCCGCACCGCAAAGGCGAGGCCGACCATGAGCAGGACGCTGCCGATCACGGCGGTGATCGCAAGCGAGCGCCACAGCGGCGCCACCAGCGAGTTCTCGGCGATTCCGGCAGCGACGGTCCAGCCGGTGAGGCGAGATCGGGTGAAGCCCGTGATCAGCGCCACGCCCTCGAGCGAGACGGTCGGCAGGGTCGCCTCGCTGCGGCGGAACATCTCGGCAAACAACGTTGGCGAGGCGCGCTGTCCGATGGTCGCCTGCGGATTTGGTACCCGCGCGAGGTTGACGCCGTCGCCATCGAAGATCGAGATGGTCCAGTCCTGGTTCAGGCGCTGCTTCTCGATCATCGCCTGGAAGACCTCGATCGGCGGGCTGAAGGAGATGTCGTAGAGCACCTCGTCGTCGCGGATCACCGGCACCTCGACGGTGATGATCAGTTGCTGCTTCACCTCACCGAAGAACAGGTTGGAATATTGCGGCTGCCGCGTCGCAAACACCTTCTCGACGATCCCGAGATTGTTGCGCGGCGGCAGGCTTGCGGTGTCCGGCGTCAGCGAGGAGAATGCCTGGCGTCCCGCACGGTCCGCTACCAGCACCACGCCATCCTTGCCGTACTGGTCGAGGAAGCCGGCCGCGACACGGCGGAAGCTGCCGAACTCGCTGTTGCGCAGCGAGTTGGTCAGCGCCAGCACCTGCAGCCCGCCGGTCATGCGCTGCATTTCCGCATCGAGCAGCAGGCGGATGCTGCGCGCCGTTTCCAGCACGCGCTGCGTGGCGGCCTGACGATCGCGCTGGTAATTGTGGAACACGATCCCGACCGCGAAAACGATCAGCGGCAACATCGTCCCCGTGACCAGAAGCGCGAGACGCACTGGCAATGTCAGTTTCGGCACGATGTCCCCGGGTCGGTGCCCGTCTGCGGTGAGCTTAGGGGAAGCGGGAAAAGTCCGCCAAAGGAAATGATTGGTGGTCGGAAAAATTCCGCGGCGCACACCCTGTGCCGCGGAAGAGGCATCGGTCAGAGATTGCTCTCGGTGATCGCGGCGTAGACCATGGTGCGCAGCTCGCGCCGCAGCGGATAGGCGCTCGACGGAAGCACCTGGGTCATGAAGATGGTGATCAGCTCCTCGGCCGGATCGATGAAGAACGACGTTGTCGCGGCGCCGCCCCAGTTGAATTCGCCCGGGCTGCCGGCGATCAGCGTCTGCGCTGGGTGCATGGTGACGGCGAAGCGAGGCCGAAGCCGATGCCGTTATAGGCGGCCTCGGCGAACATCGAGCGCGACATTGCCGGCAGGTCGACGCCGCCGGGCAGGTGGTTGGAGGCCATCAGCTTCAGCGTCTTCGGGCCGAGCAGCCGGACGCCGCCAAGCTCGCCGCCGTTGAGCAGCGCACGGCAGAAGGTCAGGTAGTCGGCCGCGGTCGAGCACAGCCCGCCACCGCCCGAGACCAGCGAGGGCGGCGACAGGAACGAGCTGGTGGTCGGATCGTCCTGCAGGGTCAGCGTGCCCTTGCGCTCGGCGGCGAGCGGGTTGAAGCCGCCCTGCGGGTCGGCGGAATAGCAGGCGGCGAAGCGATGCGCCTTGTCGGCGGGCACGAAGAAATCCGTGTCGTTCATGCCGAGCGGCTTGAAGATCCGCTCCTTCAGGAACTGCTCGAACGGCACGCCTGAGATCTTGCCGACGAGATAGCCGAGCACGTCGGTCGAGACCGAGTAATTCCAGGCTTCGCCCGGCGAGAACTCCAGCGGGATCTTCGCGAGGTCCTCGATCATGCTGTCGAGCGTGCCGGCCTTGACGACCTCGCCGATCTTCTTCTCGCGATAGGCGGCGTCGACATTGGAGCGCTGCTGGAAGCCGTAAGTGAGGCCCGAGGTGTGGCGCAAGAGGTCGACGATCTGCATCGGCCGCGTTGGCGGGCGGGTCAGGAAGGCGGGCGCGGTGCCGGCGACGAACACGCCGAGGTTCTTCCATTCCGGAATGTACTTTGCGACCGGCTCGTCGAGCGCGACCTTGCCTTCCTCGACCAGCATCATGAAGGCGACCGAGGTGATCGGCTTGGTCATCGAATAGATGCGGAAAATCGTGTCGTCCTTCATCGGCGCCTTGCGCTCGAGGTCGGCAAAGCCCTGGACGGTGGAATGCACGAACTTGCCGCGGCGGTAGATCAGGACCTGAGTGCCGGGAAAACGGCCGGAATCGAGGTAGCGGCTCTTCAGATGAGCTTCGAGGCGGTTGAGCGCTGTGGTCGACATTCCCGCGGATTCGGGCGAGGCAGGCGTGGGAGCTAACATCGGGCAATTTCTCCGGCTGGCGAGGCAGCCTTGATAGCCGAAAAGTGTCCGCTGCACCAATCGGCCGCTGCTTACCGGCCCCGGGCCGGTGGTGTACGCTCGCCCCTGCAATCACGCCCCAAAGGGCCCTCAAGGGAAACGCCGAGATGACCCAGTTCAACGAAACCGAGCTCACCGCCGCCGTCATCCGCAGCTTCGACCAGACGCCCGATCCAAGGGTCAAGTTCCTGCTACAGGAACTGGTGAAGTCGCTGCACGATTATGTGCGCAAGACCGGTCTCACCTTCGAGGAGTGGGACCACGCGATCGGCTTCCTGACCCGCACCGGGCAGAAGTGCACCGACATCCGCCAGGAATTCATCCTGCTGTCCGACGTGCTCGGCGTGTCGATGCTGGTCGATGCGGTCAACCACAGGGATCGCGACGGCGCGACCGAAACCACCGTGCTCGGCCCGTTCTATGTCGGCGAGCACAAGGTGACGCCGCACGGCACCGACATCTCGGCAAGCCTGCCCGGCGAGCGCATGTTCGTGCAGAGCCGCGTCACCGACCTCAACGGCAAGCCGCTGGCCGATGTGCCGGTCGATGTCTGGCACGCCGATGACGACGGGTTCTATGACTCGCAGAAGCCGAGCTATGCCAGCGAAGGTCCGTCGTCGCGGGCGCGCTTCATCACCGATGCCGACGGCCGCTTCTTCTTCCGCACCATCGTGCCGTGCAGCTATCCGATCCCGACCGACGGTCCGGTCGGGCAGATGATCACGCAGACCAACCGGCACCCGATGCGGCCGGCGCATGTGCACTTCCTGGTCAACGCCAAGGGCCATGAGCCGCTGATCACGCATGTGTTCGTCGAAGGCGATGAGTACATCGACTCCGATGTGGTGTTCGGCGTGAAGGACGAGCTGATCGCCAAGGTCGAGAAGCGCACCGATCCTGTGATGCCCGACGGCCAGCGCTCGGATGGGCCGTGGAGCCTGATGACCTACGAATTCCACGTGAAGCCCGGTGGCGGAATGGCGCCCGCACCGCTCGGCACCAAGGTCACCGAAGACGCGTGATCGCCGTCGTCCAAGCCTGCTGCTCATTTCATGTGCGACGCACAAAAATTGAGCGAATCGCATTCTTTGGCAGCGCGCAGAGACCCCTGCGCGTTGCGACAAGTTGCGCAAAACATTGCGATAAAATCGATTTTTGCACTGCGGTAGCTTGGCACAAGGCTTGAATAGTCTGACGCCGACGCCATTGAAGCCGTCCCTCGAGGCCACCCCATCGGATTTCTGACGCCGCCAAACCGGGGCTCCCCGGTGCACGCCCTTTTGCGCCCTGTGCGCGTCGCCACCCGACGGACGGTGCTCGACGCACAGACGCAACACGCAACGCAACGACGCAAGGACGACCGATGACCAAGCCCAGCAACACGCCCCCGAGCCGTGCGATCAGCCGTCGCCGGCTCCTGAAGGCAACCAGTGGCGCCGCCGCGCTGCTCGCCGCAGCTAGGTTCAACTTTCCCGCTGGTGCATTCGCGCAGGGCACAGGTCCGGAAGTGAAGGGCGCCAAGCTCGGCTTCATCGCGCTCACCGATGCCTCGCCGCTGTTCGTCGCCAAGGAGAAGGGCATCTTCGCCAAATACGGCATGCCCGACGTCGAGGTGCAGAAGCAGGCCTCGTGGGGCACCACGCGCGACAATCTCGTGCTCGGCTCCGAGGGCAACGGCATCGACGGTGCGCATATCCTGACCCCGATGCCGTATCTGATCTCGGCCGGCAAGGTGACGCAGAACAATCAGCCGACGCCGATGTACGTCATGGCGCGGCTCAATCTGAACGGCCAGTGCATCTCGGTCGCCAAGGAATATGCCGATCTCAAGGTCGGCATCGACACCGCGCCGTTCAAGGCGGCGCTGGAGAAGAAGAAGGCCTCCGGCAAGGCGGTGAAGGCCGCGATGACCTTCCCGGGCGGTACGCATGATCTGTGGATTCGCTACTGGCTCGCCGCCGGCGGCATCGATCCCGACAAGGACATCGAGACCATCGTGGTGCCGCCGCCGCAGATGGTGGCGAACATGAAGGTCGGCACGATGGATTGCTTCTGTGTCTGCGAGCCGTGGAATCTGCAGCTGATCCATCAGGAGATCGGCTACACCGCGATCACGACGGGCGAGCTCTGGGACAAGCATCCGGAGAAATCGTTCGGCCTGCGCGCCGCCTGGGTCGACAAGAACCCGAAGGCCGCGAAGGCGCTGCTGATGGCGGTGATGGAAGCCCAGCAGTGGTGCGAGAAGATGGAGAACCGCGAGGAGACCGCGGCGATCTGCGCCAAGCGGCAGTGGATCAACTGTCCGGTCGAGGACATCACCGACCGCATGAAAGGCAAGTTCGACTACGGCACCGGCCGCGTGGTCGAGAACTCGCCGCAGCAGATGCGGTTCTGGAAGGACAACGCGTCCTATCCCTACCAGAGCCACGACCTCTGGTTCCTCACCGAGGATATAAGGTGGGGCAAGTACGAGGCGGGCTTCGACACCAAGGCGCTGATCGCCAAGGTCAACCGTGAGGATCTCTGGAAGGAGGCCGCCAAGGAGCTTGGCGTGCCGGCGTCGGAGATCCCGACCTCGACCTCGCGCGGCAAGGAGACCTTCTTCGACGGCAAGGTGTTCGATCCTGCCGATCCCGCCGCCTATCTGAAGTCGCTGTCCATCAAGCGTGTCGATGTCTGAGCCCGACCGGGCTGCGCTCTCTTGCGCGGCCCGTCGCCTGACCCCGGAGATTGTCTGTCAATGTCGATGCCTGCCATGAAGACCGAAGTGTCAGCGGTGGCGATTCCGCCGGCCGCCGCTGCGGCGCCGGTCGTGACCATGACGCCGAAGCGCGCGCCGCGCGCCGAGACCTACGCAAGGATGGCGAAGGAGACCGCGGCGCGCGTGGTGCCGCCGCTGATCGTGGTCGGGCTGCTGCTGGTGGTGTGGGAGCTGATCTGCCGGCGCGCCGGCTCCAGCCTGCCGCCGCCGTCAAAGGTGTTCAAGGACACCAGGGAGTTGATCCTCGATCCGTTCTTCGACAATGGCGGCATCGACAAGGGCCTGTTCTGGCATCTCTCCGCCAGCCTGCAGCGCGTCGCTTACGGCTACTCGCTCGCGGCGATCGCGGGCATCGCGCTCGGGACGCTGGTCGGGCAATCGGTCTGGGCGATGCGCGGGCTCGATCCGCTGTTCCAGGTGCTGCGTACGATTCCGCCGCTCGCCTGGCTGCCGCTGTCGCTCGCCGCATTCCGCGATGGCCAGCCGTCTGCGATCTTCGTCATCTTCATCACCTCGGTGTGGCCGATCATCATCAACACCGCGGTCGGCATCCGCAACATCCCGCAGGATTACCGCAACGTCGCTGCCGTCGTGCAGCTCAATCCGCTGGAGTTCTTCACCAAGATCATGATCCCGGCGGCCGCGCCCTACATGTTCACCGGCCTGCGCATCGGCATCGGCCTGTCCTGGCTCGCGATCGTCGCCGCCGAGATGCTGATCGGCGGCGTCGGCATCGGCTTCTTCATCTGGGATGCGTGGAATTCCTCGCATATCAGCGAAATCATCCTGGCGCTGTTCTATGTCGGCATCATCGGCTTCGTGCTCGACCGCCTCATCGCGGGCCTCGGCAAGGTCGTGACCCGTGGCACCGCTGCGAACTGAGGGACAAGTCATGCAGGCCTATTTGAAGCTCGATCATATCGACAAGACCTTCACCCGCGGCAACGCCACCACGGAGGTGCTGAAGGACATCAACCTGACGATCGAGAAGGGCGAATACGTCTCGATCATCGGCCATTCCGGTTGCGGCAAGTCGACCTTGCTCAACATCGTCGCCGGCCTCACCGGCGCCACCAATGGCGGCGTGCTGCTGGAAAACCGCGAGGTCAACGCGCCGGGACCGGATCGCGCCGTCGTGTTCCAGAACCACAGCCTGCTGCCGTGGCTCACCGTCTACGAGAACGTCAAACTCGGCGTCGACAAGGTGTTCGCCAAAACCAAGAGCCGGGCCGAGCGCGACGCTGGGTGATGCACAATCTTAGCCTGGTGCAGATGGCGCACGCCAGGGACAAGCGGCCGAGCGAGATCTCCGGCGGCATGAAGCAGCGCGTCGGCATTGCGCGGGCGCTCGCGATGGAGCCGAAAGTGCTGCTGCTCGACGAGCCGTTCGGCGCGCTCGACGCGCTGACCCGGGCGCATTTGCAGGATTCGGTGATGGCACTGCACCAGAAGCTCGGCAACACCATCCTGATGATCACGCATGACGTCGACGAGGCCGTGCTGCTGTCGGACCGCATCGTGATGATGACCAACGGCCCGAGCGCGCGGATTGGCGAGGTGCTCGAGGTGCCGCTGGCGCGCCCGCGCAAGCGGCTCGAGCTCGCGACCAATACTGGCTACCTGAAGTGCCGGCAGCGCGTGCTCGAATTCCTCTATGAGCGCCACAGCTTCGTCGAGGCGGCGTGAGGGTGACGTCGGTATCAGGCGTGCTTGCTTTGAACCGAAACGCCGGATGCGGCTACCAATGCTCGCATTTCGAAAAATCATTTCAGAACTCATTTCAGAACCAAGGAGCATTGAGATGAATCCGGCCCAAATCAAGCTGGTTCAGGATAGCTTTGGCAAGGTTGCGCCGATCTCGGAGCAGGCTGCCGTCATTTTCTACGATCGATTGTTCGAAGTCGCGCCCGCCGTGAAGGCGATGTTTCCGGCCGACATGAAGGAGCAGCGCAAGAAGTTGATGACGACGCTCGCCGTCGTCGTCAACGGGCTCGGCAATCTCGACACGATCCTGCCCGCCGCGAGCGCACTCGCCAAACGTCACGTCAGCTATGGCGCCAAGCCCGAGCATTATCCGGTGGTCGGCGGCGCGTTGCTGTGGACGCTGGAGAAGGGCCTCGGTGAGGCCTGGACGCCTGATGTTGCAGCCGCATGGACCGCGGCCTACGGCACGCTGTCCGGCTACATGATTTCGGAAGCCTACGGTGCCGCGTAAGCGGCGTTGCAGGGCGGTCGTCGTCGGGGCTGCATCCGAGATGTCGGTTCCTCTGCGAACTGAACGTCCATCCGCGTCATTGCGAGCGAAGCGAAGCAATCCATACCTCCGCTTGCCGAGGGATGGATTGCTTCGTCGCTATCGCTCCTCGCAATGACGAAGGGATAGATCTATGGTCCATCCGTTCCGCCAACGGATGAACCAAGAAAATGATGTTCCTGGAAACGCCACCGAAGCTGATCCCGACCGAAATCTTCTCCGCCGTGCCCGCCGAATTCCGCCGCAAGGTGGCGAGCGAATGGGCCGACGCCAACCGGCCCGGCGCGGTGACCGACTGCTTCATCGAGGGGCCGTCGTTCGATGCCGATGGCAATCTCTACATCGTCGACATTCCGTTCGGCCGCATCTTCAGGATCGCGCCGGACAAGACGTGGTCGCAGGTCGCCGAGTATGACGGTTGGCCCAACGGGCTGAAGATCGATCCGATGGGCCGCATCCTGATCGCCGACTACCGGCACGGGCTGATGGAGCTCGACCCCAGGTCCGGCGAGGTCACGCCGCTGCTGCGCACGCGCAATTCGGAATCGTTCCGCGGCTGCAACGATCTGCACATTGCCTCGAACGGCGACATCTATTTCACCGATCAGGGCCAGACCGGGCTGCACGATCCGACCGGCCGGGTCTATCGGCTGCGGGTGAATGGCGCACTCGACTGCCTGATCGACACCGGCATCAGCCCGAACGGCCTTGTGCTCGATCCGCATGAGGCGGTGCTGTTCGTCGCCATGACCCGCGACAATGCGGTGTGGCGCGCGCCGTTCATGAAGGACGGCAGCGTGTCGAAGGTCGGGCGCTTCTGCGCGCTGTTCGGCCCGAGCGGACCCGACGGCATGACGATGGACAGCGCCGGGCGGCTGTTTGTCGCGCATGCTTCGCTCGGCCACGTCTTCGTGTTCGCGCCGAACGGCGAGTGCATCGCGCGGATCAAGTCCTGCGCGGGGCAGAGCTGCACCAATGTCGCGATCGGCGGCGCCAAGCGCGACCGCCTCTACATCACGGAGTCGGTGACCGGCTCGGTGCTGGTCGCCGACATCAGCGGGCTGGATTGACCGCTACGCGCCGGCGCTGGAACGAAGCACGCTGTCGGAAGGCGCGATGGACAGCAGCCAGTCGCAGAACACCTGCTCCGCTTGCGCGGCGACCGGCCTCGCCAGCGCCCGCGTCGTTGCGCGCAGTTCTGATATCGAGACCTTCGCCGCCGACAGTTCGACAGCGTGGCCGACATACCATTCCTCGAGCTGCCGCGGATCGGCCTCGAGGTGGAATTGCAGCGCCAGCGCGTTGCGGCCCCAGGCGAAGGCCTGGTTCTCGTAATTGGCGTTCGAGGCCAGCCGCACCGCATCGCTCGGCAGGTCGAACGTATCGCCGTGCCAGTGCAGCACCTCGCTCTGCAGGTTGCGCAGGCAGGATGATTTGCCCTCAGGTGTCAGGTCGACCGGGCCCCAGCCGATTTCCTTCACCTTGCCCGGGAACACGCGGCCACCAAGCGCCTGCGCCATCAACTGCGCGCCGAGGCAGATGCCGAGTGTCGGCAGTCCGCGCCGCAGCCGCTGTTCCAGCAGCGCAATCTCGGTCGCAAGGAACGGATAGGTCTCGGTCTCATAGACCCCGATCGGCCCGCCCAGCACGATCAGGAGATCGGCATCGCGGATTGCGCGATCGCTGAGATCGTCGACCGGCGCATCGCAGAACGCCACGCTCCAGCCCGCGCGCTCCAAAATCGGAGCAAGCAGCCCGAGATCCTCGAACGCCACATGGCGGATGGCAATGGCGGAGCGGGTTGGTCGCATCGGGTACGTCCAGTCTTTTCGCTATATAATCACAAATATAGCGCGGCGGATCGGAACGAGTCCAGTCGTAAGGGATCGTAGAAGGGATCGTATCGGATCAGCGGTTCGAATGCATCTTCTCGAGAAAATCCTTCACGCCGCTGACGGCGCCGGTATTCGCGGCGACATAGCCGGGAAGGGCGCCCACCGCCTTGTGAAACTCGCTGCTCCTGATGATGTCAAGCACCCGTTGCATCGGCTCGGTCTCGAGAAACGCACGCTTGCAGACGAAGAAGTAATCCTCCGTCAGCAGGCGGATGAAATCGAGGCCGAACTGCCGTGCGGCGGCCTCGACGCCGAAACTCGCATCCGCCATGCCGCTTGCGACATAGGCGGCGACCGCGGCGTGGGTGAACTCCATGTGCTGGGCGCCGTTGATCCGGCTTGCCGGGATCTTGTGCAGTGCCAGCAACTGATCGAACAGCATGCGCGTGCCGGAATCATGGTCGCGGTTGACGAAGCGGGCCTTGCTTGCGACCAGGTCCTTCAGCGAAGTGATCTTCAGCGGGTTGCCGCGCTTGACCATCAGGCCCATTTCGCGCGTCACGAAGTTGATCACGCGGTCCTCGCGCGGATCCAGCCATTCGCGGCAGACCTTGATGCCCTGCGCTCGCAACTCACCGTGCGGCAGATGCACGCCGGAGAGATCGCAGGCGCCCTGCGCCAGCGAGACCAGCGAGTTCTGGTTGCTGACATAGCGGAGGTCGACGCCCACGCCGCCTGCGCGATCGAGGAACTCGCGCAGCTTGGACACCGCAAAGCCGTGACTGGCATGGACGCGGATCACCTGCGGCCGCTGCTCGAGGAACGGCTTGATCTCGGTGACCAGTTCCTGCGCGAGGTTCTCGAGTTGCAGCCCGAGGCGCGCCTGCATGCGCTCGCCGGCCCACACCAGCTGCTCGCCGAACGGAGTCAGCTTCGAGCCCTTGCCGCGCTGGGTCTCCACCAGCGGAACGCCAAAGAAGTCGGACCATTGCTCGATCAGGTTCCAGACGTGGCGATACGACAGCTGCGCATCATTGGCCGCGCTGGTGATCTTCCCGGTCTTCCTGATCTCGTTGAGGATGCCGAGCATCACGACCGCGGTCTGCGGTGAGTTCTCCTTGCGGAAGCGCCAGACGGTCTCGATCTCGATCTGCAGCATCATGCTCACCGATTATGAAGCTGACTTCATATCTTGGCATGCCAATAGGCACAAGATATCATATTTACTGCTGATCAAAGCCTCCTAGGCTGAGTGACAATTCCAGGAGGAAATATGATGTCAGTTGCATATGACTATGAACGTGGCGCCCAGGTCCCGACCATCAGGGATGAATTGCTGCTGATCGACGGCGCCCGCGTCCGCTCGCTGTCCGGAAAGACCTTCAAGTCACTCAACCCCGCCACCGAGCAGGTGATCGCGACCGTTGCCGAAGGCAACGAGGCGGATGTCGACCGTGCAGTAGCGGCTGCCCGCCGCGCCTTCGAGGGCCCCTGGCGCACCATGCGCGCCGCCGAGCGCGGCCACATCCTGCTGAAATGGGCCGAGCTGTTGAAGCAGCATGCCGACGAGATCGTCGCGCTCGAAAGCCTCGATGCCGGCAAGCCGATCGCAGGCGTGCTGCGCCAGGATTTTCCGGCCGCCATCGATACGCTGACCTATTACGCGGGCTGGGCCGACAAGATCAGCGGCGACGTGGTCTCGACGCGCGACGATGCGCTGACCTACACGGTGCGCGAGCCGGTCGGCGTGGTTGCCGCGATCGTGCCGTGGAATTTCCCGCTGATGATCGGGATGTGGAAGCTCGCGCCGGCGCTGGCCTGCGGCTGCACTGTCGTGATGAAGCCGGCCGAGTTGACGTCGCTGTCGGCGCTGCGGATCGGCGAACTCGCGCTCGAGGCCGGCCTGCCGAAGGGCGTGCTCAACATCGTGACCGGGCCCGGCCGCGTCGTCGGCGACGCGCTGGTCAATCATCCCGATGTCGACAAGGTGACGTTCACCGGTTCGCCCGGCGTCGGCCGCGGCATCATGAAGGGTGCCGCCGGCAACTTCAAACGGGTCTCGCTCGAGCTCGGCGGCAAGTCCGCTAATGTGATCTTCGACGACGCCAATCTCGAGGCCGCCGCCAAGGCCGCGGCCGCCGGTATCTTCTTCAATGCCGGGCAGGTCTGCTCGGCCGGCTCGCGCGTGCTGGTGCAGGAGAACGCCTATGACGAGGTGGTCGAGCGGCTGGTCGCTCGCGCCAAAAGCCTGCGCATCGGCGATCCCGCAGATCGCGCCACCGCGCTCGGGCCTGTGATCTCCGAAAAGCAGATGCGCTCGATCCTCGATTATGTCGAGATCGGCAAGAACGAGGGCGCGCAGCTTGCCACCGGCGGCGTGCGTGTCGGCGACCGCGGTTATTTCATCAGCCCCGCGGTGTTCGCCAATGTCGCGCACGAGATGCGCATCTCGCAGGAGGAGATCTTCGGTCCCGTCGTCAGCGTGATCAAGTTCAAGGATGAGGCCGATGCGCTGCGCATCGCCAACGGCACCGCCTACAGCCTCGCCGCCGGCGTCTGGAGCGCTGATATGGGCCGCGTGCAGCGCTTCGCCAAGAAGGCTCGCGCCGGCACGGTGTGGATCAACACCTATGGCTACACCGATGTGCGGTTGCCATGGGGCGGCGAACGCGACTCCGGCCTCGGCCGCGAGCACGGCACCGCCGCGCTCGACAATTTCACCGAGCCGAAGGCGGTGTGGATGAATCTCAACGTTTGATGGCACGTAATGCCAGTAAGAAGGCGCGGATCGGAGGATCCGCGCTGTTGGGATTGCGTGAGAGCGCGCAACATATTCCGCTGTCGTCCCGGCCTAGTGCGCAATTGCGCACGGGGGCCGGGACCCATAACCCCAAATCTACGTTGTTGAACCACGCTGGGGCCGCTGCAACGTTCACAACGGATTTTTGTGGTTATGGGTCCCGGCCTTCGCCGGGACGACGATGTGGTGACATCGAACGGGAGTGGTGACATCAACGGTGTGGAGACATGATCTCTCGTTTCCGTTATCGTTCTGCGCGGGGCGAGATGCCAACCACGCAGAACGAGGCGATCGTGCAGACAAAAAAATTCGGCAACAACGGCCCGCAGGTCTCGGTGATCGGGCAGGGCACCTGGTATCTCGATCGCGGTGATCGCAAGGGGGCCGTCGCTGCGCTGAAGCGCGGCATCGATGCCGGCATGACGCATATCGATACTGCAGAGATGTATGGCGACGCGGAGCTCGTGATCGCCGATGCGATCGTTGGCCGCCGCGACGAGCTGTTCCTGGTCTCGAAGGTCCTGCCGAGCAACGCCTCGCGGCGCGGCACCATCACCGCCTGCGAGCGCTCGCTGAAGCGATTGAAGACCGATCGCCTCGATTGCTATCTGCTGCACTGGCGCGGAACTTATCCGCTCGCCGAGACGGTCGCGGCGTTCGACGAACTGATCGCGGCCGGCAAGATCCGCTCCTGGGGCGTCAGCAATTTCGACACCGAGGATCTCGACGAACTGCTCGACGTCGCAGGCGAGGGCACGATCGCCTGCAATCAGGCGCTCTACCATCTGCAGGAGCGCGCGATCGAGCACGCCGTGATTCCGTGGTGCGAGCAGCACGGCGTCGCCGTCGTCGCCTACTCGCCGTTCGGCCACAACGATTTTCCCTCGCCGTCGAGCAAGGCCGGCACGGTGCTGCAATCGATCGCGGAGAAGCACAAGGCGACGCCGCGCCAGGTCGCGCTGAGCTTCCTCACGCGGCTGCCGTCGGTGCTGACAATTCCGAAGGCATCGAATGCGGAGCACGCGGCGGAGAATGCTGCGGCGGGAACGCTCAGGCTCAGCCGCGACGAACTCGCCGCGCTCGACGCGGCGTTCCCGCGCGGGCCGAAGCCGCGCTCGCTGCCGATGCTCTGAAGAACCACATCACGCAACACGATCCCGCGAAATTCGTGGGATTCACACAGCTCCGCTCCACACAGTTCTTAACAAACTGTTGCAGTTGCGGCCGCGCGCAGGCTGCGGCGGGCCGTCGCGCGCGCTGACGCATATCGGAGTCCCGTTTTCGGGCGTTGTTCTCGCGGCGGAATTGGCGTTCTGTGCGAGCAGCAGATTCCCCTTATTTTGCTCATCGAGATTGCCGTGACACCGCCCCCCGCCGCCGTAGCCGCTAGGCTGGACAGCGTTCCCCTTTCTTTGCCCGTTAAGACGACGCCCGCAACGACGAGCCTGGCGGGCAAAGCGCCGGCCCGCACCGACCGGCCGTTCAAGGGCATCGCGCTGATCCTGTTGTCGACCGTGTTCCTGGGCACCTCCGATGTCACCGCAAAATATCTCTCGTCCTCGCTGCCTTCGATCGAGATCGCCTGGATCCGCTTCCTGGTGTTCGCGCTGATCATGACGCCGGCGATGCTGCCCGGTTCGCCGCTGTTCGCGCTGCACAGCAGCCGTCCCGGCCTGCACGTGCTGCGCGGCGCCGCGCTGCTCGGCTCCTCCCTGATCTTCATCACGGGCCTCGGCTTCCTGCCGATTGCAGAGGCCTCGGCCACCAGCTTCGTCTCGCCGCTGTTCGTTACCGCGCTGTCGATCGCGTTCCTCGGCGAGAAGGTCGGCATGCGGCGCTGGATCGCGACCGCGGTCGGCCTCGCCGGCGTGTTCATCATCCTGCGGCCGGGCACCAGTGCCTTCCATCCCGCCGCGATCTTTCCGATCGTCTCCGCGCTGGCCTGGGCCGGCACGCTGATCCTGACGCGCATGATGAGCGGCAGCGAACGTCCTGTCACTGTCATGACCTATTCGTCCATCGTCGGCGTCGCCATCGTCAGCGCGCTGGTGCCGTTCGTCTGGGTAACGCCGACCTGGCACGACATCATGTTCGGCATCCTGATCGGCGTTGCCTCCACGGTCGGACAGTGGATCGTGGTGCTGGCGTTCCGCTACGGCGACGCCTCGGTGCTGGCGCCGTTCTCCTACACGCAGCTATTGTGGGTCAGCATCCTCGGCTTCATGATTTTCGGCGAAGTGCCCGACCATTGGACCATCCTCGGCGCCGGCTTCATCGTCGCCTCCGGCCTCTACACCGCGCATCGCGAGCGCGTCAGACGGTCGCAGTTGCTGACCGCGGCCGGCGAGCCGTCGCCGAACGCCTAACGAGGAGGCGTCAAATCGTGCGCTGGTTGCGAAGGCATGCGCTCTAATCGTTGCGCGGGTACAACAGATCGCCCGAAAACTTTGAGCCGCTGACGCTGAAACGGCGGATTTCGGAGACAATCAGCAACCTGGCGGTTCGCCGCATGCTAACTTCGCCCCAAGAACGCCGCAGAGCGTTTTGGGGGCAGTGCAAGTGCATTTTGGTTGGTCGTTTTTTTCATCGAGATTTTGGCCGCGCGGAGGCGTGATCGCGCTATGCGCCCTGAGCACCGGGATCGCGTTGCCGTTCGGTTCGGCACATGCTCAGAGCTTCACGTGGAGTGGCACCGGCAGCTCGACCGCCACGGCCGACTATCAACTCTCGACCAACTGGTCGACCACGTCGCCCGGCGCGCCGCCGATCTTACCGACGCAGTCGGCGATCTTCGGCTCGACGGGATCCGCGACGGTCACTGTCGGCGCCGGGCCGATGCTTCCGGACTCCTGGACCTTCACGGCCAATTCGCAGTCCTACACGGTCGGCGGCAATCCGGTCGGCTTCGCCGTTGCCGGGCCAACCGGCGGCCTGATCAACCGGGCCAACAGCGGACAGGTCATCACGATCAACGCCAACATCAACGACGCCTTTGCGCCGGGCGTGATGGTGCAGCAGCTCGGCAACAGCACGCTGGTGCTTGCGGGCACCAACGGTTACACCGGCGGCACCTTGATCTCGGCGGCACGGTTCAGGTGACGAATGCGAATTCGGTCGGCACCGGCGCCATCACGCTCAACGGCGGCACCTTTCAGATGCAGTCGCCGACAGTTTCGAGCGTCGCCTTCTCCAACACCATCGCGGTCAGTGCGGCCGGCGGCACGGTCGATGCGAACGGTGCCCAGGTCAATCTTCAGGGCGTGATCGCCGACGGCGCCGGCGCTGGCATCCTGCGCCTGATCGACTCGTCCGCGTCGGGGACCTCGAACGTCCAGCTGTCCGGCGTCAACACCTATAGCGGCGGAACGCTGGTGGTCGATACGACCGTCGTCGTCGGCAACAACAAGTCTGTCGGATCGGGCACGGTCACGCTCGACAATGCCTCGTTCCAGGCCGACGGCCTGAGCCACCTGACCTTTGGCAACAATTTCAAGATCAACGCGTCGGCAATCGGCAGCTCGATCGACGCCAACGGCACGACGCTCACCATCGCCGGCAACATCACCGACGGCAACGGCCCCGGCAAGCTGACGGTGCTGGACAATTCGGGTGGCCTCGGCCGCGTGGTGCTGACAGGCATCAACACCTATACCGGCGGCACCACGATCTGCGATTGCGCGACATTGCAACTCGGCGATGCCGGCCACACCGCCTCGATCGTCGGCCAGGTCAATGTCGACGGCAAGTTCGACATCGTCAATGCCAACACGGCGGGCATCACCAAGATCGTCAACGATGGCTTCAGCGGGGTCGCCACCACGACGTTCCGCAATTCCACGACGGCGTCGACGGCGATCATCGACAACCTGAATTCCGGCATCACGGAGTTTCGCGACAGCAGCACCGCGGGCAACGCGACCGTGAGCAATAGCAACGGTGCCCTGACGATCTTCCGCGACACCAGTTCTGCCGGCAATGCCACCTTCACCAACACCAACGGCGGCACCGTGGTGTTCGGCGACGCGCTTGGTCCTCCCGGTGGCTCGGACACCAGCACGGCCGGCAAGGCCGTGTTCGACAACCATGATGGCGGCGGCGTCGTGTTCCTGGGCCACACCAATGCGGGTCAGGCCACCATAACCAATGGCAACAATGGCGGCTCGACACAGTTTTTCGAATTTTCGTCGGCCGGGTCGGCGACGATGACCACGACCGCAACCGGCTACATCGCTTTCTTCCAGAACAGCACCGCGGCCAACGCGACGATCGACAATAGCGGGCTTACCTATTTCGGCACGTCGGGCTTCAGCTTGACGGAAGCTCCGACCGCGGGCAGCGCCACGATCATCAACCGTTCCGGCGGCGCACTGATGTTCGACGCCTACGCAACGGCCGGCAACGCCACGATCACCACCGAGAGCGGTGCCAACGCCCAATTCGCAGGCAATTCGACCGGCGGCGCCGCGCAGTTCATCACCAACGGCACCGGCTTCGTGGATTTCGGCGGCAGCCTTGGACCAGGCGGTGACGGTCGCATCACGGCGGGCTCGATCGCGGGTTCGGGCACCTATTATATCGGCGGCGGCAATACGCTCACGGTCGGCGGCAACAACCTCTCGACCAATGTCAGCGGCGTGATCGCCGATTCCGATCCCTGCGGCTGCGGCCCGGCTGGGCCCGGCAATCTGGAAAAGACCGGCGGCGGCACGCTGACCCTGTCGGGCGTCAACACCTATACCGGAACCACCGTCGTCAGTGGCGGCATCCTGCAGGTCGACGGCTCGATCGTGTCGTCGAGTTCGGTGACGGTGAATTCAGGCGGTGCGCTCTCCGGCAGCGGCACGGTCGGTAATACGACGATTGCAAGCGGCGGCATCCTGCTGCCGGGCAACGGGACATCAGGCACGTCCCTGACCGTGGCCGGCAATCTCGCCTTGCAGTCCGGTGCGCTGTATCTCGTCGGGCTCAGTTCGACGGTGTCGACATCAACCAAGGTGACCGGTATCGCGACGCTTGCCGGATCGGTCGGCGCCAGCATCGCCGCCGGCAGCACGGTCGCAAAGCAATACACCATCCTGTCGGCGGTCGGCGGCCGCAGTGGAACGTTCGCCGGCCTCGATTCAACCGGACTGCCGTCCGGCCTGGTTGCGACGCTCGGCTATGACGCGAACAATGCCTATCTCAATTTCGTGCTCGATTACGGCGCAGCGTCGAAGCTGAACGTCAACCAGAACATTGTCGCCACCACGCTGCAGAATTTCTTCAATGCCAATGGCGGCATCAGCGTGGCCTTCGCGGGCCTCTCGCCGAACGGCCTGACGCAGGTCTCGGGCGAGGGCGCGACCGGATCGCAGCAGGCGACGTTCAGCGCGATGAACCAGTTCCTTGGCCTGTTGACCGATCCGTTCGTCGCAGGGCGCGATGGCGGTGTCAGTGGCGGCGCTGTGCCGTTTGCCGAGGAGAGCGCAACGCTCGCCTATGCGGCGCACAAGTCCGAGCCGCGCGATGCGCTCGCTGCGATCTACGCCAAGGCGCCGTCGCAGCAGATCGACTTTACGCAGCGCTGGAGCGTCTGGGCGGCAGGCTATGGCGGCTCGCAGACCACCAGCGGCAATGCGGTGTTGGGCTCGAACAACAACAGCAGCAGCATTTATGGCACGGCGGTTGGCGCCGACTACCGCTTCTCGCCGAACACCATTGCCGGCTTTGCACTGGCCGGCGGCGGCACCAGCTTCAGCGTCAACGGGCTCGGCTGGGGCCGCTCTGACCTGTTCCAGGCCGGCGCCTTCGTGCGCCACACCGTCGGCGCGGCCTATCTGAGCGCGGCGCTCGCCTATGGCTGGCAGGACATCACCACCGACCGCATCGTCACCGCCGCGGGCGCCGATCATCTGCGCGCCAACTTCAATGCCAATGCGTGGTCGGGTCGGCTCGAGGGCGGTTATCGCTACGCCACGCCGTGGATCGGGCTGACGCCTTATGCGGCCGCGCAATTCACCAGCTTCGAGCTCCCGGCCTATGCCGAAAGCGTGGTTTCCGGCGGCGGCGCACTCGCGCTGAACTATGCATCAAAGAGTGTCACCGACGTCAGGAGCGAGCTCGGTCTGCGCACAGACAAGTCGTTCGCGGTCGACAGCGGCATGCTGACGCTGCGTGGCCGCGTCGGCTGGGCGCATGACTTCAACCCGAACCGCAGCGTTGGCGCCGTGTTCCAGACGCTGCCCGGAGCTGCCTTCGTGGTCAACGGCGCGGCGCATGCCAGCGACTCCGCGCTGACCACCGCCTCGCTCGAAATGAAGTGGCGGAACGGCTGGTCGGCGGCCGCGACCTTCGAGGGCGAATTCTCGGGCGTGACGCAGTCCTACGCCGGCAAGGGCGTTATGCGCTATACGTGGTGATCCTCCGTGCTATAGCCTCCTGCGGCGAAAGCCTGTCGCAGATTTGATCCGCAACGGTGTATTTCGTGGGACGAAATACGCATCAAAATGAGTGGGGCAAAACCCACGGGAGGGACCATGCGCGCAGCGATCTTCAGAAACGGCGAGATCGTCGTCGACCAGATGCCGGAACCGAAGCCTGGCGCCGGCCAGGTGCTGGTCAAGTCGCTCGCCTGCGGCATCTGCGGTTCCGACCTGCACGCGCGCAAGCATGCCCACCGCATGGTCGAGCTGAGCAAGTTCCTGCCCGGCCGCACGCCGATGGATCTGTCGCGCGACGTCGTGTTCGGCCATGAGTTCTGCTGCGAGGTCCTCGACTACGGCCCGAACACCACGCGCAAGCTGAAGCCCGGCACGCGTGTGTGCTCGCTGCCGGCGCTGCTGACGCCGGAGGGGCCGAAGGGTATCGGCTATTCCAACGATTATGTCGGCGCCTATGCCGAACAGATGCTGCTCAGCGAGCCGCTGCTGCTCGAAGTGCCGAACGGCCTTTCCGCCGAGCATGCCGCGCTCACCGAGCCGCTTGCGGTCGGTGTGCATGCTGTGGCGATGGCCAACATCAAAGGCGGCGAGGTGCCGCTGGTGATCGGTTGCGGGCCGGTGGGTCTTGCGGTGATCGCGGCGCTCAAGATCAAGGGGCTCGGTCCGATCGTCGCCGCGGATTATTCGCCGGCGCGGCGGCTGCTCGCCGAGAAGATGGGCGCCGATGTCGTGGTCGATCCGGCGAAGACGCAGCCCTATGCGAGCTGGGCCGAGCACGCCCAGATGACCGAGGCGGAGAAGGCGGCGCGGCCGCCGATGCAGGCGCTGCTGCCGCCGCTGAAGCCCGCGCTGATCTTCGAATGCGTCGGCGTGCCCGGCGTGTTGCAGCACGTGTTCGAGGGCGCGCCGCGCAGCGCCCGTGTCGTCGTGGTCGGCGTCTGCATGGAGACCGACAAGTCGGAGCCGATGCTCGGCATCATCAAGGAGCTCAACGTCCAGTACGTGCTCGGCTACACGCCGGAGGAGTTCGCCTATTCGCTGCGCCTGATCGCCGAAGGCAGGTCGATGCCGCCTCGCTGGTCACCGGCCGTGTCGGCATCGACGGCGTCGCGCAGGCGTTTGCCGATCTCGCCAATCCCGAGGCGCACACCAAGATCCTGGTCGAGCCATGGCGCTGAGTTCGATCTTGTAGGTGGGTTAGCGAAGCGTAACGCACCATCTTCTCCGCGGCACGAAGTCGGTGGGTTACGCCTCCGGCTAACCCACCCTACGGATCGGCGCTCGCGGCGCGGTTTGCATTTCGTGACACCGAACCTATAGTTCGCTGTCCTCTGAAAGCACTGCACCCCCATGCGCGTTTCAATCATCACGGGAGGCGGCTCCGGCATCGGCGCCGCGGTCGCGCGCCGGCTCGCCGGTCCCGATCAAGCCCTGATGCTGCACGGGCAGGGCGCTGACGCCGCCGGCCTCGCGCGGCTGCATTCGGTTGCGGACGAATGCCGCAACAAGGGCGCCAAGGTCGCGGTCTCTACCGGCGATCTCGCCGCGGCCGGCGTGGGCACGTCGCTGGTTGAGGCCGCGCGCGCCGCGTTCGGGCCGATCGATACGATCGTGCACGCCGCGGGCTTTGCCGACCGCCGCGAATTCGCCAGCCTGCCGCGCGCGGCGCTGGAGCGCGCTTTTGCGGTGATGGCGGCGGCATTCCATGAAATCGCGGCGGCCGCGCTGCCTGACCTCACGCGCAGCGCGCAAGGCCGCGTCGTTGCGGTCTCGAGCTTCGGGCCGCATCGCTTCGTGCCGGGCGCGACCTATCCGGGATCGGCCGCCGCGAAAGCCGCGCTCGAAGTGCTGGTGAAGTCGCTGGCGATCGAACTCGCAGCATCAGGTGCCACCTCCAATGCCGTGATGCCCGGCTATACCCGCAAGGACCCCGGCCTGTTCGGCGCGCTTGATACCGCGACCTGGGAGCGGGTGGCGAAAGCCAATCCGATGCAGCGGCTGGCCGAGCCCGACGAGGTCGCGGCCGTCGTCGCGTTCCTGCTGTCGCCGGAAGCGGGCCATATCACCGGCGCCACGCTGCCGGTCGATGGCGGCCTGACCTTGATGTGACGGCATGAGCGAGGGCACGCCAGCACAACAGGTCGATGTCGCCGTGCTCGGTGCCGGCATGGTCGGCGTCTCGGCTGGCCTTGTCGCGCGGCGGCGCGGGCTCTCCGTCGTCATCGTCGACCGCCGCGAGCCCGGCAGCGAAACCTCCTACGGCAATGCCGGCATCATCTCGTCCGGCTCGATCCTGCCGCTCAACACGCCGTCGCTGCTGAAGAACCTGCCGAAATATCTCACCAACACGCATCCGGCGCTGCGCTGGAATCTTCCCTGGGCGCTCGGCAATGCCGGCTGGGTGATCCGCTTCCTCGCCGCCGCGACACCGTCACAAACCAAGCCGCGCGCCGCCGCGCTGCACGGCCTGATCGGGACGTCGCTGACGCTGCATCGCGACTGGATCGTGCAGGCCGGCGCGGCCATCGCATCCGCGAGACCGGCTGGCTGAAGGCGTGGCGCGGCGACGGGCTCGCGGCCGTCAAGGCCGAGCAGGCCGCGCTGGCCGAGTTCGGCATCCAGAGCGAGGTGCTCGATCGCCAGGCGATCTCCGCGCTCGAGCCCAACATCATCCCTGCCTATAGTGTCGGCCTGCTGCACACCCAGACGGCATCGGTCGATTCACCGGGCGGGGTGGTGAAGGCTTATGCGCAGTTGCTCGCAGCTGGCGGCGGCACGGTGCGGCAATCCGAGGTCCGGCGGATCGCGCCGCAGGGCGATGGCTGGCGCGTGCAGCTTGCCGACGGCGAGATCGCCGCGCGCCATGTCGTGGTCGCGCTCGGGCCGTGGTCGGCCGAGTTGCTGCGGCCGCTCGGCTACCGCGTGCCGCTGGCATTCGAGCGTGGCTATCACCAGCATTTCGTGCCGAACCCGGCACGCAAATTGCTGCGGCCGATCCATGATGCGGAGGGCAGCTTTCTGATGACGCCGATGGAGCAGGGGATTCGCGTCACCAGCGGCGTCGAGCTCACCGCGCGCGATGCGCCGTCGAACTATGCGCAGCTCGAATCTGTCGTGCCGATGGCGCGCAGTGTGGTCGAATTCGGCGATGCGGTCGGCGAGCGCTGGCGCGGCGCGCGGCCGACGCTGCCCGACAGCCTGCCGATGATCGGTGCAGCGCCGCGGCATCGCGGTCTCTGGCTCGCCTTCGGCAACCAGCATATCGGCTTCACCACCGGCCCCGGAACCGGCGCCGCGATCGCGGCGATGATCGCGGGCGACACGCCGCCGTTCGACGTGACGGCATTTTCACCGGGCCGGTATATCGCGTGACTCGCGCGAGGCCGCCTGCGATGCTGGGGCCGCAAGCCACGCGGAGGGGAACGCGCGGCAACCGAGGGGCAGGATGAACTACGTCTGGGATTTCGGGATCCTCGCCAAGTACAGCCACCTGTTCTGGCTCGGGCTCGGCTGGACCATTGCGTACACGATCGGCACCATCATCCTGGGCACGCTGATCGGCCTGATCGTCGGCATGCTGCGGCTTCGGCGCGTTCCGGTGATCGACTGGCTCCTGATCGCCTATATCGAAACCTTTCGCTGCACGCCGCTGCTGGTGCAGATCATCTGGTTCTACTACGCGTTTCCGGTCGTGATCGGCGTCAACATCCCGGCGCATGTCGCGGCCGTCAGCGTGCTGTCGCTCTATGGCGGCGCGTTCTATGCCGAGATCGTGCGTGGCAGCATCGAAAGCGTGCCGGTCGGGCAGTGGGATGCGGCGAAGGCGCTCGGCTTCCGCGGCTGGCGCCTGATGCGGCTCGTGATCCTGCCGCAGGCGCTGAAGCCGATGATGGCGCCCTATGTCAACCAGTCGGTGACGCAACTGAAGAACACCTCGCTGGTTTCGATCATCGCGGTGCCCGATCTCGTCTACAACGCGACGCTGATCAACGCCGACACCTATCGGCCGCTCGAGGTCTACACCATCGTGGCGCTGATCTATTTTGCGATCCTGTTCCCGTCGACGCTGGTAGCGCGCCGGCTGGAGCGCGGGCTGACCTACGACAAGGTGTGATCTTTCTTACCTCTCCCCTGTGGGAGAGGTCGATCGCATGCAGCGAAGCGGAATGCGATCCGGGTGAGGGGTAACGCTCCCTCGTGGGACCTGAGACCCTCACCCGGCGCGTTGCGCGACCTCTCCCGGAGGGAGAGGTGACAGGCGGAGCTCAGACCGAGCAAGATCAAATCATCAGATATTCAGCTCCACCGGCACATCCTCCGGCTTGACGCCGGCGAGGCTGAGGCCCCTGACGAACCATTCGCGCATCTGGCCGATGCCGCGGTTGTAGTCGATCCACACCGAGAGGAAATCGCGCCAGCGCTTGTCCTGCTCGCGCCGTACCGCGGTGCCGCTCGCGATCGTCACCGAGGGCGAGGCCAGGATCTTGTAGGTGCCGAGATTCGGGTTCTTGGCGATCGCGGTCAGCCCGAGCACCAGCGCGTTGACCACGCAATCGACGCGGCCCGATGACATTTCGAGCATCACCTCGTCGCGCGACTTCAGCGACTTGATGGTGGCGTTCGGCGCAAAGCGTCGCGCCACGGCCTCATTGGCCGAGCCGACGTCGACCGCGATCTTGACCTCGGGCTTGTTGATGTCGGCCCAGGTCTTGGCCTCCAGCCCCTTCTTCAGCATGGCGCCGAACGGATGCGGGAACACCAGGTTGGTGAAATCGACCACCAGCGCGCGCTGCGGCGTCGGGTTGAGCGCGAAGCCGAGGTCGATCTTGTTGGCCTGCAGATCCAGAATCGAATTGCCGTAGGTCGACTCGACATATTCCAGCTTGACGTCGAGCAGTTTCGCCAGGTCGTTAGCCATCTCGATCGAGAAGCCGGACCAGGTGCCGGTCGCGAGGTCCTTGTTGAAATAGGGCAGCTCGCCCGGCAGCACCGCGATCCGCAGCACCTTGTTGGCGCGGATGCGATCCAGCGTGTTGTCGGCCTGCGTCTGGGCCGCGGCCGGGGTCGCCATGGCGGCCGCGAGCGCCGCGCCGCTGCCGATCCCGAGCGCATAGCGCAGTGCGTCGCGGCGATCTTCGGAAATCTTGATGTCGTCGGATTGAGTCAAGCGGGCCTCCCTGCACCAGATCGCCGAAGCCTAGCGTCGGGTTCCTGTACCAGCAAGGGCGCGCGCCTGCACCATTGGTAGGCGTGGCGAAGAGGAGATGCCCATCTCCTCACCTCGCCCCGCTTGCGGCCTGGCTATCGCACATCGCCGGCCTTCGCCGGGGCGCACCGTCAAAAAACTCGAAAACAACCCCATGCAAAGGAGCCGGCCGCGTGCCGGTAGTCGACACGGCAACTTGACATGTCGGGCAAATCAGAGGCATTATTCTATTATTCCGAAAATGCGCGGCGTGCCTCCCCCCGCAAGAACGGGGAGAGGGGAAACGACCGGATCAGTACCGTCCGGGTACGTACATTTCCGGCGGGATCGGGCCGCGGTGATAGTCGGGGTTGCGCACCCGCGGCGGCAGCATCACCGGTTGGTGCGTGACGTGCTGATAGGGGATCTGGCTTAGGAGATGCGAGATGCAGTTGAGCCGGGCGCGCTTCTTGTCGACGGCATCGACGATCCACCACGGTGAGTCGGCCAGATGCGTGCGCTCCAGCATCGTCTCCTTGGCCTTGGTGTAGAGCTCCCAGCGGGTCCGCGCCTCGACATCCATCGGGCTCAGCTTCCACTGCTTCAGCGGATCCTGGATCCGCATCGAGAAGCGGAACGCCTGTTCCTCGTCGGTGATCGAGAACCAGTATTTCAGCAGGATGGTGCCGGAGCGGATCAGCATGCGCTCGAATTCCGGCACCGAGTTGAAGAACTCCTCATACTGCTCGTCGGTGCAGAACCCCATCACCTTCTCGACGCCGGCGCGGTTGTACCAGCTGCGGTCGAACAGCACGATCTCGCCGCCGGCCGGCAGGTGCGAGACGTAGCGCTGGAAGTACCATTGCGTGCGCTCGCGCTCGTTCGGCGCCGGCAGCGCCGCGATGCGGCAGACGCGCGGGTTGAGCCGCTGGGTGATGCGCTTGATGACGCCGCCCTTGCCGGCGGAATCGCGGCCCTCCAACAGCACCACAACCTTCTTCTTCTCGTGCTGCACCCAGTCCTGCAGCTTGACCAACTCGCCCTGCAGCCGCAGCAATTCGCGGAAGTAGAACTTGCGGTCAATCGACGGCTGTCCGGCCCCATCGTGCTCGAGTTCCTCGAGCCTGATGTCATCGAGCTCGAGCTCGAGTTCCTCGTCGAGGCTGTCGGCCATCTCCTGGTGGATGCGGGCGCGCAAGGCTTCCTCACGGGAGGCTTCGTCGCGCAAAGCGTCCTCGTGGGAGGCTTCGTCGGTGACGTGGGGAGCGGTCATGAAGGTCCGTCTTTCAGTGTGTTAGATGGATCGACGGGAGCATTGACGGGCGATGTTACCTCTCTATGACATTGCCATGACCACTGTTTCACGCCGGTGCCGCGGCTGTGCTAACAAGCGCCAACAACACGAAAAAGGGAGTTGCCGATGATTTCGCTCACACCAGGAGACGTCCTGCCGGAGGACGGCACCGCCGGCACGCTGGTCGGACGGGTCTGGCTGCCGCAGGCCGGCGGGCCGGCTGTGGCCGCGGTGCGGGCGAACGGCGTGTTCGACGTCACCGCGCGTTTCCCGACCGTGAGCGCGCTGTGCGAGGAAGCCGATCCCGCCGGCGCATTGCGCGCCACGCACGGTGAACGGATCGGCGATCTCGAGACGATCCTCGCCAACACGCCGCCCGACCGCCGCGACGCGGCCAAGCCGCATCTGCTCGCGCCGGTCGACCTGCAGGTGCTGAAGGCCGCCGGCGTCACCTTTGCGATCTCGATGCTCGAGCGCGTGATCGAGGAGCGGGCGCGCGGCAACCCGTCTTCGGCGGAGGCGATCCGCAAGGAGGTGGTGCGGCTGGTCGGCGACGATCTCTCCAAGCTGAAGCCGGGCTCCGAGCAGGCGATGCGGTTGAAGCAGGTGCTGATCAATCAGAATGCTTGGAGCCAGTATCTGGAGGTCGGCATCGGTCCGGATGCCGAAGTGTTCACCAAGGCGCCGACGCTGTCCTCGGTCGGCACCGGCATGGATGCCGGGCTGCATCCGAAGTCGACCTGGAACAATCCGGAGCCGGAGGTCGTGCTCGTCGTCTCCGGCGCCGGCAAGATCGTTGGCGCCGCGCTCGGCAACGATGTCAACCTGCGGGATTTCGAGGGCCGCTCGGCGCTCCTGCTGTCGAAGGCCAAGGACAATAACGCCTCCTGCGCGATCGGCCCGCTGCTCCGGCTGTTCGATCAGACCTTCTCGCTCGACGACGTCAGGAGGATGGATGTCGGCCTGACCGTGACGGGCACGGATGGCTTCGTGCTCGAGGGCCATTCCTCGATCTCCAAGATCAGCCGCGACCCGACCGATCTCGTCGCCCAGACCATCGGCCCGGTGCATCAATATCCCGATGGCTTTGCGCTGTTCCTCGGCACGATGTTCGCGCCGGTGAAGGACCGCGACGCCAAGGGCGAGGGCTTCACCCACAAGCGCGACGACATCGTCACCATCGCAGCGCCCCAGCTCGGCAAGCTCGTTAACCGGATGCGGGGCAGCGACGAATGCGAGCCCTGGACGTTCGGCGTCGGTGCGCTGATGAAAAATCTCGCGCAGCGCAAGGTGCTGTGAGGTGAGCACGATGGTCGGGCTCCCTCCCCCCTTGCGGGGGAGGGCGGGGAGAGGGGTAAGCCCCGGGCGAGATGATGAGTGAGAATGTCGCTTTCGCAATGTCGGTCGCGTGTTGCGAAAGCACGTTGAGAGAGCACGTCGTGTGGTACCCCTCTCCCCAACCCTCCCCCACAAGGGGGGAGGGAGCCCTTCTGCCGGTGCATGTATCACATGATCGTAGCAGCGATCACTCGTAACTCGCGATCTCGCACGCCGGCTTGCCTTAGGAACCCATCGCCACGTTTTCCAGTTATCGTCCGCGGGCAGACCTGATCACGGTGGCCCATGCTGCGCCGCGTAATGGAGTATTGTCCGCCCGTACCGCATCCTCCGCCAAGCCGGCTGGGATTTCTCGAACTGCTGATCAGGCTGAGGCGCAATCCGCTTGAGTGCTGGAGCGCGGATTTCTTTCAGCAGCCCATCGTCAAGCTCCGCCTGCCATTCACCGACGCATTCGTGGTTCATGACCCGCACGCCATCAAGCGTGTGCTGATGGACAATTGGAGGAATTATCCCAAGGACACGATTCAGCGCCGCATCCTCTCGTCCGGACTGTCCGATGGTCTCTTGAGCGTCGATGGAGAGCGTTGGGACGTGCAGCGGCGAACACTCGCTCCGATCTTCGCGCGCCGGACCGTCGCCTCCTTCACGATGCCGGTGCTGGTTGCCGCCAACGAGCTGTCGGCGAAATGGGCCACGATGGAATCCAATGCCACGATCGACGTTGCCGCCGAGATGACGCTGGTCACGCTGAACGTGCTCGCGCTGACGATTTTCTCTGACGGCATCGGCGGCGACCTCGACGAATTCCGGATGGCGATGAATGCTTATTTTGGCGTGATCGGCCGCATCGGCGCGCTCGATCTGCTCGGGGTGCCAAAATTCGTGCCGCGCCCGGGGCATCGCCGTCTGCGCGCGACGATGGCCTACTTCGAGACCGTGATCGACCGGATTGTCGCTACCAGATGTCGAGGACGTGCGGTCCCGGTCGACGGCCCGGCCGATCTGCTGACCCTGTTGTTGCGTTCACCGGATCCCTCGACCGGACGACAACTCAGCTTGAGCGAGATTCGCTCCAACATTCTCACCTTTCTTTCCGCCGGACACGAGACGACGGCCAACACGTTGGCCTGGTCGATCTTCCTCCTGTCGCAGTCGTCCGAATGGCGAGCGCGCGTCGTGGCGGAGGCCAAGCGGGAACTGACCAATCCGGCCGATGATCTCGCCGAGCGGCTGATCGTGACGAAGGCGGTGATCGAGGAGGCACTGCGTCTCTATCCGCCGATCGCTGCACTCAGCCGGACCGCGCGCGACGCGGACAGCCTGGGTGATCTGGCGGTCGGCGCGGGCTCCCTGATCGTAATCGCGCCCTACGTCCTGCATCGGCATCGCAGGCTATGGAGCCGCCCCGACGCGTTCGATCCCTCGCGCTTCCTGCCGGAGGCCCGGAGCGCAATTCCGCGGTTCGCCTATCTGCCATTCGGGGTCGGGCCGCGGACCTGCATCGGCGCGTCGTTCGCCTTGCAGGAAGCCACCATCGTGCTCGCTGTTCTGATGCGCGATTTCGAGATGAGGTTGCTGCCGCACGCCGACGTGCAACCGCTCCAGCGCATCACGCTGCGTCCGGCGCACGGGTTGCCGATGCTGATCAGCCGGAGATCTGCGCAGTAGCGGGCATTGCGCCATTCGAGCCCGCATGCGCGCGCGGATGTGCCAGTGTCTGCCGGAACGGGTGGCGTTGTCGAACATGTTCAGAAACCTGAGCGGAAGATAGATCGTACGTCGCAACTTGCGCGCGCTACGCGCGGAAAAATTTTGGCAATCATTTTTTCCTGTCTGGTGTGATCTGCTTCACGCACGTTGGTGCGTTATCCGCTTCAGCATGATGGCTCGGCGCGAACAGAGGGAGTCGCGGACATGAGCAAGCAGCCAGCAAATGGAATGCCGGAGTGGCTCACGACCGACATGCTCGTGATTGCCGTCTCATTGGCGATCATCGTGATTGGCATCTGGATCGCGCCGTAGCGCGCAGGCGGCACCGCGGAAGGTGGCGCCGCCAATGCGAGAGGCGATGGCGAGCCTTACAGGCCCATCATCCGGAAGATCATGCCGCCGATATTCGGACCGTGACGGTGGTGGCGGCGATGATGACCTCGCGGCGGTTCGTCGCCACCTGCGGCGGCCATCGCGCTCCTGCCGCCGTCCCGCTCAGGGCCGACCGCATCGAATGCGGCCTTCTGCTCGTCGCTGAGCGAACTGTAGAAGGTGTCGAGGGCCGGGCGTACCGTTCCGATCGCCTGAAGCATGGCATCGAGTCTTGCTCCGACCGCCGCAAGGCGTGCCGGTGGCGTGCGCGCGTCGGTAGGCGGACAGGACGATTTCAACGTGTCCTCGGCCTTTGTCGCCGCATCGCGCAAGGCGTCGAGGCTCGCCCGCTGGGCGTCGGTCGGCCTGACGTCGCGTTCGATGACGTCGCCGGGCCATGCGATGGCGGCCGGCTGCGCCGCGTTGCAATCGCCGCTGCCTGACGTCGCTTCACGCCTGCTGCGTTGCTGATCTGCCGCCAGTGCGGTCACCTTGGCTTTCTGATCGTCGCTGAGCAGTCCGTAGAACTTCTCCAGCGCCGGTTGCAGGATGCCGACCGCATCGCGCATGGCCTGGAGGCGCTGCTGCATCGCGGCGAGGCGACTCGGTGCGGTTACCGGCACGTCCTTGGGACATGAATTGAGAATGGTCTCGGACGCCTTTTGCGAGGCGCTGGCGAGTTCGTCGAGCGCAGCGCTCTGCTCGGCGTTGGGTTGAACGGCGCTGCGGAATTGCTCGATCGGGAAGCCCGCGATATCGCTTCTGTCGCTGCCGCACATGTCCGCGAGGGTCGCGGTCTGAGCGGGGGCGCCGGATCGGCCTGTGACCTGCGGCCGCGGACCGGCGTAGCCGGGCAGATAATAGGCATAGCCGCTCAAGGCATCGTAGTCATAAGGACCGAACAGGCCGGTATAGATGTCGTTGTAGCCATAGTCCCAGAAGTACGGGTCGTAGTCGTCGCCCCACCACGCGTAGTCGTAGAGATCGTAATAGGCGTAGGGCCAGAACACCGGGCCGATCCAGCCGAAACCGCCATGCGGATGGCGCCACCACCAGCCGCCATTGTTGTTGTGAATTCCCCAGGCTGCGCCGGCGGCAGCCGTCATGACCGCGGCGCGCGCCGCCGGGTTGCGCAAGCCGCCTGGGCTGCGCAGGGCGGCCGTGACCGGACGCGAGGACAACGTGCGGCCGACGGCGTTGGCGTTGCGCCGCATCGCGGCGGCCGACGGAGCCTGGCGGCTCGCAGCTACGCCGTGCGAGACCGCCGGATTGCGGCCGACGGCCGGGCTGTGGGCCATGGCCGGATTGTGGACGGCATGGAATTGCCGGGCGCCGCCGCTGTGCCCCATCCTTGTCACGGCATGGGGAGCCGCATGGATGGTATGGAAACCGCCCGCGCGGGCGCCGCCGCCGTGAAAGCCTCCTCCATGGAAGCCACCCGCGCGAATCCCGCCGCCGTGGAAACCGCCACCACC
>NZ_LFLZ01000037.1 GCF_001189845.1 Bradyrhizobium tropiciagri
AGGGAGCCTGACTGGTGTGCTCACCTCACAAGGCGCAGGGCGCGATATGCGAGCGCTAGGTAAGTGCTCGGTGACCGCGGCTTACGCGGCCAGATGGCACTGCCCCATCTCGAGGCCGTGCCTGCGGCCGCGCGCGATGCCTTCGGCGATCGCTTTCACGACAAGCTCGGCGTCGTCGGGGGAAAGATGGTCGAGCGGCTGCCAGGCGCGCAGGATGTCGCGTGCGCGATCGAGGTCGCCATAGATTGCAAGGAGAGGAAGCGATTTGTTCGGCATGTCGGTGGCTCCGAGCCGCAGCTGCGCCAGCCTAGCTCAACTAACCAGGCCGAGCCATGCGTTCGCGAGCCGCGATTTCGCGCTTCGCCGATCGCCGGTGCATGGCGAGAGCTCTTCTGGCCCCCGCCATCAACGCGATTACTCCGCGCCGGAGCCGCCCTGCACGATCTTCTCGTTCAGCTTCTGATCGACGGTCTCGACGGTGCGGTCGATCTCGGCGCTGGGGTTACCGAGCTGGTGCGAGATCAGCTTCACCAAGAGGTCGACGCGCTCGATGAACGGCGCGCGGCGGCGACGGCGCGGGCCGCCGATGACGGCTTTAGCAGGCTTTCCGCCGCCTTGGCGTATTTCGCGAACGGCACCTGATCGGCGGGGTCGGCACCGAGCTTGCGCGCGATGCCATCGACATGGTCGTAGATCGCCTGCGAACGGCTGAGATCGCCGTGCACGGCGTCGCGGATCGATTGCGGCTCGGTCGGCGTGATGCAGCGATAATTGCCGGTCAGCAGCATCGACCATTTCGCCAGCGGCACGAACAGCGAGTCGAATACTTTCAGCTTCACCGGCACGTCCTGGCCGTCGAGCGTCACCGCTTCGATGTCGGCTTCGAGCTCGCGCAGCACCTTGTTGTGCTTGTCGTCGGCGAAGGCAGAGGCCTTGAAGTTGGTCGGCAGGCCGACATGCAGCACATTGGCCTTCTCCTCCGGCGGACGGAACGCCTGCGGATCCGGCGAGCACAGCGTGACGAGGCTCGGCTCGAAGCGCTCCCACACCTGCGCATTGGTGTAGGCCTCCTCGAGATCCATGCCGGCGAGCGCGGGGATCCGCTTCAGATACGGCAGCGGCGGCATGTTCATGATCGACAGGCACGGCAGCTTCGCCGCCGCGATCTTGATCATCAGCACACGCACCGTGTGGTTGGTGTATTGCGGCTCCTGCATCGCGAGGCCGACCATGTCGTAGCGCGACACGTCGACATCGGCGGGCGTCACGGCATCGAGCTTGCCCGGCAGGTCGCGCGAGAAGATCGAGCGATGCTCCTTCTCGTCGCGCAGCTTGATCCGAACCTCGGTGCCCTCGCGGTTGATCAGATCCGCGGTGTTCTTGCGGCACACCAGGGACACATTGTGCCCCGCCATCAAGAGCTTGGTCCCCAACAGGGAGCCGTAGGAGGCTCCAAGAATCAAAATGTTGCGCGCCATGCTCTCTCCAAAGGACTGCTGGTGTATGGTATGCCACCGTCTATCGCAGATCGACAAGCCGCTGCCAAGCGGATTATCTCGCGGGCGGATTATCGTTCTGCGATCAGGAAGGGCATTCGAGCTTGCAAGTCGCCGCCGACCCGACGGACCGGGCTGAAGCAATCCTCATCTCAGCTTCCCGGCTGTTTGCCCGCCACTCCTATGCGAACGTGACGATGGAGCAGGTCGCGGCGTCGGTTCGGGCCGTGCCGGGCGCGCTGTACCACTATTTCCGCGACAAGGAAGATCTGATCTTCCACTGCTATCTGCGGGGACTTGCGATCTACCGGCACGAAATCGAAGCCGCCGCCGAGCCAGGGATCGACGGGCTCGAGATCATCAGGCGCTTCGTGCGCGGGAGGCTGCGGCCCGAGGGCCAGCGCATGATCCTGTTCACCGATATCGATGCGCTTGCCGCGCCCTACAGCAGCGAGGTCCATGCCAAACGCTGGCAGAACGCCGCGCTGCTGGCGGATATCCTGGAACGGGGCGTCGCGGACGGCTCGATCGCCTGCGACGAGCCGCAGCTCACGGCGGTGGCGCTGATCTCCATCCTGGACTGGGTGCCGTTCTGGCTGTCCGAACGCGACTACTACACGCGCCAGCAGGCGATCGACGCCATCGACGACATCATCACGCACGGCGTCTACCGGCGCGAGATCGCGCTTCCCGGCATGCCCGAACCGCTCAGCCTCGCCCCGTTCCTCGCGTCTCGAGCGGCGTTGAACAAGCGGGCCGCGAAGTTCGACAGGATGCTGTCGATTGCCTCCGACAGCTTCAACCGGCGGGGCGCGTCAGGGACGTCGCTCGAGAACATCGCGGCGGATGCGGGCATGACCCGCGCCGGCATCTACTATCACTTCAGCGAAAAAGAGAGCCTGCTGCTGGCCTGCCTGCGACGCGGGCTCGCCGGCGAGGTCAGCATTCGCGAGCACCTGCAAGAGCACAGCCTCGGGGCGTTCGACCACATCGTTCAGCGAATCCGCCTGCTGCTGATGCTGCACGACACACCCTGCGGCCCCAAGGCGACCTACCACAACATCAACTATCTCAACGACGCCGACCGGAAGGAGTATGTCGGCCAGGTGCTGGCGACGATCCGGCGAGACCAGGACAGCTATCAACGCTGGATCGACGAGGGCCGCTTCCGCCGCATCGATACATATTTCGCCGAGCGGATTTTAACCGGCATGGGGCATTGGTATCCGATCTGGTTCAAGACGCGGCGCGACTGGTCTGCCGTCGAGATCGCCGACCACTTCGCGCGGCTCTTCCTCTCGGGCCTCAAGCCGCGCCGGCGGGCTGAATCGCCAATTCGCGTCCCGCCGCTATAATGCTCCAGGATCGGGCTCGTCCCGCGGACGAGGTCGGTTCCAAACGAACTGGCGAACGCCTCGTCCAAAAGTTTACTTGCGGTTCAAATCTGTGCCGGATCTCGCGGTATCTCGAAACATTTATAGCCTATAACATTATAATACCTCGCGCGAAAACTTGACGCAGTATTCAAAGCGAAAGTTGCGAAGGCTCGGCAATTGAGGTTATGAGACGGCTTCGATCGCTGAAGATCAAGAAACATGAGCAAGGGAGGAAGCAGGATGCGTAGGCTGATCGTTGCTGCCACGGCAGCACTGACGGTGTTGGGAGGCGCGGCGTCCGCGCAGGAATCCATCAAGATCGGCTACATCGATCCGCTCTCCGGCGGCGGCGCCAGCGTTGGCGAAGGCGGCCTGAAGACGTTCCAGTATCTCGCCGACGAGTTGAACGCCAAGGGCGGCATCCTCGGCCACAAGGTCGAGATCGTTCCGCTCGACAACAAGACCAATCCGCAGGAAAGCCTGGTGCAGGCGCAGAAGGCGGTCGACGCCGGCGTCCACTACATCACCCAGGGCAACGGCTCGTCGGTCGGTGCCGCGCTGGAAGACTTCGTCACCAAGCACAATTCGCGTAACCCCGGCAAGGAAGTGCTCTACTTCAACTACGCCGCGGTCGATCCGAGCATGACCAACGAGAAGTGCAGCTACTGGCATTTCCGCTGGGATGCGAACTCGGACATCAAGATGGAAGCGCTGACCAACTACATGAAGGGCCAGCCGTCCATCAAGAAGGTCTACCTGATCAACATGGACTATTCGTTCGGCCAATCGGTGCGCGCGGCTGCGCGCAAGATGCTGGGCGAAAAGCGGTCGGATATCCAGGTCGTCGGCGACGAACTGCATCCGATGCTCAAGGTCACCGACTTCTCGCCCTACATCGCCAAGATCAAGGCGGCCGGCGCCGACACCGTCGTGACCGGCAACTGGGGCCAGGACTTCGCGCTGCTGCTGAAGGCGGCTGCCGACGCCGGCCTCAAGGTCAACTGGTACACCTATTATGCCGGCGGCGCCGGCGGCCCGACTGCGATCAAGCAGACCGGTCTCGAGAACCAGGTGTTCCAGATCAGCGAAGGCGTGCCGAACTCCGGCAACAAGGCGGCGATGGATTTCGAGAAGGACTTCCGCGCCAAGACCGGCATCTCCGTGTGGTATCCGCGCGCGGTCAACGAGATGCGGATGTTCAAGGCAGCCGCCGAGAAGGCCAACTCGATCGACCCGGTGAAGGTCGCAGCCGCGCTCGAAGGCATGAAGTTCGACGTGTTCGACGGCGGCGAAGGCTTCATGCGCAAGGACGACCACCAGTTCTTCCAGCCGATCTACATCTCCTCGTTCGGCTCGCTCGCCGACAAGGCCAAGGAGCCGTTCGACGAGGAGAACACCGGCTGGGGCTGGCACATCGTCTCCAAGATCGACACCGCGCAAACGATGCTTCCGACCACCTGCAACATGAAGCGGCCCTGATCGGCTCCTTCCGTCATTCCGGGGCGCTCGAAGAGGCGAACCCGGAATCTCGGGGTTCCGGGTTCGCTCGCTAACGCGAGCGCCCCGGAATGACTGGTGATAAATTTCCTTCGACAGGTCTTTGATCACGTGAACCGTTCCCATTCTCAAGCGAGTGCACCGTGGCTGAGCTGATCGTCATCTCGACGCTCAACGGCGTGCTGTTCGGCATGCTGCTGTTCCTGTTGTCCAGCGGGCTCACCGTCATCTTCAGCATGATGGGCGTGCTCAACTTCGCGCATGCGAGCTTCTACATGCTCGGCGCGTTCTTCGGTTATCAGCTCACCCGCTGGATCGGCTTCTGGCCGGCGCTGGTGATCGCGCCGCTGCTGGTCGGCGTGGTCGGCATGGGCGTCGAGCGCTACGGCTTGCGCAACACCCACAAGCACGGCCATGTCGCCGAGCTGCTGCTGACCTTTGGTTTGGCTTTCGCGATCGAAGAGATCGTCTCGATGATCTGGGGCAAGAGCCCGGTCGACTACCGCGTCCCGGCAGTGCTGGACTTTCCGGCCTTCACAGTGTTCTCCACCAACTACCCCGCCTACAAGATCTTCATGCTGGTGGTCTCGGTCGTGATCTTCATCGCGCTGCTGGTCACGCTGAAGCGGACGCGGGTCGGCCTCATCGTGCAGGCCGCGCTGACCCATCCAAGCATGGTCGGCCATCTCGGCCACAATGTCGGCCGCGTGTTCATGCTGGTGTTCGGCGTCGGCAGCGCGTTGGCGGGTCTTGCCGGCGTCATCGCCGGTCCCTCGCTGGTGACGCAGTCCGACATGGCCGCGTATCTCGGCCCGATCCTGTTCGTCGTCATCGTGTTCGGCGGCCTCGGCTCGCTGCCCGGCGCCTTCATCGCCTCGCTGCTGATCGGGCTGATCCAGACCTTTGCGGTCGCGCTCAACGGCTCGCTCGCCAGCGTGTTCGGTCCGCTCGATCCGAGCCTCGGCCCCTCGCCGCTCACCGACATCTGGAACGTCACGATCGCGCAGATCGCGCCGATCCTGCCCTATCTGCTGCTGGTGCTGGTGCTGATCTTCCGCCCGATGGGCCTCTTGGGGACGCGCGAGTCATGACGAACGCTCCCACGCCCTCCCTCGCCGCGGCCAAGCAGGAGTCCAGCGGCGCCCTCGGCTTCTATGGCGTCTGGCTGCTCGCAGCCGCAGCGCTCGTCGTGCTGCCGCTGGTCTTCTCCTCCGGCGGCTCGCTGACCTCGTTCAGCCTGATCGGCATCGCGATCATCTTCGCGCTGTCCTACAACATCCTGCTCGGCCAGACCGGGTTGCTGTCGTTCGGCCACGCGGTGCAATACGGCCTCGGCGGCTTCCTCGCCGTGCATGTCATGAATGCGGCCGCGAGCCACAACTGGCCGATCCCGCTGCCGGTAATCCCCTTGGTCGGCGGCATCGGCGGCATGGCGTTCGCTTTGCTGGTCGGTTGGGTCATGACCAAGCGCGCCGGCACCGTGTTTGCGATGATCTCGCTCGGCATCGGCGAACTGGTCGCCTCGTCGTCGCTGATCCTGCGCAGCGTGTTCGGCGGCGAATCCGGCATCACCACCGACCGCACCTCGCTGATGCCGCTGTTCGGCTGGACCTTCGGGCCGCAGATCCAGGTCTACTATCTGATCGCATTCTGGGTGCTGGTCTCGGCGATCGCGATGTACGCGCTGACGCGCACGCCCCTGGGTCGCATCTGCAACGCGGTGCGCGACAATCCGGAGCGCGTCGAGTTCATCGGCTACGATCCGCATGTGGTGCGCTATCTCGCCTACATGTTCGCCGGTTTCTTCGCCGGCATCGCCGGCGGCCTGACCGCGATCAATTTCGAGATCGCCAACTCCGCCTATCTCGGCGCCATGCAATCGGGCTTCGTGCTGTTCTCCACCTTCATCGGCGGCACCGCCTATTTCTTCGGTCCGATCCTGGGTGCCATCCTGGTGACCTATCTGCAGCTCGGGCTGACCAGCGTCACCTCGGTCTGGCAGCTCTATTTCGGCGTCATCTTCATCGGCATCGTGATGTTCGCGCCGGGCGGTATCGCCGGCATCCTGATGAAGCATCGCCCGCTGATCCGCGCCGGAACGCTCGGCACGGTGATCCCGTCCTACCTGGTCGCGGCGATTCCGACGCTGGCGTTTGCGCTCGGCATCATCCTGACCATCGAGACCGTCGCGCGCTTCTCCGGTGGCGACCCCATCAACCTGCTCGGCATTCCGTTTGTCGCCACGGCGCCGACGACCTGGGCGGCTGCCGCGGTTCTGGTGGTCGGCGGCTTCCTGGTTGCGCGCATCACCTGGCGGCGCGTTGCGGATGCCTGGGATCGTGCCGCGACGGTGGCCCGTGATCGGGGGTATCTGGCATGACCGCTGCCATCCAAGTCAACGCCGTCGAGAAGAGCTTCGGCAATGTCCAGATCATCCGCGACCTCAACTTAAGCGTCGCCAAGGGCGAACGTCACGCCATCATCGGCCCGAACGGCGCCGGCAAGTCGACGACGTTCAACCTGATCAGCGGCCACATCAAGCCGACCTCGGGCGAGATCCGCCTCAACGGCGAGGTGACCTCGGGCTTGCGGCCATTCGAGATCAACCGGCGCGGCCTGTCGCGCTCGTTCCAGGTCACCAACGTGTTCGCCCGGATGACGGTGTGGGAGAACGTCCGCTGCGCCGTGCTGTGGGCGACCGGGCATCGCTATGCGTTCTGGAAGAACGTCGACAGTCTGCCCGAGGTGAAGCAGCGCACCGCACAGATCCTCGACGACATCCATCTCAGCCATCGCCGCGACGTGCCGGCGGGCCTCTTGACCTATGCCGAGCAGCGCGAGCTCGAGATCGGCATCACCATCGCCGGCGGCGCCAGCGTCATCATGCTGGACGAGCCGACCGCGGGCATGAGCCACGCCGAGACCGAACGCGCCGTCGCGCTGATCCGCCGCCTCACCGAGGGCCGCACCCTCGTCATCGTCGAACACGACATGAGCGTGGTGTTCGGCCTCGCCGACCGCATCTCGGTTTTGGTCTACGGCCACATCATCGCCTCCGGCACGCCCGAGGAAATCCGCGGCAACCCGAAGGTCAAGGAAGCCTATCTCGGCGAGGAGGTCGACTGATGCTCGAGGTCAGGAATCTTCACGCCTATTACGGCAAGAGCCACATCCTGCAGGGCGTCGATCTCGACATCGCGGCCGGCGAGGTGGTGAGCCTGCTCGGCCGCAACGGCGTCGGCCGCTCGACCACCGTCAAGGCGATCATGGGAGAGGTGCCGCCGCAGGGCACCATCCGCTTCAAGGGCCAGGACATCGCCGGCCTGCCGAGCCACAAGATCGCCCGCCTCGGGCTCGGCTATGTGCCCGAGCATCGCGACATCTTCCCGAGCCTGACGGTGCGCCAGAACCTGATCCTCGGCATCAAGGACCCGCGCCGGCCCGGCAAGTGGCGGCTGCAGGAAATGCTCGACATGTTCCCCAACCTCGCCCGCCGCGCCGACACGCCGGCCGGCGTGCTGTCGGGCGGCGAGAAGCAGATGCTGACCACCTGCCGCACGTTGCTCGGAGACCCCGAGCTGATGATGATCGACGAGCCGACCGAAGGCCTGGCGCCGCTGATCGTGCAGCAGGTCGGCGAGCTGATCGCGCGGATCGCGAAGGCAGGCGTCGCCATCCTGCTGGTCGAGCAGAAGCTGTCGATCGCGATGAAGATCTCGAACCGGGTCTACATCATGGGCCACGGCCGCGTCGTGTTCGAGGGCACGCCCGAGCAGCTCAAGAACAACGCCGCCATTCGCGAGGAATGGCTCGAGGTGTGAGGCGGACAGCCTCAACAATCCGCGAACATCGGCTGTTGGACTCCGCAGACGCCTCCTTCTCGATCAGAGTCGCGCGGCTCCGCTGGATCCCTTGCGTCCGAACCGGACGCCGCGCGGTGAATCGCCGAAGCGAGCCCGGAACAAGCGGTTGAAATGCGAAACGTCCGAGAAACCCACCTCCAGCGCGACATCGGAGATTCGCCGACGGCCGGCATCGGACCCGGTGAGCAGCTGGAACGCCCGTTGAAGACGCAGCTCATTGAGGCGCTCGGTGAACGATGATCCCGACGACGCCATCAGGCGCTGCAGATAGCGGGACGAGATGCCCTGCCCGCGTGCGGCCGTCTGAACGCTAAGTCCGGGCTCCTCGAAGTGGTGGGCGATGTAGTCGAGTGCTGCACTCTGCCGCGCAGCTACGACGGCGCTCGCACTGCTCTCACCCAACGCAGGACACTCGTCGATGGCGAGCGCGACGAGATCATGGATGTGGTGCACGACCGTCTCACGAAGCCCCGGAGCGCTCAGGGCTCCCGTCTTGAACACCGACTTCAGATATGCCGTGAACAGGCGGAAGGCTTCCGTTTGGTGCCGGATCGGCCGCATGGCCAGGCCTTCCACATCCGTCACGCGCTGCGCAAGCGCCGCGTGCGGCACGGCCAGGCCGAATTGCAGTCCTTCGACATAAGTCACGCTGACGGGCTCGGAATGCAGAATTGCGATCGCATCGGTGCCGCGAAGCTCAACCTCCTCGCCGCGCTGCGACAGCCGACTTCTCGCGGACGAGCAGACGATGACACCGATGGAGTCATCGCCATCGGCAAGGTTCGCTCGCAAGCGCGCGAAACGCATGGACGTGCCTTTCAGCGCGAGCGTACGCAAGCCCTGAACCGCCTGCAGCGACGCATCGGCCCGGAACGGAACGTCCGATAGAGGCTTGATATCGGCGTGCACGATGCATCGTGCGAAGTGCTCGCGCCATAGCGGGACCCGGATACGCTCCGGATGGTCGCGCGTCGAAAATCGATACGATAAAAAATCGGCTGCGTCCGTAGCCATGGGGACCTCCAGCCTTCACAAAACATCAGAACGGAATGCTGCGGCACACCGCAGCCACTATCTACATTTTGCAATTCACGCACCGACCTAAGCTCGATCCGTGCGCATGAGTCCAAGAAGCCACGCTACCGGTCTGCTAGTCTCACTCGCCTGTGATTGATGCTGATGTGAACTGGTTCACTCGGTGATCAGGATATTACGGTTATAATGATAGCGAAAGTCACGGCGATTTTTCTCCTTTAAGAGGAGGCGGTCGTGATGGCTCTATTTATAATTGCTGCCACCGGACCCAGTTTGGATACTCCTAGCAAGGTGCAAAGCGCAAATCAGCTTTGCGAACTTGCTGGCGATCGATCGAACTCAGGGAACTGCGGGCAGGCAGGTATTTTGGAATCGAATTTATTTTGCTGCCACAGCGACATCGCTGGCAGAGTTCATCGGACATAAGACATCCCCGGCACCGCTTTTTTGCCGCCGGTTGAAATGGTCGAAATCTGTCACGTGGGAAGTTAACCTCAGTGATCAAGAAGGCGTTCGATCATGCCCACCATATTCGACATGCTTTATCATGAATACTGTCGCGCCCGCCTCGCCGAGATGCGGAAGCAGCTTTTGATACCGGTCATCGGCGAAATCATGCAGACGCCGTCGGAAGACAGCGATCCTGCTGGCCCCCGTGATTGCGACTGGCCGACGAAAACGTCGCCAACCCTCGGGTAGCCGGAGCACATAATCCCAAGAGTTGACCGGAGGCTGGACCAGCACGCGCGCGCCTCGGAGCATCCGAGCGCCTCATGGACCCTCGTCCGATGAGGTCGTGCGCGTACGCCGGACAGATCGACAAATGCATGATCGAACACACAGCTCGAAGCGATTGATCGGCGAAACCCCGCCGGAGTTCAGATCGACCGGCCGCGACCCGCGCATCGATATCTGTCGCGGCATCGCGTTATGGTGGATCTTTCTCGATCACATCCCGAACAACGTCGGAAGCTGGCTGACGCTGCGCAACTACGGCTTCTGCGACGCCGCCGAAATATTCATGTTCATCTCGGGCGTTACCTGCGCGCTTGCTTATGGCAGGGCGTATCAGCGCGAGGGCTGGAGGCACATGATCGACCGTTCGCTGCGGCGGGGTTGGGACATCTATGCCGCCTTCCTGCTGCTGACGGTCGCCTGCGCCATCCTCGTCTACCTCGCAGGCAGCGACCGCCTTGCCGACGCGAGCAATACGCGGATTCTGCTCGAGCATCCCGGCGCGACGCTCGCGCATGCCGCGGTCCTGCAATACCGTCCGGTCAACACCGATGTCTTGCCGGTCTTTGTGATCTGTCACATCTTGTTCGCACCGTTGTTGTGGCTGCTGCTGCGCGCACCAAACGTGACGCTCGGCCTTTCGTTATCGCTCTACGCACTGGTGCACGTCTTCGGATGGCGGGTTCCTGCCTGGCCCGACGGCGCCTGGTTCTTCAATCCACTGGCCTGGCAGCTTCTGATCGTGCTGGGCGCATGGTACGTCATCGAGGGGCAGAATGTCCGAAAGTGGCTGACTTCGCGCCCTGCTCTTGCTCTGTCCATTCTCTATCTGGCGTTCAGCCTGGTCCTTGCACTGGGCCAGGACAGCAAGGCACTGCTCCCGCAGACTTTGACGGATCTGCTATTTCCATTGGACAAATCGAATCTGAGTCCGTTGCGATTGCTGCATTTCCTGGCTCTCGCGATCGTGGCGTTGCAGTTCGTTCCGCAGGGCTGGCGAGGACTGTCGGCGCCGCTGCTGCGCAGCGCGAGATGGTGTGGTGAGAACTCGCTGCCGATCTTTTGTCTCGGCGTGGTGCTGGTACTCGTCAGCCAATTCGATCTGTTCGACGTATCGAACAGGCCTTCGATTCAGATCGCGCTCAGCATTGGGGGTGTCCTGATGATGATCGTGTTCGCGATGCTCCTGAACGCGCTCGGTACCAAGCGAGAGCAGCAGCCTCCGGCGAACGCAGCCGATCGAGACATCCCCTCCGCCGCTGCGAACTGGGAAGTTCCGACGGCGCACGCAGGACCGCTGTTGGTCCGCCTCAGAGCCCGCGCAGTATCCGCATCCGCGCCACCGCCGTGAGCTGAGCGGACCTTATGCCTCGATGCGCACCCGTCCTAACCCGGCCGGAGCAACGCCACGACGTCGCCGGCGCGCAGCGTCTGGCCGGGCTTGACCGGCACTGATGCGATCCGGCCTGCCGCCGGCGAGAGGACCGAGATCTCCATCTTCATGGACTCGATGATGGCGAGCACGTCGCCGGCTGCGACCTTTGCGCCCTCCTCGACCAGGATCTTCCAGATATTGCCGGGCACCTCGGAGAACGCTCCGACCTGGCCATCGGGAATGCCCGTCGTGACGGCGCTCGCATCAAGCGTCTCCGCCAGCGCCTCGTCGAGCTTCATCTCGCGCCAACGCTGACGCTCGGCGTCGAACGCGGCCTGCTGTGTCGCCTTGAACGCGGCGATCGAGGGCTGTGCTTCCGCCAGTCGTTTCGCATAGTCGGCGTAGGAGAACTCGCCCTGCTCGATCCTGATGTCGTATTGCCCGTGCGGGAATGCGGCACGGGCGTCGAGCAGTTCGTCGGCGTCGACAGGGAAGAAGCGGATTTTGTCGAAGAACCGCAGCAGCCAGGGATGGCCGGGCTCGAACACCGGCGTCGTGCGCCAGCTGTTCCAGACCTGGATGGTGCGACCGAACAGCTGGTAACCGCCCGGCCCTTCCATGCCGTAGATGCACATATAGGCGCCGCCGATCCCGACCGCGTTTTCCGGCGTCCAGGTCCGCGCTGGATTGTACTTCGTGGTCACGAGGCGATGCCGCGGATCGAGCGGGGTTGCCACCGGCGCACCGAGATAGACGTCGCCGAGGCCGAGCACGAAATAATCCGCGTCGAATACGATGCGGCGAACGTCGTCCTCACAGCCGAGGCCGTTGATGCGCCGGATGAACTCGACATTCGACGGACACCACGGCGCATCTGATCGCACCAGCTCCTGATATTTGCGCATCGCAAGCTCGGCCTGCGGATCGCGCCACGACAGCGGCAGATGCACGGTGCGGCTGGGCACCCGCATCGCGTCGACCGGTGGCAGTTCACGCTCGATCTTGCACAGCACGTCGAGCAGTTTTCCGCGTGACAGCGCCGTGCCGTCATAATGGATCTGCAGCGAGCGGATGCCGGGCGTCAGATCGATCAGGCCGCCGAGCTTTGCCTCCTCCAGCGCCTGCGCCAGCACATGCACGCGCAGCCGCAGCGCGATGTCGAGCTCCATCGGGCCATATTCGACCAGGAGATTGTCGTCGCCGGCGCGGCGGTACACCACCGGGATCGGACCGTCATCGTTGCGTCCGACGATGGCCGAGCCGAGCTCGGGCGCGCGCAGCGCGGTGGGCCCGGCAACCGGATCGTCACGCTTCGCCGGAATGAAGCGGACGGTGTCGCCGGGCCGGAGCTGGCCGACCTTCCAGAGCTCGTCGCGCGCGACCACCGCCGGACACACGAAGCCCCCAAGGCTCGGTCCGTCAGGGCCGAGAATGATCGGCATGTCGCCGGTGAAGTCGATCGAGCCGACCGCATACGCATTGTCGTGGATGTTCGACGGATGCAGCCCGGCCTCGCCGCCATCGGCGCGAGCCCAGCGCGGCTTCGGGCCGATCAACCGCACGCCGGTGCGGGCGCTGTTGAAGTGCACCTCGTAGCTCGACGCAAACAGCGTCTCGATGTCCTCGTCGAGGAAGAAGTCCGGCGCGCCATGCGGGCCGTAGACCACGCCGATCTGCCACGCCGATGTGAGCTCTGGACGCTCATCCGCCGTTGCGCGTCGCGGCGCTGCGAGGCCCGATGCCTCAGCACCGATATGCAGCACGTCGCCGGCCTTCAGCGAGCCCGTCGCATGGCCGCCGAACGCACCGAGCGCGAACACGGCGCGCGATCCGAAGATCTCGGGCACATCGATGCCGCCGCGCACGGCGAGATAGCTGCGCTGACCCGGGCCCTTGATGCTGCCGATGACCAGCGTCTGGCCCGCGCGCACCGCAACCGGCTCGTCGTAGGCCACCTCGGCGCCGTCGAGCGATGCCTTCATGCGCGCGCCTGCGAGCGCGACGATCGCATCGGAGTTGAAGCGCAAGGTGGGTCCATTGACGGTCAATTCCAGCGCGGTCGTTGCTTCCGGATTTCCTACCACACGGTTGGCAAGCCGAAACGACCGCTCGTCCATCGGGCCGCTCGGCGGCACGCCGACATGCCAGAGATGCAGCCGGCCGGGCAATTCCTGCACCCCGCTCTGCGCGCCGGGCGCGACGACGTCGATGGTGCGGGGTCGATAGGCGAACGCGCCGAGCACGCTGGTCGCCACCCGCCCGCTGCGGAAAACGTCCGACGCGGCGATCGCACGCAGATAGCCGAGATTGGTCTCGATGCCGGCCACCACCGTCTGATCCAGCGCCTGCGTCAGCCGCGCGATCGCAGCCTCGCGGGTCTCGGCCGACACGATGATCTTGGCCAGCATGGGATCGTAGAACGGGGTCACCTCGGTGCCGGTCTCGATCCATCCATCGATCCGCGCATCCGGCGAGAAAGCGACCTGCGTCAGCCGGCCCGCGCTCGGACGGAATCCTGCGCCCGGGTTCTCGGCATAGAGCCGCACCTCGATCGCCGCGCCCTTGGGCGCCAGCGTGCCCGCGTGCGCCAGCACGTCCTCGCCGGCCGCCTGCCGGATCATCCATTCGACGAGATCGACGCCGGTGACCTGCTCGGTGACGGGGTGCTCGACCTGAAGGCGGGTGTTGACCTCGAGGAAGTAGAAATCCTCGCGCTCGACGTCGTAGATGAACTCTACCGTGCCTGCGGATTCGTAAGCCACCGCCTTGCCGAGCGACACCGCGGCCGCATGCAGCCGCCGGCGGATGTCGGCGGAGAGCCCCGGCGCGGGGGTCTCCTCAAAGACCTTCTGGTTACGCCGCTGCAGCGAGCAGTCGCGCTCGCCGAGCGCCACCACGTCGCCCTTGCCGTTGCCGAAGATCTGCACCTCGATGTGGCGGGCCCGGGCGACGAACCGCTCGAGATAGACCCGGGCATCGCCAAAACTCGCACGCGCCGTGCGCTGCACGGATTCGAAGCGCTCGCGCAGCGTCGCCATGTCGTGGCAGAGCTGCATGCCGATGCCGCCGCCGCCCGCCGTGCTCTTCAGCATCACCGGAAAGCCGATCGCTTCCGCCTGCTGCACCGCCTCGTCGATGGTCTCCAAGAGGCCGGAGCCCGGCAGCAGCGGCACGCCGCTGCGCTCGGCGATCTCTCGTGCCTTGTGCTTGAGGCCGAAGGCGTCGAGATGCTCCGGCCGCGGCCCGATGAACCTGATGCCGTGCTCGGCGAGCCGCTCGGCAAAGCGGCGATTCTCCGACAAGAAGCCGTAGCCGGGATGCACGGCCTGCGCACCGGTCGCAAGGCACGCCGCCATGATTGCATCGACGTTCAGATAGCTCTCGGCGGCGGGCGCCGGGCCGATGCGCATCGCCTCGTCCGCCTCGAGCACCGGTCGCGTGAAGCGGTCGGCGTCGGAATAGACCGCGACCGAAGCGATGCCCATATGGCGCAATGTTCTGCCGATCCGCCCGGCGATCTCGCCGCGGTTGGCAATCAGGACCTTGCTGAACATGCCTCACGCCTCCGGCTCGAAGATCGTCGCATCGAAGATCGTGACTTGCACCGGCGTCGGGAAGAAACCGTTGCAGGGGTTGTTGATCTGCGGGCAGTTCGAGATCAGGCACAGCACGTCCATCTCGGCGACCAGCTCGATGGCGTCGCCGGGCTTGGAGACACCGTCGACCACGGTGAAGTTGCCGGCGGGATCGATCGGCACGTTCATGAAGAAGTTCAGGTTCGGCACGATGTCGCGCTTCGACAGGCCGTATTTCGCGGCTTCCAGCACGAAATTCTCGCGGCAGGCGTGCTGGTAGCGGGTCTGATGCCCGAACCGCACGGTGTTGCTCTCGCACGAGCAGGCGCCGGCTGATGTGTCGTGCAGGCCGCAACTGTCGGCGGTGACGCGCAGCATCACGCGGCCTTCGTTGGAGATGATCTTTGTGCCGAGCCCGACATAGGCGGAACCCTGCGCGCGCAGCGTATCCTGGCCGCTGTAGCGCTCGCCGAAATCGTCGGCGCGATAGAACAGCGTATCGACCGCCTGCTGGCCGTGGGTATCGGTGATTCGCAGGGTCTGTCCCTTGCGGATGATGGCCGACCACGGCTTGCGCGCGGGAATTTCGACGTCGAGGACGACGCGGCCGCGCGTCTGAACGGATTGCGTAGTCATCGCGCGGCTCCTTGCAGGGTTTCGCCGAGATAGAGCGCGTTGTTCTCATAGGCGCGAACCGCCTCTGCGGTCGCGGTGCGGCAAAGATCGTCCGCCGCCGGCGCCTCGGCGCGGTAGCGCACGATCTCCACACTCGCCTGCGGATAGGCCGCAGCAGAATCGAGCGGATGCGGACAGTTCGACAGCGCGATCAGCAGATCCATTTCCGCACGAAGCTCGACGAAGTCGCCCTTCTCGCGACGCGCCTCGGACCAGACGAACTTGCCGTCCGCGTCGATCGCGACCGGCGCGAAGAAGCTGACGCAGGGGTGGACGTCGCGGCGGTCAAGCCCAAGCTTGGCCGCAGCGAGAACAAAGTTGTCGCGCGTGTTGCGGAAATTCCCGTCGCCGTATTTCGCCAGGTTGGTCGCCGCGGTCGAGCCGCCGACCACCGCATCATGCGCGGCGCTGGTATCCTCGGTGATGCCGAGCAGCGCACGCCCCATGTCGGACAGCAGCACCCGTCCCTTCTGCAGCCGCGCCGCCCACTGCACCTTGATGGTGTCAGCGTGGTTGAGCCGTTCACTGGGATCGGCCGCGTTCCAGGCGAGCAAGCTCACGGTCGACGTCCCCGACGTGTTGACGATGCGCAGCGCCTCGCCGCGGATCAGCCGCGTGGTCCAGTACCAGCCGGCCGGAATCACCTCGCGATGGATGATCGCGTCAGTGGCAACGGGCGCGCCGTCGCGCGCGGTCGGCGCCGGCAACGCGCGCGGCGCATGCTCCTGCCCCGCCGCCTTGAGCTCGTTATACCGTCGGGTGTGCGCCGCGATTTCGGCTTTCTGTTCCTCTGTGAGGATCATGGTTGCTCCTTCAAGACGAGAGCGCCGGGCCGTCCCGGCTGATGCTCCTTGCCTGACCGGGTCGTCCCGGCCGGAGCTGGTTGAACTGGCGACCGCAACTCGGCGCTGCGGCGTGGAAAGATCTCGAGATCGCGCGACACCGTGGCGCCGTAGCGCTCGCGCTCCTCGGGGCGGTTGCGCGACCGCTCCAGCGCGATCACGCGCGTCGCGAGCCCGAACGCTTCGCTGAGGTCATGGGTCACCATCACGACCGTCAGATGGGTCTCGTTCCACAGCCGCTTCATCAACAGATGGATATCGGCGCGGATGCCCGGATCGAGCGCGCCGAACGGCTCGTCGAGCAACAGTATCTTTGGACCGCGCATGATCGCCTGCGCCAGCGCGAGGCGCTGCTGCATGCCGCCCGACAGCGCGGATGGATATTTATTCTCCTGGCCGGCGAGGCCGACCTCGGCGAGCAGCTTCATGGCATCGTCGGCGGCCGCGCGGCGCGCGGCGCCGAACAGGCGGGCGGAGAATTTGGCATCGCGCAATTCGCGGCCGAGCATCACGTTCTGCAGCACGGTGAGATGCGGAAACACCGAGTAGCGCTGGAACACCACGCCGCGGTCGGCATCCGGTTCGCCGGGCAACGGCTTGCCGTCGACCAGGATCTGCCCACGGCTCGGCTGCTCCTCACCGAGCAGCATGCGCAGCAACGTGGTCTTGCCGCAACCGGACGGACCGACCAGCGCAATGAAGGCGCGCGGCTCGACCTCCATCGTGATGCGCTCGAGCACGATGTGATCCCCATATTCCTTCCAGACATCGTCGAACCGTATCGCGCTCATTCCGCCCTCACCGAGGCAAACCAGGGGAACGCCTTGCGTTGCAGGACGCGCAGGCCGACATCGATCAGGAACGCCAGCAGCGTGATCCAGGCGACGTAGGGGATGATGACGTCCATCGCGAGATAGCGCCGCACCAGGAAGATCCGGTAGCCGAGCCCGGAATCGGAGGCGATCGCCTCGGCCGCGATCAGGAACAGCCACGCCGGGCCGAGCTGCAGCCGCAGCACGTCGATCAGCCGCGGCAGGGTTTGCGGCATCGCGACGCGCAGCGCGATCTGCCAGGTCGAGGCGCCGAGCGTCTGCGCCTTGACGATCTGCTCACGCGGCAGCTCCTGCACCTTCATGGCGAGGTCGCGGATCATGCAGGGCAGCGTCCCGATCACGATCAGCGCGATCTTGGAATTCTCGCCAAGCCCCATCACGATGAACAGGATCGGCAACAATGCCAGCGGCGGCACCATCGAGGTCACCGACACGAATGGCCCGAGCAACGCATTGGCGCCCGGCAACAGCCCGATCACGATGCCGAGGACCAGCGCCGCCACCGTCGAGATCAAAAGCGCGGAGCCCAATCGCCCCAGGCTGGCGACCGTGTCGGAGGCCATTAGATAGCTGCCGGTGCGCGGGTCGACCTCGAACGCCATCTGCTTGACCGCTTGCACCATGCTCGGCAGCGCCGGCAGCAGCTTGTCGTTCGGGTTCTGCGCGAGCCGTGCGCTGGAGCCGGCGAAATAGGCGATTGCGACCAACAGGAACGGCAGCGCGAGCAGATAGAATCGCGTCTGCCGTCCCGGCCGTATGTTCACAAGTCGCATCGTCGGCTCCTGCTTGGGGATCGCGCCGTGGCGTCAGAGCTTGCGCGTCAGAGCTTGCCCTTGGCGGCTTCGTCCATATAGGTCGGATCGAAGCGCAGCTTGACGTTCGCCTTGTCGCCCAGCACCGACTTGTCGGCGAGCTCGATGCCGACGGCGTCGGCCGATTTCGCGCCCTTGCCGAGCAGATCCTTTTCGAACAGGAACTTGCGGACCCGATCCATGGTCGCCCCGACGGTCTTGCTGCGCGTGAAGGCTTCGGCATCGGTTGCCTTGTCGAACAGCTTTGTGGTCGAGAGCTGGCTGTCGAACCCGGCAAGATCAGTGCCGGAGGCCTTGGCCATCGCCTCCTTGGCGGCCTTCGCGGCGGGATCGTTCGCGGTCATCCTGGACAGCGTCTCGTACCAGATGCCGACCAGCGCCTTGGCGAAATCCGGATTGTCCTTGGCAACCGCAGTGTTCACCACCATCAGGTCCATGATCTCGCCGGGGATCTGCGAGGAATCGAACACCTTCCTGGCGTCGGGCGAGCCGAGGATTTCCGTCACGATCGGATTCCAGGTCACGACCGCATTGACGTCAGGCGTCTTGTAGGCGGCGGCGATGTCGGCATCCGACGTGTTGACGACCTTGACGTCCTTCTCGCTGAGCTTGCTGGTCTCGAGCGCCCGCGCCAGCAGATAATGCGACACCGAGAACTCGACCAGATTGACCGTTTGGCCCTTGATTGCGGCGAGGTCGGGCTTGTTCTTCAGGATCACGGCATCATTGCCGTTGGAGAAGTCGCCCATCACGACGGCTGTCGTGTCGACACCGCCGGCCGCCGGAATCGACAGTGCGTCCATGTTGGTGATGGTGACGGCGTCATAGCCGCCGGCGGTGTACTGGTTGATCGATTCGACGTAGTCGTTGAACTGCTTGACCTCGATGGTGATGCCGTATTTGTCGGCCCACTTCTTGACGATGCCGGTGTCGGCCGCATAGCCCCACGGCATCCATCCGACATAGATCGACCAGGCGACCTTGAAGCTTTTCTTCGGCGCGGCGTCGGCCGCGGGCACCGCCGCAAGCACGACCGCGCAGCCGATGACAACAGAGCGAAGGAAGAAAGAGAATTTGTTCATTGCCGATCCCTCTTGCGAAACTTCACAAAAAGGGACTGGCGAAAAGACCATCGCTCCGCCAATCCCTTGGCTAACGAGGTCTCCCGGGCTTTTATCCCGCCGTGCACCTGCGGGGATGTCTCCCCCGCAAGCGGCTGCTCTCGGACCAGCATCTTGCCTGGCAAGATCGGAACCCTAGCGGCCAACTCAACGCCTTTGATGCACGAGCCGTGCCACAGCACCGGCGTTGAATCTCATGAGATTTTCCGCCGCGCTCGGCTTGGCGGCGCAAGCGTACTGCTCAAAAACTGCGCAGGCCTGCTCAGAATTGGCTCTGTCCTTTCGCCACCCGCGCTCGCAGGATCGCGATGGACAGTGTCGAGGGGGAAGTCGATGCGCAAGCTTCTGAGCGTTCTGTGCGCCAACCTCTGGCGCGGACTGCACGGCCGGTTCGGCCTGGTGCCGACGTCAGACGTCGGCGGCGCAAGGCGATAATAGGACCGGTCAGGTCTTCACCGTATTGACCGCGACGCTCTCCTTGTAGGCCGGCCGGGCGGTGACGCGGTCGAGATAGGGCGTCGCGACGTCGCAGACCCCGACGCCGTAATCGATTGCCCACACCAGACAGGTCGTCAGCAGGATGTCCGCGCTAGTGAACTGATCGCCCATCAGATATCTGCGGCCATCGGACAGCGCCACTTCCACGTGCCTGAGTTGCTGGCAGAAGTATTCCGCGGCCTTGCCGACCACGTCGGGCGCGTGGCCGTAGATATGCGCAAGGCCCTGGAGGCCGTGGCGGCGCATCACGTAGAGGCTGGTCGAGTCCAGTTCGGCCACGATGAAGAAGCACCATTCCAGCCAGCGCGCGAAATCGCGCGCCGCGACCGGCACCAGCGCAACCTCGGGATTGGAATAGGTGCGCGCCAGATAGGCGACGATCGCGGCGCTCTCCCCGATCGTGAAGTCACCATCCTGCAGCAGCGGTATCTTCTGGCGCGGGTTAAGCAGTGTGTATTCCGGCGTCTTGGTTTCGCCCGAGCGCGGCAGGATCGGCTTGCAGCGATAATCCAGCCCGAGTTCGCGCAACGCCCAATGGGCCCGGATCGTCCGCGATGTCCCCACGCCCCACAGCGTCAGCGTCTCCGGCATGGCATCACCATTTCTCGACCGACGGCCGCAGATCGAGTTCATGGCTCCAGCCGTCGCGGCTTTGCTGGTGCACGAACCAGTAGGCCTCGGCGATCGACGATGTCTTCGTCAGGGAATCCGGCGCGATCTCCGACGCGTCGATGCCCCTGTCGGCCATCCGCTGGTGAATGGCCGGACTATCGACGCCGGCATCGATCAGGAGATGAGCGACATGGATGTTCTTCGGCCCGAGCTCGCGCGCCATCGCCTGCGCCACCGCGCGCAAGCCGAACTTCGCGGACGCAAAGGCGGCAAAGCCGCTGCTGCCGCGCACGCTCGCGGTCGCGCCGGTGAACAGCATGGTGCCTCTGCCATGCCGCAGCATGTGCCGCGTCGCCTCGCGTCCGACCAGGAATCCGGCCATGCAGGCGAGCTCCCAGGCCTTGAAGAACAGTTTTTCGCTGGTCTCGTGCAGGTCTTTCTTCACGTTCGAGCCCGCATTGAACAGGCAGACCTCGATCGGCCCGATCTCGCGCTCGACCCGCTCGCACAGCTCCTGCACCTCGCTCTCGCGCCGCGCGTCGACGGCGAACGCGTGCACCTTGCGTCCGGCGCCGGTCAGCTCCTCCACCAGCGCGCTCGATTTCGCGGGATCGCGCCGCGCGATGCAGACGGAGTAGCCGCCGGCCGCGAACCGCCGCGCGACCGCGGCACCAATTGCATCGCCCGCGCCAACCAGCAAGGCAGTCTTGTTCGTCTCGGCCATAGGACATCTCCCACCGACGGCAGTTCTTTAGTTCGACAATGCTGACGTTGCGCGGCGCGGTCGTTCAGACCGCGCGCACGGCCTTCTGCGCGATCATCGCTTCGATGGCGGCATCGCCGTAGCCGAGATCGCGCAGCACCTGCCTTGTGTGCTGACCGATGCGCGGCGCCGGGCCGCCGATCGCCGCAGTGTCGACCTCGAAGCGCGCCGCGGGCTTCGGCTGCCGCACGGTGCCGACGCCAGGCTGCTCCAGCTCGGCGATCAGCCCGCGGGCCACCACCTGCTCGTTGGTGATGATCTCGCCGCGCCGCAGAATCGGCGCGCACGGCACGTCGGCCGCATCGAGCCGCGCCAGCCATTCGGCGGTGGTGTGCCTGGCGATATAGTCCTGCATCTTCTTGATGCGCGCCGTCGCATTGACCGAGCGCGACGCCGGGGTGGCGAAGCGTTCATCGGCGGCAAGCTCGGGATCGCCGGTGGCCTTGCAGAAGCCCTGCCATTCGGAATCGGAGATCGTGCCGCAGGTGAGGTAGCCGTCCGAAGTTTGGAACACGAGATCGGGACGATCATTCGGGTCCGACGCGGTCTGCTCGCGGCCGACCACCGTGTATTGCATCATGCTTTCCGGCCAGAGATAGGCGATCATCGCATCGAGCATCGCCACCTGGATGTGCTGGCCGCGGCCGGATTTCTCGCGGGCATACAGCGCCGCCGTGATCGCCTGCGCGGCATAGACCGCCGTCGTCTTGTCGGCGACGATGGTGCGGATCATCTGCGGACGGTTGGTGACCGGCTGTGCCTGCACGTCGCAGAAGCCCGACAGCGCCTGCACGATGGGGTCATAGACGCGCTTCTTGGCATATGGCCCGTCTTCGCCGACGCCGCTGATCGAGACATAGATCAGCCGCGGATTGTTCTTGCGCACCTCGTCCGGTCCGAGCCCGAGACGTTCCATCGTGCCGGGCCGGAAATTCTGCACCAGCACGTCGGCCTCTCGAACCAGCTTGCCCAGCACCTCGCGGCCGGCATCGGTCTTCATGTCGATCGAGAGCGAGCGCTTGCCGCGGTTCGACGAGATGAACAGCGCCGAGAACTCGCCGGTCTTGTCGACATTGGCCCGGCTGCGGCGGGTGATGTCGCCGCCGATCGGCTCGACCTTCAGGACATCCGCGCCCTGGTCGGCGAGAAACATCGTCGCGAACGGGCCGGAGACGACGCCGGTCAGATCAAGTACGCGAACTCCCGCCAACGGCCCTGACATGCGTTGCTTCCTTCTCCAATGCGCGGACGCGACCAAACCGTGAGCGCAGTCCCGGCTTACGACGGACCACGCAGAAGCGCTTGCGGGAAACCGCCGCGACTTGCGGAAAAGCGCCGAAACTCAGGCCCGGCGCTGCTGCCGGAACACGGATGGGCTCATGCCGGTGGCCTGCCTGAACGCCGACGAGAAATGCTGGGCGTGGCTGAAGCCCGACGCCAGCGCGATGCTGGTCAGGCTCTCGTCGGTGTCGCTGAGGCGGCGCTTGGCCGATGCGATGCGCAGGCCGAGCACGTAGCGATGCGGGCTGGTGCCAGTGCTCTGCTGGAAGGCGCGCAGGAAATGCCGCTTGCTCAGGCCGGCAACATCCGACAGCGCCGATAGCGAAATCGTCTCGCCGAGATTCGCGCGGACGAACTCCTCGATCCTGCGCAGCTTCAGCGCCGGCAATCCGCCGCGGCTCGGCGGCTTCGGAGCCTCCGCGCCACGCGACAACCGCGCCATGTGGGCCAGCGCCTGGCTCGCCCAACCCTCGGCGAACAGATCGAACAGATTGTCCGGCGTGGCGGCCTCCTGGCCCAGTTCGACTAGGCCGCGGGCAAGCTGGTCGTGGCGGAATGCGATCGCCGGCCTTTCGATCAGACCATGGAGACGCCGCTCGACGAACTTCGGATCGAGGAAGACGACCGTATAGTCGAACGCCGGCTCCACCGACCATTCCCCTTCGATCTCCGTGCCGGCGGGAAACAGCGCGAGGCTGGCCGCCTCGGAGAACTGATATTCGACGGGCCGGCCGTCGATCCGGGCCCGCAGGCGCGGACAACCCTTTCCAAACCAGAACAGCGTCAGTTCGGGCTGGCGGAAGTGCCAGTTCATCCGGGGCCGCGAGGTCCGGCTGAGCAGTTCGACCCTGATCGGCTTCGACCGCGCAATGACGGAAGATACCAGTTCACCGCCGACGTGGCGGACAAACCGCTCCGGACGCGCTTCCTCCATGGGACATCTCCTCCGCGTTGGGCACGGATGGTAAGTTCCAAATCAGAATTGACGATCCGGCGGCAGAAATCCAGCCCTTTATCGGCTGATCGCCAAGATGTTAGCGGACGAATGGGCCTAAGGAACCGCGCAACTGGAATGCCATCAGCGACGGTCCGATTTGGCAAGTTTCCGGCCTCTGCTGATGGAAAGACGTCGCTTGCGAGGCCGCTGCACCGCGCGCTTCTTCGAAGTAGGCGGACCACTTCCATTTGACCAAGCGTTTATCCCCACGCACTTCACCACAATCGGGCCAGCAGCATTTTCCGTAATCGTTGACGCGATTCCCGACAACCATGCAATCAAGTCGGGAAAGGAAATGGGCTTGCTATCGCCAATACCGAGCCATCGCCTGTCACGATGATGAGTGATAACTAGCATACCATGACGACGGCTTTCCGACTTCAAGTAATCTTCTGCAAGCTGGGTTCGTAACGCATGTTCGAGGTCGCGAGCAGTCCAGCCCTTGCCGCCATGCTTGACTTCAATTGCCACTTCGCAGGGCGCGGAAGTTGATGCAACAATGACGTCCGGCTTGTCGCGCGTCGCAACTTCAGCTTCGCGAAACGCATGGAAGCGGCCACGTGCACGAGCTGTCATCTGCTCTACGAGCCAGTGTTGGACTTCATCTTCGTCCTTTGCTCGCTCTAGTAGCGGGCGGGATGTAACGTCTCCTTGCGTGAGGGTTCTCGCGATGTCGCCTAGAACGCCGCCAACAAGACGGAGCAAATCTGCACCCGTTTTTGCCGGAGCTGCAAATTGACGCTGAAATGCGATTACCTCTGCGGCGTTCCACGCAGGACTTTCAGCGTCGCGCTCGGCCTTCCCGCGCGCAAGCTCGCGAAACCGGTGCGAACGCAATGCAAAGACCGGATCGTCAGCAAGTCTCTTGATCGCTTGGTAGGCGTCCGCGCCTGGTCTTCCCAAAAGCGTCGTCAGAATAGCGTCGCGCGCGTTTTGGGCATTATCCCGCGTGTCGGGACTGTAGGAGCCTCTGCGTATGGTGTCGTCCTTCGGGCGGATGCGGGTGTAGGCCAAGCGGAGGAGCGCTTCCAGCGTCTCGATCGGCGCGCTCGAAAGGGCGCCCGTAATGACTGAATCATGGCGGTCGAACAGCGTACTGAATGTCTTATCCGCCCGCACTTGCCGGGCAACCTTGGGTCCAGAATTCAACCATCTGGCAAGGATCGACAAAGCCTTGTCGGCATCAACTATGAGCAAGAGCGCCAAATAGGATAGAGCGAAATCGTCCCTCTCGCCTTTGACATGCTCGCCGTAGCGCGCTTCCGCGGTCGCAAACAGCCTCCTGCGCTGTCCGGCATCCAATTCCAAATTGCGGACAACCTTGAGAATACTTCTGATTACCTGGACCGTATTCGCGTCAGACTTGAGAATGGCTGAAACTATGAGGCGTTGCACCGGCAGCTGTATCGCGTTGGTAAGTGAACCGTATCGATACAGGAATGTGGTGGGCGTTTCAGAAGGCGATGACCATTCGCGTTCGATCTGATCTTTTACGACCGGCAGAACTGCCTTCGGCCATGATATGATCAGTGCGTCAAGCCAATCTGGGTAACTTTGCTCGGCCCGGCATCCGTGACGCGCGGCCATAGCAGCTTCCTCGTGAGTCAGCTGAAGCACCCAATCCGGATTGTCGGCGGCTTCGACACTGATGCCCGCGAATGCGAGAACGGTTGAATTCTTTATGGTGATAACGCCGCCGGGTTTGCGAATCGGTCGAACGGGCTTGACCAGCCGCCAAAGTCGCTTCATTCCGTCCCGATAGGCTTCTGCTACTGCGCGATTAAAGCCTTCCTCAAGCAGGCGCCATTCGAGCGAAGCCTTTGGAGCATCGCCGCCGGTTCTTTTCTGAAGCCAATTTGAAAGGTAATACAGCCTGAACTGCCCGGCCTTCCACGATGAGAGGTTTACTCGGTCGGAAATCAGCGATGGGTGCTTCAATAGTTCATCCTGGAATTCGATCCAGGACTTCCTATCCTCGGCTTCACGTTTCCTCGACTTGAGCTCATAAACCGCGCTTCTCAGTCGGTGCGTCTGCGTCCCGATATCTTCCGGCGGCGGAAGGAGTGCCGCATCCAAGGCGGCGACGAGCACCGCTTCTGAACCCATGGCCCCACGTACAGTTGCTTGGTCGGTGGTGAGTCTGCTAGCTTGCAGAAGAACAGTCAAAATGGCGCTAAGCGCGATTTGCTTGTCTTCAATATTCGAGCGCGCTGAAAGATCTTCATATAGCCACGGCAGATCCATCTCTGAAAAGCTCCAGAGGGACGCGTTGCCGCTGAAGTGCACGTGCCAGAACTGGACGACAGAACCATGCTTCCCGTGTTCGCGTTGCTCCCCGACGTCAGCCCAGAACAGCGCGCGATTGAGCGGTGGGTTGCCCCGCACCAACTCATGAAGTTTCGGCGTTTCCTCCTTGATAAAGCTGTCTCGACCACCGCGTTCGACTACCATCAACAACCGAACCAAGTAGGATGGCGGGACATTCGTCTTTAATCGAAGAGCTTCGTCGCGCGCAATATCATGGAGGTGCTTTGCGATATCGGCAAAGCGTTTTGCGATCCGGCGATAATCGTCAGCGAATGGCTTTGAGAGACAAAGGCTAGCGAGACCAGCCAGCAATTCCGTACGGTCGGCGCTGCTGGGAGCCTTGTCGTAATACTGCCGTAGCAGGTATCCAAATCCATCGGTTGAGTGCTCTTGCGGCGCCTCGGATTTCTCAATCACCTTGAGCAAATTGCGTGTGGTGAGGTGCCTGGGGTAAAGCACAAGCGCTAACGACGCGGCAAGTCCTGCGCTCGCCGCCTCGGGCTGCTTGACCAGTGCTTTTGAGACTGCCGACAATGTCGAGCCGTCACCACATGCATCGGCAGCTTGAGTGGCAACAATCCGATGATACTCGTCGGCCTCAGGATCGAGTGCGACAGCCCTTGCAATCGGAGCCGCTCCCTTGATCCCGCCTTCACGGATGAGCCTGAGGAGATCGAAGCGGAAATCTCCACGTGTATTCAGCCGCCAAGCGTTACGAACAGCGGTCGCGAGCTGTTGGTCAGCGAACATCCATAGAGCTCGAGAATCGAGTCTGTCGTCCGATATTTCTGCCGCCGCTTGCTTTGATGCAAACGATAAAAGCAGTTGCTCTCTGACACGAATAGGCAGTGAGCCCGGGTCGCCGTGGGCAACAAGCACAAGCGGTTCACGGCGGATCACTTCAGCTCGGATATCGGGGTGCCAGAGCGATAACCAAGCCGCTTCTGCTCGTAAGGATGGCACGACGGTTTCGACGTTATATCGTTCAGCGAACAATAGATTGGCTACTTCCGCGACCGGGCAGCCCTTTTGCAGCAAACGGTCAAACCACTTTGCCGCTAGATACTCTTGGGTGGAACGATGATGGAATCGGATGCGGCCATAGGTGGCTGGCGCGAAAAGTCCCCTCCGCAATAGCGCACTTCGTCGCGCTTCCGTCCAATCAGGAAGCACCTCGGTCGGATCAAATGCGCCCGCAGCGAGGCTGGGGTCCGGCTCGTGGCCCGGTGCCAGTAAGGTGAAGGACTTTCCGAGCGCAAGAGCTCCCGCTAAACGCTCCGCCCCATCGCGTGCATCTTCAAGTGAGATGGTCTCATTGTCTGGCCGATGTGGATCGCGCTCGGTCAGCTTGCGTGCAATGCTATGTTCAAGCATTTCCGCAAAGGAGCCGAAAGTCCCGTGGCTCTTCCAATAATTGGCAAGGTCGATCAGATCGCCGGGACGTTCGGTTAGCGCTTCCAGCCCGTGCTTTGTGATAGCTTTGACAAATTTTTCAACATTGTTAGTGACTCCTGCGCCGTTTGCGAGAAGTCGGTACTGGTCGCTCGTAAGCGGGATAAGCTGTACGACTGCAAGGTGATCTAAACTCTCTTCGCTATGGTCGTGTGAAGCCGCAGGAGATGTGCTTTTTTTCCTCTCAAATAGAGGGTCGAGCAATGCGCTGTAGTCGTCTGGTTTGACGACCGGCGGAACAACGGGTTTCTTCCACGCGGGCAAGTACCGTGAATAAGTCGCGCGATCTTCTGCACCAGTCGGTAACTCGGCACGAGACATAGACGTGTGCACGTTCGCGCCCGTCGCCGATATCCCGCGCGAAGCGCTTCAGTGCCGTTTCGAAGCTTTTGCGATTGAGGCGAGCTTCGTCGATAGAATCAAGGAAGAACCAGCCCTCGCGAGAGTCACCAAGCCACGCTTCGAAGAGTTTCACGCTGTCGGAATCAAGTGCTGTTTCCGTACCGTTGTCAGCTAGTTCTTCGATCCGAAAGAAGAATGCTGGTTTACCGAGCGCTCTCAGCGCTTCGCATTGGTGCCGGAACTCCTCGGTTTTCCCGCTCGCCGCTTCAGCTAACAAGATCACGCGTCGGCGTCTTCTCAGATCGCCCCAGCTAAGCCACCCTCCCAGGCGCGGCCCCCAAGCGCGGCCTACGTCCAGACTGGGCTCTTGATCCTTTGCTACAGATATAAAGTATCGGTCGAGTTCGACAAAATCCATGATTTCTCAATTTGCATAGCCGCTGATTCGCATTTATGTAATTCTTACACGCGCCAGTTGTATCGTGCATTGCTGGTGATGGCAAAACGGCCATGCGCGTCGAGTTGCTGTGACTAATAATGCCGCGCGCTGGTAGATCATCGGAGCCCGTAGCTCAGCAACTTTGCTCGAACGCTCCGCCAGGCGGTAAAGACCATGGACAGCCCATTGTCGTCTCTTCTGGCATCGTTGCCCGCTCTAAACGCCGCTCACTTGCCAGAGTCTACAAGCGCGAGGTGCCCCATCGTTGCCTTATGGCAAGGATCAGAAAATCACCCCATCGGCGCGTGCTCTGGTACGACGGAATGCCAGATGCGCGCCGGGGAACAGCGGCGCCCGCCCGATCACGGGCACCAGCTTCGCCATCGATGGCGGCTACGTTCTCCGATCAGGCGACGTCGCGCATCCGAGGAGGCCTGCGATCGGCGCAGCGCGCGCCGAGTTGCCGCGTTACCCAGCGATCCGCAGCGCGGTCACGGCGACGCAGGCATTGCCGAACGGGATCAGCACCACCTGCGCGCCGTTCGACAGCGCGACCGTCGCGAGTTCGCCAAGCGCGCCGCTTTGCCCGTTGAGCTTGGCGAGTTCGGCGGCAACCGTCGAGCAGTTCTCGGCGCGCGGCGTCACCCGCACCAGGTTGCCTTCGCAGGACGATCCGACCGGTGCCGCAAACACGATGCCGGCGGCCTGCTGATTGGCAGCATTGCCCTGCGGGGCTTGATTGCCCTGGTTGCCCTGCGCGGCTTGGTTCGGTGCGAGCGCAACCAGCGACTGCACCGAATGGGCATTGCCGGCCTTGGCGTCCCACTGTGACTGCGCGGTGTAGTTGGAGTTCATCGCAATTCCGCGGCCGAGCGTTCCGAACAGATTGGCGCAGGTCACGATGTTGGCCTGCCGCGCCTGATCGTCGAACACCGTCGGTTGCTGTCCCGCCTGCTGCGGCGGAACTGCTGCCGCGGCAGCGGGCGGTGTCTGAACCTCCTGCGCATGCGACTTGTGCGGCTGCGGCTTGGCAGCGGCGGCGGGCTTCTTGGCCGGCGCCGGCGAAGCCGGCTGCAACGGTACCGGCTGCGCCTGCTGCGCGTAGACCACGACGCCGGCGGCACCGAGCGCGGCCACCACGACCGCAACAAAGATCAATCCAAGGGTGCGCCGCATCGACCATTCTACCTTTTCACTTCGCGCTTCAGTCTCGAGCCGGATACCGGAAGTCCACATCCGCATGTCCGACCTCACGTCATTTCAGTTTCGCCAGCACGCCGGACAATCCGTCGAGCGGCGCCTGCAGCGTGATCGGCCCGCCCTGCGGCAGCGGATAGGACACGAGGCACGGCGTCGCCGCGCGGATGTGCCGTCTCAGCACGTTGCCGATCGCGATCGTGGCGAAGCAGAAATTGGCGTCGCAGCGATCGGTCTGCGCGACGATGCGATCGGGGCTGTCGCCCATCGCGAGCTCGATCTGCGCGCCGACCCCGGCGGCCGCGGGAATCCGCATCGCCATCAGCGGCTTGCCGTCGGCGGTCGCAATCAGCGACCAGTTGAAGGCGACCGCGCTCTGCGCATTGACGATCGTCTGCGTGACGTTGCAGACCCGGCGCTTCGATTTCAGGCTCTCGTCGCAGATCAGGGTCCAGTTCTTGAACGGCTGGATCATCCGCCTGAACTCGCCAAGCGTCTCGCCTTCCGGCACCATGACGTCCGATGGCTTCACGGTGTAGGCGGACGGCGGCGCGCCTTGCGCGTCCGCGCCCGCCGCCTCGCCGAGCCAGATCGCCAAAGCCAGGCACGCCAGCCGCCTCGTCGCCATCAGGATCAATTGAGCGTCAGGCTCACGCCGGCGCTGACGCCCCATTCGCTTCCGGCGGTGGTCGCGGCCGCGTTGGTGCGCAGCCGGCCGTTCTCACTGGTGTAGCCAATGCCGAAGGCGAGCGCGCCCTGGCTGCGCCAGACGCCGCCGCCGGCCGATGCACTGACCTTGCCGGGCCGGTCGTCATAGCGCAGTGATGCCGCCGCCATGCCGATCGCCGCGGCGCGCCAGGCGTCCTGCCGCACCTCGCCGATCTGGCCGTTGAGCTGCTGGAACGCGCTGTTGAGCTGGTTGACGTTGACCGCATCGGTGCCGGCGACGCCCGCCGCCACGTTGCTGATGGTCACCGGCCCGCTGCTGCCGCTGTTCAGCGTCACCCTGTTGGTGGTGTTGCCGGCGGCATCGGTGTCGTAGCGGATCGAGCTCGACGCAACCGCCTGCAGCTGGCTCACATTGACCGCGTCGGTCGCGGCCGAGCCCGCGGCGACATTGGTGACGCGGCGTTCGGCGCCGGACGAGCCGACCGACACTTCGCCGGTCGCAACCCCGGCGACGGACTTGCCGACAACAGGCGTGTAGGCCGCATCGCTGAGATTGGCGGTGGTGGTCGCGTTCGCGCCGAGCGCCAGCGAGTTGGCCGAAGTCGCCTTGGCGCCGGCGCCGATCGCGACCGAATTGTCGCCCGAAGCGGACGAGCCGTTGCCCATCGAGATCGCGTTCGCCCCGCTCGCGACCGACTTCGGCCCGATCGCGACGCTCTCCGCACCGGTCGCAATGGAATCCGCCGCGGTCGAATTGGCGTGGAAATATTTCACGCCGCCACCGCCAGTGCTGATGTTGTTGACGGTGTTATAGAGATTGCTGAGCGACACATTGGTGGCCCACAGCTGTGAGCCGTTGATCGCGTCCGTCGAGGTCGCGGTGATCTGGCCCGCGGCGACGTTGGTGATGGTGCGTTCCGCACCGGCGCTGCCGACGCTGACAGTCGACGTCGGATTGGTGCCGGCGAAATTGTAGGTGGTGCCGGCGATCGTGGTGCTGGCGGTCTTGACCACCGTGGAGGTGGTCGAATTGGCGCCGAGCGCAACGTCGCCGGCCTGCGCCGTCGCCTTGGCATTCGGACCGAGCGCGACGCTGGTCGGGTTGGTCGTCTGGGATCCGGCGCCGATCGACACCGACTGGATGCCGCTCGCCTGCGCGTTGGTTCCGAACGCGATCGAATCAGCGAAGTTGGACACCGAATTCTGACCGATCGCGATGCCGCCGGGCGCGGTCTGCGCCACGGTGGCGCCAAACCCCATGCCGATGCCGTTGTCGCCATTGACCACGGTCTGCGGTCCCACCGCGACCGAGTTGTTGCCGACCGCGAGCGAGTCGGCCAGCGTCGAGTTGGCGTGGAAGTATTTCGTCGTCGTGGTCGCGAACGACGTCAGCGCCCCAGTCAGCTGTCGCACGGTGACGGCGTCGCTCGACTGGGTGCCGTCGGCCACATTGGTGATCTGGCGATAGCTCGTCGCATTGCCGACCGACACCGCGCCGAGCAGCGTGAGATCGGTGGTGTTGTAGGGAATGATGGTGCCGCCGATCGTGCCGAACGCCGGCGCGAGCGGGCGGTTGGACACCGAGCCCGAGCCGATCGCGACGCCGTCGGCGACGGTGGCCTGGGTGTTGAAGCCCAGCGCGGTGGCATTCGCCGCCGTCGCCGACGCGGCGACGCCCGCCGCCATCGAGTTGACGCCGGTCGCGCCGTTGTTGTTGTAGTTGGCCTGCTGGGTGCCGCCGTCGTTGACGCCGTAATAGTGCGTCAGGCCATTGCTGACCACGGTCGACAGGCTGTCGATCGCCGAGGTGGCGGCAAACAGCTGCGAACCGTTGATCGCATCGGTCGAGCCGTTGCTGATCCGGCCAGCGGCGACGTTGGTGATGGTGCGCTCGTTGCCGACAGTGCCGACGCTGACCGTCGAAAGCGGGTTGGTGCCGGCGAAGGCGTAATTGGTGGTGCCGATAGTGATGCCCGATGTGCCGACCGCCGTGGTGGTCTGGCTGCCCGAGCCGAGCGCGATGTCGTTGGCATTGGCCGCGGTCGCGCCATTGCCGATCGACACCGAGCCGCTGCCGGTCGCCGTCGACACCGGTCCGATCGCAACCGAGTTGGTGCCAGCCGCGTTGGAATCCGCCAGCATCGAATTGGCGTGGAAATACTTGATGCCGCCGCCGGTATTGATGTTGTTGACGGTGGTGGCGAGGCCGTCGACCGCCTGGTTGGTGGCCCACAGCTGCGAGCCGTTGATCGCATCGGTCGAAGCGTTGCTGATCCGCCCCGCCGCGACATTGGTGATGGTGCGCTCAGCGCCGAGCGCGCCGACGCTGACGGTCGAGGCCGCCCCCGTGCCGGCGAAGCTGTAGGTGGTGCCGTTGATCACGGTGTTCGGCGTGTTGACCGCGGCGGCGGTGACGCTGCCGGAGCCGAGCGCAACCGAGCCGGCATTGCCGGCGGTGGCGCCGTTGCCGATCGACACCGCGTTGCTGGCGGTCGCGTTCGACACCGGTCCGATCGCAACCGAATTGGTCCCCACCGCGGAGGAGTCGGCCAGTGTCGAATTGGCGTGGAAATACTTGATGCCGCCGCCGGTATTGATGTTGTTGACGGTGGTGGCGAGGCCGTCGACCGCCTGATTGGTGGCCCACAGCTGCGAGCCGTTGATCGCATCGGTCGACGAGTTGCTGATCCGGCCCGCCGCGACATTGGTGATGGTGCGCTCGGCGCCGAGCGCGCCGACGCTGACGGTCGAGGACGCCGTCGGGCCGGCAAAGCTGTAGGTGGTGCCGTTGATCACAGTGTTCGGCGTATTGACCGCGACGGCGGTGACGCTGCCGGAGCCGAGCGCGACATCGCCGGATTTTGCTGCCGCTGTGGCGCCGTCGCCGAGTGCGATATTGCCGGCAAGGCCGGCGCCACCGGCGGTGGAGCCGTTGCCGAGCGCCACCGAGCCCTGCCCGATCGCCTTGTTGTTGTTGCCGATCGCAACTGCACCGTTGGCCTGGTTGGCGACGGTGGCGCTGGCCGTGCCGTCACTGTTGGCGATGTTGTTCGCGCCGCCGGTGAAGGCACCGGTGCCGCTGGCGTAGCTCGGATCGCCGATCGCCACGGCGCCGTTGCCATAGGCAGTGTTGTTCGCACCGATCGCCACCGCGCTGCCGCCGGTTGCGTACGCGCTGGTGCCGATGGCGACCGCGTCGGCGGAGTCCGCGCCAGCGGCGGTGCCGACGGCGATCGTATTTACGGCGAGTGCGGACGCGCCCGCGCCAAGCGCGGTCGCACTCGGCGCTGTCGCGTTGGCCGTCACGCCAATGGCGACGGAACTATCACCACTGGCAACGGCCGAACGGCCGCCGGCGAACGCAAGGGCACCGCTGGCGCTGGAGCCAGCACCAACCGAAGTGGAGAACGCTCCCGCCGCGCTGGCCTGGAAGCCCACGGCTGCCGAGTTGTTGCCACCAGCTACGGTGCCGATGCCGAGCGCGGTGCTGCCGGTTCCGCCGGCATTGGCGCTGACGCCGGCCGCGAGAGAATTGTCTCCTATCGCCTTCGCTCCAGACCCGAACGAGGAGGCGTTTATGCCGCTGGCAACGGCCGCGTTGCCAATCGCCGTGCTGGCGGCGGCACTCGCATTTGAGGCAGTGCCGACCGCTAGCGCGCTTGTGCCGGCAGCACTGGCCCCAACGCCGGTCGCGAGCGAACTGATGCCAGTGGATGCCGCATTGTTGCCGACCGCAATGCCACCTGTCGCGGTGCTGGCGACGATTGCACCCGATCCGATTGCGACTGAGCCGCCGGAACTCAGCGCCTGCGCCTGGTTACCCAAAGCAACGCCGAAATTCCCCGACGCGGTGGCGAGGTTGCCGGCCGCCAGCGAGCTGGTACCGGACGCGGCGGACTGGATGCCAAAGGCGGCGGCGTTGGAGCCGCTCGCATTGGCGAGGTATCCCACGGCTGCGGTCCCGACGGCGGAGCCCTTCGCGCCGTTGCCGATCGCTGTCGACTGGTCTCCTGTCGCGGCTGCGGACGTTCCCAACGCACTGGCGCCCGTTCCCGTTGCTGATGCACTAGAACCGACGCTGGTCGACCACGCCCCCGTCGCGGTGGAACCGGTGCCGAGCGCAACGGCCTCGAACGTGAAGCCGGCCGGCGCGGTCCCGCTGGCATTGGCATTCACGCCGATCGCAATTGGAGAACCGCCGCCGGCTCCGGCGTTTGCCTTGGCGCCGACGCCGATGGCCGTGCCCGAGCCGTTTGGAGATGAGGCGGCGGAGGACAATCCAATCGCGATCGAGGCCCCACCGGAGGCGCTGGCCGATGAGCCGATGGCGACTGCACTCGCACCGTTTGCAGAGGTGTTGACGCCAAAAGCGCTCGATCCGTCGCCGGTGGCGTGCGCGTTCCCGCCTACGGCGAGGGCGTTGGTGCCGGTCGCATTCGCGAAGACACCCATGCCGATCGCATTGAGGCCGTTGACGGAGTTGGCATAGCCCACGATGATCGAACCATCTCCGGTCGCCGTGTTGGAATCGCCGATCGCCAGCGAGTTCTGGCCATTCGCATTGGTGCCGGTGCCAATGGCGGTTGCGCTGACACCGGCGGCGTGGGCACCACAACCCATAGCAGTGCTGCCTGCAGTAGCAGCGGTGGGATTGGTGCAATTGGCGGGGTTGCTCAAGACCCCGTTGCCGATGGCGACCTGCGCGAACGCCCCTTGCGGAGACAACATCGTCATCATGGCAAGCACGGCAGCGCCCGCACCCAGCGATCCGAGCCCCAGCCGATCGCGCTTCATGCCGAGCGTCCGGTGCGCCTGTCGCAGCACGGCCAGTAACCGCCGCCGCAGCGAATGGCTGTCCGCATCGCCTGCTGCGACCCAGCTCCGCACGAAGCCGGTGCGGCCTTGACGCTTCAGCGATGCGGTTGGAGTCTGTGCGACAGCCATGGTACGCCCCCTTTATGACATCTGATCCAGACGTCGGGGGTGCCGTGCCACAGCAGACCGAATGCGGTCCCACCGGACACGCATATGGAGAAATCAGCAGCGCGCGATCCGCGCTCACCTTCCGGTCCTGGCCAACGATGTGTCGAGTTCAACGAGCGCATCTTGCCACCCAGCGCCCGCTCGACCGCCCCGCCAATGTGCCCCGAGTCGTCATAACGGAAAATGATAGACACATATTTGACAACGTCACTCAGCAGGCCGTCCAAATAGATGGCAGATCGTCTCACAAGTTGAACGATCATTAAGGCACACGGTGCGCGGACGTGTCTTATGAATCCCACCGTGCACAGCGTACGCCACGCGTCCACGCCTACGCCATTGGATGATTCGAGCGGGAGCTCAACTTGCGCTTGATGTGCGGCGCGCGTGTTCGCGCATCTCGCGAGGGCTGACGCCGAACTCACGGCGAAACGCGCGCGTGAAATCGGACGCCAGCTTGAAGCCATGGCGAAAGGCGACTTCCTGCACCTGCCGGTCGGGACTGCCGACGAGTTCGGCATACGCAGCGTGCAGGCGCTTGCGCATGATGTAGCCGGCTACGCCGCCGACGCTTTCGAATGCCCGGTATAGGTTCGAGCGCGATATTTTCAACTTTTGCGCGATTCGATCCGGCGTCAGGTCGAAGTCGCCAAGATGCGTCTCTATATAAAGACGCGCACGCTCGAACAGCACCGACTCGATCGCACCGCGCGCTTGCTCCAACCGATCCGAGGACAGCTGAATGCATGCGGCGATCATCTGCGCAGTCGCCCGTCCCGCCTGCCGCAACTCCTCCGGGGACATCAGGATCAGGCGCGTCTCGAGTCGGTCGAGGTAGTCGGTCAACAGTTCGATCAGATTGCCTGAAAGGAGGACGTTGCTGATCTCGCCAAGCTGATCCGCCACGCCTGCGAACGACCTGCGCGGCAAAGCCAGCACCAGCCCATCATAATTCGTGATGCTGCCGCGGAAATCGTCATCAAGCGAGATCAGGAACGTCGCGCCAGGTCCGGCATGAATCCGCCGCTCCGCGGTTTCGAAGCGGGCTTCGCCAGAGCGCACGCGGAACAGCCACCAGATATCGACCGGCGTGCCCTGGGACGGCTGCGCCGCGCGCGCGAATGTTTGCGCGGCAAATCGCCCTGAAGTGAACACGACATCGGCCATGTTGCAGGTCAGGTAATCCACCTCGAACCCCTGTGCAGGATTGTGCCCCTCCGGCGGCGCGACGTCGACCAGCGAGGCCATGCGCGTCTTCCAGACTTCGAATTGCTCCGGCGGCGGATAGGACCGTGTCGTGAAAAGCCGCGGTGCCGCCGGGGCTATATCCCTGATGTTCCGGGGTTCGCGTGGCAAGGGAACTTGTTCCAGGAGCTTCGCTACGCTCGCCGGCGTGTTGTCGTCTGGTTGCATGTACTTTCGTCCCCCGCTGTCGCAAACGACGAACGTCGTCTCAACGAGGGGGCATTCCCAAGGTTGCGCCGCCGGCCACTGACGGGCCAGCAATTTTCTGGCGGACAAGGAAGCAGCATTTTTCTGGATGCGGACATCGCCCGCTTACGCCGGCCGCTCCTGATAGGTCCGATGGTTCCTGCGGCAGTCGTGCTCACACATGGCATTCATCATTGTCGCGTCATTGCATTGTCGCGTCACAGCCGATCCGGCTCGGAAGCTCCCGTCACCGAGTCGGCTCGACTGATCTAGAGAACAATCTGGGCGAGAACCAGAGGGGCGACGACGTGCGTCGAGCGGAAATTCAAGATTGCCTTCATGCGATGCGACAGGGCAACGCATCGTCGCGGACTGTTCGGAAAATTTTCTCGATCTCCGCGCCGAGACGAAACGAACGTCATAAGCGGGACGCGATCTAAGCACGGTACATGACACATCGAGAATCCCGCGCACGGGTTCCTCGGCGACCGCGACCAAGGACATTTGCCTAATCATGTGGCATTCCATCGCGTGCAACGTCAATGCAATCCATGCGGACGGCACACGTGAGCTGCACGAGGCGCACATGTTGTCGCACGTTGTGCGGCATTCTCATTTGAACGTCGAGATGACGAAGGTCACAACGGCTCATCACGTTGCGAAGAACTTTTCCGCTGGACACACGACGCGCGAAAGTAGGGACGCCTCAAGGAAGGAGCCCCGCCGTGCGGCGGGGCTCCTGCTCGAGCATCCTGTTTCCGATCCGAACATCCTATTTGCGATCGGAGTTTTGCGCCGGCGTCTGCGTGCTCTGGCCTGCGCCGGACGATGGCGGATTGCTGCTCTGGTTAGGTTGGCTCGACTGCTTGTCCCGGCCAGCGCCTGGCTGGTTGGCGCTGCCCTGACCAACGGTGGACTGGCTCCGCGGCGCAGCCTGTCCTGTCGTATTGTGCTCCGGGGCCTGCTGTTGAGCGGATGGCTCATTTCCGGTCCGGCCGGATGATGACTGGCTCTGCGGCGAGTTCACCTGCCCCGTCGTTTGTCCATCCCGCGTTTGCCCGGTCGTGCTCTGCTCGGCGGGCTGCTGCCGCGCGCCGCCCCGGCCGACCGTCGACGGCTCTCGCCCCGCACCCTGGCCGATCCGGTCCGACAGGCCCAATGCGGCAACCGTGTGCGTGTCGACGCTTCCGCTGGTCGCGATGCCCTCCCGACGCTGGAACGTGATCAGCGCCTCGCGGGTCCGCGCTCCCATGACACCGTCAGCCTCGCCGACCAGCAGGCCGCGGTCGATCAGCACCTGCTGCACCTCGCGGATCTCTTGAGGATTGAGGTCCATCATCGCATAGCTATCGCTGCTGCTGCGATGGTGGCTGAAGCGCGTCCGCGGTCCGACCGGGACCACGTCGACCACGCGGCGATCCCGATCGAGGAACACGACTTCATCTTCGACGACGAAGAAGCTGTCGTCGCGATAATACGGGAACGCATCGATCAGCACCGGGAAGGCGGCGACCGACACGACGTTGAACCTCCGGGGCACCACCACGCCCGGATTGACCGCGAAGTTGATCGCGTTGACGTTCACGCGCGGCGCGTTGCGCGCCGACAGCACGGAGCGCTGGATCGTGCTTTGCTGTTGCGCGGTCACCGTGCGTCCGGCCTCGGTCTGGACCGCAGCATTCGATTGGGTGCGAGCGGTTGCACCGGCCTGACCGGTGGTCTGTCCGGAATTGAGCTGTCCGGACTTGGCACCGGAGTTAACCTGGCCCTGCGTCGTGCCGGATTGCTGGGCGGCCGCGCCCGTGGTCTGGCCGGCTCTGGTGTTCTGGCCAGCCGTTGTGCTCTTGCCGGTTGTCGTGCTCGCGCCCTGACCCTGACCCGTGGTGGTGCTCTGGCTGCGGTTCGCGGTGTTGGCGCGGTTCTCCTGCCGCTGGCTCTGCCGCGTTGTCGCGTTGCTGCGTTCGCGGGATTCAGATCGGCCGATCTGCTCGCGCTGGCTTCGACTCTGACCGATGGTCTGCTCCTGCCGGCCCTGGGTGCGCTCGCTCTGTCGATCGCCTCTCTCCTGCAACCGGCCGCTTTCGCGCGCTTGCCCGGTGGTCTGGCCTTGCACGCGTTCGCCGCGTCCGGCTGCGCCGCCGCTGATCCGACCTTCAGCGCGGCCACCTTCTCTTGCGCCTGCGCCTTCTCTTGCGCCCGCACCCTGGCCGACCGTCATGCCTTCGCTTCGCGACGCGCCGGGACTTCCATGCATTGCGCCGCCGGCATGTCCGCCTGATGGACCTGCGGACGGTCCGTGTTCGCTGGCACCGGCTCCGGCACCCGCGCCGCCCGCACCACCACCCATGCCGCCGCCTGCTCCTTCGCGCATGCCCTGCGCCGAGGCGAGACTGACGCCGGCGAACAGGATGGCTGTCGTCAGCAGCAATTTGCTCTTCATGATTCGGTTCTGCATTGCGGATTCCTCCTAAAAGTTCGACGGCTACCGGGTTCGCGAAAGCTGGCACGTAATGACCAGCGCTATCGCCGCAAAAGCCGCTTTCCAACAGGGCCGGTGAGATGCGCGGCACAAGCGTGCACGCGACTCGACCAGTGAACCTGCGTTACGAAGAAACAACGTCGCCGCCCTCGCCGTTCCTAGACACGCGCTCGACGCGACATTTCGCATCAGGGAACTGCGGCGGAATCGTCCTGATCCCGCTCAAGGAACCAATTGCCGCCTGCTCGCAGGCGCGTGGCGATTGGCAACCATTGCCACCCTGCCCCGTTGACCGGCTGGGCAATCACTATCGAGGAGGACGCCATGAGGAAAACAGCCCTTGTTCTTGCAACAGTCGGTGCGCTTGGGGTGAGCGCTATCGCAGCCCCCGCGCCCGCCGAAGCACGATGGGGACACGGAGGGTGGGGAGGATGGGGTCCCGCGCTCGCAGGCGGATTGATTGCCGGCGCAGTCGTCGGCGGCCTCGCCTCGTCAGCCTATGGCTACCCAGGCTATGGCTACGGCTACCCCGGTTACGGCTATGACTACGCGCCCGCCTACTATGCGCCCGGTTACGCTTACGACTACGGCTACGACGCGCCGTATCGCTGGGGCGGCGGCTACACCACGACATATTATAGCGGATACAGCCCGGCCTATTACGGCTACCGCTATCGTCACGTGGTGCGACCGGCATACGCCTACTATGGCGGCCCCTACCACCGCTGGCATCATCGCTGGCATCGTTGGTGAGACCGGGTAGAAGCTCGCCGAATTGCGCGGGCATGGCACGTGCCCACGCCGGTTCGCCTGGCATGAAGCTGGCGCGGTCAGCGGCAGCAACATCGCAGCCGGCGACATCGTAATCCTGCGCGTACTCGGAACCATTCGGGTTGCCGATCAGCCGTCGAACACGCTTGTTCCGAACCAAGCGCCGGAACCCGGTAATTTTACCGTCGACGAAAGTCTCAATAAATGGACCACGCCGCCATCGTAGATTTGTAACCATCTTGCAAATCGTTATCGCGCAAAAGTCGCGGACGGCCTTCACGCAACCTTTTGCAAACTCCAGACTGCCTACCGTCGCCGGATATTTGATTGGTAGTGGGGACGAGGAGATGGTTGGACCGCGGCCCAATATTTCGATGCGGCTCGGGGCCACGATCAGGGAACTGCATTCTGGCGTCGAGAATGATCCCGCCGTTGCGTCGGCCGGGACAAGTTCGGAGGTCGAGCGCCTGCGCGGCGTGATTGCACGCCTGATGCACACGGCGGCGCATGACCAGCTGACCGGGCTTCCGACGCGCAGCCTGCTGCTCGAACGGCTGGATCGTGAACTGGCGCGCGAGGCCGATGACGGCGCGCGGGTCGCGGTGCTGTTCGTCGATCTCGACAACTTCAAGCTCGTCAACGATTCGCTCGGCCATAGCAGCGGCGACAAGGTGCTGACCGAGATGGCTAGGCGCATCGCTGCATGTCTTGGACCGGACGATACCGCGAGCCGGTTCGGCGGCGATGAGATGGTCGTCCTGCATCCGCGCGCCTCGGATTCTTCAGGAGCTGCGCTCGGCAGGCGGATCCTCGCCGCGCTGGCCGAGCCGATCCTGCTCTCCGGCAAGGAAGTCGTGGTCTCGGCAAGCGTGGGGCTTGCGCATTGCAAGCCCGGCACGAAGTGCGCCGAACAATTGCTGCGCGAGGCGGACACCGCCCTCTACGCCGCAAAGGTCCGTGGCCGGGCGCGACTGGCGGAGTTCAACGACGAACTGCATGCCCGCGCCGAGAAGCGCGTCCAGATCGAATCCGATCTGCGGGCGGCGCTGCGCGAATCACAGTTGTTTGTCGAGTATCAGCCGCAGGTCCGCCTCAAGGATGGATGCGTGGTGGGTGTCGAGGCGCTGGTGCGCTGGCGACATCCCGAGCGTGGCATCATCTCGCCCGCCGACTTTATTCCCGTCGCCGAGGAATGCGGGCTCATCGTGAAGATCGGACGGCAGGTGCTGCAGGAATCCTGTCGCCAGCTCGCCGAGTGGACGAGGCAGATGCCGGGCTGCCGGCTCGCCATGACCGTCAACGTGTCGCCGCGTGAGATCGCGGAGCCGAGCTTCATCGAGGAGCTCCGCCAGGTTCTCGCCACGACTAATGTCGATCCGACCGCCCTGTGCCTCGAAATCACCGAAAGCGTCATGATGAGCGCGCCGGAGGAGGTCGTTCAGGTCCTGGATCAGATCCGCCAGCTCGGCGTGTTTGTCGCGATCGACGATTTCGGGACCGAACACTCGTCGCTGTCGCGCCTGCGCGACATGCCGGCCGAAGTCCTGAAGATCGACCGCAGCTTCATCGACGGTCTCAGCAGCGAACCAGGCGATACCGCGATCGTGTCATCGATCCTGAGCCTGGCCTACGCGATGGGCAAGCACACTATCGCCGAGGGCGTGGAGAGGAGCGAGCAGGCCGCCATGTTGCTGCGCATGGGCTGCGACGTTGCCCAAGGCTATTTCTTCTCGCGGCCTGTTGCGGCCGAACAGATCGCGCCGATGCTGACCAAGGCGCTCTGGCATCCAAGTTCGGGACGCGCACTGCACGCCGCGCAGCCCGTCGAAGGACCGGTGCGGCGCGGCCATCACTATTTCATCGATGAGTTTCTCGATCACATCGGGGCGCCGATGGGCACCAAGGCGACGGTCTCGCGATGATGTACCTGGTCATTGGTCTCAGCAATCTGGCGATCGGGCTGGCTTACGCGGGTCTTGGGCTGTTGTCGGCGTGGGAAACCGTCAGCCTGCATCGCTACCGCGGCTGGTCGCGCTTCGGCATCGGATTTTCGATGATGGCTGCGAGCTGCGGCCCGCATCATCTCGTGCATGGCTTTCAGGTGCTGCAGGGCGAGAGCGTGTCCTGGTCGATGCTCGCCGTCACCCTGCTCGGGCTGCCGGCGGGACTGACATTCGTGTTCCTGCGGTTCGAGACGGTGTTGGGCGGCCAGGGCGAGCGACTGATCGCTCTCTCGCCGCATCGCGCGATGTTGCTGGTCGGCGGGTTCGCGATCACCGCGGGCTGGCTCGCGGCCTGGGCGATGGCCCAGCCCGGTGCCTACGTGCCGTTCCTTTGCACGTCGGCCGAGCTTGCCGCGCGCGTGACGACGCCGGGCAGTTGGATCGACGTTGCGTCAGCCACGTTCTTTGCCAATGTGTTCGTGACCGTGACCTACGGCCTGGTCGGCTGGTATCTGGGTGACCATCAGGTGCGCCGCTATCTTGCGACGGGCACGTGGTCGCTGTCCGGAGCTGCCCTGACGGGCGTGTTCTTCAGCTGCGCGCTGATCCACCTGATCGATGCCACGACCCACGGCAGCGGCTCGATGCTCGTGTTCGACCTGATCGGCATTCCCGCCTCGGTGTATTTCCTGTGGGTCGTCGAGCAGCTGCACAGCGACTCCGTGCTGGACTGGAATCGGCGTCCGCTGGTCGGCGCCGCGGCCGCGCCGGCACGGCCCTCACCCTGGAGCGGCGGCGGCGTGCCGCACTGAGCGGCCGCTACTTTGGCGATAGGTCGTCGTTTGGTTGGCGCGTGATCAGTCTCGCGCGCCGGGTTCGGGCCGACGCGAATCGTCCGCCGGCGTCATCACCACGACGAACAGCATGTTGATCAGCACCCAGATCGAAAGCAGGCTCAGCGCGGTGTGCACAGTGATTTCCAATGGAACAGGGGCGTCGATCAGTCGACGCGATGCCACGGCGTATCAGCACCGGAGCCGAAATACGACGCGTAGTAGCGCGGGCGTAATTCTACGGAACATCACCGGACGACGAACGGGCCGAACGTTTGCATCAATGAGAGAGCGGAAAGAGCAAGACTCGGACGATACATGTCGCGAGAGTGCGAAGCGGCATCCCCACCAAAGCTGTCATCGCTCGGCTCGACCGGGCGATCCAGTACGCCGCGGCCTCTCGGCTCAAGCACTACGGCCTCTGGAATACTGGATCACCCGCGTTCGCGTTCGCGGGTGATGACAGCCAGCAAGCTGTTTGACGGGTTGAAGTGAAAACCGGTCGCCTCGCTATTGCGAAGCGGCTTGCCGAGCCGAAGCTCGCGTCCAAGGGCCCGCCTGCGCCCGTTGGGCTTCGGCGCCGTCGTCCGTCTTCGCTTTCACTTCGTTCAAGCTACGCCGGACACGCTCCGCTGGCGATCTCCGGCGTGGCTGCACCACGCGAAGCCCGTCAGGGCGAAGCGTGGTGGGTGCGACAGGATCGAACCTGTGACCCCTACCATGTCAAGGTAGTGCTCTCCCGCTGAGCTACGCACCCAAAGCCATGTTTGGATCGGGTCCCTATAACGGACACCGGCGGGGCAGGCAAGGATACAAAGTGAAGGTTTTTTGGCGAATCAGGCCGCCAGCAACTTATTCACTTCGCTAACCAATTCCCTGAGGTGCACGGGCTTGGCCAGCACCTTGGCGTTTTTCGGCGCCTCCGAATCGGAATTGAGGGCCACCGCGGCGAAGCCGGTGATGAACATGATCTTGATATCGGGATCGAGTTCCGAGGCACGGCGCGCCAGCTCGATGCCGTCCATCTCGGGCATCACGATGTCGGTCAGCAGCATTTCGAACGGCTCCTCGCGCAGCCGCTGGTAGGCCGACATGCCGTTGTCGTGCGGCGAGACCTTGAAACCCGCATTTTCGAGCGCCTTGACCAGGAAGCGGCGCATATCGGTATCGTCTTCGGCGAGAAGTATTTTCGGCATGGCAGGAATCGTCGAATCCGGCTTGAGGAGCAGTCCGAACAGTAAGCCCGACAGACGGTAAATTTCGGGTGAAATTTGCGTCAAGCCAGAGGCAAATGCGCACCACGCATTTCTGGACCCCACCCGCCATCGAATCAACCGGGTGCGGCATTTCCCGCTTTTAAGACGCGTTCCAGGGCGTGCCACACTCTTTTCACTTGGCAGAATGATCGCGATTACCGACAATGCCTTCCCATAAATCTCCGCTTTTCCCGCAGAATCAGTTCTTGCGGGGCGAGGCGGACGCAAGGGACGGCGCCAAGGGAATGACCGAATTTGCTGGCGAGTTGTCGCCCCCGTTCGAGATCGTTGAGCCGCAGGCCTGGCGCGCGCCGATCATCTTCAATTCCCCGCATTCGGGCTCGGTCTATCCTGCCGAATTCCTCGAGGCGTCGCGTATAGATGTGGCGTCGCTGCGCCGCTCCGAAGACAGCTTCATGGACGAGTTGATCGCCGGCGTGAGCGATCGCGGCTTTCCGATCGTCCGGGTCAACTTCCCGCGTTCCTATGTCGACGTGAACCGCGAGCCGTATGAGCTCGACCCGCGGATGTTCACCGGGCGGCTGCCGAGCTTTGCCAACACGCGCTCGATGCGGGTGGCCGGCGGCCTCGGCACCATCCCGCGCGTGGTCGGCGACGGCCAGGAGATCTACCGCGAGCGGCTCGACGTCGACGACGCGCTGCGGCGGATCGAGGTGCTCTACAAGCCCTACCACCGCGCGCTGCGCCGGCTGATCAACAAGGCGCACCAGGCGTTCGGCGCCGTGATCCTGGTTGACTGCCACTCGATGCCGTCGGTCGGCGTGTCGCGCGACGAGCCGCGCCGGCCCGATGTCGTGATCGGCGACCGCTACGGCACGAGTTGCGCGCCGCTGCTGCCCGATCTGGTCGAGGAGATCATGAGTTCGCTCGGCTATTCGATCGGCCGCAACAAGCCCTATGCCGGCGGCTTCATCACCGAGCACTACGGCAACCCGGCGAGCGGCCTGCACACCGTGCAGATCGAGCTCAACCGTGCGGTCTATATGGATGAGCGCCACCGCGAGCGCGGACCGCGCTTTGCCCAGGTGGCAGCCGACTTCGCGACGCTCGCGGATGCGCTCGCAAAGATCCCGTTCGGTGATCTCGGCCCGTTCCAGGCGGCGGCGGAGTAGCGGCGTCTTCGAATCGAACTGCGGTGATCGACGAAGTCGTGAACTGGGAATTCAGTTGGCGGCGTGACCGGATGCGAAATTGGATTCCGCATTCACGCCGGGAAACGTCGAGCCAAGGAAGAGCCAAGGAAGAGCCAAGAAAAAAGGGCCGCTCGAATGAACAAGCGGCCCAAGTCTAGGGAGGAAACGCCCAAGGAGGGCAGCGATAGCGCGAGGCGCTACCGCACCGCAACAATATGCGACCGCGCTGCACAAAACGCAAGAACTTTCGAAACATTTCTTCTGCAATGTTGGTAAGTCTGGCGAAATTGCACCACGGTCAGGACGCCGAATTAATCCGTTAAATATCAAATATTTACGGAGAAAATCGAAATCAGCCAGCGCTCGGCGCATAGCTTGTATACCAGAACTCGCAACTTCGTGATCCGTCCCGGAGCCCTCAAGACTTTCGAATCGGGACCAAATCGAAAGTCCGGAACCGGTCATCAGGCTGGGATAACACTTCGTTAATCGTGCGCGCCGCGTTGGATTGAGCTAGGCAAGAGCGCATTCGATGCTTTCCGCGTCGTTTGCGCATTTCGGGGACATGCCGTGACGGTCATCGACTTTACCGCCTTCATCGGCCGCCTCGCGACCGCATCCGGCGAAACCATCCTGCCCTTCTTCCGAACCTCGCTCTCAGTCGACAACAAGAGCTCGAACGATTTCGATCCGGTCACCGAGGCCGACCGGGCCGCCGAGGCGGTGATGCGGCGGCTCATCAAGGCGAACTTCCCCCAGCACGGCATCGTCGGCGAGGAGTTCGGCAATGAGCGGCAGGACGCCGACTATGTCTGGGTGCTCGACCCGATCGACGGCACGAAGTCCTTCATCGCCGGCTTTCCGATCTGGGGCACGCTGATCGCGCTGCTGCACAAAGGTACGCCGGTATTCGGCATGATGCACCAGCCCTATATCGGCGAGCGTTTCCTGGGCGACAACGGCTCGGCGAATTATTCCGGGCCGTCGGGCGAGCGGCGGCTCTCGGTGCGGCGCTGCGCCGCGCTGAAGGAGGCGACGGTTTTCACCACAAGCCCGCTTCTGATGAATCCGGATGACCGCGCCCGCTTCGGCCGTGTCGAGCAAGCGGCGCGCCTGTCGCGCTACGGCGGCGACTGCTACTCCTATTGCATGCTCGCGGCCGGCCATCTCGACCTCGTGATCGAGACCGAGCTGAAACCCTACGACATTGCCGGCCTGATCCCGATCGTCACCGGCGCCGGCGGCGTCGTCACCACTTGGGACGGCAAGCCGGCACAAGGCGGTGGCCGCATCATCGCGGCCGGCGATCCGCGCGTGCACGAAGCGGCGATGAAGCTGCTCAACGCCTGAGCTTCTGATCGCCTGATTTCTTGAGTTGCCGGGCGACTGATCTGTGCCCATCCTGACGGCAACGAGAAAAGTCAGGGATGGGCGACATGACGATGTGCGGCAGGCTGCTGGTAGTCCTTCTCCTGCTTCTCGCGCCCGTTGCAGCTTCAGCCCAGGAGTTCCCGACCAAGCCGATCCGGCTGATCGTGCCGTTCCCGCCCGGCGGGCCGAACGACATCATCGCGCGCGTGATCGGGCAGAAGATGTCGGTACTGGTGAAACAGCCGATCATCGTCGACAATCGCGCCGGCCAGGGCGGCGTGCTCGGCACCGACGCGGCCGCGAAGGCCGCGCCCGACGGCTACACGGTTGCGATCGCAAGCGCCGGCGCACTGGCGATCAGCCCGAGCATGGAAAAAGTCGCCTACGACACCCTGAAGGATCTCGCGCCGGTGACGCTGGTCGCGACCGTGCCCGAGATGCTGGTCGTCGCAACCGATGTGCCTGCGAAGGACATGAGCGAGCTGGTCGCGCTCGCCAAGGCGCAGCCCGGCAAGCTCAACTTCGCCTCCTCCGGCCCGGGCAGCCTGCCGCATCTGGCCTGCGAATTGTTCAAGCTGACGGCGAAGATCGACATCGTCCACGTGCCGTATCGCGGCGCCGCGCCGGCGGTGAACGATCTCTTGGGTCAGCAGGTGCAGATGACCTTCCTCGACCTGCCGGTGATCCTGCCGCAGATCAAGGCCGGCGCGCTGCGGCCGATCGCGCTCGGCGGCCGCGAACGCGCCCCGACTGCGCCCGACGTGCCGACCACGACCGAGGTCGGCATGCCCGACCTTATCATCGAGAACTGGTACGGCATGGTCGCGCCTGCCGGAACGCCGCCGGCGATCGTCGCGAGACTGAACAAACTCGCGACCGATGCGATGGCTGATCCCGCGGTCAAGGCAAAACTCGCCGAGCAAGGCCTGACATTGGCCGGCGACACGCCGGAACATTTCCGCGACTTCATCGCCGCCGACATCAAGCGATGGGCGAAAGTGATCCAGGACGCCGGCGTGGTGACGGCGAAGTAGAAGCTCTGGATTCTCGTCTTGACGCGGTTTCTTCGCGCCAACCGGTGCCCGCTTCGCTCGAAAACGCTCTAGTGGTCCGGCCGTCCGCGCAGCTCCTCGAACGGAATCATGACGTGCTTACGAAACGGCGGGCGCTGTTGCAGCGTCCTATACCAGCGCTCGACCGCCGGCAGCGGCGGGCGCGCGATCTCGAGCTCGAAGTAGCGATAGAGCGAGGTTCCGGCGGTGATGTCCGCGAGCGATAGCGTCTCGCCGAGCAGGAACGGATTATTCTCAAGGAGACGTTCGAGCTTGGCGAAATGCTGCTCGCAACGGGCCAGCGCGCGCTCAATCGCCGGCCGATTGCGCTGGCTCTCCGGCGTGCGGAAGAATCCCCAGAACACGCCGCCGAGAAAATCCGGCTGCAGCGCGGTTTGCGACCAGTCCATCCAGCCATCGACCCGCGCCCTCATGACGGGATCGTCGGACCAGAACCGCCCTGCCCCATGCCGCGCGGCGAGGTAGCGCAGGATGGCATGGGATTCCCAGACGACGGTTGCCTCGTCATCCCTGATCACAGGCACGCGGCCGTGCGGGTTCATCGCCAGGAAGGCCGGCATCGAGCCCGCCGAACGCGCCGCCGGCATCGATCTGCTCGTGCGCCAGATCGAGCTCGCCGATCAGCCACATCACCTTCTGTACGTTGAACGAACTGCGTCGTCCCCAGACCCTGAGCATTGCACTCTCCTCGCATGTCAACGCTGCGCTTCGGACCGCAAATACTCCACGAGCTGCTTGGCCGCGCGCGGCAACGCCTTGAAGCTGCGGGCGCAGATCGTCAGCCGGCGGTTGGCCCAGCCGTCGCGGATCCTTATCGTCGTGATCGCCATCGACGCCGCACAGCGCCGTGCCGCGGTTTCCGGGATCACCGCGACGCCGACATCGGCGGCGACCATCTGGCAGATGGCGTCGAAGCCGCGCAGGCGGGCACGGAAGCGCAGCCGCGCGCCAAGCTTTGCCGCGTGGCGGGAAATATGGACCTGCAGCGCAGACGTCGCCGTGAGGCCGACGAAATCGCGCCCGACCACCTCCTGGAAGTCGATCTGGCGGCGGTTGCCGAGATCGCTGCGGCGCGGCGCCACCAGCATCAGGCGGTCCTCGCTGAACAGGAAGCGCTCGACGCTGTCCGGCAGCGCATGCTCCGCGGCGAAGCCGAGATCGGCGCCGCCGCTGGCGATTGCGGTCGCGATATCGGTGCTCTCGCGCTCCTCGACATCGACGCTGATATCGGGATGTTCGTGCAGGAAGGCCGCCAGCGCCCGCGGCAGATGCTCCGACAGGCCCGATGTGTTGGCGAGCAGCAGCACGTTGGCGCGGACGCCGCTGGCATAGGCGGCAAGATCGCTTTGCAACGCCTCGACATTGTGGATCACGATGCGGGCGTGACCGAGCAGGCTCTCGCCCGCCGCGGTCAATTCGACGCCGCGGCGGCCGCGCTTGAGCAGCGCGACGCCGAGAGCCTCCTCGAGGCCCTTGATTCGCTCGCTCGCCGAGGCTAGCGCCATGTTCGCCCGCGCCGCGCCCTGCGTGATGCTGCGCGCATCGGAAACCGCGATGAACAATTGCAAATCGATCAGGTCGAACCGCATGACGTGTCCCGCCCCATTCCTTCGGGTGCCCCGAAGGCTAACTCCGTAACCTCCAGATTGTGCCGATCGCGTCGATCGGTCAATGTCCGGCCATGGTCGACCATCTCCTGATCTTCATCGCTTTCGCCTTCCTGCTCGCCGGTTTCGTCAAGGGCACGCTCGGCCTCGGTCTGCCGACGGTCGCGATGGGGCTGCTCGCGACCACGATGGCGCCGGGCCAGGCGATCGCGATCGTGATCGTGCCGGCGATCGTCACCAACATCTGGCAGACCTTTGTCGGCCCCTATCTGCGCGACATCCTGAGGCGGCTGTGGCCGCTGATGCTCGGCACCGTCGCCGGAATCTGGATCAATGCCGGACTATTGACCGGGCCTTACGCCGCCTACGGCACCGTCGTGCTCGGCGTGCTGCTGGTGATCTACGCGATCGTTGGCCTCAGCCGGTTCAACTTCAAGGTCGCGCGGCGCAATGAGAAATGGATCGGCGGCATCGTCGGCGTCATCACCGGGCTGATCTCGGCGGCGACCGGCGTTCAGGTCATTCCCTCGATGCCGTTCATGCAGGCGATCGGCATGGAGAGGGACGAGCTGGTGCAGGCGCTCGGCGTCTTCTTCACTACCGCGACCCTGGCGCTCGCCTTCAACCTCACGGCCTCGGGCCTGCTGACCGCGGCGACTGCGCTGCCCGGCGCGGTGGCGATGGTGGCGTCGTTCATCGGCATGTTCATCGGCCAGGCGGTCCGCACACGGATGCAGCCCGACGTCTTCCGCCGCTGGTTCCTGATCGCGATGATCCTGCTCGGCATCTATCTCGCCGGCAGCGCGCTGCTCAAGCTCCACGGCTAGATTCTTGTTCGACGCGTTTTCTTCACGCGAACCGGTGTCCACTTCGCTCGAAAACGCTCTGGCGACGCTAGCGCGCCTCCAGCATGGCGACGCGGACGCGAGATAGACGAACAGCGCGCCGAGCGAGCGGTTGATCCAGGCGATCACGCCCGCCGATTGCCGGATGCGGCCGGCGGCCCGCGCCGCAAAGGCCGCGAGGCCAAGACACCACAGCGTGCCGCCGGTGATGAAGATCAACCCGAGCACCAGGAAGGCGAGCGTCTTGTGGGCTGAGTCCGCCGCTACGAATTGCGGCAGGAACGCCAGGAAGAACAGCGCCACCTTGGGGTTGAGGATGTTGGTCAGCGCGCCCTGCCAGAACACGCGCGAAATCGAGGTCTCGCCGGCCTGCCCCGCGATCTCGGCGATCGGCTTGGCGCGCGCCAGCAGCATCTGCAGGCCGGTGAGCACCAGATAGGCCGCGCCGATCAGCTTGACGGCCAGGAACGCGGTCGACGACGCCATCAGCAGCGCCGACAGCCCGATCGCCGCGCCCAGCACATGGACCAGGCAGCCGCAGCTGATACCGATCGCCGCAGCGGCGCCGCCACGCCACCCGAGCTGAATCGTGCGCCCTATGATATAAGCGGTATCCGGCCCCGGCGTGACGTTAAGCAGCAGCCCGGACAGGACAAACAGCCAAAGTTCGTGAATTCCCAGCATTCCGCGAGATTATCCTATGTAAGTAACGAACCGGAAAGGACGGTCAGCCAACCTGCGCCATTCCAGCGACACACGAATTCAGTAGAGAAACGGACTGTACGATCCGTTGGTCGCATGCCAATTCCTGCTACTATGCATTATAGGTGCCCGCAAACCGAACTTCCGCCGGACCCGGCCTGTCTTGTAAGTATCGGATTCGGTCACCTCGGCTAAGTGGCCCTTCCAGGGCACAGGAGACATGGAAAGACGGCTCGCTGCCATTCTTTGCGCTGACATCGCCGGCTATTCCCGCATGATGGGGGTCGACGAGGCGGGGACGCATGCCTCGTTCAAGGCGCACCGCAGCGCGATCTATCCCATCATCCTCAACCATGGCGGCCGCATCGTCAAAAACACCGGCGATGGCTTCCTGCTGGAATTTCCGAGCATCATCGGCGCGATCGAGGCCGCCGTCGCGATGCAGACCCTGATGGCCGAGCGCAACGAGCATCTGCCGGCCGACCGCGCCATGCATTTCCGGATGGGTGTCCACATGGGCGACGTCATGGCCGACGAGGACGAGGTGTTCGGCGACGACGTCAACATCGCCGTCCGTCTCGAGACAGTCGCCACGCCCGGCGGCATCGCGGTGTCGGACAAGGCCCGCACCGAGGCGGGACGGCGGCTTGCCGTCAGCCTGGTCGATGCCGGCCCCCACCGCTTCAAGAACATCGCCGAACCGGTCAATGTCTGGACCTGGGTGCCGGCCGGGACTGACGCCCAGGAGCACGCTCCGGAGGACGGGCCGCATCTGCCGGGGCAATACCGGACCGCGATCGTCGGCGTGCTGCCGTTCGACAATCTGAGCGGCAGCACAGACGAATATTTTTCGGACGGCCTGACCGAGGATCTGATCCACGCGCTGTCGCTGCAATCCTTCTACCGCGTGCTGAGCCGCAACTCGACCTTCACCTACAAGGGCAAGAATGTCTCGACGCGGCTGATCGCGCGCGAGATCGACGCCACCTATCTGATCCAGGGCTCGGTGCGGCGCGCCGGCAACAAGATTCGCGTCACCGCCGAGTTGATCGCGCCCGAGAAGGGCGAGCAGCTGTGGACCGGCCGCTACGACCGCGACATGGGCGACCTGTTCGCGATGCAGGACGAGATCACCGCCAATCTCTCCGCTGCGGTCGCGCAGGAGATCTACCGCGCCGAGGCATCGGCGCCGGCACGCTCGCCGAACTCCGAGCTGACCGCGTGGGATCGTTTCCTGAAGGGTCTGTCGCACTACTATCACCAGACCAAGACCGATTGCGAAACCGCGATCGCGCTGTTCAAGGAAGCGATCGAGCTCGATCCCGCGCTGTCGATCGCGCGCGCCTATCTGGCGCTGATCCAGATCCAGAGCATCCAGTTCGGCTGGATTTCGAGCACGCGCGAATTGTGGGCCTCGTCGGTCAGCCTGGCCGAGAGCAGCGTCCGGCTCGATCCGCGCTCCTCGTTCGCATTTTCGCTGCTGGCCTATCTGCACGCGATGCAGGGCCATTACGAAGCCGCGATGGATGCCATCAAACGGGCGATCGAGCTCAACCCCTACGACATGGGCGCGCGCGGCGTGCTCGGGATCTGCCACATGGTGATCGGCGACCATCGCCAGGCGGTGGAGCTGTTCTCGACGGCGGTCCAGCGCGGCAACAGCGATCCGCGCTACCAGTGGGGCGCCTTGAACGCGTTCAGCCATTATTTGCTCGGGCAGTATGACGCATCGCTGTCGTGGTCGCGCGAAACGCTCTACCTCAACCCGAACCATTTGCAGGGCCTTGCGGTGCGCGCCGCAGCGCTCGCCCAGCTCGGCCGCACTGAGGAGGCCGCGCAGGCGGCCGAGGCGCTGCTCGCCAACCATCCCGAGCTGACGGTCGAACGTCACTTGCGCAATTTCCACTGGAAGAACCCGGCCGACATTGCGCATTATCGCGACGGCCTCTTGAAAGCGGGCCTCCCCTTCGGCAAACTCGCTCTGGTTGCATCCACGTCGAAATTCGCCATCGACTCCTGAGCGAATTCATTCACCGGTAATGGATGCTTTTTAAGCTGAAGCTTTTCAGGATGTGGTTTGATGTCCGATACGGCTGCAAGCGCGGTGCCCGCCCCGCAGGTCTCCCCTGACAATCCCTGCCCGTTCCTGCGTGCACTGGTCGCCGGCGGCTATGTCGGGGGCCACATCGTGCCGTTGCCACAGCTGACCGAAACCATCGACCGCGCCACCGGCAAGACCGGCCTTCCGGCGCTCAACGCCGGCGCCAAGATCTTCATGGTCGCGCAGATGGCCAACGGCATCGGCCCGTTCAGCCTGGTGCGCAGCCTGTTGCAGGGCGCGATCCTCGACGAATTGCGCAACGGCCCGCTCGACAAGCACGGCGCCGGCTCGCGCATCCTCGATCAGGACGCCGTCGTGCATGAAGACGAGATCGCGCGGCTCGCGACCTTCGGCAGCGACCACAAGGCGTCCGACGGCAGCGTCGAACGCGGGCTGTCGGCCTCCGAGATCAAGACCTTCATGGCCGCGAACTTCCAGCGCGCCAAGGACGAGCATCCGCCGTCCTACGCCATCCTGCACTGCTACTATCCGCTCTTGATGCTCGGCGAGTGGCCGGTGCTGCTCGACATCATGGGCAAGGGCGAAGGCAAGCACCGCTATCTCAGCGTCGCCGAGGTCAGGACCCTGTTCGTGGAAAAGCGCTTTCCGGACCGCATCGTCGCGCTTCTCAACGGCTGAGTTGCGGGCCTTGCGCCAACCAGCTGTCTATTTGAACAGCGGCGTGCCCGGCACGAAGGCGTCGAACGCCGCCCAGAACTGCGCGCGGTAACGATCCTGCTCCTGCAGGATCTCGTGCTTGGAGCCGGCGATCACGAGATGCGAGCCGGCGCGCAGATGATAGGCGAACTCCTCGATCGCGGCCGTCGACACCACCTCGTCATTGCTCGCCGCCAGCATCAGGATGGGCTGGCGGATCTCGGAGGGATACGACATGCCGCGGAAGGTGCGCATCGCAGTGAACGCGGTGTCGGCCCACGCGATCGTCGGTGCGGCGATGCCGAGCGTCGGGTCTTCCTCCAGGATCGCCGCGTTGCGGGCGTGCCGCACCGGATCGCTGGTCACGGGATTGCCGATGAAGGGCGCGAGCCCGACCAACTCGCTGCCGCCACCCGGAACGTAATTGCCGCCCTGCCCGGTCCAGCGCATGATCCGAAGCAGCGCGCTCGGAAAGAACGACACGCGCTTGCGCGGCAGGTCGATCATCGGCGCCGACAGCACCATGCGGTCGAACCAGCGCTTGCCGGCATGCGCGACCCGCAGCAGGACCGCGCCGCCCATCGAATGGGCCAGCGCGAAATAGGGCGGCGGACAATCAGGCAACACCACCTGCTGCACGAAGGTCTCGACGTCGGTCTCATAGTCAGCGAAGTCGCGCACATACCCCTTGCGCGGATCACGCAGCCGCCGCGACGAATGGCCCTGCCCGCGCCAGTCGATCATCGCCACCGCGAAGCCGCGGTCGCGCAGGTCGCGCACGGTCTCGAAGTATTTTTCGATCATCTCGCCGCGCCCGCCGAACACGCAGACCGTGCCCTTGCGGCCGGGCGGCGGCGCCCAGCGCGCGAAGCGCAGCTCGGCCCCGTCTGATGTTTTGATGGTGCCACTGACAACGTCGTCCGGAACCGGGTTGGCGGGAATCGAGACGAGCGTCATGCGGGAGACCGGCGTGGTGAGACAGGGTGGAGATCAAGGACGCCTGCGCCAAAAAAAGCGACGCGGTTTCCGCCTCTTGAACGCGACGTGACCCCTCCCATATCACCTCAGTGCAGGCCGCTACCAGTGTTTCGGAACCGGAACATGAGGCTGCACACATCTAAGCCCGGCCCGATGGCGGGCGGGTAACTGAAGCAGTCGCTCATTGGAGGACTACCCTATGCGTAGCTACGACCTCACTCCGTTTTATCGTTCCACCGTCGGCTTCGACCGCCTCTTCAACCTGCTCGATCAGGTGACCTCGGACGGCAGCCCCGGCTATCCCCCCTACAACATCGAGCGCACCGGCGAGAATGCTTACCGGATCAGCGTCGCGGTCTCCGGCTTCTCGCAGGCCGAGCTTTCGATCGTCGCGAAGGAGAACACGCTGACGATCAAGGGCGAGAAATCCGCCAACGAGAACTCCGGCCACGGCTCGGAAGTGCTCTATCGCGGCATCGCCTCCCGCGCGTTCGAGCGCGTCTTCCAGCTTGCCGACTTCGTGCAGGTGAAGAACGCTTCGCTCGAGAACGGCCTGCTCCACGTCGATCTCGTCCGCGAGATTCCCGAGGCCAAGAAGCCCCGCAACATTCCGATCGGCGGCGGCGGCGAGAAGGCCCCGCAGGTCGTCGACGGCTCGGCGAAGGTCGCAGCCTAAGGAATGCGCCCCGCGTCAGCAGATATTGGCTGAACGCGAAAACGCCCCGGGAAACCGGGGCGTTTTTTTTTGTTGCCGGCTGCGTAGCCGGATGGAGCGAAGCGAAATCCGGGGACGCTGTGCCAGCGGAGAGATTCCCGGATTTCGCTACGCTCCATCCGGGCTACGGACGTCACTCCAGCCCTTGCACCTTGGGCATTTCCTGGGTCGGCAGGATCGCGGGCGGGGGCGCCGCCGGCGGTGGCGCGGCTTGACCGACGGTCGGAACCTCGGCCTGCTGGACGGGCTTCGGCGCCGCGGCCGCCTGGGTCTCCGCCGGCTTCGGCGCAGCCGCGGCCTGCTCGGGTGCTGCGGCCTGGGCGGGCGCAGGCTGCGGCGTGGCGGTCGGCGGCACCGCGGCCTGGGCCGCCGCGGCGGGAGCCTGGGTCGCCGGAGCAGCAGCGGGAGCCTGCGCCTTGGCGTTGAGCGGGCTGCGCTTCGGCACTGGCACGCGGCTCGCGACATGGGGGATCGGGAGCGGCGGCCGCGGCACCCGGGCCTGGATCGCCCGCGGCATCGGACCGACCGGGCCGTAGGTCGCGCTCATCTCCTCCTCGTAATTGTCGCCGAGCCGATAGGCCGGGGTGAAGCGGATGATGTGCCCGTCGCGGGCATCGATCACCAGCCGGCCGTCGTCGCCGCCCTGGTCGATCACCGAGATCGTGTAGACGAAGCCGCGCTGCTGCGGGGCGCCGAGCGGCAGATAGCCGTTCTCGCGCAGCACGGTGTAGATCTCGACCGGCGGCAGCAGGCTTGGGACGCGGCCAAAGCGCGGCGGCGGCGGAACTTCGGGCATGGCGGCGTAGGGCCCGTCCATGTCGGAGACCCTGACGAAAGCCGGGCTGCCGATCCGGGCGGACGTTGCGAGCTGCGCCTCGGCCGAGACTGCGCTGAGCGCGAGGGCGGCGGCTGCAACCGAACCTGTGAACAACTTCATCGCCGTAACTCCTGTCTGCCCCGCCCTAAGGAGCTTCCCGCTCTCTTGGAGGCTTGCCCGGGGCAAAATTTCAGTTTGAAATTCGGCGGTCCTTGGTCGCTCCTTGGGCCAGATCACGGCGTGTTTGCTTCGAATCGGGGGCGCGGCGGGCCAGCCGAGCCGTTCATTCCGAGCATGCGGGCGAGGACTTCCTCGCGCTTGTGTGATAGACAAAAATTTGGCAAGGTCGAGGTTAGGACAGTAAGGCTGTCTCAATTTCGAGGCCATCCCGGCATGGGGATTGCAACGAGAACCTTCGCGAGAAGGACCTCGGCGCCCCGGGCTCCGAGAATGCTGCAGACAGGGCCGTCCCCTAGGGGACGTTGAAACGCCCGTCGTCTGAATTTAGGAAAATGCGGCTCGCGGCGGACGAGCGGTGGCCCGGTGGGTGCCGCAACGTCCAAGGTGCGCCAAATAGGGTGAGGCCCCTTACGCAAGGGAGAGGACACATGAGCGGGTCGGAATTCGAGCGCGAAATCATCGTGGCAGGTGCGCTGTCGGCGACCGCGGACTCGAAAGCCGCCGAACCCGCGCGTGAGCTGCATACATGGCGTCCTGAAGCCGAAGGCCTGTTTGATCCGAGCCTGGAAAAGGATTCCTGCGGCGTCGGCTTCATCGCCAACATCAAGGGCCAGAAGTCGCATCAGATCGTCTCGGACGCGCTGAGCATCCTGTGCAACCTCGAGCATCGCGGCGCCGTCGGCGCCGATCCGCGCGCTGGTGACGGCGCCGGCATCCTGGTGCAGATCCCGCACACCTTCTTCGCGCGCAAGACCTCCGAGCTCGGCTTCAAGCTGCCGCAGCCCGGCGAATACGCCATCGGCGCGCTGTTCATGCCGCGCGATGCCGCGTGGCGGAACGTGATCAAGAGCATCATCGCCGACGAGATCAAGAACGAGGGCTTCAAGCTGCTCGGCTGGCGCGACGTGCCCAGTGACAACTCCTCGCTCGGCGTCACCGTGAAGCCGACCGAGCCCTACCACATGCAGGTCTTCATCGGCCGCAATGGTGCGGCCAAGAACGAGGACGATTTCGAGCGCCGGCTCTACATCCTGCGCAAGTCGATCTCGCAGGCGATCTACCAGCGCCGCGACCGCGGCATGGCGGGCTACTATCCGTGCTCGTTCTCGTGCCGCACCGTGATCTACAAGGGCATGTTCCTCGCCGACCAGCTCGGCAAGTACTATCCCGACCTGCACGAAGCCGATTTCGACAGCGCGCTGGCGCTGGTGCATCAGCGCTTCTCGACCAACACCTTCCCGACCTGGTCGCTGGCGCATCCCTACCGGATGATCGCCCATAACGGCGAAATCAACACGCTGCGCGGCAACGTCAACTGGATGGCGGCGCGGCAGGCTTCGGTGCATTCCGAGCTCTACGGCAAGGACATCAGCCGGCTGTGGCCGATCTCCTATGAAGGCCAGAGCGACACCGCCTGCTTCGACAACGCGCTCGAGTTCCTGGTGCAGGGCGGTTACTCGCTGCCGCATGCCGTGATGATGATGATTCCGGAAGCGTGGGCCGGCAATCCGCTGATGGATGAGCAGCGCCGCGCCTTCTACGAATACCACGCCGCGCTGATGGAGCCGTGGGACGGCCCGGCCGCGATCGCCTTCACCGACGGCCGCAAGATCGGCGCCACGCTCGACCGCAACGGCCTGCGCCCTGCGCGCTATCTCGTCACCAAGGACGACCGCATCGTGATGGCGTCCGAAATGGGCGTCTTGAAGATTCCTGAGGACCAGATCGTCACCAAGTGGCGGCTGCAGCCCGGCAAGATGCTGCTCGTCGATCTCGAGCAGGGCCGCCTGATTCCCGACGACGAGATCAAGGCCGACCTCGCCAAGAGCCACCCCTACGCCGACTGGCTGCATCGCACCCAGATCCAGCTCGAGGAGCTGCCGGATGCGCCGGCCAAGGGCGTGCGCTCCAACCTGCCGCTGCTCGATCGCCAGCAGGCGTTCGGCTACAGCCAGGAAGACATCAACATCCTGATGACGCCGATGGCGTCGACCGGCGAGGAAGCCGCCGGCTCGATGGGCAACGACACGCCGATCTCGGCGCTGTCGGACAAGCCGAAGCAGCTGTTCACCTACTTCAAGCAGAACTTCGCGCAGGTGACCAACCCGCCGATCGATCCGATCCGCGAGGAAATCGTCATGAGCCTCGTCTCGATCATCGGGCCGCGGCCGAACCTGTTCGACCTCCAGGGCGTCGCCTCGACCCAACGCCTCGAGGTGCGGCAGCCGATCCTGACCGACACCGACCTCGAAAAGATCCGCTCGATCTCCGACGTCGCCGAGACCCACTTCAAGTCGCGCACGCTCGACACCACCTTCCACGCCGGCTTCGGCGCGGCGGGCATGGAGCAGGTGCTCGATGAGCTCTGCGCGCGCGCCGAGGGCGCGGTGCGCGAGGGCATCAACATCATCATCCTGTCGGACCGCATGACCGGCACCGACAGGATCCCGATCCCGTCGCTGTTGGCCTGCGCCGCCGTGCATCACCATCTGATCCGCACCGGCCTGCGCACCTCGGTCGGCCTGGTCGTCGAATCCGGCGAGCCGCGCGAAGTGCATCACTTCGCCTGCCTCGCCGGCTACGGCGCCGAGGCGATCAACCCCTATCTCGCGTTCGAGACCATCCTCGCGATGAAGGACCGGCTGCCCGGCGCGCTCGACGACTACGAGATCGTCAAGCGCTACATCAAGTCGATCGGCAAGGGCCTGCTCAAGGTGATGTCCAAGATGGGCATCTCGACCTACCAGTCCTATTGCGGCGCGCAGATCTTCGACGCGGTCGGCCTCAAGGCGGACTTCGTCGCCAAGTATTTCGCCGGCACCCATACCCGCATCGAAGGCGTCGGCCTCGGCGAGATCGCCGAGGAGACCGTGCGGCGCCACACCGACGCGTTCGGCGACGGCCAGATCTACAAGAGCGCGCTCGATGTCGGCGGCGAATATGCCTACCGCACCCGCGGCGAGGACCATGCCTGGACCGCGGAATCGGTCTCGACCCTGCAGCATGCCGTGCGCGGCAACTCGCAGGAGCGCTACCGCGCGTTCGCCAAGATCCTCAACGAGCAGTCCGAGCGTCTGCTGACGCTGCGCGGCCTGTTCCGGATCAAGGGCGCCGAGGACGACAAGCGCAAGCCGGTCAAGCTCGAGGACGTCGAGCCGGCCAAGGACATCGTCAAGCGGTTCTCGACCGGCGCGATGTCGTTCGGCTCGATCTCGCGCGAGGCGCACACTACGCTCGCGATCGCGATGAACCGGATCGGCGGCAAGTCGAACACCGGCGAAGGCGGCGAGGAGTCCGACCGCTTCAAGCCGATGCCGAACGGCGATTCGATGCGCTCGGCGATCAAGCAGGTGGCCTCGGGCCGGTTCGGCGTGACGACGGAATACCTCGTCAACTCCGACATGATGCAGATCAAGATGGCGCAGGGTGCCAAGCCCGGCGAAGGCGGCCAGCTGCCCGGCCACAAGGTCGACGCGACGATCGCGCGCGTGCGGCACTCGACGCCGGGCGTCGGCCTGATCTCGCCGCCGCCGCATCACGACATCTACTCGATCGAAGACCTCGCCCAGCTGATCTACGACCTCAAGAACGTCAATCCCGACGGCCAGGTCTCGGTCAAGCTGGTGTCCGAGGTCGCGTCGGCACGGTTGCCGCCGGCGTCGCCAAGGCGCGCGCCGACCATGTCACCATCGCGGGCTTCGAGGGCGGCACCGGTGCCTCGCCGCTGACCTCGATCAAGCATGCCGGCTCGCCGTGGGAGATCGGTCTTGCCGAAACCCATCAGACGCTGGTGCGCCAGCGGCTGCGCAGCCGCATCGCGGTGCAGGTCGACGGCGGATTCCGCACCGGCCGTGACGTCGTGATCGGTGCGCTGCTCGGCGCCGACGAGTTCGGCTTCGCCACCGCACCCTTGATCGCGGCGGGCTGCATCATGATGCGCAAGTGCCACCTCAACACCTGCCCGGTCGGCGTCGCGACCCAGGATCCGGTGCTGCGCAAGCGCTTCACCGGCCAGCCCGAGCACGTCATCAACTACTTCTTCTTCGTCGCCGAGGAAGTGCGCGAGATCATGGCGCAGCTCGGCTACAAGAAGTTCGACGACATGGTCGGCCAGGTCCAGATGCTGGACCAGACCGCGCTGGTCTCGCACTGGAAGGCCAAGGGCCTCGATTTCTCCAAGCTGTTCGTGCGGCAGAAGGAGGAGAAGGGCCAGACGATCTATCACTCGGAGAGCCAGAACCATCATCTGGATGCCGTGCTCGACCGACGGCTGATCGAGCAGGCGCAAGCCGCGCTCGACCGCGGCGCGCCGGTCAAGATCGAGGAAGAGATCAACAACACCGACCGTTCCGCCGGTGCGATGCTGTCGGGCGCGGTGGCCAAGATCTACGGCCATGCCGGCCTGCCGCTCGACACCATCCATGTCGGCCTGAAGGGCACGGCCGGACAGGCGTTCGGCGCCTGGCTCGCCAAGGGCGTCACCTTCGAGCTCGAGGGTGAAGGCAACGACTATGTCGGCAAGGGTCTCTCGGGCGGCTGCATCATCGTCAAGCCGCCGAAGATCTCCGGCATCGTGCCGGAAGAATCGATCATCGTCGGCAACACCGTGATGTACGGCGCGATCGCGGGCGAGTGCTACTTCCGCGGCATCGCCGGCGAGCGCTTCGCGGTGCGCAACTCCGGTGCGGTCGCGGTCGTCGAAGGCGCCGGCGACCATTGCTGCGAATACATGACCGGCGGCATCGTGGTGGTGCTCGGCAAGACCGGACGCAACTTCGCGGCCGGCATGTCCGGCGGCATCGCCTATGTGCTGGACGAGACCGGAGACTTCACCAAGCTCTGCAACCTGTCGATGGTCGAGCTGGAGCCGGTTCTGTCGGAGGAGATGATCAACGCCGACACCTACCACCACTCCGGCGATCTCGAGGCGCATGGCCGGGTCACGTGTTCCAGAACCTGCTCGACTCCGACGTGGAGCGGCTGCATGTCCTGATCACCCGTCACGCCAAGCTGACCGGCTCGAAGAAGGCGGCGGAGATCCTCGCCAACTGGAAGGCCTGGCTACCGAAATTCCGCAAGGTGATGCCGGTGGAGTACCGCCGCGCGCTGAAGGAAATGAAGGCCAACGCCGACGCCGAGCCGAAGATCGCGATCGGCGCGTAAGTCACGACCACGCGTCATTCCGGGGCGCGCCAGGCGCGAACCCGGAATTGCGCAAAACCACTTCGAGACTTCGGGTCTGTGCCCCGCGGCACAGCCCGGAATGACGGAACAACTGAGATGCAGGGGCATCGGGTTTCAATGGGTAAGATCACAGGTTTTCTCGAGATCGAGCGGCATGACCGCAAGTACGAGCCGGTCGCCGATCGGCTCAAGAACTTCAACGAGTTCGTCATTCCGCTGAGCGAGAAGGACACGCGCGACCAGGCCGCGCGCTGCATGAATTGCGGCATCCCCTATTGCCACGGCACCGGGTCGGTCCAGCCGGGCACGCCGGGCTGCCCGGTCAACAACCAGATCCCCGATTTCAACGACCTCGTCTATCAGGGCAACTGGGAAGAGGCCTCGCGCAACCTGCACTCGACCAACAACTTCCCCGAGTTCACCGGCCGCATCTGCCCGGCGCCATGCGAGGCGTCCTGCACGCTGAACATCGACGACAACCCGGTCACCATCAAGACCATCGAATGCGCGATCGTCGACCGCGCCTGGGACAATGGCTGGCTGAAGCCGGAGATCGCCGCCGAGAAGACCGGCAAGAAGGTCGCCGTGATCGGCTCGGGCCCCGCGGGCCTCGCCGCCGCGCAGCAGCTCGCGCGCGCCGGCCATGAGGTGCATGTCTACGAGAAGTTCGCCAAGGCCGGCGCCTGCTGCGCTACGGCATTCCAGACTTCAAGATGGAGAAGGGCATCATCGACCGCCGCGTTCAGCAGATGGAAGCCGAAGGCGTCACTTTCCATTACGGCAAGGCGGTGGGCGGCTCCACGCCCGGCGCGATCGATCCGCAGGAGCTCGCCAAGCAGTATGACGCCGTGGCGCTGACCGGCGGCGCGGAAGCCCCGCGCGACCTGCCGATCCCGGGCCGCGACCTCGCCGGCATCCATTTCGCGATGGACTTCCTGCCGCAGCAGAACCGCCGCGTCTCCGGCGAGCCGCTGAACGGCGCCGCCGACATCCTCGCCGGCGGCAAGCATGTCGTGGTGATCGGCGGCGGCGACACCGGTTCGGACTGCATCGGCACCTCGTTCCGTCAGGGCGCCAAGTCGGTGACCCAGCTCGAGATCATGCCGGCGCCGCCCGAGCACGAGAACAAGGGCGTGACCTGGCCGAACTGGCCGCTGAAGATGCGGACCTCGTCGAGCCAGGCCGAGGGCGCCGTGCGCGAATACGCAGTGCTGACGCAGAAGTTCGAAGGCGTCGACGGCAAAGTGACAAAACTGCATTGCGTCAAGGTCGACGACAAGTTCAAGCCGCTGCCCGGCACCGAGTTCACGCTCGACGCCGAGCTCGTGCTGCTGGCGATGGGCTTCGTCCATCCGGTGCACGAGGGCCTGCTCAAGACGCTGGGCGTCGAGCTCGACCAGCGCGGCAACGTCCGCGCCTCCCTGCACGACTACCAGACCTCGCGCGCGAAGATCTTCTCGGCCGGCGATATGCGCCGCGGTCAGTCGCTCGTGGTCTGGGCGATCCGCGAAGGCCGCCAGTGCGCGCGCTCGATCGACAGCTTCCTGATGGGCAAGACCGACCTGCCGGGGTGAGTGCCCCGGCCGTTGCGCCGAACTAAATCTCACAAACTCGACTGTCATCGCCCGCGAAAGCGGGCGATCCAGTATTCCAGAGACTTCTGCGATTGGACGGATAGGTCGCGGCGCATTGGATGCCCTGCCTTCGCCGGGCACGACGAGCTTTCGCAGCGGCAAGGCCGCGTAGCCTCAGCAACTCGCTACCGCAACTGCGCGCCGAGACGCGAACGGCATGGTGAGCAGAGTCGGGGCGTTCGCGTTATACAGCCGCCCCCAGAGATCGTCCTTTCTCCTGTTCGATGAGGCCACTTTCCACAAGAGCAAGCGCAAGACCCCTCGATTTCAGACCTATCTGCTCAATCACAATATCCCAGAAAAAGAGTTGCAATAAGCGCTCCTGATACGAACGAAGTGTATGGAAGCTGCCTTTGTGGAACAGTCCATGCCTAATGGCTTCGATTTCCTTGAAGAGTAATTTTTCGTCAGCGAATGACTTATTCCTTTGTCCGTAGGAAGCGGAAAGCTTGGTGCGAATTGCATCACTTTTTCCGCCAACAAGTATTTCTAGTGCGATCCAATACGATGAAAACTTGAAAGCCTCATCTTCCTCGCCAAGCGCCATATCGAAGAACTTGCATGCTCGTTCAAGCCGCGTGCGATACTGCGTTTGTTGCAACGCGAGCCTGCCGGAAATTTCTGCCATGAGTGCCGGATCGACAATTCTAAAGAGGTCACTGAGCAGCGGCATACGGATTGTAGGCCCAGACAGCGAAACAATGCCGTTCTCGTCGAAATCGAAGTTGGCCACCCAGCTATAGCTCGACAATCTTCCAAACGGCAACGCAAGATAAGCCTTGAGAAAGCTGATAGACTCGAACGCCTTCGCGTAGCTCGTTTCCGAATCATATCGTTCCGCCGGCGAAATCAGCGCAAGATAGTTGCAGTCGGGAAGTTCGGCCTTCGATAAGTGATGGTGAAGCTTCAATCGCCCATCTTCAACCGCCATCACCACGTCAATTCGATTACTAACAAGCGGTGCGAGCTTGCCAAAGAGCATCGTCGCCGGATGCGAATTTGGAAACGACTGTCTGCGAATTCCAACATTGGCCGCAAGATCCGCAAATTGCTCCGGGTCCGGGATTATGACGCTGAATATCTTTCCATGAAAATATCTGAATGAGGGATCACTGTCCGCGAAGCTCTTTGCCACATCGGCGAGCGAAATCGTCTGGGTCTCCGGCATAGTCGCAAATCCACATTGGAATACAGTGGGCGCTTCTTTGGGTGGTCAGTTCTGCACCCGCACGCCGAGCATCACCACCGTCGACGCCGAGCTCTGTCCCGGCTGGTTGGAATCCAGCCAGTCGCGGCGCAGCGTGCCCTTGATCCAGAGGCTGCGCGTCATCTTGTAGATCAGGTCGCCCGACAGCGAGTAGATCTTGTCGGTGCGGTTGTCGCCCTGGTAGTCGAGCGTGCCGTAGGTGAACTTGCCGATGCCGGTCAGCCAGCGGCGGAAGTCGTGGTCGACCTCGACGGTGTAGGTGCGCGACAGCACGCCGGAGGTGCCCGGCAGCGTGGTCTCGCCGAGCTGGGTGTCAGAATAGAACTTTGCCGTGGTCAGCGGCGTCGCAGTCCAGGTCAGCGAGGCCGTGGTGAGCAGGCCTTCGAGCCGGCTGAGCCGCGGGTCGACATAGTCGCGCGCCGCATAGCCGATCGAGACCTCGCCGAACAGCAACCGGGTGAACTCGAACGACGTACCGACTTTGGCGTAACCGCCCGACGAATTGCGCGCGTAGCCGTTGCGGTCGAGATAGAGATCGTGGAAGCGGCTGTCGCCCTCCACCTCGACGAACGGCTTCACGGCCGGATTCAGCTCATAGCTCAGGCGGCCGACGCCGCCATATTGGGTGAAGTTGCGGTCGTCGTTCGATGACGAGGTGCCGTCGGTGAGCTTCGACCATTGATAATCGGTGCGATCGACCGTGCCGCCGAGCGAGACCTGCATGCGGTTGAAATGCTGGTCGATGCCGAAGGTGCCGCCGACCGTAGAGTAGAGCGGATATTTGGCAAGGCCCGCCTGCACGTTCGGGCTGCCCGGATTGTCGGTCGAGACCAACAGGCGGGCCTGCGCCGTCAGATGCGTGTCCTTCGACACATCGAGACGGCCGTCGATATGGCCGGTGAAGTTTGGACGGTCGATGTCGAGCGGCGCCGACAGCGGCGTGTCGTCAATCGGCGTGAGCTGGGAGCCGTAGCCGGTGAAGGAGCCGCGCAGATCGGCGACGACGGCGTGACGCTCCCAGTCCGACATCGCGACGAATTCCGGCGCGACCATGTAGAACGCCTTGCCCTGCGGCGAATTCAACCGGCCCGGATTGGTGTCGTAGCCGGCCATCACCTCGACCGCGGTCTTGACCATGAACGAGCCGGCGTAGTCGCCGACCGCGCCGAACGGATCGTCGTCGATCTTGAGCCGCCTGCGCGGCGGCTGGCCGACGATGGTGCCGGCCATCGCCGGCGGCACCGGCGGCTTGCTGGCGGTCTCCGACGGCGGGATCGACAGCCGCAGCTGCCCGGCCGCGGTCAGCGGCGGCGCCGTGGGCACCGGCGAGCCGGGTCCCGGCGGCGGCTTCGGCTTGGCCTGGCCCGGATAATATTTCGGCTTCAGGCGCTTCCGATTGAGCGAGTCGTAGCCTGATGTCGAAGCGCCGTTGGCGGCCGGAAGACCGTAGGTCGGGACCTGTCCCACGCGCTCCGACGTGGATGTCGATGACGGCGACGCACGCCGGCTGGGATCGGCGTCCGGCAGCTTCAGGCCGTTGAGCGGATCCATGGCGTCGGCCGTGGTCCGGCGCAGCGGCGAATCCGGCGTAATCACCTGGCTCTGCCGGTTCGGGCTGAACAAATCCGGCGTCACGGTCTGGGCGTTGGCGAGCCCCGACGTCGCAGCGAACGCAAGGCATGGCAAAACCACGCGAACGGGGCGTCCGCGCCGATTTGGGCCGCTTGCTGGCCGCCGCCACACGATGGAAATACCCCAACGAATTCATGCACTTGACGTACGCATTTCGCCGGGCGGCGAAAAACGTCGTTAATGGAGTTAAAACAATTATGGTTAATGAGCCGTTGAGGATCCGCCGCCGCGCGTCGCATCGCGGAATCGAACGTGCTAAGGGAGACGCCCGGGTGCAAAACCCCTCCCCTGGAATCCGAAATGGCCAAACCGAAACCGCTGATGACCAAATCATCCGGCCCCGATGACGGCGCTGTTCAGTCGGCGCTCCGCACCCTCGATGCCGAGGCAAGCGGCGTCGCGGCAATCTCCGCGGCACTCAAGTCCGACCTCGGCGCGCCGTTCACCGCGGCGGCCGAGTTGATCTGCAAGGCCAAGGGACGGCTGATCGTGACCGGGCTCGGCAAGTCCGGCCATATCGGCCGCAAGATCGCTGCGACCTTCGCCTCGACCGGCACGCCGGCGTTCTTCGTCCACGCGGCCGAAGCGAGCCATGGCGACCTCGGCATGATCACCGCCGAGGACGTGATCCTCGCGCTGTCATGGTCCGGCGAGCAGCCGGAGATGCGCAATCTGATCGCCTATGCGGCGCGCTTCGGCATTCCGCTGATCGCGATGACCGCCGACAAGGATTCGACGCTGAGCAAGGCCGCCGACGTGCAGCTGACGCTGCCGAAGGCCCGCGAGGCCTGCCCGCACAACCTCGCGCCGACAACGTCCTCGCTGATGATGCTGGCGCTCGGCGATGCCTTGGCGATCGCGCTGCTCGAGGGCCGCGGCTTCACCTCGACCGATTTCAGCGTGCTGCATCCGGGCGGCAAGCTCGGCGCGCTGCTGAAATATGCCCGCGACCTGATGCACAGCGGCGACGCGCTGCCGCTGAAACCGCTCGGCACCAACATGTCGGATGCGCTGGTCGAGATGACCTCCAAGGGCTTCGGCTGCGTCGGCATCGTCGACAGCCACGGCCATCTCGCCGGCATCGTCACCGACGGCGATTTGCGCCGGCAGATGCGCCCGGACCTGCTGACGCTGTCGGTCGACGAGGTCATGACCAGGACCCCGAAGACGATCAGCCGCGACACGCTGGCCGGCGAAGCGCTGGAATTGCTCAACGCCTCGAAGATCACGACGCTGATCGTGACCGATGCGAAGAAGCCGGTCGGCATCATCCATCTGCACGATCTGCTGCGCGCGGGCGTGGCGTAAACAGAACTCTTTCAATTCGTCATTCCGGCGCGCGCCTCTTGGCGCGAGCCCGGAATGACGCTCACTTCGGAAACCGCGCCGCGGTCGCTTCCAGCGGCAGGGCCAGCGCGTTGGCGAGGTAGGAGACGGTGCGGTAGAAGCCGCACAACAGGATGATCTCCAGCACCTGATCGTCGTCGTAGTGCGCCGACAGCGCGGCATATTCCTGCTCGCTCAACGTCGCGCGCGCATGCAGCGCGTCGACCGCCGCGATCATCGCCTGCTCGGCCGGCGACCAGCAGCCGGCATCGGCCGCACCATGCACGGTGGCGTGGACCTGCTGCTCCGATAGCCCGGCGGCAGCGCCGAATGCCGCGATATGCATGCCCCATTCATATTCGCATGCATTGAGCGCGCAGGTACGGTCGATCACGATCTCCCGCTCCCGCAAGGGGAGCGGCCCGCGGTCCAGCAGGCTACCGCCGCGAAACTTCTCCCAGGCGCGCGGATGGCCGGCCATCATTCGGAACAGCACCAGCGGCGGCTTGCCGCGCATGATGCGGTCGAAATGCTGTTGAACGTCCGCCGCATAGGGCGGATCGAGCGGCGCGATGCGTGACATGGGCTGATCCCGTTGCTACATTTAATGTAGCGCAACGCTACAATATCTGTAGCGGTATGCAAAGAGAGATTCAAGGGGGGATGGGCGACATGCCGAAGCAGGTTCCAGCGACAAGACCCGGCGTCCGCGGCTCGCGGAGCGGCCGCCCGATCATGGCGCTGCTGGATCTGCTGGGCCGGCGCTGGACCTTGCGCATCGTCTGGGAGCTGCGCGAAGGCGCACTGACCTCGCGCGCGCTGCGCACCGCCTGCGACGAGGCCTCGCCGACCATCCTGCAAACGCGATTGACCGAGCTGCGCGAGGCCGGGTTCGTCGAGCTGACGGACGATGGTTACAGCCTTACCGCGCTCGGCCGCGAGCTGTTTGCGACCTTCACGCCGCTCCATCGCTTCGCCGAACGCTGGAGCAAGCACGCAAGCAGCTAGACCGCGGCCACCGTCAGGCTGGCGCCGTCGGCGCGCACCACCTTCACCCGGCTGCCGGCCGGCGCATCGGGGCCGGCGACACGCCAGATCGTGTCGTCGATCCGCACCGTGCCTGAGCCGTCGATGATCGGCTTCTCCAGCGTGAATTCGCGGCCGACCAGGGCTTCGTTACGGCGATTGAGGAACGGGTTGCTCTTGCTGGCCGCGGTCGCGCCCTTGGCAAAATGCCGCCACGCCGGCACCGCCAGCGCGGCGAACACCGCGAACATCAACAGCTGCATCTGCCAGGAGGGCGTGAACACGAACGACAGCAGGCCGACCACGAGCGCCGCGAGCCCGAGCCAGAACAGGAACACCCCGGGCGCCGCGAGCTCCAGCGCCATCAGGATGAAGCCGAAGATCAGCCAGTTCCAGGTACCCAATGTCGAAAACATCTCGGCCATGACGTGACCTCTAGGTGCCTCCACAGCGGAGGTGCGCTCCCTCTCCCAGCCTACTCGGGTTTACCCGAGTTGGCCCTCCTGCAATTGTCGAAGTCGGATATATCCGACTTCGACTGGGAGAGGGTTGGGGTGAGGGGTTGCGGTCTCTCCGCGGAGAGAGACCCCTCACCCGGATTGCATCCGTCGATGCAATCCGACCTCTCCCACAAGGGGAGAGGTGAACTGAATACGCCCGCAGGATCGCGCCTCACGCCGTCACCGCTGCGGCGGCACCGGCGGTGGCGGCGTCGGACCTGCCGGCGGCACGGAGCCGCCGCGCCGCGCCGCAGCGGTTGCCGATGCCGCGCTCTCGCCGAAGGTGGCGCGGGCGATCTCGCCGATACCGGCGAGCGAGCCCAGCACGCTCGAGGTTTCGATCGGCAGCATCAGGACCTTCTGGTTCGGCGACTCCGCGAGCTGGCCGAACGCCTTGATGTACTTGTCGGCGATGAAATAGTTCAGCGCGGCGACGTCGCCCTTGGCGATCGATTCCGACACCATCTGGGTCGCCTTGGCCTCGGCTTCGGCGAGACGCTCACGAGCCTCGGCGTCGCGGAAGGCGGCCTCGCGGCGGCCCTCGGCCTGCAGTATCTGGCCCTGCTTGGCGCCCTCGGCGCGCAGGATCTCGGACTGCCGCTGGCCCTCCGCCTGCAGAATGTCGGCGCGCTTGACGCGCTCGGCCTTCATCTGCCGGCCCATCGCCTCGACGAGGTCGGCCGGCGGCACGATGTCCTTGATCTCGATGCGGTTGACCTTGACGCCCCAGGGCGACACCGCGGCATCGACCACGCGCAGCAGCCGCTCGTTGATCTCGTCGCGATGCGACAGCACCTGGTCGAGATCCATCGAGCCCATCACCGAGCGGATGTTGGTCATGGTCAGCACGGTGATCGCCTGGTTGAGATTGGCGACCTCGTAGCTCGCCTTCGCGGCATCGAACACCTGGTAGAACGCGACACCATCCACCGTCACGGTGGCGTTGTCCTTGGTGATCACCTCCTGCTCGGGGATGTTGATCACCTGCTCCATCATGTTGATCTTGCGCCCGATGCGATCGAAATACGGCACGATCAGATTGAGGCCGGGCGACAGCGTGCGGGTGTATTTGCCGAACCGCTCGATGGTCCAGTCAAAGCCCTGCGGAACGGTCTTGATCCCGGCGAACAGCGTGACGATGACGAGAAGAACAAACGCAATCGCGAAAATGTCGAAGCCAGTCATAAAGTCCTCCAGGGCCGGCGAGACCGTCGCCGGGCGCGGTCGTGCATTGGTCGGCAGGACCGCCGCGCCGGTTCAGCCGGCTGTTCTTCTACCTAGCACATGGGAAGCTGCTGCGAGACTACCAGATGCAAATGAATGGCTGTGTCCGCTGTCACCGATCGTTAACAATCAGCTCCAGCCTTATTAGATCCAGCCCTGAAGCTCGCGCAGCACGAGCTGGCGGATCACGTCCATGCCGCCGTCGCTGTCGTTGAGGCAAGGGATGGCCGCGAACTGCTCGCCGCCATTGTGCCGGAAGATCTCGGCATTCTCCTGCGCGATCTCCTCCAGCGTCTCCAGGCAATCGGCGGAGAAGCCGGGCGTGACCACGGCCATTCGCCGCACGCCGTCCCCGGCCAGCTTCTCGACCGTCTTGTCGGTATAAGGTTGCAGCCACTCGGCATTGCCGAAGCGCGACTGGAAGGTGAGAAGCAACCGCGAGGCATCGAGCCCGAGCCGCTTGCGCAGCGCGTTGGTCGTGGCAATGCACTGCGCCTGATAGGGATCGCCCTTGTCGACATACTCCTTCGGCATGCCGTGGAACGAGGCGAGGATCACCTCGGGTTGGAACGGCAGCGTCGCAAGATGCGCATTGATCGAGACCGCCAGCGCCTCGATGTAATCGGGATCGTCGTAGTAAGGCGGCGTCACCCGCAGGATTGGCTGCGCACGCATGCCGGCCAGCACGCGAAACGCTTCGTCGCAAACGGTCGCCGACGTCGCCGCGGAATATTGCGGATAGAGCGGCACCAGCAGCAGCCGGCCGCAGCCCTGCGCCGCCAGCGCTTCGATGCGCTGCTTGATCGACGGATTGCCGTAGCGCATCGCCCAGTCGACCACGACATGGTCGTGATCGGCGATCGCCTCCGCCAGCTTGTCGGCCTGCGAGCGCGTGATGGTCTTCAGCGGCGACTCGTTCTTCTCGGTGTTCCAGATCTTCAGATAATCGCGCGCCTTGCGGGCCGGGCGGACGCGCAGGATGATGCCGTTGAGGATCAGCTTCCAGACGAGGCCCTGATCCTCGATCACCCTGGGATCGGACAGGAATTCCTTGAGGTAGGCCCGCACGCCCACGGCATCCGCCGTATCCGGCGTGCCGAGATTGACCAGCAGAACGCCGACGCGCTCCGGCTTCGGCGCTGCGGCGGGCTTCGCGCTCTCGAACGGGATCACCGTGCTCATGATGGCTTTGCGCTTGGTCCTCGCCTGGGGGCTTTGGGCTTCGCGCGTTGCTCCAACCTTGTCAAGCCAAGCGCCGGTTGGCTACGTTCCGCTCCGTGAATGGGGAGGAACCATGACGATCGCCGAATGGTGCGTCTTCGGGACGCTGCTGCTCTCACTGCTGACGATCGTGTCGGTGAAATGGGCCGGCATCCGCGGTTTCGACAATTCGAAACCTCGCGATCCCGATTTCTACGACGACCCGATCCGCTCGCGCGCGCTCGGCGCCCACCAGAACGGCCTCGAGGCTTCCCGTTCTTCGCCTTTGCCGTGCTGCTCGCCGAATTCCGCGTCGGCCCGCTGCGGCTGATCGACGAGCTCGCCGTGCTGTTCCTGATCGTGCGGATCGCCTACGTCTTCACCTATATCGGCAACCGCCCGACGCTGCGCTCGATCCTCTGGAGCATCGGCTTTGCGATCAACATCGCGATCTTCCTGCTGCCGGCGATCAGGGGATATCTGACGAGCTGAATTGCCTCTCTCCCCGCCTCCGTTCTTGCGTAAGGTGAGTACGCTGGTCAGGCTCCCTCTCCCCTTGCGGGAGAGGGTGGGGAGAGGGGTGGCCCCGGGCGAGATGTACGAGGGCGAGCAAAGCTCTATCAACCGACATCTCGCTCGCCGCCCAGTAAGCGCTCACACCTGACAAGCAGCGGAGCAAGCGGCACCCCTCTCCCTACCCTCTCCCGCAAGGGGAGAGGGAACCCTCGCAGGGATGCGTCCCTCACTCAGGAGACTGCAAGCGGGGCGAGGTGACTTCAAAGACACGTCGCCCGTTCGCCGCGACATAGCCGAACAGCAGGCCGAGGCCGAACAGCAGCACGAGCGCGGCGGCGGCGAACTCCAGGCCGCGCATGATCACCATGCCGCCACCGTCGCGCGCGCCGCTGAGCCGCTCGGCCACGCCGCGCGCCGACACCGCAACCAGCGCGATCGCCGCCACCGTGATGGCGGTGCCGAGCCCCATCACGAAGGTCGCGGCAATGCCGGCCCAGAACAGGCCCTGCGCCAACGCGAACACCAGCACCAGGATCGCGCCCGAGCACGGCCGGATCCCGACCGTGAGGATCGCACTGAGGCCGCGCCGCCAGCCGCCGGGACCGGCGAGCTCGGCCAGCGTCGGTCCATGCGAATGGCCGCAATGCTCGTCATGGACATGGTCCGCGTCATGGCCGTGGCCATGATCGTGATGATGGTCGTGATCGTCATGCGCATGGCGATGATGGTGATCATGGCCATGGTCGTGGTGAGCGTGACCATGGTGATCGTGACCGTGCTGCTGTGCGCCGGCCATCGCCAGCGCCGGACGCGGCAGCCGGAGCGCGCGGAGGAAGCCGCCGCCCTTGACCCAGACCAGCCGGGCGCCGAAGGCTGCGATCAGCGCGTAGCTGGCGATCTCGATCGCCTTCTCCGCCCCGCACATCGTCTTCGCCGTCGCATTGAGCAGCCAGGCGCAGACACCCACGATCAGAACGGCGACCAGCGACTGCATCAGCGCCGAGGCGAACGACAGCACGATGCCGCGCCGCGCGGTCTCGCGATTGGCGACCATGTAGGACGAGATCACCGCCTTGCCGTGGCCGGGACCTGCGGCATGGAAAATCCCGTAGGCAAACGAGATCGCGAGCAGCGTCCATACCGCCGAACCGTCGGATTTCGCAGCGCGGATGGTCTGCGACATCTCGCGATAGAACTCCGACTGTTTTGCCAACAGCCAGCCGACCAGCCCGCCCTGCGGCTCCGCTGCGCGCGGCGCGCCAAACGGATTTTGCGCCAGCAGCGCATGCACCGCGCCATCGAGCACCGCGAATGCCGCGAGCACCGCAGCAGACACGGCGAGGCCGCGCATCGCGCGCGAGGCGATCGGCGTCATGGGCAATCCACCGTGATCTTGTTGGCGAACATCATGCCGAAATTGGCGTTGCCGCCGTCGAGGAAGTTCTGCTCGCCGAGCTTCTGGGCGGCGGCGGAGCCGTCGTTCGGCCGCTCGAACTGCATCTTGCAGTCGGCGGCGGCGCCGACGAGCTTGACCGGCTCCTTCTCGGCGAACTGGAAGTCGATGAAATAGGTCGGGTCGAACACTTCGAGCGAGAGCTGCCTGGCCTTGAACGGCGTCTTCACCGGCAGGGTGAAGTGCAGCGTCAGCGCCGAGTCCTTGTATTCGAGGAAGTAGTCGACCGGCTCGGTGAACTTCTGCTTCTTGCCGTCGCCCTTGGCGAAGGTGAAGTAGGCGTATTCCTTCAGCGACTCGACATTGGTCTGCGCCAGCGGCGCCAGCTCCTCGCGGCTGTAGGCGCCTTTCACCTTGGTCTCGAGGCCCTGCAACGCGTAGGTCGAGAACATGTCGTCGAAGGTCCAGGCGTGGCGGACCCCGGTGATGGTGCCGTCAGGCGCGTAGATCAGCTCGCTCTTTGCGACGATCCAGACATGCGGATGCGCCTCGGCGGCCGCCGTGCCGAGCACGCCGGACACCGCAAGCACGAACCCGGCGATCAGCCGGTTCAGTGACGGCCTCACCTTCAGGCCGCCTCTGATGTCTCGAGCAGGCCGCGGCGGCGCAGCAGCGCATCCGGCTCGGGTTCGCGGCCGCGGAAGGCGACATAGGCCTCCTCCGGATCGCGCGAGCCGCCCGACGAATAGATGTCATCATGCAGCCGCTTGGCGGTGGCGGGATCGAAGATGTCGCCGGCCTCCTCGAAGGCGCCGAAGGCGTCGGCGTCCATCACCTCCGACCACATGTAGCTGTAATAGCCGGACGCGTAGTGGTCGCCGGAGAAGATGTGGCCGAACTGGGTCGGCCGGTGCCGCAGCGAAATCTCGGCGGGCATGCCGATCTTCTCCAGCTCCTTCTGTTCGAAAGCGCGGACGTCCCAGCTCGCCGCCGCCGGCTGGGTGTGGAATTCGAGGTCGACCAGCGCCGAGGAGACGAACTCCACGGTGGCAAAGCCCTGATTGAACTTGCGCGCGGCGAGGAAGCGCTTGAGCAGGTCGTCGGGCAGCGCCTCCCCGGTCTGGTAGTGGCGGGCGAAGCGCTGCAGCACCTCGGGCCGCTCCTGCCAGTGCTCGTAGAGCTGCGAGGGCAGCTCGACGAAGTCGGTGAACACCGAAGTCCCCGACAGTGACGGGTAGGTCACATTCGAGAGCATACCGTGCAGACCGTGGCCGAACTCGTGGAACAGGGTCCGGGCATCGTCGGGCGACAGCAGCGACGGCGCGCCGTCGGCGCCCTTGGCGAAGTTGCAGACATTGATGACCAGCGGCGCGACGTTGCCGTCGAGCTTCTGCTGGTCGCGCAGCGAGGTCATCCAGGCGCCGGAGCGCTTCGAGGGCCGCGCGAAGTAGTCGCCGTAGAACAGCGCCTTGTGCTGGCCGTCGCGGCCCTTGACCTCCCAGACCCGCACATCCGGGTGCCAGACCGGGATATCCTTGCGCTCCTCGAAGGTGACGCCGAACAGGCGGGTGGCGCAGTCGAAGGCGGCCTCGATCATGTGATCGAGCACCAGATAGGGCTTGATCGCGGAATCGTCAAAATTGGCTTTGGCCTGGCGCAGCTTCTCGGCGTAGTAGCGCCAGTCCCAGGACGCCAAGGTGAAATTGCCGCCCTCCTCGGTGATCAGCGCCTGCAGTGCGTCACGGTCGGCGAGCGCCCGCGCCCGCGCTGGCTTCCAGACCCGCTCCAGCAGGCCGCGCACCGCGTCCGGCGTCTTCGCCATGGAATCCTCCAGGCGGTAGGCGGCATAGGTCGGGAAGCCCAGTATCTTCGCGGTTTCCTCACGGAGCCTGAGGATCTCCACGATGGTCGCATTGTTGTCGTTGGCGTTGCCGTTGTCGCCGCGGGCGGTGAAGGCCTTGTAGACCTTCTCGCGCAGGTCGCGCCGCTGCGAGCTCTGCAGGAACGGCTCGACCGAGGAGCGCGACAGCGTCACGATCGCCTTGCCAGGCATTCCGCGCTCTTCCGCCGCAGCCTTGGCCGCCGCCACAAATGTGTCGGACAGGCCGGCGCGGTCGCCCTCGCCGAGCTCCATCGACCACTCCTGCTCGTCGCCGAGCAGATGGTGGCTGAACGAGGTGCCGAGATGGGCGAGGCGCTCGTTGATCTCGGCCATGCGAGCCTTGGCCGCGTCGTCGAGCCCGGCGCCGGAGCGGCGGAAGCGGGTATAGGTGCGCTCCAGCAGCCGCATCTGCTCGCCGGTCAGGCCGAGCGAGGCGCGCTTCTCGTGCAGCATGGCGATGCGGCCAAACAGCACAGCGTTCATCATGATCGGATTCCAGTGCCGCGCCATCCTCGGCGACACCTCCTTGTCGATCTCCAGGATCGCCGGATTGGAGTGGGCCGAGACCAGGTCGTAGAACACGGCGGAGACCTTCGACAGCAGCTTGCCGGAGCGCTCCAGCGCCGTGATGGTGTTGTCGAAGTCGGGCAGCGCCGGATCATGGGTGATCGCAGCCACTTCCGCCGAATGATCGGCGAAGGCCTGCTCGAAGGCGGGGAGGAAATGCTCCGGCTTGATCTCGGCGAAGGGCGGCGTCTCGAGCGGCGTCTGCCACGCCTTCAGGAGGGGGTTGGCAATAGCCTCTGCGCTGGTTTCTGACATCGAATATCCCGTTTTTCGCCTTGAAAATGCGGCCCAATCTATATCACGCGATACGGCATTTTTGGGCCTTTTGCGCTTGATAGATGGGCACTTTTCGGAGAGATTGCGCCCCCTGAACAGGACCTATTTCATGAGCATGCAGCCCACCGCCTCAGGCAACAGCCGGATCTACTGGCCGAGCGTCATCACCGTGATCTCGGCGGCGATCCTGATCGGCGCCGAAGTGTTCGGCGCGGCGTTCGCCGGCGGCTGGGCGCTCGCGATCCTGCTCGGGCTCAACGACACCGCTGCGCACATCCTGCAGGCCGTGCTGTTCGGCCTCGGCGTCCTGATCATGATCGCCTTCATCCGCGCTGCGCAACGCGTCGAGCCGTTCACGCGTCGCGCGTGAGCTTTAGGCGATTCAAGAAAGCGCTGCGGCACAGGGCTAAAACGCACACGCTTCGTTAGTCATTCTTAACAGCTGTTCATCTCCAACACGTGCTGTGCGCGAGATCGCAAGCACGCGTTAGGGAAATTTGCCGCTATCGCAAAAAAATTCTTGCGCCGCGAAGTCAAAAGACTTATTTCCTGCCTTGCCCAATTTCGCACGTGCCTGTGGTCGTGTGTCAGTCGGTAGGTATCCGGACAAGAGGCCGGACAGCCGCCAAGGGGTGGAAGAACCGAGGGTCGCTTACGTCCGAGAGGACACGAGGCGGCCAGCATCTCTCTCCAGGGATGCCTTGTTGAAGGTCTCACCACTCTTTGCAACCGTGACTGGCAGCCGGAGGCGAACCGGCGCACCCCGCTCTCAACGGGGGACGCGACTTAAAGCAACGACGGATCGGGCTTTTTTGGTCTCTACCGGCAGTCCAACGCCGGCGCGGGCTACTGAAAAGGCTTGTCCTTCATTGCCAGGTGAGCGGGCGGGAAACTCTCCCAACCAATCCACGGCAGCACAGTCTGGTTTGAGTCTCTTGGCCTCAGCGCGCCTCCATCGCGCGATGTGGCCAAAGCGCTCTTATCCGACGTCACGTTGATGCGGATCCCGTCGCTGGGGCCGTTGGAGAGTGCCATGACCGAACGTATCCAGGAATTCCTGCGCCACCGCCGCCAGGATGGTCTCGACACCGAGCCGTGCCTCGTCGTCGACCTCGAAGTCGTGCGCGACAACTACCAGACCTTCGCGAAGGTGCTGCCGGACAGCCGCGTGTTCTACGCGGTGAAGGCGAACCCTGCGCCCGAAGTGCTGTCGCTGCTCGCCTCGCTCGGCTCCTGCTTCGACACCGCAACCGTTGCGGAGATCGAGATGGCGCTGGCCGCCGGCGCGACCCCGGACCGGATCTCCTATGGCAACACGATCAAGAAGGAGCGCGACATCGCGCGTGCCTTCGCGCTCGGCATTCGCCTGTTCGCGGTCGACTGCGCCGCCGAGGTCGAGAAGGTCGCACGCGCTGCTCCCGGCGCCAAGGTGTTCTGCCGCATCCTCTATGATTGCGCCGGCGCCGAGTGGCCGCTGTCGCGCAAGTTCGGCTGCGATCCGGAGATGGCGGTCGACGTGCTCGACCTCGCCAAGCGCCTCGGACTCGAGCCGTGCGGCATCTCGTTCCATGTCGGCTCGCAGCAGCGCAAGGTGAAGGCGTGGGACCGCGCGCTGGCGATGGCGTCGACCGTGTTCCGTGACTGCGCCGAGCGCGGGATCAACCTCACCATGGTCAACATGGGCGGTGGCTTCCCGACCAAGTATCTCAAGGACGTTCCGCCGGTGCTGCAATATGGCCGGTCGATCTTCCGCGCGCTGCGCAAGCATTTCGGCAACCAGATCCCGGAGACGATCATCGAGCCGGGCCGCGGCATGGTCGGCAATGCCGGGATCATCGAGACCGAAGTCGTTCTGATCTCGAAGAAGAGCGACGAGGACGAGGTGCGCTGGGTCTATCTCGACATCGGCAAGTTCGGCGGTCTCGCCGAGACGATGGACGAGTCGATCCGCTACGCTATCCGCACCCCGCATGACGGGGCGGACATGACGCCGTGCGTGCTCGCGGGCCCGACCTGCGACTCAGCCGACGTGCTGTACGAGAAGCTGCCGTATCCGCTCCCGGTGACGCTCGAGATCGGCGACAAGCTGCTGATCGAAGGCACCGGCGCCTATACGTCGACCTACTCGTCGGTGGCGTTCAACGGCATTCCGCCGCTGAAGACCTACCACATCTAAGCCGCCTCCCGATCGAGGCCCGATAAACCGGGAGCCGGCCCCGCCGGCTCCTTCCCGATCATTTTTGATTTTTCTGAACGACGCTTGCCGCGGCGTACGACATGCCGTTGCAAGCCGGGACTGACGTGCCATGACTGCAAAACGGAACACCCCCGTTGCCCTCATCCGAGAAGCCGCCCCGTTCGCGATCCGTGCGGAGCGTGCCTCGGACGTCGTCGCGCGCGAAGCGCTGCTGGATGCCTGCTTTGGCGAGGACCGCCATACGCGCACCTGCCAGCGCCTGCGTGACGGACGCGCGCCCGCGCAAGGCTTAAGCCTTGCGGCCGTGCGCCAGGACGGCCGGTTGGTTGGAACCGTGCGGCTGTGGCACGTCAGCGCGGGGGGCCGCAGCGCGCTGATGCTGGGGCCGCTGGCAGTCGATGACGGCTGCCGCGGCCTCAGCGTCGGCGCCGCGCTGATGCGGCGCGCGCTGGCTGTCGCCAAGACCCGCGGCCATGGCGCGGTGATCCTGCTCGGCGATGCGCCCTACTACGCCCGTTTCGGCTTTGCGGCCGCCAAGACCGGCGAGCTGTCGCTGCCGGGTGCCTTTGCGCGCGAGCGGCTGCTCGGCCTCGAGCTGGTCGAGGGCGCACTCGACGGCGCCTGGGGCATGGTCGTGCCGACCGGCGCATTGCTGCCCAGCAAGAGCAGGGCCGCCCGTACCCGGAAGGCACCGTTCGCCGTGCCGCACGCGGCGTAAGGGCGGGCGCCATGTCGGAGAACCTTCCCGCAATCGACGGCGCGCGCCCGCGTTGGCGCGGCCTCGTCACCACGGTGATGCTGGTCCTGATCTCGGTCATGATCGTCAGGGACATCCTGATCCGCCGCTGGGCCGGCTCGCCGCCCTCGCCGCCGGACACCACGCAGCAGTCCCGCTAGCGCCGGCCGCCGGCCAGAAGCCCGGGCCAGATCCAAGGTCAGAATCCAAGGGGTTGCGCGGGCGCCGAAAATGCCCGTAAACCCCGCGCAAAGCCCTTTTCAGTCGAGGTCCAGCATGTCCCGCCGCCTGATTTCCACCGGCTCGCCTTTCGAGAAGACCGCCGGCTACAGCCGTGCCGTGATCGACGGCGACTTCGCCTTCGTCGCGGGAACCACCGGCTACGACTACACGACGATGACGATGCCCTCAGATGTCACGAGCCAGTCACGGAACTGCTTCAAGACCATCGAGGCCGCCCTCAAGGAGGGAGGCTTCACGATGGCCGACATCGTCCGTGCGACCTACTACCTCACCGACGTCAACGACGCGGACGCCCATTTCGCGGTCTGCGGCGAGGTCCTCGGCGACATCCGCCCGGCCGCGACGCTGCTGATCGTCGCGGGGCTCTACAAGCCCGAGATGAAGGTCGAAATCGAAGTCACCGCAAAGCGTCGCAACCCCTGATCCACTCTACCCGCCGCTAGGCGTTCTCCTGGAGAAAATGATGAGCCCCTCCTCGCAGATCTACGCGAAAATCACCGGCCCCATTGTCATGATCGGCTTCGGCTCGATCGGCAAAGGCACGTTGCCGATGATCGAGCGGCATCTCGATTACGACAAGTCGCGCATCACCGTGATCGATCCCAAGGACGAGGGCCGCAAGGCGCATTGCGAGAAGCAGAACGTCAAGTTCATCCAGAAGGCCGTGACCAAAGATAATTATCGCGAGTTGCTGACCCCGCTTCTCACTGAAGGCGGCGGCCAGGGCTTTTGCGTCAATCTCTCGGTCGATACCGGCTCCACCGACATCATGGAACTCTGCAACGAGGTCGGCGCGCTCTATATCGACACCGTCAACGAGCCCTGGCTCGGCTTCTATTTCGATGCGTCGAAGGGCCCGGAAGCACGCTCCAACTACGCGCTTCGCGAAGTGACGCTGGCCGCCAAGAAGGCGCGCCCGGCGGGTTCGACCACGGCCGTGTCCTGCTGCGGCGCCAATCCCGGCATGGTCTCGTTTTTCGTCAAGCAGGCGCTGCTCAATGTCGCCGCCGATCTGAAGCTCAATGCCCCCCGGCCGAAGACCAAAGCCGAATGGGCGGACCTGATGCGGCAGGCCGGCATCAAGGGCATCCACATCGCCGAACGCGACACCCAGCGCGCCAAGGCGCCGAAAGAGCCGGACGTCTTCGTCAACACCTGGTCGGTGGAAGGTTTCCTGTCGGAAGGCGTGCAGCCGTCCGAACTCGGCTGGGGCACCCATGAAAAATGGATGCCCGAGAATGCGCATACCCACGAAGCCGGCTGCGGCGCTGCCATCTATCTGATGCAGCCCGGCGCCAACACGCGGGTGCGGACCTGGTGCCCGACCCGCGGCGCGCAGTACGGCTTCCTCGTCACCCACAACGAGTCGATCTCGATCTCCGACTACTTCACGGTGCGCGATGCGTCGGGCAAGGCGATCTACCGGCCGACCTGCCACTACGCCTATCATCCCTGTGACGACGCCGTGCTGTCGCTGCATGAGATGTTCGGCCGCGCCGCGAAGATGCAGGAGAAGCACCACATCCTCGACGAGAACGAGATCGTCGATGGCATCGACGAACTTGGCGTGCTGCTGTTCGGCCATGACAACAACGCCTATTGGTACGGCTCGCAGCTCTCCATCGAGGAGACCCGCGAGCTCGCGCCCTATCAGAACGCCACTGGCCTGCAGGTAACCTCCGCCGTGCTCGGCGGCATGGTGTGGGCGCTGGAAAATCCGAACGCGGGGATCGTCGAGGCCGACGAGATGGATTTCGATCGCCTGCTGGAAATCCAGCTGCCGTATCTCGGCCCGGTGAAGGGCTTCTACACCGACTGGACGCCGCTGACGGATCGTCCGGGACTGTTCCCGGAAGATATCGACACGTCGGATCCCTGGCAGTTCAAGAATATCCTGGTGCGCTGACCGCGACGCGCGCCTTGAGAACGAAAATGCCCGGCCTCGTGCCGGGCATTTTGCTGTCTGGCGTGGCTCATCGCGCCATGTAGTCGAATGCGACCGAGCCGAGGCCGAGCGTCAGATCCACCTTGTAGTGCAGCGCCGACACCACCTCGCGCACCGGCAGGCGGGCGACGTCGCACAGCGCGTGCGGAAACAGGCCAAGCGCGGCTGGGCCAGTCCATGCCTCTTTCAACGTGATGTCGTCGAGATGGAAGCGCACCAGCTCGCAGATCCGCGCGCTGCCGTCGACATGCGGGATGATCTTCAAAATGAAGTTCGGCGCCTTCATCGCGTTCAGGACCGTGTCGTGGTCGACCTTGCGGTGCTTGTAGCCCATGGTGGCGGAGGCGCAGAGCACCGAGCCGTAATGCAGCGAGCCGACCAGCACGTCGCTTTCGACCGCGATCTTGGGTTTCGCGAGCTTCTTCGGAAATCCCCACAGCTCGCGGCCGCCCGCAATCGGGGCCTCGTCGTCGAGATACATCGCGTGGGTATAGGCCCCGAGCTCGCCCTTGAAGCGGACCGGGATCACCTGCCCGGTCTCGGTGTAGTCGCCGAATCCGGTCGAGTCCGGCATGCGGATGAATTCATACTTCACCACGGGCTCGGCGACCTCGAGCGGCTCCGGCACCACGGCCTGGAGCGCTTCAAGGTCGGTTTTGTAGGTGATGATGAAATATTCGCGGTCGAAGAACCGGTACGGCCCCGGCGGAAACGACGGGTTGGTGAGCGGCATCGAATAGGCGGTGCGCCGGACGTCCTCGATCTTCATGAAAGGCCCCATCTGTCGTTGGCAAGACGACGGATTATGGCGGGCGGGGATGACGGAGGCGAGACCGTATAATCGGCAGCAGCAGTCAAATGCGCGTCACATGCGCTGACCGGAGGGGCTATTTCTTCTCGATCGGCGGGGCGGTCTTCTCGGCGGGCGCGGGCGGCAGCATCGGCTTGGCGCCGGCCTTCTGGGCTTCATCGTCGGGACGGGCGGGTTGCGGCGCCGGCGTGGTCGGCCGCTCGCCGCCCGGCTTCGATTCGGCCGGTGCCGTCGTCCTCTGCGGCTCCGGCGTCGGCGTTGTCTGCAGCGGCTGGGTCGCCTGCGCCAGCTCTTGCGGGGCGTTGATCGCGTGCAGCGACAGCACCGCAATCGCGACGCCCGCCGCGACCAAAGTCGAGGCGATCAGGATGTCCCTCCGCAACCTGGTCCGATCCGCAGCCATCTCGTTCACCCCGCGTCGTGTCAGCGAGATCAACGATCCGGCCACCGCATGGTTCCTGGGCGCCGCCTGCGGGAACCGTGCCTCAGAGCCGTTTCCGTTCCGATTGAATCGGAACGGGGCTCTTGATTTTGTTTTGACGCCTTTTCTTCACGCGAACCGGTATCCACTTCGCTCGAAAACGCTTTAATCCGTGGTGCTGATTTCCCAAGTCGCGTGGCGCACGCCGGGCTGATGCTGGACGTCGACCACCACGGCGTTCAGCTCGTTGGGCTCGACCGCGGTCGAGACCAGCTCCGCCACGATCTCGAGGAAGTCGTCGCCGGCCTCGACCACGTTGACATCGGCGACCGGATAGTTCGCGGCCTCGAGCTTCTCCACGACGGCGTCGCGCATGTCGGGCAGCATTTCCGGGGTGACCACGACCTTGAAGTAGTAGGTCGCCTCCAACGCCTTCTCGTTCAGCGGGATGCGGTTGATGGCATTGACCAGCGGACGCAGCAGCGTGTTGCCGGCGATCACGAACACGGTCAGCGCCGCCGCCTGCGCCACGAGGTCGGCGCCAGCGCAGGAGCCGACCGCGGCCGAGGCCCACAGCGTCGCCGCGGTGTTGAGGCCGCGCACGTCCATGCCCTGCTTCATGATGACGCCGGCGCCGAGGAAGCCGATCCCCGACACCACATAGGCGATCACCCGCACCGCGCCGTCGGCACCGGCCAGATGCATCGCGAGATCGACGAAGGCAGCCGCGCCGACCGCGACCAGCACGTTGGTGCGCAGCCCCGCGGTGCGCTGCCGGTACTGCCGCTCGGCCCCGATCAGGGTGCCGAGCACAAAGGCCGAGGTCAGGCTGATCAGCGTGTCGATGAAGTCGGCGAGCTGGAATGTCGTGAGGAATCGCATGACGCTGCCGGTACCCAGTTCGCTCGAATCCGCTTCGGATGCAGCGATCTCTTACATTTCCAGGATGCCCGCGTCACCATCTTCCGTGCCGAAGGCAAGCAGCGTGCCCTTGGCATTCCAGCCCAGCGCGGACACCGTCGTGCCAGTGTTCCGGCGCACCAGGATCTCGGCGCCGTCCTCGAGCCGGACCATCAGCACGGTCCCGTCGGCATAGCCGACCGCCATGATGTCGTTCTTCGGATGGCAGGCGACCACGGCGACCCGCGCCGGCATCGGCGCCAGCATCGCCGGCTCCTTGCCCATCGGCCCGTCCTTGCTGGTGAACGGCCAGACGATCACGGTATCGGCGCCCGAGGTCGCGAGCCCCTTGCCGCCGACGCTCCACGACATCGAGCGCACGCGGCCGGGATAGCCGCTCATCCGCATGTGCCTGTTGTCGGCGAGCCGCCAGCCATGCATCGCGGCCTCGTGCATCGCGGTGACGAGGAATTTGTTGTCCGGGCTGAAGGAGACCGCAAGATGCGAGCCGGCCCATTCCAGGAATTCCGGATTGGCCGCCATGTTGGGAAACCACAAGGTCACGCCGTTGTAATGCGCGATCGCAAGCCGCAGGCCCTTCGGCGCGAATGCCAGCCCGCCGACGGTCGACGGCACTTCGAAGGTCTTCTCCTCGCCCTTCGGATTGCGCACGAAGGCGGTCTTGCCCGCCGACCATGCCACGGTGCCGTCGCCGTGCAACGCGACATTGTCGATCCAGCGCCGCTTGGCGTCGGTCGCAATCGTTGCGGTCTCGCCCTTGGCGTCGGTCGCGATCAGCTTGCCGTCATCGCCACCGGTGACGAGCCGCTTGCCGTCGGAGGCCGCGCACAGGATGGCGCCGAAATGCGTCTCGGTGCGCGTGATCTCGCCCTCTAGGGTGGCGATCGCAACGCTCTCCTCGGCGCCGACGAAGAATGCACGGTCGCCGAGGAAATGCACCGCACCGACCGCCGCGCCAAGCGGAAGCTGCTTGACGCGGTCGGTGATCGAAACGATGGAAGAAGGGGCCTCGCCCGGATCGAACTCTTTCATCACGTGGTGATGCACTGCTCGAAGCCGTCGCGGATCGCCTGCTCAGGCAGTTCGCGACCGATGAACACGACGCGGCTCTCGCGCTTCTCGCCGTCCTTCCATTTGCGCTGGTGGTCGCCCTCCAGCATCATGTGGACGCCCTGGAACACGTAGCGGTCGTCATCGCCGGTGAAGGCGAGGATGCCCTTCGAGCGCAGGATCTTCTGGCCCTCGGTGGCAACGAGGTTCTGCAGCCAGGGCATGAACTTGGTGGGGTCGAGCGGCTTCTCCGAGCGCAATGACAGCGATTGCATGTCCTCGTCGTGATAGTGCTTCAGCCCACCATGGCCGTGATCATGATCGTGATGGTGGTGGTGATCATGGTCGTGATGGTGATGATCGTGGTCATGGTCGTGATCGTCGCCGGCCTCGAGGAAGTCCGGCTCGATCTCCAGGATGCGGTCGAGGTCGAACGCGCCGCGCTCGAGCACGTCGGTCAAGCCAACCTGGCAACGCTCGGTGCGGTGCAGTTTTGCGTAGGGATTGATGCCGCGGATGCGGGCTTCGACCTCGGCGAGCTCGGGCTTGGAGACGAGGTCGGTCTTGTTCAGCACGATGACGTCGGCGAACGCGATCTGGTTCTTGGCTTCGGGCGCGTCCTTGAGGCGGTCGCTCAGCCATTTGGCATCGGCAACGGTCACCACGGCGTCGAGCCGGGCGTTCTTCTGCACGTCCTCGTCGACGAAGAAGGTCTGCGCGACCGGCGCCGGATCGGCAAGGCCGGTGGTCTCGACGATGATGGCGTCGAACTTGCCCTTGCGCTTCATCAAGCCGTCCATGATGCGGACGAGGTCGCCGCGCACCGTGCAGCAGACGCAGCCATTGTTCATCTCGAACACTTCCTCATCGGCGCCGATGATGAGGTCGTTGTCGATGCCGATCTCGCCGAATTCGTTGACGATGACGGCGTATTTCTTGCCGTGGTTTTCCGACAGGATGCGGTTCAACAGCGTGGTCTTGCCGGCGCCGAGATAGCCCGTCAGCACGGTCACAGGAATTTTTTGCGAAGCTTCAGCCATAACAACTCCGGGAACGTTGAACTCACGATGCGAAATCGCATCATGATCTCAACTCTTTGTTTGGGCATGATCTTTTCGGAAAACCGGTTCCCACTTTTCCGGATCATGCCATACGCGCTCAACCCCGGCAGGGAGGCCCCTGCCCCTACTCGGCGAGCGCGCTGGTCAGGGCCTTTATATTGTGCCTGACCATATCAATGTAAGTGGGTGCCTGGCCCTTTTCGCCCGTCAAACTGTCCGAATACAGGGTGCCGCCCACCCGGGCGCCGGTCTCGGCCGCGATCCGTTCGATCAGGCGGGGATCGCTGATATTTTCGAGAAAAACTGCCGGAATTTTCGCAAGCTTGATCTGGGCGATGATGGCCGCGATGTCGCGTGCGCTGGGCTCGGAATCCGTGGAGACGCTGAGCGGCGAGAAGAACGTGATCCCGTAGGCGTCGGCAAAATAGCCGAATGCGGTGTGGGTCGAGATCACCTTGCGCCGCGTCTCCGGTATTTTCGCCACCGCCTCGTGCACCTCGCGGTCGAGCGCCTCCAGCTTGGCCAGATAGGCGTCGGCATTGGCCTTGAAAGCGCCTGCCCGGTCGGGAGCCACGGCGATCAGCCCGTCGCGAATATTGATGACGTAGATCTTCGCATTGGCGACGGATTGCCAGGCATGCGGATCGTCATGGCCGCCCATCTTGCGGGGCATGATGCCCTTGGTTGCCACCGTGACCGGCGCCTTGCTGCCGGAGGCCTGCAGCAGCCGCGGCATCCAGCCCTCGAAGCCGAGGCCGTTGATGACGAGGAGCTTGGCATCAGCGACCTTCTTGGCGTCCGTCGGCGTCGGCGCATAGACATGCGCGTCGCCGTCGGGCCCGACCAGCACCGTCACGTCGACGTCGTTGCCGCCGACATTGCGCACCATATCGGCGAGGATCGAGAAGCTCGCGACGACATTGATGCGCTCAGCGGCGCGCGCCGTGCCGCTCGCCAGCACCAGCGCCAGACCGATCAACCCAAGCAAACGCCGCATCGTCATGCCTCGAGATGGCGGCCGGGAAACAGCTGCCGCACCAGGCCGCTGACATTGCCGAACAGCAGCGACACGATATAGAGCCCCGCCGCAACCAGGATGATCGCCGGGCCGGAGGGAATGCGGGTCTGGTACGACAGCGCCAGCCCGGCATAACCCGACAGCATTGCGCTCGCGACCGCGATGCAGATCATGGTGGTGATGTCGCGCGACCAGAACCGCGCGATGCCCGCGGGCAGGATCATCAGCCCGACGCCGAGCAGCGTGCCGAGCGCGTGGAAGCCGTTGACGAGGTTGACCACGACCAGCGCGAGGAAGGCGAGATGCGCCGGCGCGCCGGCCCGGCTCACGGTGCGCAGGAACACCGGATCGACGCATTCGATCACCAGCGGCCGATAGATCACCGCAAGCACCAGCAGCGTGAGGGTGGCATTGAACGCGATCACCAGCAGGGTTTGGTCGTCCATCGCCAGAATATTGCCGAACAGCACATGCAGCAGGTCGATGTTGGTGCCCTTGATGGAAACGATGGTGACGCCGAGCGCGAGCGAGACCAAATAGAAGGTCGCAAGCGAAGCGTCTTCCTTCAATTCGGTGGTGCGGGCGACGAGGCCGGCGAGCAGCGCCACGGCAAAGCCCGCGATCAGGCCGCCGGTCGTCATCGCGAACAGATTGAGCCCCGACAGCAGGAAGCCGATTGCGGCGCCCGGCAGGATCGCATGCGCCATGGCGTCGCCGACCAGGCTCATCCGCCGCAGCATCAGGAACACGCCGATCGGCGCACCGCCGAGCGACAGCGCGATCACGGCCGCGAGCGCCCGGCGCATGAACTCGAATTCGGTGAAGGGCGTGATCAGCGCGTCTGATAGCATCGGCGTCAGGCAGCCCTCGAACGCGGATCGACGGCGCAGGCGCCGGCGGAGTCGTCGAACGCCTCGCACATCCGCATCGCGACCATCAGATTGTCCGCAGTCAGCGTCTCGGCGGTCGGGCCCCATTCAACCGGGCCGCGCGCCAGGAGCAGCGTTTCCGGGAAATTGTTGCGTACCATCTCGAGGTCGTGCAGCGCCGCCAGCACCGTACGCCCCTCGCCGTTCCAGCGCTTCACCAGCGCCAGGAGATCGGCAGTGGTCTTGGCATCGATGGCGTTGAAGGGCTCGTCGAGCACGATCAGGCGGGCGTCCTGCAACAGCACGCGCGCGAACAACATGCGCTGGGTCTGGCCGCCGGACAGCGTGCCGATCGGGCGGTTCTCGAAGCCGTTGAGGCCGACCGCGGCGAGCGCCGCCAAAATCTTGCCGCGCGCGGCCTTGCCGATGCCGCCGAAGAAGCCGGTGGAGCGCCACAGCCCGGTGCCGACGAAATCGAACACCGAGATCGGAAACGTCCGGTCAATGTCGGCGGATTGCGGCAGATAGGCGATGTCACGGTGCTCGAGCCCGTCAAGATCGATCACGCCGGACAGCGGCTTGAGCACGCCGGCAATACCGCGCAGCAACGTCGACTTGCCGGCGCCGTTCGGCCCGATCACGGCCAGCAGCGCGCCCGCCTCGACCGCGCCGTTGAGATGATGCACCGCCGGGTGGCGGTCATAGCCGAGGGTGACGTCGCGGAAGGTGACAAGAGCAGCCACGGGTCTCACCTCATCGCCAGCCACACCACACCCCACAGGCAGGCAGAGACCGCGAGCGCCGTGAGCAGCCGGGCCGGCACGGGCATGCGCAGGATCGACCAGTGCGCAGTCTGGGCCGGATGGGCGGCCGGGCCATGGCTGTGCCCGTGGGGATGGGCGTGGCCGTGAGGGTGGTGGTCGTGGGTGTGCGTATGCGCCATGGAGAGACTGTTATATTATAACATAACGCGAGTCTACAAACGCGGAACTCATGGCCGGTCCGCAAAACCGGGAGGGATTTGAGCTGGCCGGCGCGGGATCCGCCGGGATGGAACCGCCGGAGAGCCGTGTGCAGTTCCCTCCGACGTCGTCCTGGCG
>NZ_LFLZ01000038.1 GCF_001189845.1 Bradyrhizobium tropiciagri
GGTTGGGCGGCAACGGCATTTGGGTCGGCGGCGACGCCTTCTTTGGTGCGTCGATGACGATCTCGACCTTTAGCGGCGGCATCAGCAATTCCGGTACGATCTTGGCCGGCGGCACCGGCATCAAGGTCGACCATGTCATGGCCTTCGCTGACGGGATCACCAATAGCGGCACGATCTCGGCCGCCACCGGCATCTCGGTCAGCAGCGCAAGCCCGGTCGCCGTTTTCGATTCCGGCGTCATCGTCGGGACGAGCGGCACGGCGGTGGATCTGTCAGGCAATGCCGCCGGCAACAGTTTTACGCTGGGGCCGGGCTACAACATCACCGGCCTCGTCAAGGGCCAGGGCAGCGACACGTTTCAGCTCGGCGGCACCGGCAGCGGCGCTTTCAACCTGTCGAATATCGGCACGCAATATACCGGCTTCACCGCCTTCAACGTGGTGGGCGGCGTGTGGACGGCGACCGGCGTCTTCGGCCAGTCCCAGGCCTGGAACGTCGACGGCGGCACGCTCACCGGCACCGGCACGTTCAACGCGGTCAACGTCAATGCCGGCGGCACGCTGGCGCCCGGCACGTCGATGACGATCAATGGCAGCCTCACGCTGCAGTCGGCGGCGGTCTACATGGTGACGCTCAACGGCGCGGCGGCGGGCCGCGCCAACGTGTCCGGGACGGCGACGATCGCGAGCGGCGCGCGCTTCGCCGTCGCCGGCGGCAGCATGCCCGTTGTCAACTCTACCTATACGGTGCTTGCCGCCAGCGGCGGCGTGATCGGAACGTTCACCAACCAGGACGTCGTTTTCGGCATCTACAGAGGCGTGCTCAGCTATACCGGCGACGACGTCGATCTGACGGTCAGATACAACTCGCTGCTGCCGCTGTTGCCACCCAATCCGCCCGTCAATGTCGTCAATGTCGCCACCGCGATCGACGCCGCGATCCAGAGCGGCGTTACGCCGCCGGCGGGCTTTGCCAATCTGTTCAATCTTTCTCCGGCGCAATTGCAATATGGGCTGACCCAGCTCTCCGGCGAAGCGGCGACCGCAGCGGGCAAGGGTGCCGATCAGCTGATGACGCATTTCCTGGAGCTGATGCTCGATCCGACGGCGGGCGGCGGCGGCATCAGCGGCGGTGGCGGCGCCGCAAGATTTGCGCCGGAGCAGGACACGACCTTGCCGGCAGATGTGGCGCTCGCTTACGCCAAGGCGCTGAAGGCGCCGCAATCCAATGCGCCGCAGAGCTTCGATCCGCGCTGGACGGTGTGGGGCGCGGCTTTCGGTGGCGCGAGCCATACCGATGGCAATGTGGCGATCGGCCCCAATAATGTCACGGCGAGCGATTACGGCTTCGCGGCCGGCATGGAGCGGCACCTCACGCCGGACACGGTCTACGGCTTCGGCCTTGCCGGCGGCGGCACCAATTGGACGCTCGCGCAGGCGCTCGGCTCTGGACGCAGCGACGCCTTCCAGGCCGGCCTCTACACCAAGACGCATTGGGGGCCGCTCTATCTGTCCGGTGCGCTGGCCTTCGCCAATCACTGGTTCACCACGGATCGCATCGCGCTCGGCGATCAGTTGCGCGCGACGTTCACGGGCCAGAGCTACGCGGCGCGCGGCGAAGTCGGCTATCGCTATGCCGTGCCGGTCACCGGCGCTATCATTGGCGTGACACCTTACGCCGCATTGCAGGCGCAAGGCTTCCGCACGCCGAGCTACAGCGAAACCGATCTCACCGGCGGTGGCTTCGGATTGTCTTATGCGTCGGCGAACGCGACCGACACGCGCAGTGAGCTCGGCATGCGCTTCGACAATCTGCAAGTCGTCAACGGCATGCCGCTGGTGCTGCGCGGCCGCTTCGCCTGGGCGCACGATTGGTACACGAATGCGACGGCGTTGAACGCCGCTTTCCAGGCCTTGCCCGGCTCGAATTTCACGGTGAACGGCGCGGCGCCGCCGAAGGACTCCGCGCTGACGACCGCCGCCGCCGAATTGCACATCACACAGAGCTGGACCGCGATCGTCAAATTCGACGGCGATTTCGGCGCCGGCGCGCAAACCTATGGCGGGACGGGGACGCTGCGCTATTCGTGGTGAGGCGGCTTAAGACGGCGGTGCATCCAGGCAATGAACAATATGGGCGGGCAGACACAACCGGCGTTCATGCCGCTCGGTGAGGCATTGCAATACGCCGAGCGCTGCCGCAACGACGGCCGGCTGATCGAAGCCGAGGCGGTGTGCCGTCAGATCCTCCAGGTGCAGCCGAACACGCCGGAAGCCGAACACCTCCTCGGCGTCATCGCGCATCAAAACGCAAGCTTGCCGAAGCTATCCAGCATGTGCAGCGCGCGACCAAGCTCGCGTCGCAGATCGCGGTGTTTCACGCCAATCTCGGCGAGATGCTTCGCCTTGCCGGGCGGCCCAAGCTCGCCGTTGACGAGGCACGGCGTGCGCTTGCCATCGAGCCGGATCTGCCGGCGGCGCTGAGCAATCTCGGCGTCGCGCTCTACGAGCTGAAAGACTACGAAGAGGCGGCGCGCGCACAACGTAAGGCAATCGCGGCCGCGCCGGACTTCGCCGAAGCCCACGGCAATCTCGGCAATGCGCTCCACGCTCTGCGGAAATTCGACGAGGCGATCGCCGCTTTTCGCCGCGCCGTCGAGCTCAAGCCGGATTATGCCGACGGCTGGGCCAATTACGGCACGACGCTGCATCACAGCGGCAGCTTCGACGAAGGCATTGCCGCGCTGCGCCGCGCGATCGCGCTGACGCCGCATCACGCCAATGCCCGTTCCGGCCTCGGCATTCTCCTGCTCATGCGCGGCGAATTCGGCGAGGGTCTTGACGAATATGAATGGCGGCTTCGCTCGACCGAACGCAAGGGGCCGCGTTTTCCGGAAATTCCCTGGGCAGGCGGCAGCCTTGCCGGCAAGCACATCTATGTTCAAGCCGAACAGGGTTTCGGCGATACGCTGCAATTCGCGCGTTACATCCCGCCGCTTGCCCGGCGCGCGAGCCGCGTCACCTTGCGCGTGCATCAGCAGCTGGTGACGCTTTTCCGCGAGAGCCTGCCAGGCATCACCGTGCTCGGCGATCGCGGCAATCCGGCGCCGTATCAATGCGATGCCGTGCTGCTCAGCCTGCCGCGGCTGTTCAGGACCCGGCTTGAATCCATTCCTGGCGACGTGCGTTATCTGCGCGCGCCTGCCGATGCCGCGCAACGCTGGGGCAAGCACCTTGCCAAGATGCGAGGCCTCAAGGTCGGCCTGGTGTGGGCCGGCAATCCCGAACACGTCAACGACAGCCGCCGCTCCCTTGATCTAGAAGTCCTGGCGGCGCTGTTCGAAGTGCAGGGCGCTTCATTCGCGAGCCTGCAGTTTGGGCCGCGTACGGCTGATCTGAAGAAGCGAAAGGGCAAGCCCGCGATCGAGGATCTCGGCGCGCGATTTGAGGATTTTGCCGATACGGCTGGCGCGGTCGATGCGCTCGACCTCGTCATCACGGTCGACACATCGGTTGCGCACCTTGCCGGCGCGCTCGGCAAGCCTGTCTGGGTGTTGCTGCCCTGGGTGAGTGATTGGCGCTGGATGCTCAATCGCGAGGACAATCCCTGGTATCCGACCATGCGCCTGTTTCGGCAAAAGCGCGGCGAGAGCTGGGCCGATATCGTGCCGCGCATCGTCGAGGATCTTGCGGCTGTCGTGCAGGGCGACCTCGCGCGGCTCACGCCGTTCAAGGCCGAAGGCGTGCGCCGCGCCGCGCATGCCGCGGCGATCATGGCGGCGGAAGCTGCGCAGGTTGCGGAGCCAATCACTGCGCCGGTGACGGCAATGCCGCCCGGCCAGGCGCTCATTGTCGCCGAACAGAAGCGCCGCAACGGATTCCTGGCCGATGCAGACGAGTTGACGCGCCGCGCGATTGAAGCCGAGCCCGACAATGCCGAGGCTGCCCACATGCTCGGCATCATTGCGCACCAGTCCGGCAAATTGTCCGATGCCATCGTAACACGTACAGCAAGCGATAGCGATCAATCCGAATGTTGCGCTCTATCACGCCAATCTCGGTGAAATGTGCCGACTTGCCGGCCGCGTCGACGAAGCCATTGCGGCGAGCCGCCGCGCCATCGCGCTTGATCCGGGCAATGCCGGCGCCCACAGCAATCTCGGCATCGCGCTGTTCGATCAGGGCAAGTTCGAGGAGGCGCTCTCGTTGCACGAACGCGCCATCGCGCTGCAGGCCCATTTCGTGCAAGCTCACAGCAATCGCGGTAACGCCCTGCAGCGATTGAAACGCTTTGCCGAGGCGGAGCCGTCCTATCGCCGCGCCGTCGAATTGCAACCGGACTTCGCCGACGGCTGGAACAATCTCGGTACCTGCCTGCGTGAGCTCAAGCGCGCCGAAGAGGCCGAGACGGTTTACCGCAAGGCGCTCGAGATTGCGCCCAACAGTGCCGATACGCTCGATAATCTGGCGCTTGCGGTGAAGGATCTCGAGCGGCTCGACGAAGCCGCCGAGCTGTTGCGCCGCGCGCTCGTCATCGAGCAGAACAGTGACAAGATTCATCTGCACTACGGCACTGTGCTGCTCGACCAGAAGAAAGTGGATGAGGCGGAAGTGGCGGCCAGCCGGGCGCTCTCGCTCAATATGAACAATCACGACGCCGTCAATCTGATGGGACGGATCGCGTTCGAGCGCGGCGACCTCGATGGCGCGCTCGCCTCTCATCAGCGCGCACTCGCGCTCAAGCCGGATCTGGCGGACGCCTATAACAACATGGGCAACGTGCTGAAGGAGCTGGGCCGATTGGACGAAGCGGAGAACGCTTATCTCGAGGCGCTGCGGCTCGATCCGGCCGTCGCGAGCGTCTATGTCAATCTTGCCGACTCCAGGAAATTCGTCGCCGGCGACCCGCATCTTGTCGCCATGGAAGCGCTTGCAGCGAAGAGCGAGCGCCTATCGAAGACCGATCGCATGCAGATCGACTTCGCGCTCGGCAAAGCCTATGCGGACCTTCAAGACTACCCGCGTTCGTTCCGGCATTTGCATGCCGGCAATGCGGCCAAGCGCGCGACGATTGGCTATGACGAGACGGCGGCCTTCGCGCTGTTTGATCACATCGAGCGTATTTTCGTTCCGGACATGATCGAAGCGAAGTCCGGCGGCGGCGATCTTTCACAGGTGCCGATCTTTGTCGTCGGCATGCCGCGTTCGGGCACGACGTTGATCGAACAGATCATCGCCAGCCATCCCATGGTGCACGGCGCCGGCGAGCTGCAGACCCTCCATGACGTCGTTCGTACCGTCCGCGGGACGGACGGCTGTACGATCCCATATCCGGAATTCGTGCCTGCGCTGGATGAGGCCGCCTTGCGGCAAATCGGAAGAGATTATGTCGCGCGGCTCGGCGAGATTGCGCGGCGAGAGGCAAGTACAACCGTACAGCGCGTCACCGACAAGATGCCGTCGAACTATTATTTCCTCGGGCTTATTCATTTGGCGCTACCGCAAGCGAAGATCATTCACGCCGTGCGCGATCCGGTCGACACCTGTGTGTCGTGCTTTTCCAAGCTGTTTTCCGCCGAGCAAAACCATACCTACGATCTCGGCGAACTCGGCCGCTATTACCGGCGCTACGAGCGGCTGATGGCGCATTGGTGCCGCGTCCTGCCGGCCGGCAGCGTCCTGGACGTCCGTTATGAAGACGTGGTGGGTGATCTGGAGAGCCAGGCGCGGCGCATCATCGCCCATTGCGGCTTGCCTTGGGATGACCGCTGCCTGTCGTTTCACAGAACCGAGCGTCCGGTCCGCACCGCGAGCGCGACGCAGGTCCGCAAGCCCATTTATCGGAGCGCAGTCGGACGTTGGCGGGTCTATGAGGACCAGCTTGAGCCACTTCTCACCGCATTGGGTGGCCGCGCCAGGCTTGGTTAACCCCATACAAGCCCGCATGTCGGGTGGTGCCAGGACTTGGCCAACCGCCATTTGCTGGATTATGTCGGAATCTCAATCACATACGAGTTCGTAGTTTTATTCTGAATGGCGCGCCAAAGCCGCGCCATTCCATAGCCTTGTCCCGAAGCGGCTTCGTCGCGGGAGCGTGATTTCGCGCGGGCTGTTTTGCACTCCGTGGAATCCCGGTCCCAATCAGGCGGGCAGACGGCCCTGCTTTCCGCTATGATTGCGGCATGACGATCGGGATTACCGGACCCGAACGGAAGGCCCCACGACAAACTGGCGTGGTCAGGCTCATCCTTGCGACCATTGCCATTGTGATCTGCTTGATCCTGCTCGCGCTCGCGAGCGATTTCCTGGTCGACTGGCTGTGGTTTTCGTCGGTCGGCTATTTGCAAATCTTCTGGACAACCATCGGCGCCAAGGTGGCTACCTTTGCTGCGGCCTGGACGGGAACGGCTCTCATCCTCGGGGTGAACGGGTGTCTCGCGCTGCGTTTAGCCGGCAAGCGGTCGACACAGGTTGCCGCGGCGCCCGTCTGGCAGGTCGCGGGCAGCGCGCCGCCGGATCCGTTTGCGCAGCTGTTGGATCGACTGCCGTGGCCCGCGATCGTCGCAGGCGGGGCAGCCTTGCTCGCGCTGCTCGTCGCGGCGGCCGAAGTCGGCCATTGGGGCATCTTCCTGAGGTATCTCTATCAGGCGCCCTATGGCGCAGACGATCCGCTCTTCAACAAGGACCTCGGCTTCTACCTGTTCTCGCTGCCCGCCTATGTCCTGATCAAGAACTGGATCCTGCTCACCCTGGTCCTGAGCGCGCTGTTCGCCGCAGCGATCTATTGGGCTCGCGGCGATATCGAATACGACGTTCATCACCGGTCGATGTCGCCCATGGCGATCGCCCACGGTTCGGCATTGCTCGGCCTTCTCTTCGCGGTGAAGGCCTGGTCCTATGTTCTCGACCGCTATCTGCTGCTCTACGGCGACAACGGCGTTGTCGTCGGCGCAAGCTACACCGATGTGCATGTGGGGTTGCCGGCCCTGTGGCTCATGATCGCCCTCTCGATCACCGCGGCGCTCGTCGCGTGGGCAAACCTGCGGACGCGCGGCTACCGGCTTCCGGCGGCGGCGGTCATGCTCTTCGTCATCGGCGCCCCGGCATTGTCCGGCGTCGTCCCCGCCCTGTTCCGGCAATTCTTCGTCAAGCCAAGCGAGCTGGAGCTGGAGAAGCCCTACATCGAACGCAATATCGCGCTCACCCGGCAGGCGTACGATCTCGACAAGATCGTAGCCAAGCCCTTTGCCGCCGAACAGAAGCTTACCCTCAAGACGCTCGACGCCAACAAGGCGACAATCGACAATATCAGGCTGTGGGACTGGCTGCCCCTGTCGGATACCTACGCGCAGTTGCAGGAGATCCGCACCTACTACAGATTCCACGATCTCGACGTCGACCGCTACTGGCTCGACGATTCCTACCAGAGTGTGATGCTCTCGGCGCGCGAGCTGCGCTCCTCGCTCCTGCCGCCAAATGCGCAGACATGGGTCAACCGCCACGTGCTGTTCACCCACGGCAATGGCGCGGTGATGAGCCCGGTCACCCGCAAGAGCACCGAGGGTCTGCCGCTGTTCTATTTGCGGGACATTCCGCCGGTTGCGGACGGAGGCCCCAGGATCGTCGAGCCGCGCATTTATTTCGGCGAGGAGAGCGACGACTACGTCATTGTCAAGGGAGGTGCGCCGGAGTTCGATTATCCGAAAGGCAAAGACAACGTCTACGCGGAGTATGAGGGCGCTGGCGGGATTCCGATCGGCTCAGTGGCACGGCGAACGCTGTTCGCGTACTACTTGAACGATCCGAACCTTTTGCTCTCGACCTACATCACGCCGGAGAGCCGGATCATGATCTGGCGCAATATTCGGGAGCGGGTACCCGCGATCGCGCCGTTCCTCATGCTCGATCATGATCCCTATCTGGTGATCAGCGGCGGGCGGATGTTCTGGATACAGGACGCGTATACGACGAGTTCCTATTTTCCGTCGGCGCCGCCTGTGCAGGATTTCGATCTCAACTACATCAGGAATTCGGTGAAGGTCATCATCGATGCCTATCACGGGACCGTCGATTTCTATTTGATGGATCCCAAGGACCCGATTGCGGCGACCTACGCGCGCATCTTTCCGCGCCTGTTCAAGCCGTTCGCGGCGATGCCTGCGGACTTGCAGAAGCACATTCGATATCCGGAGGACCTGTTCCTGATCCAGGCGCGGCTGTTCCAGACCTACCACATGGAGGCCGCCGAAGTGTTCTACAATCGCGAGGATCTCTGGCAATTCCCGCGCCAGCCGGGCAGCGGCGGCGGCACCTCGGTAATGAGCCCATATTACATCATCATGCGGCTGCCCGGCGAGGCGCGGGCCGAGTTCTTCCTCATGGTTCCCATGGTGCCGAGCCGCCGCGACAACATGATCGCGTGGTTGGCGGCGCGTTGTGACGCGCCCGACTACGGCAAGCTGATCGTGTACGAATTCCCGAAGGACAAGCTCGTCTACGGGCCGTTCCAGATCGAGGCGCGGATCAATCAGAACACGGAGATATCGCAGCAGCTGACGTTGTGGAATCAGATGGGCTCGCGGGTGATACGTGGGGCGAACTTGCTGGCGATTCCGATCGAGAATTCGATCCTTTACGTATCGCCGCTCTATTTGCGCGCGGAGTACGGGCACTTGCCGGAGCTGAAACGCGTGATCGCGGCCTATGGCGAACATGTGGTGATGAAGGAGACGCTCGGCGAGGCCTTGTCGGCTCTGTTCGTCGAGCCTGGCGCGGCGCGGCCGGTCCCAGGTGCGCATGAGGACATGCCTCTCACAGGCCCGTCGACGAGCCAGGCGAGGGAGGCGCTCGATCGCTACAATCAGGCCGTTGAACGATTGCGGTCCGGCGACTGGAAGGGCTTTGGCACGCAGTTCGATGCAATGCGCGAGCTTTTGGAGGACATGAATCGACGTTCCTCCGGCCATTAGTGCTCCCGAACGCGGCACTACGGTTGGGCTCAGCTCAAGATCATATCGCGAATTCAATAACACAAGACTTCGCAGTTTTGTCCTGAGTGGCGCGCCATTTTCCCCAAGACATCCTGTAGAGACATTGCTGTAGCGCCGACGTCCGCCCGGTTTCACGCCGCAGCCAGCACCGGTTGCGCCGGCCGCCGCGTGATCAAAAGCGACAGCACGGCAGCGATGATGCCGGTCAGGCCCGCGATCATGAAGGCCTGCAGATAATCGCCCTGGCTCGAGCGCATGAAGCCGGCGAAGAACGCGGCGCAGGCGGCACCTAACTGATGGCCGGCGACGACCCAGCCGAACACCAAGGGCGCGTTCTTGTCGCCGAACGCCTCGTTGGCGATGCGCACGGTCGGCGGCACGGTCGCGATCCAGTCGAGACCATAGAACACCGCGAACACCGACAGGCTCACCAGCGAGAAATCCGAATAGGGCAGGTAGATCAGCGACAGGCCGCGCAGCCCGTAATAGAAGAACAGCAGCTTGCGCGGATCGAAGCGGTCGGTGAGCCAGCCCGACAGCGTGGTGCCGAACAGGTCGAAGAACCCCATCAGCGCGAGCAGGCCCGCCGCCTGCACCTCGACGATGCCGTGATCGCCGCAGAACGCGATCAGGTGGGTGCCGACCAGGCCATTGGTGGTGAAGCCGCAGATGAAGAAGGTGGCGAACAGGAACCAGAACGCGCGCGTCTGCGCGGCGCGCACCAGATTGCTGATCGCGGCGACGAACGGATTGCCTTGCGCGGGCGGCGCCGGATGATCGTCATGCGCGCTGCCGAACGAACGCAGGCCGACCGCGGCGGGCCGCTCCGGCACCAGGAAATACACCAGCGGGATCAGCGCCGCGCAGCATGCGGCGACCGTCAGCACCACCGGCTTCCAGCCGCCCCACGCCACCAATGCCGCAAGGCCCGGCATGAAGATCAGCATGCCGGTCGCGGTCGACGCGGTCAAAAGCCCCATGACGAGGCCGCGATTGGTGGTGAACCAGCGATTGACGATGGTGGCGCCGAGCACGTTGGCGACCGCGCCCGAGCCGATGCCGGACAATAACCCCCAGCTCATGAACAATTGCCACGGCGCGGTCATGAAATAGCTCGCGCCGGTCGAGGCCGACATCAGCAGCAGCGCGCCGAGCACCGTGCGGCGGATGCCGAAGCGCTGCATCACGGCCGCGGCGAACGGGCCGGCGAGGCCGTAGAGGAAGATGCCGACCGCGGCTGACGACGAGATCACGCCGACGTCCCAGCCGAACGCCGCTTGCAGCGGCAGCATCAGGACGCCCGGCGTCGCACGCAGCCGGCCGAGGCGAGCAGCGCCAGGAAGATCACGGCGACGACGACGAACGCGTAGTTCTGGCCGAACGGGGGTCGGCGCACGGGAGCTTCTTGAACGGTGGTGCTAGGCATGTTACTGACCGGTACGTGTTGCGATGCGGCGTGTATACGTACCGGTCAGTAACATTGTCAAGAGGATTGAGGGAAGGTCGGGAGAGCCATCATGAAGAAAGCCGTCGAACAGTCAGTGGACCGCCCGGCCAAAGCGTTTTCGAGCGAAGTGGCTACCGGTTCGCGTAGAGAAAACGCGTCAAAACAAGAATCTGGAGCCCCGTTCCGATCGCATCGGAACGAAAAAGGCCCCAGGGCCGCCGACCGCATCCGCGCCTCCGCAAGCGAGCTGTTCTATCGCGAGGGCATCCGCGCCGTCGGCGTCGACGAGGTGGTCGAGCGGGCCGGCGTCACCAAGCCGAGCCTCTATCGCAGCTTCGCCTCCAAGGACGAACTCGCCGCCGCCTATATGCGCGACTATGACCTCGATTTCTGGGAGAAGTTCGAGAACCCCGGCGGCAAGTCATACAGCGATCCGCGCGAGCACGTGCTCGCCTACATCCGGGTGCTGTCGACGCGCGCGGTGCGCGAGGGCTATCGCGGCTGCGGCCTCAGCAACGCCACCGTGGAATATCCGGCGCGCGACAATCCCGCGCGGCAGGTCGCCGAAGCGCACAAGAAGGTGCTCCGCAAGCGCCTGCGCGAACTCGCAAGCAGCATGGGCGCGCGTCACCCCGCCGTGCTCGGCGATGCGCTGTTGCTGCTGATCGAAGGCATCTACAGCACCGGCCAACAGTCCGAAGACGGGCCGGCGCAGTCGGCGCTCGCGGTGGCGAAGCTGCTGATCGATGCGAGCGTGCCGAAGCCGTAAGGCGGGTGACCGGCGCGCCCGATGACAGGCTCCGCGATATCCGGGAGTGGACCGCCATCGCATGTCGCGGCGCTCATGCGGGCGACTTGCTCGTCGACTTTCACCGTGTTCGGGGCGCGGTACGACCGCTCATGAGGACGACAAGGGGCACGACCCACGCCGCCGCCGAATTGCTGAGCAGCACCAAGCTCAGAACGGCTTGCGTGAACATCATTGTGTTCTTCGCAACGCGGCGGCCCAAGGCCGCCGCAGCCGCATCGGGACGCCGCCGGGCCGCGGCGGATCGTCGTCCTCGCCATCGAGGCGGCGCAGCGCCGCGAGAATGTCGGCGAGCCGGATCGGATGATCCATGCCCGGGATCTCGCGCAGCGAGGGACAGGATTCGACCGCGAACATGTCGGACGCCCATGACGACAGGATGATCCGCTTTTCGGGCACGGAGAGCGCCTCGTCGTTCAGGACCTCGTCTGGCGACGCGTAGTGCGCAGCCGGGTGGAACAGGGGATGGAGTTTGCCGGAGTTCGTGTTGGCGTCGGTCATTGCTTGCCTCCCTTTACGCTCCTTTCCGAAGGGGACGATTGTTGTCGCAGATCGGACGGCGGCAGATGCCGCCGCCCGTGGTCGCACTATTGGGTCTTGACGGCGATGCGCTTGACGCCGGCCCGCGGGTTTTCGGACTTCGGCAGCGAGATCGTCAGGACGCCGTTCTTGAACGAGGCCTCCGCCTTGTCCTCCTCGACGCCATCAAGCGCAATCTGCCGCTCGAAGGCGCCGTAGGTGCGCTCGGTGAAGTGCTTGCCTTCGTCCTTGCGCTCGTCCTTCTTCTCGCCACGGATGGCCAGGACGCCGTTTGCGATTTCGATCTGCACGTCCTTCTCCGTCATGCCGGGAAGCTCGGCCGAGATCGTCAGCGCCTTGTCGGTGTCGCTGACCTCGAGCTGCGGCCAACCGAACCGCCCTTCCATCAGGGGGGACAGGCTTGGCGCGCCGAAGCCGCGGAAGGCGTCGTCGAACAGCCGGTTCATCTCGCGGTGCAGCGTCATGAACGGATCATAGCTGCCGCGCGAGGGTACGAGCTCCTGGTTTCTCGACCAGGGAACGAGATCACGAATTGCCATGCTCTTCTCCTTCAGATGTCTTCTCTCCTTCATGCATGGGGCGAGGGAGCGCGGACGCGCATCGGCGCGCCGCGTTCCACCGTCGCCTCGGTCGCGCGGTCAGGCCGCCTGCTTCTGCTCGATCTGCGGCGAGGCGGAGTTGCCGGCCGCGATATTGATCCTGCGCGGCTTCATGGCCTCCGGGACCTCGCGGACCAGGTCGATGATCAGCAGGCCGTCCCTGAACGAGGCCTGCTTGACCTGGACATAGTCGGCGAGGTTGAACACGCGCCGGAACGGACGCGCCGCGATGCCCTGGTACAGGTATTCGCCGGCGGCCTTCTCGGGCTTCCTGCCCTCGATGGTCAGCGCGTTCTGCTCGGCGGTGACGGTGATGTCGTCGGCGCCGAAACCCGCCACCGCAAGCGAGATCCGGTAATGATCTTCGCCGGAGCGCTCGATGTTGTAGGGCGGGTAGTTGTCCTCGCTCGCCTGGCGCAGCGCGCTGTCGGCAAGGCTGGCCAGATGATCGAAGCCGATGGTGGAGCGCCACAGGGGCGCGAAGTCGAAGGTGGTCCTCATACCAAGTCCTCCAAAGAGCAAGATGGTTACGAAGGAACGCAAGACGAAAGGTCGCAAGACCGTCCGCCCGGCGCCCGCGCCGGGCCCTGCAAGGCGCCCGGCACACCGCTCTCGCGGCGAAAAATGACTTAGAAAAACCACCGGTCGATTCAAGAGGGTCCGAGAATTTTGCCAGATTTTTTTGATGCCGGATTTTTGGATGACACGGACACTGCGCCGCAGCATGGCGCTAGGCGATGCGGGCCGTTAAGGATTGGCGCGCAAGAAGGATTGGCGCGCAACGCGAGCGGCAACGCTTGACAGTGCGAGCGGCCTGAATAAATTTTCTCGCACCGGAATTCGTTTCCGGTTTTTCGTCTCGCACCGGAATTCGTTTCCGGTTTTTCGAAACCGAAAAGGACAACGACGACCGTCTGGAGTGACGATGATGTTCGATCAGGATCTCGCCCGCATCCGCACCCACCGCAACAACATCCACCGCTATCGACGCCTGCTGAAGACGAGGCTGTCCGACCTCGAACGCCGGTTCATCGAACGGCGTCTGTCGGAGGAGCAGGCCGCCGTCGAGGCGCTGGTTTCCGAAACATTCCCCGTCGCGTTCACCTTGCCGAAAGACCCAAGCGCCACGTCGCGCGCGGAGGCGTCGTCATGACCGACCTCCGCGACCTGCTGATCCGCGGCAGCGAGAAGGTCATCGGCCACTATCGCCTGCTGCTGGCGAGCGCTGCGACCGAGAAGGAACGCGAACTTTACCGAAGCCGGATCGAGCGCGAGCAGCGCCTGCTGGACGAGCTCCAGGGCGGCTTGCCGGAGCGGTTCGCGGCATGACCGGCGACGGGCGCTTCGCGGCGTTCGACATCGAGCTGAAGCGGCGCGGACGCGGCAGGTGGAAATGGGCCGTCTGCGGCACCGGCGGGCATGCCATCATGTGCGGCTCGGAATGCAGTCAGGCCGCAGCGCGATACAAGGCGCAGCGCGCGCTGTTTCTCCTGCTCTGCGCCAGCGCCTCGCGCCTTTCGGAGCTGCCGCCCGAGCCGTCCGATCCTTCGCCGCGCGCCGCGCCGGCAATCTCCCGCGTGCGCGCTCGCAGGCCGGAGGACCGGACCATGATCGAACGGCTGCGCCAGCAGAGCAGGACGCTGTCGGAGAACCTTGCGAAGCACCGCCCGGCGCATGCGGCCATCGCAGCCTCGGCGGCGGCTCGGCTTTCCGCCCGGCGGTCCCGTCGCCGGTCCAGCGACACCGGACCATCCGGGCCCTAAAGCGTGATGAGATCAGGTTGAATCGTCATCGCGCTTTGGATTCTTGTTTAAGCATGATCTTTTCGGAAAACCGCTTCGCACTTTTCCGGATCGTGCTCTAGCCTGCGATGCCGGGGAATGGTGCGTCCCCGCATGTCGCTGCGCTCATGCCGGCAACTGGTGCCAACCCCATCGCGCTTTGGAGCGTAATGACATCAAGTTGAGCCGCGTCGAAGGTCCACCTCTCCCTTGGGAGAGGTCGCGCGCAGCGCCGGGTGAGGGGTGACGGTCCCTCGTGAGACCTGCGGCCCTCACCCGATTTGCTTCGCAAATCGACCTCTCCCCGCCGGGGAGAGGTGAACCGCCCGCCGCTTCAAGCCCACCGTCGAAACACGAGACTGGCGTTGACGCCGCCAAATCCGAAGCCGTTCGAGATCGCGTGCTCGATCGTCATCGGCCGCGCGACGTTCGCGACGAGGTCGATACCCTGCGCGGCCGGATCGGCGTTCTCCAGGTTGAGCGTCGGCGGCGCGACCTGATCGCGCAGCGCCAGGATCGTGAAGATCGCCTCGACGCCGCCGGCAGCCCCAAGCAGATGGCCCGTCGCCGACTTGGTCGCGCTGACGACAATCCCGCCCTCGCGCCCGAACACGCGCTTGATCGCCTCGAGTTCGCCGAGATCGCCGACCGGCGTCGATGTCGAATGCGCGTTGAGATGCTGGATCTCGCTCGCGCGCAAGCCGGCCTGCGCCAGCGCGATCTCCATGGCGCGGCGGGCGCCGTCGCCATCTTCCGGCCCCGCGGTGATGTGATAGGCGTCCGCCGTCGTGCCGTAGCCGACGATCTCGGCGATCGGCTGCGCGCCGCGCCGCAAGGCATGCTCGAGCTCCTCGATCACGAGGACACCAGCGCCTTCGCCCATCACGAAACCGTCGCGGTCGCGGTCGAACGGCCGCGACGCCCGGGCCGGCTCATCGTTGAACGACGTCGAAAGCGCCCGCGCCGCAGCAAAGCCGCCAAGGCTCACCGGATCGATGCACGCCTCCGCGCCGCCGCAGATCGCGACGTCGGCCTCATCGGACCTGATCAGGCGCGCGGCATCGCCGATCGCCTGAACGCTCGCCGCGCACGCGGTCACCGGCGCGCCGATCGCACCCTTGTAGCCATAGCGGATGCTGATGTGCCCGGCCGCGAGATTGGCCAGGAAGGCGGGCACGGTGAACGGCGACAGGCGGCGCGTGCCGCTCTTCTCCACCGTGCGCACCGCGTCCGCGATTGCGGGAAACCCGCCGATCCCGGTTGCGATCACGGTCGCGGTGCGCTCTTGCGCCCGCGCCTCGGCCGGCATCCAGCCGGCCTGCGCTGTGGCCTCCGCCGCCGCCAGCAGCGCGAACAGGATGAACCGGTCCATCTTCTTCTGGTCCTTGCGCGGCGCCGCCAGATCAGGATCGAACCCGCCCTCGGCATCGGAGGCCTTGTCAGGCACCTGGCCTGCGACCCGCGCCGGAAGGCTCATCGCCCACTCCGGCAATGCCCGGAGCCCGGAATGCCCCGCCAGCAACCGCGACCAGACCAGTTCAGTGCCACAGCCCAGCGGGGACACCGTCCCCAGGCCCGTCACAACAATTCGACGCATGGTGCTCCTGTGGCGCTTGCCGGCGTGGCCGGGACTCGAACTGGTGGGGCTTCGAGGCTGATTTAATGTATGACGGTCATCATCTATTATCTCGACCGGTCGTGCGTCAAGGCGTTGGGTCATGTCGTTTGCCGGGGCTTCGAAGGCATCTCAGCACGAGCCAACAGTCGGAAGGAGGCCGGGCGGAATCGGCACTCACGGTCGCGAAGTTGCTGATCGATGCGAGCAGGGCGAGGGGGATCAACGGTAAAGCTCGTGAGAGAGCCAGTTTGAATTTGCGTTGCGATTTCAATGCAATAGAAGTTCGCGGTTCTATTCTAAGCGGCGCGCCAGTTCCGCTGAGTACAGCCGTTCTGCAGTCCGCTGTGCTTTGCACTAGGTTGCGGCCCCACCAGGTATGGGGGCCGACCGCTCCGATTTTGGAATCCCAGCGTTTGCTCGCACCCGACTAAGTGCTTGTGGACCGATTGACTACCGTCAGTTGCAGCTTTTGGCCCCTTCGTGCTTCATTGCCGTCGGGAGGGGCCATCGGAATGTTTGAGAAGTTCAAGTACGAGAGCGTTGCGCTCAAGGATATCGCTTTGGATGACCGGAATCCCCGGATCGTCACGCAGACGCCTCTGACGTCCCAAACAGATATCGTCTCCTACCTCTACGAGAACGAGGAGCTGGAGGCGTTCATCAAGAAGATTGCGTCGGAGGGCAAGAACGCCGGTGCCGAGCGACCTTATCCTTCCCGACAGACGCAAGTCTGCGCGCAATCCGTCTTTGGATGATGCCCTGATCAGGTTTGACGACCTGTCGCTGTGCTGTACCGTGCGGGACATCACAGAAGACGGCGCCGCTGTGTGGGCAGACCACCCTCATCATTCCGCCGAGCAAGACCTGGTTGTGCCATGTGATTTGGCGCAAAGACGGGTGGGTCGGCGTCAAGTTCCACACTGAGTGAAACGCGTGCTCACGTCACGCTGAACGCGACGCCCACGGCCGTATGTCGTGCGCATGCGCGGGATTTTGCAATCGACGCGCGCTGACTGTACCGGGAAGGTATGGGAAATGATCCCGCCGCGGCAACAGGCCCATGCCTGTCGTGGCCGTGCCGCGCCGGCGTCGTAGCCGGCTGTTCGAGGGATTGCTCGCTCAGCCCTGAGGGAAGTGTGTCGCCCTCGCAACGTTGCAATTGTTCCGCTGGGGAACGGGCGTGTTTGCTCTTCACCGGACCGCGGATTCATTCTCTAGTCATGACGGACCTTCGGCGGCGATTGTATTTCCAAGATGTTCATTTGAGATCGGGTCCAGGAGGTCGCTGTCAGCGCCAGCGACCTCTTCGTTTTGCTTCATTGAATTTGCGGAGGGATCCTCCAATGCCGATACAGGTGTGGGCCATTGCAGCTTCGATCGGCTGGACAGCCGTTGTGGGGACGATGCTGCTCTACATGATTTTTGGACCCAGCTAGGTGGATGTCGCGATAGTCACCACCTAGTGGACGACGCGGTCATGGTCTAAATCTCATTCCCTTCAGCAACTGCCGCGCTTCCCCCAGCAACTCCCGAATCTGCTGCCGCTCGGCGATCGCATCCCCAGTGAACAGGCCGTGCTTGCGCGCGTTCCGGTTGGCCCTTGGCGCGCCGGATCCCTTTGCGCCGCCGTGCATGCGGCAGCGCGTCTTGCCGCGCACCGCCGGTGAACGGCACGCGCCGCCGCTGCGGGTTCTGGCGCCGCAGCGCGGGCTCGCCAGCATCGCGCCGGTCGTGCCGATGTGAGCGCTCATGCCCGGGCGTCCTGCCCGGCATCGGCGGGCTCATGCGCGCGCCTGGCGCCCGCGGCTTTCGGCGCCCGCGCCGCGGGTGCCGGGATCTTGTCGGCGACGATCACGTTCGCATGCTGGGTGACGTTGCCGACGATGGCGTTGCCGCCGTCCTCCACCTTCACGTTCTGCACGGTGATGGTGGGCTCGCCATGGCTGCGGTAGCGGTTCAGCGCCTCGATCTGGGCGGGAAAGGTGCGGGCGAGCCGGCCGAGGGCGCGCGCGGCGCTGTCGTGCTGGGCGAGGTCGTCGGCATGTGCGAGGTGCTGGGCGCAGCGCATCGCCATCACATGCACCGAAACCATCTGCGCCACCAGCATGGCCTCGACGGCATCCCGCGGGCGAATGCTCTTCACCATCGAGAGCATGAAAGCGAGGTTGACCTCGCTGGGCTTGCCGCCGCTCACGCTGGCCCTGACCAATTGCCTGAGGATGCCGTCCATCGCGTCGCGATCGGCGGCCCCGAGCGCGTTCGCCATCAGCTGCTCGCCGAGCTTCCGGTCAGGGTGGTCGATGGCGTAGCCGCGCCGCGAGAGTCTGATGCGCGGGAGTATGGCCGCTTGCGGCTCGCCGGGTGCGGCGGCCAGCGTCGGCACGGTGAGATCGGGTGCAGTGGTCATGTCGATGTTCCCTGGAACGCGCGGCGCGCGCAGGCGATCGTTCGCTGCGGGCGGCGGTGGCGATGTGGGTTGAGGATGTCCGGCCGCGATCACAGCCGGCGAGCCCGCTGCTGCGGGCGAGGGGGCGCCTGTAGGGGCGCTTGCACGATTTCGGAATATTGGAAATATGCCCCTGATTTGCCCGACGTGTCAAGCGGGCCGTTCGAACGCCGCGGCGGGCCTGCTCCTTTGCATGGGGTTGTTTTCGAGTTTTTGGCCGCGCGCCTCCATTGCGGCGAGTTCCGCCACCGTCGGCAGCGATGATCCCGGCAAGGCGCGGTGCGACATCTGCGGTCACGGGTGCCGTGCGCGTGGCCGCCTGCGCGTCCCGCAACCCACAATCCGAAGACATCGGGGTGAGGATCGTTATACTGCCGACATCGTTGCGACAGGGCTCGAGACCCGCATCTGAGGACGCTGCTGAATGAGTGAGACCATTGGCCACCCCGATCCCGGCCTCGATCTGTCCGATGGTTTCAAGCCGCACACCTCGCATTGGGGCGTGTTCTCGGCGCGGCTCGGCCAGGCCGGTCTCGAAGTCCGGCCCTATGCCGGCGATCCCGATCCGAACGGCATCATCAACAACTTTCCCGGCGCGCTGCGCCACCAGGCGCGTATCGCGCAGCCGACGATCCGCCGCGGCTGGCTCGAGCGCGGGCCGGGGCCCGACGAGCGCCGCGGCCGCGACGAGTTCGTGTCGGTTAGCTGGGAGCAGGCGCTCGATCTGCTCGGCGGCGAGCTTTCGCGGATCCGCGACACGATCGGCCCCGGCGCGGTGTTCGGCGGCTCCTATGGCTGGTCGAGCGCGGGCCGCTTCCATCACGCGCAGAGCCAGGTGCATCGCTTCCTCAACATCGCGCTCGGCGGCTATGTCCGCTCGGTGAACACCTATTCCTCGGGCGCGTCCTCGGTGCTGCTGCCGCAGATCCTCACCGGCTATGAGGACATCACCAAGCGCAACGTCACCTGGGAGCAGATCGCTGATGAGACCGACATCGTGCTGGCGTTCGGCGGCATGGCGCTGAAGAACTCGATGGTCGCCGGCGGCTCGATCAGCAAGCATGTCGAGCGCGGCGCGATGCAGGCCGCGCAGCGGCGCGGCTGCCAGTTCATCCTGGTCAGCCCGCTGCGCGACGATCTGCCCGTCGAGGCCGGCGCCGAATGGCTGACGGCTGTACCCGGCACCGATACCGCGCTGATGCTCGGCATCGTCCATACGCTCGTCAGCGAAGGCCTGCACGACCAGGCCTTCCTCGATCGCTACACCGAGGGCTGGCCGGTGTTCTTGCGCTATCTGACCGGTGAGGCCGATGGCGTGCCGAAGCGCGCCGAATGGGCAGCTACGATCTGCGGCATCGATGCCGGCACGATCAAGGCGCTCGCACGCCGGCTCGCCGGGCGGCGCGCGCTCATCACCGTCTCGCATTCGCTGCAGCGCGCTGAGCATGGCGAGCAGCCGGTGTGGATGGGCATGGTGCTGGCGGCGGCGCTCGGCCAGATCGGCCTGCCCGGCGGCGGCTACGCCTATTCGCTCGGCGCGATCGGCTATTACGGGCGCCGCGTCAACGCCGTGCCGGGGCCGACGCTCGGGCAGGGCAAGAACGGCGTCGCCGACTTCATTCCGGTGGCGCGCATCGCCGACATGTTGCTCAATCCCGGCACCAGCTATCGCTACAACGGCGAGACGCGCACCTATCCGGATATCCGCCTCGTCTATTGGGCCGGCGGCAATCCGTTCCACCACCACCAGGATCTCAACCGCCTGCGCAAGGCGTTTGCGCGGCTCGACACGCTGGTCGTGCACGAGCTCGCCTGGACCGCCACCGCCCGCCACGCCGACATCGTGCTGCCCTCGACCATGACGCTGGAGCGCGAGGACATCGGCTATTCCAGCAACGATCCCCTGATGGTCGCGATGCACCGGATCGCCGAGCCGTTCGGCCTCGCCCGCGACGACTACGACATCTTCGCCGATCTCGCCGAGCGGCTAGGGGCCCGCGAGCCCTTCACCGAGGGGCGCACGTCGCGCGAGTGGCTGGAGCATCTCTACGAGCCGACCCGCAAGGCGCTCGCCGCGCGCGGGCTCGAAGCGCCCAGCTTCGAGGAATTCTGGGAACGCGGCAGCCTGGTGGTGCCGCAGCATCTCGACGACGGCGGCTCGCTGCGCCGTTTCCGCGAAGACCCGGTCGCGCGGCCGCTGCCGACGCCGAGCGGCCGCATCGAGATCTTCTCGCAGAAGATCGCGGACCATGGCGATGCGGATTGCCCGGGCCATCCCGTCTGGCTCGAGAAGACCGACACGCCCACATCAGAGTCGCCGTGCTTCCTGGTCGCCAACCAGCCGGTGACGCGCCTGCACAGCCAGCTCGATTTCGGCGGGCACTCGCTCGAGGCCAAGCATCGCGGCCGCGAGGTCGCGCGCATGAACCCGCGCGATGCCGCGGCGCGCGGCATCGCCGACGGCGACATTATCCGCATCTTCAACGTGCGCGGCGCCTGCCTTGCCGCGGTGCACGTCACCGACGGCATCGCGCCCGGCGTGGTGCAGCTGCCGACCGGCGCCTGGTACGACCCGATGGACCCCGAGGACGAGGCGCCGCTCTGCGTCCACGGCAATCCGAACGTGCTGACGCGCGATATCGGCACGTCGTCTTTCGCGCAGGGCTGCACCGGGCAGCTCACGACCGTCGAGGTGGAGCGTTTCAACGGCAATCTGCCGCCGATCCGCGCGTTCGATCCGGCGTAGAGCATGATCCCGGGGAGGCCGGATCACGAATAAATCATCGCTGGATGCTGGATGGCGTCCAGCCGTTCGGCTACGGCAATCATCAGATTGGCCCTGATTTCCGGATTTGCTGAGATGCACCTGAAAACCCTGTCTTATCTTGCCATCGCTGCGTCCGTCGCGTTCGGTTCGTCTGGTGCGTGGGCGCAATCGGCCGCCGAGCCAGCCTATGGGCCGGAGTTGCAGGGTTTCGAATATCCCTATCCGGTGCAGCACTATCGCTTCAGCTCGCAGGGGCAGGAGCTCGACATGGCCTATCTCGACGTCAAGCCTGCGACGCCGAACGGCCAGACCGCGGTGCTGCTGCACGGCAAGAATTTCTGCGCCGCGACCTGGGACGGCACCATCAAGGCGCTCAGCGGCGCCGGCTATCGCGTGATCGCGCTGGACCAGATCGGCTTCTGCAAATCCAGTAAGCCCGAACGCTACCAGTTCACCTTCCAGCAACTCGCCGGCAACAGCCGCGCGCTGCTGGCCTCGCTCGGGATCCAACATTCGATCATGGTCGGCCATTCGACCGGCGGGATGCTCGCGATGCGCTACGCGCTGATGTATCCGGACGCCACCGACCGCCTGGTGCTGGTCGATCCGATCGGGCTCGAAGACTGGAAGGCCAAGGGCGTGCCGTGGCTCAGCCTCGACGGCTGGGTGCAGCGCGAGACCCGCGTCACCGCCGACAGCATCCGCGCCTATGAGCGCGCCACTTACTATGCCGACACCTGGGATCCGTCCTACGAGACCTGGGTGCAGATGCTGGCCGGCATGTATCGCGGGGAGGGCCGCGCTGCCGTGGCGTCGAGCTCGGCGCGGCTCTACGACATGATCGCGACCCAGCCGGTGTTCTACGAGTTCGAGCAGATCAAGCCGCCGACGCTGCTATTCGTCGGCGACAAGGACACCACCGCGATCGCCAAGGACACTGCGCCGGCCGAGATTCGCAAGACGCTCGGCAATTATCCGGTGCTGGGCAAGGAAGCCGCCAAGCGGATCCCGCATATCCAGCTGATCGAATTCCCCGACCTCGGTCATTCGCCGCAAATCCAGGCGCCGGCGCGTTTCCACGAGGCGCTGCTCGGCTGGCTGCAGCATCCGGAGACCGGCGCGACGCTGGTCAAGTAGCGGGCTCGATCGGCCGCGCGGGGCGCCGGCCCTACAGAGAATATCTAGGCCTGCTCGGCGTTCCTCTTGGTGCGCTCCCGCGCGCTGGCGTGCAGCGGCGACGATCGCCGGACGCCGGGGCCCGGATGCACATGGACGTGCTTGGCGCTCAGCGGCTCGCCGCATTCCGAGCAGACCATGACGGGATCGAACATCTTCCCGCAGCTCTTGTGTTCGTGCAGCAACGGCCGGCCGCGCGCGTCGACCATGTGGATGTTGCCCCAGTGCACGATCGACATGATGATCGGATAGAGATCGAGCCCCTTCTGCGTCAGGATGTATTCGTAGCGCTTCGGCGCCTCCTGATAGGGAATCTTGCGCAGCACGCCGAAGCGCACCAACTTCTTCAGCCGGTCGGCGAGCAGATGCCGGGTGATGCCGAGCGATGCTTGGAAGTCATCGAACCTGCGGATGCGCAGGAAGCATTCGCGCAGGATCAACAGGCTCCAGCGATCGCCGATCACGGCGACTGTGCGGGCGAGCGAGCACGGCTCCTCCTCGAGGGCATCCCATTTCATCAGCGTCTCCAGCGGTCTGCGACGACACGTGAATTAAATTCTAAATCAGAACTTACGTCATTTCAATAGGATGCTTCGCACCAAGCTATTGGATTACAAATATCATATTGACAGTTCTAAAATAGAACTTATGGTCCGAGTCACGATCAACCGGCAGCGACAGGCGATTGCTGCCACTCGAAGGGAAGGGCGTTCCATGGCTGCTCCGCTCAAGGTCGAATTTCACTTCGATTTCGGAAGCCCCAACGCCTATCTCGCCGAACTCGCGCTGCCGGGGATCGAGAAGCGCACCGGCGTGAAGTTCGACTACGTCCCGGTGCTGCTCGGCGGCGTCTACAAGGCCACCGGCAACATGTCGCCCGGCGAGTCCCTGCGCGGGATCAAGAACAAGCCCGAATACAACGCGCTCGAGACCGAGCGCTTCCTGCGCCGCCACAACATCACGTCCTTCAAGACGAACCCGTTCTTCCCGGTCAACACCTTGATGCTGATGCGCGGCGTCGTCGCCGCCGATTTCGAGGGGTTGTTCGAGCCCTATTTCCGCGCCGCCTACCACCACATGTGGTCCGAGCCCAAGAAGATGGACGATCCGCAGGTGTTCCGCGAAGCGTTCCTGTCCTCGGGCCTCGATATCGATCGCATCATCGCCCGTGCCCAGCAGGACGAGGTGAAGAAGAAGCTGATCGACAACACCAACAATGCGGTGGCACGCGGCTCGTTCGGTTCGCCGACCTTCTTCGTTGGCGAGGAGATATTCTTCGGCAAGGACCGACTGCGCGAGGTCGAGGAGGAGATCGTCGCTCAGTTGGCGGCGAGGCAGCGCAAGACCGCCTGAGCCTAAGATTCCTCAAGCCAACAAATCAAGCAGAAACGGCTACGACAGGGAGGTTTCAGTGCAGGCGTTGACCCAGTTTGCCGAAGGAAGTGTGGAGGGCTTGCCCAACCGTATCCACGAGGTGATCAATCATCACGTTGTGGCGACGCCGGATCATCCGGCGTTGATCGACGACACGATGCGGCTGACCTATCGCGAGCTCGATCAAGCGGTCGATCGCGTCGCCGCCGCATTGCAGGTACTCGGTATCCGCGCCGGCGACCGCATGATGATCGTGAGCGAGAATTCGATTCCGTTAGCCTGCCTGCTGCTGGCAGCGAGCCGACTCGATGTCTGGTCGATCGTGGTCAATCCGCGGCTGTCGCCGCGGGAGCTGGATCAGATCCGGGATCACAGTGGCGCCCGCCGCGTGTTGTTGACGTCCGAGGTGTCGCAGGAGGCGGCCGCGCATGCCGCGCGTTACGAAGCTACCATTCAGGATGTCGGCCCGCTCCATGGCGTCGCCGTCACCAGCTTGAATCTGGCAACCGCGGCTGAGCCCGTCGAAGCCGACGGCGCCAACCAGGTCGCGGTCCTGATCTACACGTCCGGCACCACCGGCACGCCAAAGGGCGTGATGCTGACCCACCGCAATCTCCTGTTCAGCGCTCGCGGCACCGCGGGCTTCCGCAAGATGGCGGCCGACGACGTGCAATATTGCGTGCTGCCGATCTCGCATATCGTCGGCATTTCGCTGCTGACGATGACCTTGATGGTCGGCGCCACGGTGCGCCTCGTCGCAAAATACGATCCGGCCGCGCTGGTCAAGGCGATGACCGAAGAGGGCATCACGATCCTGAACGGCGTGCCCGCCACCTACCAGCGTCTGCTTGAGTACCGGCGCAATGCCGGCCTGCCGAAGCTCGATCGCGGCCGGCTGCGCGTGATCTCGGTGGCCGGCGCGCCGCTCGACCTCGATCTCAAGAACCGGGTCGAGCAGGAGCTCGGCCTGCCGTTGCTCAACGGTTACGGCATCACCGAATGCTCGCCGGGGATCTCCGGCGTCCGGCCCGACAATCCGCGGGCCGACCACGCGGTCGGCACCGTCATGGCGGGTATCGAGGCGAGGCTGGTCGGTCGCGACCTCAAGCCGGTCGCGGCAGGCGAAGTCGGCGAGCTCCACGTCCGCGGCCCGAACGTGATGCGTGGTTATTACCGCGCCCCCGATCTGACCGCCAAGGCGATCGACCCCGACGGCTGGTTCAACACCGGCGATCTGGCCCGCTTCGAGAACGACGCACTTTATATCGTCGGGCGGACCAAGGAGATGATCATCCGCTCCGGGTTCAACGTTTATCCGGCCGAGATCGAGGCGGTGCTGAGCACGCATGACGCTGTTGTGCAGTGCGCCGTGGTCGGCCGGGCGGTCGAGGGCAATGAGGAAGTGGTCGCCTTCGTGCAGCTGATCAAGGGCTCGACGGCCACCGTGCAGGACTTGATGGCTCATGTTGCTCCGCAACTCACCTCGTACAAGCGCCCGACGGAGATTATCCTGATGGACGCGCTGCCCGCGACATCGACGGGCAAGCTGTTGAAGCACAAGCTGGCGGAGTCGCTGCGCAGCTGAGTCTGGCGCAGCGTCTCCACGACAATTCACTCAAGCAAGAGACCGGAGTACACCATGCAGAAGAGAAACAGGACGGTCGCCGTCATTGGTGCCGGTGATTTCATCGGCGGCGAGATCGCCAAGAAGTTCGCCTCGGAAGGCTTCACGATCTTCGCCGGCCGCCGCAACGGCGACAAGCTCGCGCCACTGGTCAAGGAGATCGAGGCCGCGGGCGGCGAGATCCATGCCCGCTCACTCGACGCGCGCAAGGAGGAGGAGATCACCGCCTTTCTCAACGACGCCGACAAGCATGCGCCGCTCGAGGTCTGCATCTTCAACATCGGCGCCAACGTCAATTTCCCGATCCTGGAGACCACCGAGCGCGTGTTCCGCAAGGTCTGGGAGATGGCCTGCTATTCCGGCTTCCTGGCCGGGCGCGAGGCGGCGCGGCTGATGACTGCCCGCGGCGCGGGCAACATCTTCTTCACCGGGGCCACCGCGTCGCTGCGCGGCGGCAGCGGCTATGCCGCGTTTGCCAGCGCAAAATTCGGCCTGCGCGCCGTGGCGCAGGCGATGGCCCGCGAACTGGGACCGAAGAACATCCATGTCGCGCATCTGATCATCGATTCCGGCGTTGACACCGAATGGGTGCGGCAGCGTCGCATCGAGGCGCTCGGCCCGAACGCGCTCGACAATCCCGATCTTTTGATGCCGCCGGCCTCGGTTGCCGCGTCCTACTGGCAGCTCTACCAGCAGCCGAAGAGCGCCTGGACCTTCGAGCTGGAAATCCGCCCCTTCGGCGAGAAGTGGTAGGGAGCACGGCAGATGGAGCTGGCGCTATCCCCTGAAGATGCGGCGTTTCGCGACGAGGTTCGCGCCTTCATCAAGGACAATTATCCGGCGGAGATGCGCGTCGCCAATCCGGAGACCGATCTCTCCAAGGAGCAGATGCTGCTGTGGCATCGCATCCTGCACGACAAGGGCTGGATCGCGCCGCTCTGGCCCAAGGAATATGGCGGACCGGGCTGGTCGATCACCCGCCGCTTCATCTTCGAGCAGGAGACGACGCGCGCCGGCACCATGCCGCCATTGGCGTTCAGCGTCACCATGGTAGGCCCCGTCATCTACACGTTCGGTAACGCGGCGCAGAAGACAAAATTCTTGCCGCGTATCCTGTCCGGCGAGGATTGGTGGTGCCAGGGCTATTCGGAGCCGGGCTCCGGCTCCGATCTCGCCACCGTTCGCACCAAGGCGGTGCGCGACGGCGACCACTATATCGTCAACGGCCACAAGACCTGGACCACGCTGGCGCAGCACGCCGACTGGATCTTCTGCCTGGTCCGCACCGATCCTACGGCGAAGCCGCAATCCGGCATCTCGTTCCTCTTGATCGACATGAAGTCGCCGGGCGTCACCGTGCGGCCGATCATCACAATCGACGGCTCGCACGAGGTCAATGACGTCTTCCTGGAGAACGTCCGCGTCCCCGCCGGGAACCTGATCGGCGAGGAGAACAAGGGCTGGACCTACGCAAAGTTCCTGCTCGGCAATGAGCGCACCAGCATGGCCGGCATCGGCCGCTCGACGCGCTACATCGAGCGGTTGAAGAAGATCGTGAAGGCCGAAATCCCGGAAGATGATCCGGCGCACCTCGAGTTCATCAGGGACATCGCCCGCATCGAGCTCGACGTGCTGGCACTGGAGGCGACCGAGCTTCGCGTCGTCGCGCAGATGGCGCGCGGCATCGATCCGGGGCCTGCGGCCTCGCTGTTCAAGATCCGCGGCACCGAGATCTTCCAGGATATCACCGAGCTGACCCATCGGGCGATCGGCAATTACGGGCTTGCGATCCGCGAGCATCCGGTCAGCGCCAATCACTTCATGCCGGGCCCCGACTACGGCCACACGGCGTCGGAGAAATATCTCAACTCGCGCAAGCTCTCGATCTACGGCGGATCGAACGAGATCCAGCGCAACATCATCGCCAAGGCGGTGCTTGGACTTTAACGGCTGCGGCACGAGAGGATCGGATGGATATCCAGTTCACGGAAGAGCAGGAATTGTTGCGGTCCAGCGTGCAGCGGCTGCTGCGTGACCAGTATGATTTCGACGCTCGCCGCAAGATCGTTGCGAGCGAAGAGGGGCTTGGCCGCAGGCAATGGGATGAATTCGCCGAGCTTGGCCTGCTCGCCGCGCCGTTCTCGGAAGCCGTCGGCGGGTTCGGCGGCGGGCCGCTGTCGACCATGATCATCATGCACGAGTTCGGTCGGCATCTCGTGGTCGAGCCGTTCGTCGAGACGGTCGTGGTGGCCGGCGGCCTGATCGAGCGGGCGGGTTCCGACGCGCAGAAACAGGCCCATATCGCCGACATCATCGCGGGATCGAAGCTCTGGGCGCTGGCCTGGACCGAGAAGGGCTCGCGCTTCGATCTTGCGACTGTCACGACCACGGCGCGCCGGGACGGTGACGACTATGTCCTCAGCGGGGAGAAGACCGCTGTCATCGCCGCGCCCTGGGCGGACTATCTCATCGTCTCCGCGCGCACCTCGGGCCATCGCCACGATCGCGGCGGCGTCAGCCTGTTCGTGGTCGATCGCCGCGCCGCCAATCTCGACCTGCAAAGCTTCAGGACCATCGACGGCCGCCGGGCGGCGGAGATCAGCCTGCGCGGCGTTCGCGGGGAACTGTTGGGCCTGGAAGGCGAGGGTGTCGCCGCGCTGGAGGCCTGCCGAAACCGCGCCATTGGCGCGCTCTGTGCCGAGGCGGTCGGTGCGATCGGCGAGCTGAACGACGCGACACTGGACTATTCCAAGACGCGCAAGCAGTTCGGTGTCACGATCGGCAGCTTCCAGGTGCTGCAGCACCGGATGGTCGATATGTTCATCGCGCATCAGGAGGCGCTGTCCCTGATGCAGCATCTGTCGCTCAGCCTCAGCGAGGGCAAGGCCGGCCTCTCCCGGCTGGCGTCGGGTGCAAAATCCAAGATCGGCTATGCCGGCAAGTTCGTGGCCGACCAGGCGGTGCAGCTGCATGGCGGCATGGGCATGACCGACGAGCTGAACGTCGGCCACTACTTCAAGCGGATTTCCTCCATCAACATCCAGTTCGGCGATCCCGCCTACCACGTGTTGCGTTACGCGCAGCTCGACGCGGTCGCCTAAGCCAGAGAGGCAAGCATGTCATCACCCGAAGCTGTCATCGTTTCCACCGCGCGCACCGGCGTCGGCAAGGCCTATCGCGGCGCGCTCAACAACACCGACGGACCGACCCTGGCCGGCCATGTGATGGCCGAAGCCGTGAAGCGCGCCGGCATCGCGCCGGGCGAGGTCGAGGACGTGGTGATGGGCTGCGCCATGCAGCAGGGCACCATGGTGATGAACGTCGCGCGCAAGGGCGCGATCCGCGCCGGACTTCCGGTCACCGTTGCCGGCACCACGATCGACCGGCAATGCGCCTCCGGCCTGCAGGCGATCGCGGTCGCCGCGCGCTCGGTGATGCTGGATGGCGTCGAGATCGCGATCGGCGGCGGCATCGAGTCGATCAGCCTGGTGCAGAACGAGCACATGAACCGGTTCCATGCGGTCGACGACGAGCTGATGGCGATGAAGCCCGAGATGTACATGTCGATGCTGGAGACCGCCGAAGTCGTCGCCGAGCGCTACGGGATCGGCCGCGACAAGCAGGACGAATACAGCCTCGAGTGCCAGCGTCGCGTCGGTGCCGCGCTGCAGGGCGGCCGCTTCAACGACGAGATCGTGCCGTTCACGACCAAAATGGCGGTGGTCAACAAGGACACCAAGGAAGTCAGCTTCCAGCAGGTGACGCTCTCCAAGGACGAAGGCCCGCGGCCGGACACCACGGCCGAGGGGCTCGCCAAGATCAAGCCGGTGTTCGAGGGCAAGACCATCAGCGCCGGCAATGCCAGCCAGCTCTCGGACGGTGCCTCCGCTTGCGTGATCATGAGCGACAAGGTCGCCGCGCAGAAGGGCATCAAGCCGCTCGGCATCTTCCGCGGCTTCGTCGCCGCCGGTGTCGAGCCCGACGAGATGGGCGTCGGTCCGGTCGCCGCGATCCCGCGGCTGTTGAAGCGACACAACCTCAAGATCGACGACATCGATCTCTGGGAGCTCAACGAGGCCTACGCGGTGCAGGTGATCTACTGCCGCCACAAGCTCGGCATCGATCCGGACAAGCTGAACGTCAATGGCGGCTCGATCGCGATCGGCCATCCCTATGGCATGACCGGCGCGCGGCTCACCGGCCACCTCCTGATCGAGGGCCGGCGGCGCAAGGCGAAATACGGGGTGGTGACCATGTGCATTGGCGGCGGCATGGGCGCGGCGGGCTTGTTTGAAATCGTCCACTGACCGGAAGCGTGGGAGAGACTTGTGAAGACAGCAATCACTGAACTATTCGGTATCCAGCATCCGATCATCCAGGGCGGCATGCATTATGTCGCTTCGCCGAGATGGCGGCCGCGGTGTCGAACGCCGGCGGCCTTGGGATCATCACCGGCCTGACCCAGCGGACCCCGGACCTGCTCGCGAAGGAGATCGCGCGCTGCCGCGACATGACCGACAAGCCGATCGGGGTGAACCTCACCTTCCTGCCGAGCTTCACCGCGCCGCCCTATCCGGAATATATCGCAGCGATCCGCGAGGGCGGCGTCAAGGCGGTGGAGACCGCGGGCCGCAGCCCGGAGCAGTATATGCCGGCGTTGAAGGCCGCCGGCATCAAGGTGATCCACAAATGCACCTCGGTGCGCCATTCGCTGAAGGCCGAGAAGATCGGCTGCGATGCGGTCAGCGTCGACGGCTTCGAGTGCGGCGGCCATCCCGGCGAGGACGATATCCCGAACATGATCCTGCTGCCGCGCGCGGCAGACGAATTGACAATCCCGTTCGTTGCCTCTGGCGGCATGGCGGATGCGCGCAGCCTCGTTGCGGCGCTGTCGATGGGCGCGGCCGGCATGAACATGGGCACCCGCTTCATCGCCACCAAGGAAGCGCCTGTTCATCCCAACGTGAAGCAGGCGCTGCTCGATGCCGACGAGCTCGACACGCGCCTTGTGATGCGCGCGCTGCGCAACACCGAGCGGGTGCTGAAGAACAAGGGCGTCGATGAGCTGCTCGAGATCGAGCGCGAGAAGGGCGCCAAGCTCAAGATCGAGGACATCCACGAGCAGGTCGCCGGCGTCTACCCGAAGGTGATGATCGAGGGCGAGATGGATGCCGGCGCCTGGAGCTGCGGCATGGTGGTCGGCCTGATCAACGACATACCGACCGTCAAGGAACTGATCGACCGCATCATGACTGATGCCGAAGCGATCATCCGGCAGCGCCTGACCGGCTTCCTCGACGGCACATTCGAAACCAAGCCGGCCCGCGCGGTCGCCTGAACGGGAGAGTGTCATGACCGAGCATGTCAAAGTCGAAATCGCCGCCGGCGTCATGACGCTGACGCTGCAGCGGCCGGAGAAGAAGAACGCCCTCACCGGCGCCATGTATGACGCGATGTCGGGTGCGCTGAAACAGGCCGAGGCGGATCCGTCCGTCCGCGTCATCCTGTTCCAGGGCGATGGCGACAGCTTTACCGCGGGCAACGACCTGGCCGATTTCGCGAGCCAGGCGCGCGGCGAAAGCGCGGTGGATAGTCCCGCGCATCGCTTCATCGAGACCATCAGCAAGGTCGGCAAGCCGCTGGTCGCGGCCGTGCAGGGCAATGCGGTCGGCGTCGGCACCACCATGCTGCTGCATTGCGACCTGGTCTATCTCGCCGAGACCGCGCGGCTGATCACGCCGTTCGTCAATCTCGCTCTGGTGCCGGAGGCGGCGTCGAGCTGGCTGCTCCCCTTGCGGATCGGGCACGCGCGCGCCTATGCGATGTTTGCGCTCGGCGAGCCGATGGATGCGCAGGGCGCGCTGGCATCGGGCCTCGCCAATGCCGTGGTGCCGCAGGCCGATCTGCGCAAGAAGGCGCATGACGCGGCGATCGCGCTGACCAAGCGGCCGGCCGGCTCGCTCAGCATGACCAAGGCGCTGATGCGCGAGCAGCAGCGGATCGCGGCACAGATCGCCGAGGAGGGCGTGCTGTTCAAGCAACGCCTGACCACGCCCGAGGCCCGCGAGGCCTTTGCCGCCTTCGCCGAACGGCGTCAGCCTGACTTCACCAAGCTGTCGGCCTGAACCGGCAGCGAAATTCACGGAACCATCGAGGGAGTGACAAGCATGCACGTCGTCGGCAGCCATCAATATCCCGCCATGGAAACCGTGATCTACGGCAAACCGGCAGCCGAAGCGCTGCGCGAGGAGGCCGAGCGGCTGGGCGCCAAACGCGTCTACCTGATCGCCAGCCGCACGCTGAACACCACGACCGACGAGATCGAGAAGATCCGCAAGGGTCTCGGCGATCGCCATGCCGCAACCTTCGACGGCGTGCCGCAGCACACCACGCGCGACGTGGTGACGCTGATCGCGCGGCAGGCCAGCGAGGCCAGGGCCGACCTCGTCGTAGCGATCGGCGGCGGTTCGGTGGTCGATGCCGCGAAGATCGTGCTGATGTGCATGGAGAATGAAATCTTCGAACCGGCGGGGCTCGACGGTTTCGAGACCACGCCGGAGCGCCGGTTCGGCCCGTTCCGCAACCCGAAAGTCCGTATGATCGCGATCCCCAGCACGCTGTCGGGTGGCGAGTACAATTCCGGCGCGCTGGTCACCGACACCAGCCGCAGGCTGAAGCAGATATTCAACCATCCGATGATGATGCCGCGCAGCATCATCCTCGATCCCGCGATGACGAAGTACACGCCGGAGAAGCTCTGGCTCGGCTCGGGCACGCGTGCGATGGATCACGGCATCGAGGCGATCTGCTCCAGCCGGCCCAACGTGCTGGTCGATGCGGTGTGCCAGCAGGGCCTGCGCTATCTGCACCACGGTCTGCTGCGCACCAAGGCCAATCCCGGCGACGAGGCGGCACGGCTGAGCTGCAACTGGGCTCCTGGCTGTCGGCATTCGGATTGCAGTCGCGGGTGCCGATGGGCGCCAGCCACGCCATCGGCCATGTGCTCGGCGGCACCTGCGACGTGCCGCACTATTTCTGCACGGCGGTGATGATGCCGAGCGTGCTGCGCTACAACCGCCCGGCGACGGAGGCGGCCCAGCAATCGATCGCCGCCGCGCTCGGCGCGCCGGGGCGTGACGCCAGCGAGGCGTTCGCGGCGTTCATTGCGGAGCTCGGCCTGCCGCGGCGCCTTGCCGATGTCGGTGTCGGTGAAGACCGCTTCGAGCTGATCGGCAGGAACGCGATGCTGTCGATCTTCACCCGCACCAACCCGCAGCCGATCCGCGAGCCCGCTGACGTCGTCAAGATCCTGAAGCTCGCCGCCTGAGGCAACAGCACCTGGAGCAGCCGCCATGGCCGCCTTGCGCATCTTCTCCTATCTGCCGAACCCGCGGGTCTGGAAGGCGACCATCGCGGCCCGGTTCTGCGGCGTCGCTGTCGAGGTCCGAGGCGCCTCGGGAAAGGAATTGCGGAACTGGTTATGGGATTACGATGCCCATCCACTGTCGGAGCAGGAGCGCGCTGAATTCGCCTCGCTGGCGCGGACCGGGAAGGTCGGGCTGACCGGCGCGCAGCTGTTCAAGACCGATGCGTTCATGGCAGCGCATCCGTTCGGCAATGTGCCTGCCGCGTTCGGCGCCGACGGCAAGGTCGGGATCTTCGAATCCAACAGCATCATGCGGGCGGTGGCGCGGCTCGGCGAGGCGACGTTTCCGCTCTACGGGCGTGACGCCTACGAGGCATCAAGGATCGACAGCTTTCTCGATGTCAGCCTGGTCTTTGCGCGGGATTCGCAGATCTATTTGCTCGCGCTGTCGGGCGGCACGGTCGACGCAGCCATTCATGCCCGCGCCAGGGATGCGTTCGCGATCTACGCGTCCGGAATCGAGCAGGCGCTGTCGCCACGGCGCGGGATGCTGGTCGGGGACGGTATCTCGCTTGCCGACATCTGCTTCGCCGCCGAGCTCGCGCTGTTCATGAACGAGTACGGGCGGAGCGAGCAATTGGACAAGCAGGGATTGACCAGGATCCTGCATCCCGGGGTGCAGGATGTGTATCCGCTGATGTTCGCTCACTTTGCCCGGCTGGTCGCGCACGCGCATTTCGCGCCGGACCTCAAGCCCTATGTCGAGAAGCTGCGATCGAAGGCAGCGGCCTGACCATGACACCTGTTGGCTCTAACGCGGAGGATTGATCGCATGTCCGCACCTGTTTGCCTGATATCCGGCGTTGGGCCCGGCACCGGCTCGGCGCTTGCCAGGAGGTTCGCCGAGGGCGGCTACCGCGTCGCGCTGCTTGCCAGGAACGAGGAGCGGCTCGCCGCGCTCGAGAAGCAGCTGCCGGGCGCGAAGGCCTATCGATGCGATGTCTCCGATCCCGCGCAGGTCGAAACAGTGGCCTCGGCCGTGGAGCGCGATCTCGGCAGCCCCGGCGTCGTGATCCACAATGCCGTTGGCGGCGCATTCGGCACCTTCCGCGAGATCGATCCGCAGATCCTCAATCGTAACTTCCAGGTCAACACGATGGGCTTGCTGTATCTGGCACGGCGGTTCGCCCCGGCGATGATCAGCGCCGGAAAGGGCGCCATCGTTGCGAGCGGAAACACCTCGGCGTTGCGCGGCAAAGCCGGCTTCGCAGGGTTCGCGCCGACCAAGGCGGCGCAGCGGATCCTCGCCGAAGCGATGGCGCGCGATCTCGGGCCGCAAGGCGTTCACGTTGCCTACATCGTGATCGATGCGGTGATCGATCTGGAGTGGACGCGGAAGCGCTGGCCTGAGCGGCCGGACGACTTCTTCATCAAGCCGAAAGCGATCGCGGACGAGATCTGGCACGTCACCCACCAGGATCGCAGCGCGTGGTCGTTCAATGTCGAGATCAGGCCGTTCGGTGAAATCTGGTAGGCGCTGCGCGGCGGTGGTGAGAGTCGATCAATTCACAAAAGGCCAAGGGGGAATTCGATGTCGTTGAGGAAGCTTGCGGTATCCGTTGCAATGCTCGTCGCGTTTGCTGGCGCTCCGGTCCGCGCCGAAACGCCTGGCATCTCGGAATCGGAGATCAAGGTCGGCGCGACATTCCCGTTCAGCGGCCCGGCATCCCCGCTCAGCAACACCGGCAAGGGCCTCATCGCCTACGTCCATTCCGTCAATGATCGCGGCGGTGTCAACGGCCGCAAGATCAACCTCATCACCTATGACGATGCCTATACGCCGCCCAAGGCGGTGGAGCAGACCCGCAAGCTGATCGAGAGCGACGAGGTGGCGTTCCTGTTCAGCCCGCTCGGGACGCCCGGGATCGGCGCAACCATCAAATACGTCACCGCGAAGAAGGTGCCGCATCTCTTCGTCGTCAGCGGCGTGACCAAGTTCACGAACTTCAACGAGTTTCCGCTGACCACCACGGGACTGCCGAGCTACAACACCGAAGGAAAGATCTACGCCAAATACATCGCGCAAACGGCGCCCGATGCGAAGATCGCGATCCTCTACCAGAATGACGACCTCGGCCGGGACTTCGTGGCCGCCTTCAAGGAAACCCTGAAGGCCGATTTCGACAAGAAGGTCGTGACGTCTGCCTATGAGGTCACCGAGCCCACCATCGAATCGCATGTGGTGACGCTGAAGGCGTCGGGCGCCCAGGCCTTCCTGGTCGCCGGTACGCCGAAATTCGCGGCACAGGCGATCAAGAAGGCGAGCGAGATCGGCTGGACGCCGCTCACCATCGTCAACTACGTATCGAGCTCGGTCTCCGCCACCATCGTGCCCGCGGGAGCCGACAAGGCGGTGGGCGTGGTGGTCGCAACCATCACCAAGGATCCGAACGACAAGAAGTGGGCCGACGATCCCGGCATGAAGTGGTATCGCGCCCACTTCGAGAAATATCTTCCCGGCGCCGATATCGGCGACAACAACTATCTGTTCGGCACCCAGCAGGGCCAGATCCTGGAACAGGTGCTCAAACAGTGCGGCGACGACCTGTCGCGCGAGAACATCGTGAAGCAGGCGCGCAACATCAAGGGACTGGTGCTGCCGACCCTGATGCCGGGGATCACGATCAACACCGGCCCCGGCAACAGCATGGCCTACACCCAGCTTCAGCTGCAGCGCTGGACGGGAAGCTCATGGGAGCAGTTCGGCGGCGTGCTGAGTGCCGACACGAACTGAGCTGCCACATCGATTGGCTGCGTGCTAGTGAAGCCGGCGTGCGATCGGCTTCGCCAGCGTGCTGTGCCAATCCCATGGCGATGATTGGCCGCTCGACCGCAGGCTCGCCAGAAAGGCCGTGGTCTTCGGCTGCACCCGCGAGCCGTCGATCACCTCGAGCCGGCCGCAGCGGTTGAGCGTGTGCAGCTTGCGCCCGGTCCATAGCGGCCCGGGCTGGAGCAGATGCCGAACCGCCTGCCTGTACGTCGTCGGCGACAGTTCGAGCACTTCCGCTAGTCCAAGCGCTGCGCCGTATCCGTTGGTGCAGTCCTGCACCGGCCGCCACAGCTTGCCATTCACGGTCACGAAGTTGCCGGCCGGCCGTGTGGTGGCGCGATCCATCAGGATCGGATTGGCCGCATGCGGCCGCCAGGGCCCGAGCAATCGCTCGGCGTAATAGATCGCCAGCGTGTCGGAATATCCGCCGGTGCCATCGCGCCAGGCCCCGAACATGTAGTAGCAGCCCTCATGTTGCGTGATCGTCACGTCGGCAAGCTCGAGCCCGGACAGCAGCGTTGACTGCCGCTCCCATTTGTCCGGAAAGCGGATGCATTTGTAGAGCGGAACGTCCCGATGCGCGGTGCTTTCCGGGATCATCCAGAGCTCGCCATTGTGCTCGATCATGAACGGGTAGGACAGATGCCAGGGCTCCTCCAGCACCGGCACCACCGTGCCGATCGGCCCGTTGCCGTCGAATTCGATCGCGGAGATGATGCCCTTGTTGGTTCGGTGGTCGAGGTCTTCGAAGAACACGAAGGTCCGGCCCTGCCATTTCACCGGTACGGGATCGGCATAGAAGTGGTTGCCGGGATCGGCGAGCACGTTCCAGGCCGGTCCCGACAGGTCGCCAGTGCGCCAGATATCCGTATTCCCTGCGAAGCGCCAACCGACATGCCAGTGCGGCGCGTAGCAGCACAGGCGATAGATCTCCTTTGCGATCGACGTCGCCACGCCGCGCAGCACAAACGGCGCGGGATTGGGCGCTGCGCCGCCGTTCGCCGGAACAGGCAGTTGCGGCACCAGCCGCGGAGCCCCTGACAGGATCGGCGGCAGCATCGACAGCGTGCGTGCCATCACCGTGTCGAGCCCGCCGCTCAGGCCGGCGGCTATTTCCGCCGAGGGGTGGCCGCGGTCCATCACGGCGCCGTCGAGCTCGTTGACGATTTCGATCACCGGCAGATCGCCGGCGAGAATGGCCGCCAGTGCCGCGCCTTCTCCCGCGTGTCCGTTGAACCGTGGACGGAGATACAGTTTCGCGGAGCAGTTCGGATCCCGCTCGGCGGTGGTGAAGTCGACCACCACATCGGGGCTGCCCGCGCGCAGCCGCTCCGGATGTGTCTTCAGCCTGTCGGCGCCGCCGGCCTTGCCCTTGCGCAGCACGATGCGTTCGAGCTCGAACAGCATGTCGAGGCCGGCGGGTCGCGGTGCCGGCGTCGTAATCCAGCTGATTTGAACGGGAATATCCTGATCGTTGACGCGCAGTGACTCACGGCACATCCAGAGCCGCGGCTGCTCGCGATCGCAGCGAAACTCGATAATCATGGCCAGCCCAACTTCCTAGTACGCGTCCGCCCCCACAGCGTCGCCGAGAATGCGGACGTATTCCTCTATCATGGCATCCAACGAATAGCGCGACTTCAGGCCCACGGCGCTTTGCCGCAGCTGATCACTCAACACACGATCTGTCAGGACCTTCGACACGGCGGCCGAGAATTCGGCTTCGTCAGCAGCGTCGACGAACACCGCTGCGGGCTGCCCCTGGTAGGACAGCACCTCGCGCAGCACGGGCAGATCGTTGACGACGCAGGGAATGCCGGCGCTCGCGGCCTCGACTGCGGCGAGGCCGAAGGTTTCCGCCTGCGTCGGGAAGACGAAGACGTCGAGGCAGGCCAGAAAATCGGCCATCTGACGCGGTGGAATCTCGCCGATGAAGTGCAGCCGGTCCGATACTTTCAGCTCGTCCGCCAAGGCCCGAAGCCGCCCTTCATCCGCGCCCTGGCCCGCGAGGGCAAGGTGCCAGGATGGGGCGGCCGCCAGCAGGCGGATTGCCGCATCGAGCCGCTTGTGCGGGTGCAGCCTTGCCGCGCAGCCGAGCAGGGTGCGGTCCGGCGGCAGCTTGAACTGCTGCCGCGCGCGGTCCTTCGGCAGGCTATGCGACTTGTCGTCGAAGCCGTGCGGGACGTGCTTCATGCGCGACCGGTAGGGAGCAGGATAGCGCGCGTACTCGCGCTCCATGTCGCGCGAGTTCAGCGTGATGCTCTGGAAGAAGCCGGTCGAGCCCATGATGATGTCGGCGGTCCGCACCGGCATGCTCATCGACAGTGCCGATGATACCTGGTTGGCAATGACCGGGGCGCGGCTGACGAGCCGCGACACGCCTGCGCCGATCACATTGCCGAAATGCTGAAAGGTCAGGACAGCGTCGGGCCTGATGGTCCTGAGATGACCGGCGAGCGTCCACAGCATGCGCAGCAGCGCCACCGGATTTCCGGGCCGGGTCTGCGCGCAATAGAACGTGTTGGGAGGCTCGTCGAAGGAATCCGATTTGCGGAAGAAGAACAGGTTGGCGACGTCATAGCCGCGCGCGCTGAGGCCGGCGCCGAGCAGCCGCGAGATCTCCTGCGCGCCGGCGTTCTCGGCCTGGGTCTGCACCAGGACGACACGCAGCTTCCGCGCGTTCGGTCGATCGCGTGATGCGCTCGATGTCGCGCGCAATTCTGTGCTTGGCGTGTATTGGAGCACGGATTCCCCACCCGTTGAAGGAGTGGATTCGCCCCCTTCATTTTTGCGCGCGTAACTATCACGCGGAGCGTGCTCGTGCATCGAGTAGCGCGTGTTGAGGTTACTGCTCATTTAGCAATCAGACATATGTCAGCAATCAAGAGTTATTATCTCACAAACAGGGTACCGCCGGCTCGTTAACTAATTGGTTACGGCAGCACAGAGAGGGGGTAACCGGCGATTAACCATGGATATTTACGTTGGGGCAGTACTGTCAGTTGAATTCGAGTCAGAACCCATGAAGTTCGGTAGCCGCGCAGGCCCGAGACGTTCCGAAGTCACGGAACCCGCAGCGTCGTGGGAAACTGCCGGCGTGCCGGCCGGCCAATCCTCCGCAGAGACCACCAAAGGCGTCCTAAGCATTCCGGGGGTGGTGGCCTTTTTCCGCGAGAGAGGTCAACGCATCCTGATGCTCGCCGCGGTCATCTTCGCGGTCGGAATCATCTTGTTGATGTTGATCCCGGCGCGTTACGCCGCGACGGCGCTCGTCGTCGTCGACCCGCGCGAGCAGCGGGTGACCACCGACCAGGACGTCCTGCCCGGGATCGGTCAAGATGCCGCAGCACTGCAGAGCGCTGTCGAGATCGCCAAGTCCGATGGATTTCTCGGGCCGCTGATCGACCAGCTCAAGGTCGCCGAGGACAGTGACATCTCCGGCGGCAAGACCGACACCACGCGTCTGCTCGACCGGTTTCGCAACCGGCTCGATATCTCAAGGCGCGGATTAACCTATGTCATCGCCATCAAATTCACGTCCAACAACCCGCAGCGTGCGGCGTACTACGCCAATGCGATCGCCGAGGCGTTCGTCGCCAGCCAGCGCGGGACGCGCACCGTTGCGACCGACGAGGCCGCCGACTGGCTGAAGAGCCGGCTCAAGACGTTGAACGACCGGCTGCGGTCTTCGGAAGATGCCGTCGCCAAGTTCAAGCTCGAGCACCGCATCGTCAACGCCGGCAAGGAATCCACCACGCAGCAATTGCGCGTCACCGACCTGACGCAGCAGGTCGCCGCCGCGCGCGCCCGCACCGAGGAGGCCAAGGCGCGCTATGAGCAGTTGCAGCGCGACCTGAAGGCCAATGTCGACGGGCCGGTCAAGCAGGACCTGCTGAGCGCGCTGCGCGCCCAGCGCTCCGCGCTCAACGACCAGATCGCGCAGAAGCGCGGGGTGCTCGGCGATCGTCATCCCGACCTCGTGATGGCGCTCAGCCAGCTCAGCGACCTCAACCGGCAGATCGACATCGAGCGCAAGAAGAACATCGACACTGCGAAGTCGGAATACGAGGCGCAGTGCGACCAGCAAAAGGCGCTCGAGGACCAGTTAAAGGCGGTCGAATCGCAGATCCTGGTTGACGGTCAGGCGTTCGTTAAGTTGCAGGAGTTGCAGCGCGACGCCGACGCCAACAAGAACATCTACGAGCAGTTCCTCTCGCGCTACAAGACGACCGACGAGCAGCGGCTGCTGCAGGCCTCGCAGACCAAGGTCGCATCTCCGGCGACGCCGCCGATCCGTTCGACGCTTCCGCCGCTCCCGCTGCTGCTCGTCGTGCTCGCGATCGTCTCGCTGCTGACGTCGACCGCGATCGTGGCCGTTCCCGGCCTGAATCTGAAGCTCCCGATCAAGACCATTCCGCCGCTGCGCAGCGCCGAGGCGCCCGTATCGATGCCGGCACCGGCCCCGGTCGCGCCGCAATCCGCCTTGCCGCCGGAATTGCCGGTGCTGGCCCGCATTCCCAACATGGTGTCGCCGGATGCCGTCAAGAGCGTCTGGCAGACCCCGATTTCGACGACGGCCGAGCCCGACCTCAGCCCGCATCTTCAACTGCTGATCGAGAACATCGAGCAGCTTCCGGGTGACCACGGCAAGGTGGCGCTGCTGCTGTCGGTCGAGACTGGTGCGGGCGGCAGCACCGTCGCGCGGTCGCTCAACCGGTCCGCCGTCAAGAACGGGATGCTCAGCGTCCTGATCGAGATGGAATCGAAGCGCGCCGACGTCGTATCGCCGCAAGGCTCGGGGATCATCAAGGCCGATCTGCCGTCCGTCGTCGAACTGCTCGGCGCCAGCAGCAAGGCGCCACCTTATCCGCCGGACGATATTCGCGCCGATTTCGGCCTGATCATTGTCGACGCGTCGTCGCTTGCCACGCAGCCGGCCGCGGTGGCGCTGGCCGGCCATGCCGACCTCGTGATCCTTGTGGTTCGCGAGGGCGCCGCCAATCCGGCCGCGATCGACAAGGCGCGGGCCGACCTGTCGAGGTTCGGCTCGGTCCCGACTGCGCTGGTCGTCAATCGCGTGGCGGCCAACGCCACGGCCCGCAGCCCTCAGGGCGAAGCCCTGGGACTGGCGAGCTGAAGGCTGCTCAGCCGGGCCAAGCGCCTTTCGTGCGAAGCGAGCGCCGGTTCGGAGAACGAAGCGCGTCTGAACAGAAGCTCTAGTCGTTGCTATCCGCAACGCGGACGGTGTAGGCGCTGTCCTTCGACGACGACAGATGCGACAGCACCAGAACTGACGGGTCGACGCCGGTCCGGCGGCGGCACAGCACGTTGAGCGCGATGGTGGCGATGACAAGAGATGACGTCGCGGAGATCGCGGCGCCGAGCACGCCGAGCCAGGGGATCAGCACGACGAATCCCAGCAGCCGCAACGCGACGTTGGCGGCGACCACCGGAACGTAATCGCGCTCATGCCCGGTCAGCTGCAGGACCGCGGCCGACGGCCCGCCGGCCGCCTGGAACGCGGTTCCGATCGCGAGCACGATCAATACCCACTGTTGCGCGGCGAAATGCGGTCCGAACAGGCCGAGAAGGTAGGGAGCGCCGACCCAGACGATGACGAGCCCGGTGAGCACGCAGAGCGCGGTCACCTCGGCCATCAGCTTCAGCGTATGTTCGAGCTCGCGGTGGTTCTTGCTGAAATACAGCGACGGCAGCCGGCGCGCGCCGAACGTATAGAGCGCAGCGGAAAGCATCGCGAAGATGTTCGCGAGGCGCGAGGCGGCGAAATAGACGCCCGCGGTGGCCGGATCCAGCATCCAGTAGACCAGGATGACGTCGAAATACTGGTTCGCCGCTTCGAGAATGGATGCGAGCCAAAAGCGGAATGCGCTGCGGTTCCAGCGCGAGGTCTCGAAGCACGCGGTGACCGAACGCAGGTTCGGCAGCACGCGCACGATCGACACGATCTGCACGACCAGCCCGAGAGCCATCGCGACGCTCATCGCGGTGAACAGTTCGGCAGGGGTGAGCTGGCGGTGGCCGAACAGCACTGCGATCAGGACCAGCACAACGGCAACCCGCCAGAAGAACTCGCGATTGCCTTCGCCCATCAGGATGCTGACCAGGGATCGCGCGATCTGGCTGCCGAGCATGAGCCCGGCATTGACAGCGGTGAACGCCGAGACCGAGAGGATCAGCAGCCACCATTCGCCGCGAAGGGTTGCCACTGCGGCGATCGCAGCGATCGAGATCAGCATCCCGATCGCCGAATTCCTCAAGCTCGACAGCAGCACGCCCTTGGTGAACTCGGCCTGACCGCGCACCTCGTATTCATTGAGGAAACGAACCAGGAGCAGCTCCTGGCCGGCAAGGCCCACGACCGAGGCGATCTGGGCGATGGAGAGCAAGGTCGCGAAGTCGCCGAACGCGTCAGGCGTCATCGCCCGCGCGGCCAGCGAGAACAAGGCAAACGCAAGCCCGCCGCTGCCGACCTTGAGGAGGATGGTCCCGGCAACGCCGCGCGTGACATCGCGCCGAAACATTTGGAGCATAGAGGCAATCACCAGAGACGTCTCAATATCCTGTCAGGCTGCGGACCGTAGCAATCGGTGAAGCCAGGAGTGTTAATGTTGTCTTGCTAAGATTCCGTTCCTTCCGGCGGCCTGTGCGCAGACAGTTGTGCACCCGGCCAATATGTCGCGCTGCTCCATTCTGGAACGCCGTCGTCCTCGCTGTCTCCAAACGGTGCAGGTCGGGTCGCACTCCACCGCATCGCCAGCAGCGTGAGCCGTGCTGGTTGAGGTCGCATAGCGCGCGAGCGGCGCCCGTCGAAGCTCCACGGCCAGGCAATGCTCCCGTCTGCCTGCTGCGGAGCCTCAGTTTCATGGCCGCTTTTGCTGCAAGCCATGTGCCGGGAACCCGTCAATCGCCATCGAGGCCGTTTCGTTAACCTCAATAGCGGAACTCGTCCTGCTCGCTCGGCGTGGCGGCAGGGCAGGCAAGGGAATTGCAGTTCGATGGCCCATTAGCCGTCGGAGCGGACAAAGATGATTGCCGAGGAAAGCACGACCCAGCCGATCGCAGCTTGCGAGGCTGAGATTATCGAAACGGACATTGCCATCGTTGGCGCTGGTTTGGCAGGCTCGCTCGCGCGAGCTGTGCTGGTCCGGGCCGGGTATCGGGTCATCCTGATCGACAAGCGCTCGATCCCGCCAGATGAATTCCGTGTCGAGAAGGTTGCGGGACGGCAGATCGATATCTTCCGCCGCCTCGGCTTCCTCGACGACGTCGAGGCCGTCTCCTCCTCCTATGACCACGTGCTCAACATCAGGGGCGGCAGACTGGTCGATATCGGCGTCGGGCGATCCTATGGGGTTTCCTATGCAGACCTCGTCAACATGGCGCGTGGCCTGATGCCTGATCCATCGAGCTTCCGGCTCGACCTGGTGACCAACATCAGCTGCAGTGAAGATCGCCAGCAACTGACGCTGGCCTCCGGCAAGCGCGTCGTCTCGCGCCTGGTCATTCTGGCGACCGGCATGGCGAGCGCGCTTGGCTACACTCTCGGAATGCGCCGGCAGATGATTGCCGCGCGGCACTCGGTCACGTTCGGCTTTACGATCGCGCGGCCGGATAACGCGCCCTTCGGCTTCGACGCGCTGACCTGCTACGGCAAGGAGGCGGCTGACGGCGTCGACTATCTCAGCCTGTTTCCGATGTCGGGCGGCATGCGGGCGAACCTGTTCATGTTCCGCGATCCGACCGATCCGATCATGCGCGAGCTGCGCCGCGACACCAAGCGGACGCTGCTTCGCCTGATGCCGGGACTTGAACCCTATCTCGGTGATTTCGAGATCGTCGGCCAGGTGCACAACTGGGTCATGGACCTGTCGGTGACCGAGGGCCATCTGCAGCCGGGTATCGTGCTGATCGGCGATGCATTCCAGACCAATTGCCCCGCGGCCGGCACCGGCGTGAGCCGCCTGCTGGTGGATGTCGAGCGGCTTTGCACCGAATATGTGCCGCGCTGGCTCGAGACCGACGGCATGGGCACGGAGAAGATCGAGCAGTTCTATTCCGATCAGGACAAGCTCGCCGCCGACCGCCACTCGCTGCAACTGGCGCGTTACCGGGAGGCCTTGACCTCGAACACCGATGTGCGCTGGACGCTGCAGCGGCAGCTGCACTTCCTGCGCCGCATGATCACGCATCAAGTGGACCGGATTCATCCGGGATGGGTCATGCGCGTTCGCAGCGCGCTCCGGTAGGTGGAAGCCGTTCCATCGCATCATCCGAAAATGCGAAGCGGACTTCCCTCGCGGCAAACGCGCGGCGTCTGGCCCGAGCTCCCGCTCAAACCATTGAAGCGCGATGATGGTTCAGCGCGAACCAATCGCGCCTTAGCGCGTGCCGGTCGAGGTGCGGATCGGTCTGAGGTCGATGACGCGCTTGGCGGCCTGCTTGATCCAGGGCGCCTGCTTCAGGGTAAACAATGCCAGCGAGCCGGCGGCGCTACCGGCCTGCGTCACGCTCGACATCGGCGTGGGCTGACCGCCGAACTGCATCTTGTAGGGCTCGTCGCCGATGGTGAAATCCAGCACCCGGCGGCCGCGCTCGATGCAATCCTTGGCGACGCTCTCGAACGTCAGCGCGCCGATCGATTGACTCTTGTATCCCTCGACATCGAACGCCGTCATGACGACGAGGAGGCTGTCGCGGTGGACCAGCCCAAGCGCGGTCGCGATCACGTTGCCGTCCATCTTCATGGCATAGAGCCGGGTAAAGGAGCCCATGCCGCGAAGCGCGACGCTCGAATAGAAATCGAAATACGCCGGACGCTGCAACAGGTCGCCGTCACCGTGGGCATGGAAGCGCGGACCGCGAAACTTCCGCATCGTCTCCATGGCCTCGCCGATGGAAGCTGCGTCGCCACAGCATGAGAAGGTGAGCGTGCCCTTCTTGTGGATCTGGCGCCATTTCTTTGCCAGCTCCTTCATATAAGACTTGCCCAATGCGTTGAGCTGCCATTGCTCGAACGGCGCGGCCAGCACCGTGGCATAGGCATTGGTATCCATCAGGCTGCGATGCGGCGCTCCGAACAAGTTCTCGATCGGCATCTTTGCATCGAGCAGCTTGGGTATGCGCAGCAGGTCGAATGGCCGGAGCAGTTGCCGAAGCTTCTGGCAGGTGCGTCCGTCCTGGAGCAGCTCGGCAAATGTCTTGATGCTGCACACCGGCGCCAGGTAGTCGGACACGCGAAGGTCGGCGAATTCGATCGTTCGCATCGGCCCGCGTCGCACGCGCAGCATCGGGAGCACCGCCGCCAGCGCGCCGCTTGCGCGCGAGCGGACGACGACGACCAAGGGCTTCGCTGCTGCGGCGGGAGCGAGCTTGCGATACAGGCTGTCCAGCCATAGCGGATGTTGGAAGGCGGTCGCGTCCGAGCCTTCGAACAATGTCGCGTATTCTTCAGACAGGAAGTCGAATGCGTCGTCGATGCAGACATCGAACGCGTCATCATTCTTGTTCATGTGAAACCAAAAACAAACGAGTTTTCAAAACGCCGATCGAGCCGGCCTCTCATCCTTATAGCAAAGGCCGATGACGGCGCGCACTGGTAGAATACGATTTGTATTAATGTCGTGCCTCGACCTTTGCATATTGTTGCTGGTGCAAGCGTCGCCGTGGCTGAAACGATAGCGGCTTGCCGTCGGCGCAAGATTGCCGTGCCGTGCGAAGCGAGCATGGTTAACGACCTCTTTGCGGCCTCGACTCATCGAGGGTGCGACGAGGCATCGCGCGTTGTCTGGACCGGATATTGCAGTTAAGGGCATGTAAGCACTGGAGCCCTTGCTGAAATGTTGAGTCATAGCCAAAACGCCCGCGTTTCCGATGCGATTTCGTCTGCGCGCGCCGATCGCGAAGGGACCCAGAGTCTCGATTCAGATATCGCTGTTCCGCCTGTCCGAATTTGCGACACTTCGCGTGGCGAGCAGCCGGCGCACGCGACGAGTGTGCCGAGCCGGTCGTCCCTGCCGAACGGCATGCGGGAGCGTCGGACCAATCCTGTTGGCAGGGCCATGACTGCGGGTGTCCCGCGGGAAACCATCGGTGGGTTGCGGCTCGCCGTGCTCGATCGCGAGCAGACCGCCGACTTCATGGTCGAGGCCGTGTACCCGAACCGGCGCGCCAATCGTCCGCTCTATCTGACCTCGGCCAACGGAGAAGTATTGTCGCGCTGCTCGACCGAGCCGATGACCGATCGGCTATTCCGGGCCGCCGACCTGATCAATGCCGATGGGCAGCCGCTGGTCATGGTGTCGAAGCTCCGGTCGTCGAAGCCGCTGCCCGAGCGCGTCGCGACTACAGATCTGTTTCATGACGTCGCGTGCAAGGCGGAGAAGCTCGGGCTGACCTTCTATTTGTTCGGCGCGAACGAAGCCGAAAACAAGGCGGCAATCGCCAATGTCCGCCGGGCCTATCCGGCCCTCAAGATCGTCGGCCATTCGCACGGCTATCTGCGTGGCGACGCGCTGCGGGCCAAGGTGGACGAGATCAACGCGCTGGCGCCGGACTTTCTCTGGGTCGCGCTCGGCGTGCCCTACGAGCAGGCCTTCGTCGACGAATTCATCTCGCGGCTTGGCAACGTTGGCGTCATCAAGACCTCGGGCGGATTGTTCAACTTCCTGTCCGGCTCGCGGCCGCGCGCGCCGAGATGGATGCAGATCGTCGGGCTCGAATGGGCCTGGCGTCTCTGGCTCGAGCCGCGCCGGTTGTTCTGGCGCTATCTGACGACCAATCCCCACGCTCTCTATCTGCTGTTCAACCGGACCCGGTCCTCGCCGACCAGGGACTAGATTGTCTACCGCGTGCAATGTGCCGCTCCGATCCACCGGAGCGGCGAGCTCTTCAGTGAGCGGAGTACAACTGATATGGACGGACGAGCGCTCGATAGCTCGGTCTGGCAAGCGCCGGGCATTGAAGCGGAAAATCTTGCACGAACCGTCGTCAACTGGTCGATCACCATCAACGTGATCATGTCGATGGGAACGTTCCACCCCGCGCTGCTTCCAGCCGGGGTGACGCTGGTGCAGCAGGTCGTCGCCCTCGCGATGTGGGGCGTGCTGATCTATGCGAGCCTGTTCATCCGTCCCCGCCTGCGGCTCGCCTTCAATCTCGACACGCTGGTGATCGTCGCATTCTATGCGTTCGCCACGATTTCGGTATTCTGGACCGATCTGGACGTTTCCGCCCTGATGAAGGCCGCCGCGCTCGCGATCACGACGCTCGGCGCGTTCTGCATGGTCACCCGCGTCGGCCTCGACGACATCGTGAAGTCGACCACCCGCGGCCTCTTCGTCCTGATCGCAGGCTCGGCGTTTTGTGCGGTGATCCTCCCGGACATCGGCGTGGACCAGACCTGGATGCATAATGGGCAATGGCAGGGCGTCTTCGAATCGAAGCAGACGCTGGGCTTCGCCGGGGCCTATCTGATGTTCTTTGCCTGTTTTCGAAAGGTGACCGGACAGGGATGGCTGCCGTTCCTGGTGACCTTTGCGCTCGCGTCGACCTGCGTCATCTTTTCGGAGTCGCGCGGCGCCGGCGCGTTGTCGCTGGTCGCCTGTGGGCTGCTGCTGAGCTCCCTGTGGTCGGTCAGGTGCATGCAGGTCTATGCGATGCTGCCGTGCGCGATGTGCGTCGTGGCCGCATTGCTGATGCTGTACTTCTACGCGACCGGCTACGATTCGATCCATGTCTTCGACACGGCGATCAATCTCACCGAGCGGACCTTCATCTGGCAGTACGCCATCAGCCATTTCGATGATGCGCCGCTGATCGGATTCGGCATCAACGGGTTCTGGACCAGGCCCGAGATCTACGACTATTTCAACCAGAACCACGGCTGGGTGCTCGACAACTACCATAACGGCTATGTCGCCATTCTGGTCGAGACCGGGTTCATCGGCTATTTCCTGTTCACGGCGAGCGTCTTTCTGTTCTCCTACAAGGTGCTCTGCCTGATCGCGGGACGCGCGATCGACCGCCTGCATTGTGCGCTGATCATCGGGTTCGTCTTCCTGAACTGCCAGACCAATTTTACCGAGACGGTCTTCCTTCGCTCGACGATGTTCACATCGGTGCTGTTGATCGCCTTCTTCCTCGCCGTGTGCCGGTCGTTGCCATCGTCGCGCGTGCAGCTGTACGAGTTGGAGCGGTCATGAGAGCGCTTCGATTGCTTCTGCAAGGAGCCGTTCACCTGCTGCTGGCCGCGGTGCTGTCCGCCGCGCTGATCTCGCCCGCGGGTGCGGCCGGGCAGGCGGCGTCTCCGAACGTCGCGGCGCTGGGGCGCGGCATCAACATTCTCGGCTATGACGGAATCTGGGAAGGTTACCAAAATGCGCCGTTCCGTCTGGAAAACCTCGCCGCCATTCGCAAGGCCGGCTTCGCGCATGTCCGGATCAACTTCTTCGGCTTCAGGCACATGGATTCCGGCAACATGCTGGATGAAGCCGTGTTGCGGCGCCTCGATGCTGTGATCGAGCAGGTCCTGGCGCACAGGCTGATCCCGATCCTCGATGAGCACGACACCGATCTCTGCCAGCGCGACGTGCCGGAATGCACCGCCAAGCTCAAGGCGTTCTGGCGTCAGGTCGCTTCGCGCTACGCGGGCAAATATCCGGCGCTGGTGTTCGAGATCCTGAACGAGCCCGGCGGCAACATGACGTCAGCCGAGTGGAATGCGCTGCTCGGTGAATGCCTGGCCATCGTCAGGAGCGCCAATCCGAAGCGCAATGTCGTGGCCGCCATCCTGAACACCGAGGAACTGCCGATCGGCGCGTTGGCGTTGCCGGCCGGCGACCGGAACCTGATCGTCACATTCCACTATTACCTGCCGCTGCAATTCACCCATCAAGGCGCGCCGTGGTCGGCGACGTTCTCGAAGATCGGCCCGTTGAGCTGGGGCTCTGCGGAGGACGAAGCCAGCGCCGCCGCCGATTTCGACAAGATCCGCGCCTGGGCGGAGAAGGAGAAGCGCCCGATCTATCTCGGCGAGTTCGGTGTCTATGAGCGCGCGCCGGCGGAGAGCCGGGCGAGGTACCTGTCGTTCATGACGAGGAGCGCGGAACGGAACGGCTGGCCGTGGGCCTATTGGCAATTCGATCACGATTTCGCGGCCTTCGACGGCGCGCGACAGCGCTGGAACGAAGATATCCTCCGCGCGATCATTGCTCCGGCCCGCTGAGGCTTGTCGCTTGCGCCGCATTCGTCCGGCGTGCCAGTCCTGTCCAAGCGTTGCCTTGCCTAACAAGAGCGGAGGAATCATACTCGCTCCGGCGAGACAGAATGGGAACTGACAGCGTTGCCGGACATTGCGAGCAGGGAATTCGATGTCAAGCGCGCAGCCTTTGCCGCGACCATCGGCAACATGCTGGAGTTCTACGACTTCATCACCTACAGCTTCTTTGCGACCGAGATCGGGCACACGTTCTTTCCCGCGCAAAGCGAGTATGGCAGCCTGATGCTGTCGCTTGCGACCTTCGGCGCCGGTTTCCTGACGCGCCCCATTGGCGGCATCGTGCTCGGCATCTTCTCCGACCGGGTCGGCCGGCGGCCGGCGATGCTGCTGAGCTTCGCGCTGATGGGGGGCGCGATCCTGACCATCGCGCTGACGCCGTCCTATGCCGCGATCGGCATCGTGGCGCCTGTTATCGTGATCCTGGCGCGGATGGTGCAGGGCTTTGCGCTCGGCGGCGAGGTCGGTCCGACCACAGCCTATCTGATCGAGATTGCCGCGCCCCGGAATCGCGGCCTCGTGGTGGCATGGCAACCTGCGAGCCAGGAGATCGCGGCGACGGTCGGCGCCCTCGTCGGCGTCATCCTGAGCAGCACGATGGCGCCCGACATGCTGCAGGCTTACGGATGGCGGGTCGCTTTCCTGCTCGGGGCGGTCTGCCTGCCGTTCGGCATCTGGATGCGCCGCACGCTGCCGGAAACGGTCTCGCATGGCGAGCACGTCGCCGGGCAGGTCGAAAGCTCAAGCCATCTCGCGCTGGCGCGCCGGCACCTTCGCGTGATCGTGTTGGCGGTGATGATCCTGGCCAGCGGCACGATCTCGACCTATGTGACGCAATACATGACGACCTATGCCAAGAACACGCTGCATGTGTCGCCGTCGCTCGCGTTCACCGTGTCGCTGGTCAGCAACGGGCTTCAGATCATCGGCGCGGTGCTGGGCGGCTGGCTCGCCGACCGGCTTGGCCGCAAGCCGATCATGATCTGGCCGCAGCTGGTGGTGCTGGTGCTGACTTATCCGGCCTTCCTGTGGATCGTCCGCGACCCCGGCGCGTGGTCGCTGCTGTTCGGTTTCGGCATCCTGTCGTTCATCGGCTCGCTGCCGTTCACGGCGTTCTATGCCGCCTTCACCGAGGCGCTGCCGCAGAACATTCGCGGCGGCGTATTCGCCACGATCTACGCAGTTGCGATCGCGACGTTCGGCGGCACCGCGCAGCTCGTGGTCACGTGGCTGCTCCACGTGACGGGAGATCCGCTGGCGCCGTCCTGGTATCTCTTGCTCGCGGCCGCGGTCGGCATCGTGGCGATGAGCCTGATGCCCGAGACCGCCCCGGTGAAGGTCGGCGAGAAGTAACCGCGCTCAATCCATGTCGCGGAAGGCGTGGCCGTTGGCCTCGATCTCCTTCACGAGCTGCGCCGGCAGATTGGCCTGACCGAAGGTGCCGTCGAACACCCAATCCTTGGCGTCGGCGAGATCGGGAAGGCCGGCGCCCTTGCGAACATAGAGGCCAACCGATGCCTTCTTCGGGTTGATGTAGAGATCGTAGTCCATTGCGCGCGTCCTCTCCGTTGAAGTTCAACGGAAGCTCCGGCAACGGCCGAAGCTTCCTGGAAGAGTGAACGCCGACAGGCTAGGCGGGTTTCTTCGCCTCCGGCGCCAGCACTACCGACGCTTCGCTCGTCAGCATCAGGAATGTGATGGTCTCCTGGAAATAGAGCTGGACCGAGGTCGCCGAGTGGCTGAGATAGCCGATCGACAGGTCCTGGCCGATCGAGAGCTGGAAGTCGCCGCCGCGGGTGGTGAGCAGGACGCCGCCCGCGATCGCGGGAGCCCAGATGATCTTGCCGTCGATCAGGCGCTGGATGTGCTGCAGCACCGGATAGCCGTCGTCGGTCGCGCCGCCGATCGCAGTGTAGGGCTCGGTGCCGAGCAGCAGCGTATAGGGGCCGTTGACGCCGGCGAGCCGCAACTGGCTGACCGCCTGCGCGACCACGGTGGGGTAATTCTTGATGCTCGACGGCAGCGTCAGCACCGGGTTGCTGGTGCCTTGACGGATGCCCTGGATGCCGGCGGCGGCGTAGCCATCGAACACCGCGCGATCCTCGGCGAAGGCGATCTTCCGCGCGGCTTGCTTGAGCGGATCCCAGTCGGAATCATTCGAGCCGCGCTCGACATCGTCGATCGCCTGGCGCGACAGCTCGAACGGCACGCGCAGCTCGACCAGCGCGCGAACCTCGCGCTGCGTCGCCTCGACCCCGTCGCCGGGCGTCGCAATCTTCTTGAGATGGCCGGTGCCGACCGCGGAGAAATCCGTCCCCTTCGGACCGTCGACGTCGACGACACGGCGCGCGCCAGATGGCGCTTCAACGTGCGCGAGGCTTCCTCTTCGATCTGGGCCCATGCCGCGTCTGAGATGGGGGCGAGTCCCCGATGAAGATTATTCATGTCCAGCGTCTCCTTTCAGTGAGCCGATCCCGAGCGAGCCGTCGGACGGCGGTATTCCTGGTGCAGATGTCTCGTCGGCTCCGGCGTCATCCGGGGACGGTTCAGCGGGCGCGGCTGCGGGCGCCTCGCTGGTGACATCCTCCAGGAAGGTCGCCGACGGCACGAAGTACAACGTGCCGGTCACGGCGCGGCTGAAGTCGAGCAGGCGGTCGTAATTGCCCGGCGGCTTGCCGACGAACATGTTCTCGAGCATCTGCTCGATCCGGTGCGGGGATTTTGCATAGCCGATGAAATAGGTGCCGAACTCGCCCTTGCTGACGCTGCCGAACGGCATGTTGTCGCGGACGATGTCGAGCTCCTCGCCGTTCTCGACGATCGTCGTCAGCGCGTTGTGGGCATAGCTCGGCTTCACCGCATCGTCGAGCTCGATATCGGAGAGCTTGGTACGGCCGATGATCTTCTCCTGCATCTCGACCGGCAGTTCGTTCCACTTCTTCATGTCGTGCAGGTATTTTTGCACGATCACATAGCTGCCGCCGGCGAATGCCGCGTCCTCGTCGCCGACGATCGTGGCCTCCAGCGCCGCCTGGTCCTGCGGGTTCTCGGTGCCGTCGACAAAGCCGAGCAGGTCGCGCTCGTCGAAATACTTGAAGCCATGCACCTCGTCCGAGGTGGCGACAGCATCGCCGAGCCGTGACATGATCTGCGTCGCCAGCTCAAAGCACAGATCCATCGGCACGGCGCGGATGTGAAACAAGAGGTCGCCCGGTGTCGCAACCGCGTGGTGAACGCCGTTGATCTCGCGGAACGGGTGCAAGCCTTGCGGCCTGGGCGCGCCGAACAGCCGGTCCCACGCATCGGAGCCGATGCCCATGACGCAGGACAGCCGTCCTTCGAGATCGCGGAAGCCGACGGCGCGCACCAGCGCGGCCACATCGGCGCAGAGCGACCGCACCACTGCATCATATTCCGGATCGGGCTTGATCGTGACCGCAAGGAAGATGGCCGCGCGCGTCAGCTTCGCAGCGACCGGTTGCGGAACGGCTGATGGCACGCATGTCTCCTTGCTGGGCGGCTATTCCACGAGGGCAAAAACATAGCTACTGGACGCCAGATCGACGTCCAGGCAAAGGCAGAGGAGCACGCAACCAGAACCTTGACAAGGGCTCGAATTGCTCACTCTTGTACAAACGCGCCCGCGTCAATCGACGGGCTTGCCGGATTTCTCCTCCTCGAGTGTCACCGCAATCGCGGCGTTGGCCGATAGCCGCACCTTGGAGCCTTCGACGCCGGCGACGAAGCCGAGCTCGATATAGTGGTGGTGGCCCTTGTGGAAGCCGTCGCTCTCGCTCTTCTTGAGCTTGATGCGGTTGCCTTCGACGTGATCGACGGTGCCGACATGCACGCCGTCGGCGCCGATGACCTCCATGTTGTCCTTGATGTTCTGCTGCGTCATGGCGCTCTCCCTGGTTGCAGGTCAGTTTGCCTATCCGGCTTGAATATTCAGCTTGCATATGATGCGTCCGGACGACGCGGCGATGACAGCGCGCCGTTGGCAGTCCGGGGCTTGTTTCAGACCGGCTCGAATTCGTCGGCCGCCGCGTTCTCGGGTTTCTTGCCGTTGAAGGTGAGGCCGGCCTTGGTCGCGGAGAGCTTGACCTGCGAGCCGTCGCGCACGTCACCGGAAAGGATCATCTCGGCGAGCGGATCCTGCACGCTGCGCTGGATCACCCGCTTCAGCGGGCGGGCGCCATAGGCTGGGTCCCAGCCCTTCTCGGCCAGCCAGTCGCGCGCCTTCGGGTCGAGCTCGAGATCGATCTTGCGATCCTCGAGCAGCCTGCGCAGCCGCGCGAACTGGATCTCGACGATGCGGCCCATGTCGCTCTTCTGCAGCCGGTGGAACAGGATGATCTCGTCGATGCGGTTGAGGAATTCCGGGCGGAAATGCGCCCGCACCATGTTCATCACCTGTTCGCGCACCGCGCTGGTGCCCTGCCCCTCGGGCTGGTTGACGAGGTATTCGGCGCCGATGTTCGAGGTCATGATGATCAGCGTGTTGCGGAAATCGACGGTGCGGCCCTGGCCGTCGGTGAGGCGGCCGTCGTCGAGCACCTGCAGCAGCACGTTGAAGACATCGGGGTGGGCCTTCTCGATCTCGTCGAACAGCACGACCTGGTAGGGCCGCCGCCGCACCGCTTCGGTCAAGGCGCCGCCCTCGTCATAGCCGACATAGCCGGGCGGCGCGCCGATCAGCCGCGACACCGAGTGCTTCTCCATGTATTCGGACATGTCGAGGCGGATCATCGCGGTCTCGTCGTCGAACAGATATTCGGCCAGCGCCTTTGCCAGCTCGGTCTTGCCGACGCCGGTGGGACCCAAGAACATGAACGAGCCGATCGGCCGGTTCGGATCCTGCAGGCCGGCGCGGGCACGGCGCACCGCGGTCGACACCGCGCGGACGGCCTCGGCCTGGCCGACGACGCGCTTGCCGAGCATCTCCTCCATGCGCAGCAGTTTGTCCTTTTCGCCCTCCAGCATCTTGTCGACCGGCACGCCGGTCCAGCGCGACACCACCTGCGCGATATTGTCCGCGGTCACGGTCTCGCTGGCTGACGAGGTCTCGCTGGCCTCGACCGCCGCGAGCTTCTTCTCGAGCTCGGGAATGCGGCCATAGGCGAGCTCGCCCGCCTTCTGGAATTCGCCTTTGCGCTGCGCATTGGCGAGCTCGGTGCGCAACTGCTCGAGCTCACCCTTCATCTTCTGCGCGTCGGAGAGCTTGCTTTTCTCTGAGCGCCATCGCGACGTCATGTCCGCCGATTTCTTCTCGAGATCGACGAGATCCTTCTCGAGCGTCTGCAGGCGGCTCTTGGAGCCGAGATCGGTTTCTTTCTTGAGCGCCTCCTGCTCGATCTTGAGGCGAATGATCTCGCGGTCGAGCGAATCGAGTTCCTCAGGTTTGGAATCGACCTGCATCTTCAGCCGTGCCGCGGCCTCGTCCATCAGGTCGATGGCCTTGTCGGGCAGGAAACGGTCGGTGATGTAGCGGTTCGACAGCGTGGCGGCGGCGACCAGCGCCGAATCCGCGATGCGCACGCCATGATGCTGCTCGTATTTGTCCTTCAAGCCGCGCAGGATCGAGATGGTGTCCTCGACCGTTGGCTCCGAGACGAACACCGGCTGGAAACGCCGGGCCAGCGCCGGGTCCTTCTCGACATGCTTGCGATATTCGTCGAGCGTGGTGGCGCCGATGCAATGCAGCTCGCCGCGGGCGAGTGCCGGCTTCAGCAGGTTCGACGCATCCATCGCGCCGTCGCCCTTGCCGGCGCCGATCAGGGTGTGCATCTCGTCGATGAACAGGATGATGCCGCCCTCGGCTGATGTCACCTCCTGCAGCACGGCCTTGAGCCGTTCCTCGAACTCGCCGCGATATTTTGCGCCGGCAATCAGCGCGCCGAGGTCGAGCGCGAGCAGCGCCTTGTCCTGCAGGCTTTCCGGCACGTCGCCATTGACGATGCGTAGCGCAAGGCCCTCGACGATCGCGGTCTTGCCGACGCCGGGCTCGCCGATCAGGACGGGATTGTTCTTGGTGCGGCGCGACAGCACCTGGATGGTGCGGCGAATTTCCTCGTCGCGGCCGATCACCGGATCGAGCTTGCCGTCGCGCGCCGCCTGGGTGAGGTCGCGGGCGTATTTCTTCAGCGCATCATAGGCATTCTCGGCCGATGCGCTGTCGGCAGTGCGGCCCTTGCGCAGCGCGTTGATCGCCGCATTCAGGTTCTGCGGATTGACGCCGCCCTTGGCGAGCAGCTTGCCGGCGTCGCTGTCCTTGTCGGCGGCGAGGGCCTGCAGCAGGCGTTCGACCGAAACAAAACTGTCGCCGGCCTTGTCGGCGGCCTGTTCCGCCGCGGCGAAGGCGCGCGCAGTCTCCGGCGCCAGATAGATTTGTCCGGAGCCGGCGCCGCTGACTTTGGGCACCTTCGCCAGCGCCTCTTCGGTGGCCTTGAGGATCGCGCGCGAGTTGCCGCCGGACCGGTCGATCAAGCCGGCCGCGAGGCCTTCGGGATCGTCGAGCAGCACCTTGAGGATGTGGAGCGTCGAGAACTGCTGGTGCCCCTCGCGCATCGCGAGCGATTGTGCCGACTGAATGAAGCCGCGGACGCGATCGGTATATTTTTCAATATTCATCGTGGCACCTCAGGGCGGCACAGGCTGGTCGAGATCAGGTATGCCATGCATTGCCGCCGGCGACAGATGGCGGAACGATGACATCCATCATATGGCAGCCCAGTGCATTTGCGCCGGCGGAAAACCGCGGGCTCGAGGCTGCCGCGGCCCGCATCGTGTGGTCGTTTCGGGGGTGTGTCAATCGCGGAGCGCGGCTGTTGGCAGTCACCCGGAGGTACTGCCACGGGATGTGCCGGCGCGCGTCGCGCCGATGCTGGCTGGCCGACCGTCTCGGCAAACTCAGCAGCGCGACGAGTCTCGAATCATTGCAATCGTGCGAACGCCAAAATCGTATTCGTGACACATTCTGGAAAAGCGATGATCTTGCACGCGGTGAGTGCACGCGATGATGCCGGCGAGCGTCGCGATGTTCCATTGAATCGCACAACGATGAGTCACTGCACACTCTGAACCCGCGATGAATGGCTGCGTGATGTGTTTCGAGCTGTTTCAGGCTGGTGTAAGGTCAAGGCGCTAGCGATGAAGTGTGTCGGTGCGTTGCCGATGCACGGAACTTTTGTTCCGGTTCTCACGTTGAACGTGCTCATCGAAGAGGGCTCCCAATGACAACTCGTCTCCTTTCGACCGTGTCGTGTGCAGCGATTGCCACGGCGCTGTTCTCAGTGACCGCGGTGCCAGCCATCGCGCAGGATGCGGCATGCGCGCCGGTCTCTGCTGTCGACTCTCCGCCGCCGCCGCTGCCGACGTACGATCAGCCGCCGGTGCCTGGGCCCGGCTACATGTGGTCGCCGGGCAATTGGTCGTGGGACGATGATCGCGGCGATTACTACTGGGTGCCGGGCACCTGGGTGCAGCCACCGCGCGTCGGGCTGCTGTGGACTCCTGGCTATTGGGGCGCGTTCGGCGGCGGCTTCATTTTCCATCAGGGCTATTGGGGTGATCGCGTCGGCTTCTACGGCGGCATCAACTACGGCTTCGGCTACGGTGGTTCAGGCTATGAAGGCGGCCGCTGGGATCACGGCAACTTCTTCTACAATCGCACCGTGAACAATCTGCAGGGCGCGCAGATCAACAACGTCTACGAGAAGAACGTCACGGTCAACCAGACCACCGTCAACAATGTCAGTTACAATGGCGGCACCGGCGGTATCGAAGCGCGGCCGACTGCTGCCGATCGTGCGGTCGCCAAGGAGCAGCATTTCGCGGCGACGCCGTTGCAACGCAAGCAGGTCGAGACCGCAAGCCAGGATCCGAGCCTGTTCAAGCGCGCCAACAACGGCGTGCCCGCCGTCGGCGCCACCGCGCGTCCTGGCGAGTTGAAGGGACCGGGCGTGGTCCGCGCGCGTCCGGCCGGCGAGGCCGTGCCTGCCACCGCCGCTAAGCCGGCGGCCGGGGAGCCGGCGCGGCCTGGATCCCCAGCCGCGCCTGCGACTGCGAATGCACCGCCTGCCTCTCACGCGCTCCCGGTCCCGGGGAAGGAAGTTCCCGCGGCGCATCCGACCGCACAGGAGAACAAGCCTGCGGTCGAGGAGAAGCACGCAGCTCCCACGCCCGAGACGAAGGTCGAGCCGCATCCTGCTGCACCGGCACCTGCCGGATCTCACGCGCTTCCGGTCCCCGAGAAGGGCGTTGCCGCGCATCCACCCGCCGAGGTGAACAAGCCCGCGGTCGAAGAGAAGCGCGCAGCACCTGCCGCCGCGCCCAAGGCCGAACCGCGGCCTGCAACGGAAGCAGCGCGGCCTGCCGCACCGGAAGTGCGCAAGGAGGAGCCGCGGCCCGAGCCAGCCGCGAAGCCGGCCGCGCGGCCTGAGCAGGCAGCAAGGCCTGAGGCGTTGCCGCACCCCGAGGCGCATGCTCCGCAGCCGCCGGCCGCGCATCCGCAGCCAGCCGAGGCGCATCCGCAGCAGGCGGCCCGGCCGGAGCCGCACGTGCAGGCCCCGCCCCACGTCCAGGCCGCGCCCCACGTTCAGGCGCCGCCGCATGCCGCACCCGCAGGTCATCCGGCAGAGGAGAAGCGGCAGGAGCAACACTGAGGTAAGATCGCGCTCCGCCGGCTCGTTCCGGCGGAGCGCGCACTCTCCTTTGCCCGCGCGCGAGCGATCATCACTGGAGGTCGGTCATGGCACAGAGTCACGGTGGCGACGGACAGCTTGACGACGGCAAGCCCCGCTTGAGCGAGGACGATATGCAGCGGGCCCTGCTCGGGCCGAGGGGCGTGCCCGGCAAGCCGGACACCGCCAAGATGACGCCGCAGCAGGAAAAGAACATGCCGAAATATCTGGATCCCGGACACACCTCGTAGCGCCCGTGATCTGAGCACACGTTGCGCTGCCTGTTCTCGGGCGGCGCGCCTGCGCACTTGCAAATCGCCTGCTTTTGCGCCCTCATGATTGCAGGTGCACTCACGGTGTTGCGGAGCAGGTTGTGAGAAATCCGTACGAGGTCCTTGGCGTTGCCCCGACGGCGACTGCGGCCGACATCCAGAAGGCCTATCGCAAGCTGGCGAAGAAGCTGCATCCGGATCTCAATCCGGGTGACAAGGCGGCCGAGGACAAGTTCAAGGAAGTCGCTGCCGCGAACGATCTGCTCAGCGATGCCGACAAGCGCAAGCGCTTCGACGCCGGCGAGATCGATGCCAGCGGCGCCGAGCGGCCGCAGCATCGCTACTACCGGGATTTCGCCACCGCCGATGCGGGGCATCCCTATGCCGACAGCTCCGGCTATGCCGACTATATGGATCAGGACGATGCTTTTGCCGAGCTGCTTCGGCGCACCGAGCAGGCGCGCGCCAACCGGCGCGGCCGCGACCTGCATTACAGCCTGGTGATCGATTTCGCGGAATCGATCACCGGTGCGGGCAAGCGCCTGACGCTTCCTGATGGCGGCACGCTCGACGTGACGATCCCGCCGGGACTCGTCGACGGCCAGATCATCCGCCTGCGCGGCAAGGGCATGCCCGGCAGCGGCAAGGGCGGTCCGGGCGACGCGCTGATCGAGGTCGAGGTTCGCCCCGACCCGCGCTTCACCCGCGACGGTGACGATATCTCGCTGGAATTGCCGATCTCGTTGGCCGAGGCCGTGCTCGGCGGCAAGGTCAATGTTCCCACCCCGACCGGCGCCGTCACCATGACGGTTCCGAAGGGCTCGAACACCGGCACGACGATGCGCTTGCGCGGCAAGGGCGCGCCCAAGGTCGGCGGCGGCAATGGCGATGAATTCGTCAAGCTCAAGGTGGTCCTGCCCAAGGGACCCGATCCCGCGCTCGAGGCGTTTGTCTCGAACTGGGATCGCAAGGCATTCAATCCGCGCGAGGATGGTGCGTCATGAACAAGCAGCAATTCCTCATCGACGCGGGTCTCGAGGTGCGGACCTTGGAGTTCTGGATCGAGCAGCAATGGCTCGTTCCGGACGAGACCGCTCACGAAGTCAGTTTCTCTGACACCGACCTGGCGCGTGCGCATCTGATCCGGGATCTGAAGGGCGACTTCGGCGTCAACGACGAGGGGATCGACGTCATCCTCCATTTGGTCGACCAGCTGCACGGCCTGCGCCGCGCGTTCGAAGAGTTGCACAAGGATATCGCGTCACCGCAGCGCTAGAGCATGATCCGGAAAAGTGCGAAGCGGCTTTCCGAAAAGATCATGCTCAAACAACAAGCTCGCCTGAGTCGAACTTCAGCCCCCGGAGACGATCATGACGGACAAGCCGACGCCGCTGGCTCATGGCGAGATCGACGTTCTCATCCTGCAGGCGCTGGTACGCAAGCTGATCGCAAAGGGGGTGCTGACGCCTGATGACGTCCGCTCGATGCTGTTCGAGGCCGCGAAGAATCTCGATCTGGTCGGCAGCGAGCTGACGACGGAAGCCGCCAACATCATCGTGCAGGAAGATCTGGCGCCGGCATTCCTCGGCGGGTGATTTGCTCAGGTCTGGCCGCTGCGGGTGGAAACCAGCCGGATTTGCGTGATCTGGTCGGCATTGCCGGCGAGATAGGCCTGCGCATCGCGCACCAGGCGCTCGATTGCGGCGGCGTCGTAGCTCGGATGCCGCCGGTTCAGATGCAAATCGGTCTCGATCTGCATCACATTGGTGGTTACTTCGGCGCCGATCTCGATCGAGAACGACACCAGCGAAACATGCGGGCTCTTGAACGCCATATCCTGTCTCCTTGTATCGTGTGGGGGCGCCGCATCTGACCGGGTGCGCGCCGTCACCTCAGGCTGCGGAATCTTCCCTGGCCGCCGGCGGATGTTGCGTGACCACGGCTGCGTGTCTCCGGTCGAGCTCCTCGATCATGCCGCGGGCGATCTCGCGCTCGCCCATGATCACGATGTCGGCCCCGAGCCCCTTCAGATGATCGACCTCGGCATCGGAATGCGCGCGCGCAATGATCTGGATGTCGGCATTCGCGGCGCGGGCCTGCTCGACGATCTGTCCGGCCTCGAATGCTTCGGGAATCGCGATGACCAGCGACCGCGCGGCGGCCGGATTGGTGGCGCGCAGCACGCTGGCGCGCGCGGCGTTGCCCATCAGGGTTTCGATGCCGCGCTGCTTGAGTTTTGCGACCATGTCGTCGGACGCCTCGACCGCGAGGAACGGCGCGTTGCGCTCGTGCAAGGCATCGCCCACGATGCTGCCGACCCGGCCGTAGCCGACCAGAATGGTGTGGTCCTGCAAGTCTGTGGTCGGGATCGGCTCTGATGTCGCGGCAGCCGGCGAGGCGATCTCCGGCTTTTCGAGCCGGGCCGTCAGCCAGTCGACCACCGCGAATACCAGCGGGTTGAGCATGATCGAGAAGATCGCGCCGGCCAGGATCAGGTCGCGGCCGCCTTCGGCAGCAGGTTGAGGGCGACGCGAGCTCGGCGAGGATGAAGGAGAATTCGCCGATCTGGGCGAGGCTCGCCGAGATCATCAACGCGGTCGCCATCGGATGCCGGAACAGCACGACGATCAAGAGCGCGGCGAGCGATTTACCGACCACGATGACGAACAGGGTAGCTACGAACGGCCATGGCTCGCGCACCACGCTGAGCGGATCGAACAGCATGCCGACGGAGACGAAGAACAGCACCGCGAAGGCGTCGCGCAGCGGCAACGTCTCTTGGGCCGCGCGCTGGCTGAGCGGCGATTCCCGCAGCATCATCCCGGCGAAGAAGGCGCCGAGCGCGAGCGAAACCCCGAACAGCTTGGTGGCGCCGAAGGCGATGCAGAGCGCGATCGCTAGCACGGTTAGCCGGAACAGCTCGCGCGAGCCGGTGTGCGCGATATAGTGCAGCACCCATGGGATGAGCCGGCGTCCGACCACCAGCATCAGCGCGATGAACACGGCGATCTTGATCAGCGTCAGCACCAGCACGCCGGTCAGCCCGAGGCCGAAGCGGGCGGCGAGCGGATCGGAGACGAGCGCTGCGCCGTCGCCGCCGCCCTGGAAGCTCGCCACCGCCGGGAACAGCACCAGCGCGAGCACCATGGCGAGGTCTTCGACGATCAGCCAGCCGACCGCGATCTTGCCGCGTTCGGTGTCCATCAGGCGGCGCTCCTGCAGCGCGCGCAACAGGACGACGGTACTTGCGACTGATAGCGCGAGCCCGAACACCAGACCGGCGCCGACGGTCCAGCCCATCAGCAATGCGAGGGCGAGACCCATCAATGTCGCGACGGCGATCTGCGCGACCGCGCCGGGCACCGCGATCGCGCGCACCGACAGCAGATCGTTCAGCGAGAAATGCAGGCCGACGCCGAACATCAGCAGGATGATACCAAGCTCGGCGAGTTCGGTGGCGAGCGCCTGATCGGCGACGAAGCCGGGCGTGAACGGACCGACGGCGACGCCCGCGAGGAGATAGCCGACCAGCGGCGGAACCCGGAAGCGCTGGGCGATGGTTCCGAAGACGAAGGCGAGGCCGAGGCCCGCGACGACGGTCGCGATCAGAGGTGTGTCATGCGGCATTTCGCCTTGTCGCACAGCATCCTTGGCGGTGCACCGCGACCATTTGAGGCGCGGCATTCCGCGCGAAACTGTGATCTATTGCTCATGGCGTGAGCATATGATCTCATGCCGGGATGGATGCGCGGCTTCCCGAGACCGAACTGGTCATCTTCGACTGCGACGGCGTGCTCGTCGACAGCGAGGAATTGAGTTGCCGCTGCCTCGCCGAGGCGCTGGATCATATCGGCATCGAGATGAGCACCGAGCGGGCGCTCGAGCTCTTTCTCGGCCGCAGCACCGCGGCCTTGCTCGACTATTGCCGGGACTTGGGAAAGCCGTTGCCCGCGACGTTCCTGCCTGAACTGGCGCTGAAGGTGCGTGAGACCTTCCGTGCCCGGCTCAAGCCGATCGCCGGCATCGCGGCGGTGCTTGCGGAATTGCATCTGCCGTATTGTGTCGCCTCATCGAGCGATCTCGAGCGGGTGAAGTTCTCGCTGGAGCTGACCGGTCTTGCGTCGAGCTTCGGACAACGTCTCTACACCGCGCAGATGGTCAGGCACGGTAAGCCGGCGCCGGATCTGTTTCTGCACGCGGCCAGCGCGATGGCGGCCGAGCCGCGCCGCACGCTTGTCATCGAGGACAGCGTCAGCGGGGTGACCGCCGCAAAGGCCGCGGGCATGAAAGTGTGGGGATTTGTCGGCGGCGCCCACTATCGGTTGGCGGACGGCAGTGCTCTGCTGCGGCAGGCCGGGGCGGATCGAATCTTCGCCGCGATGAATGATTTCTGGATGGAAGGCTGACACAGGACGATGGCTGCGCCCGACAACGAAAAGTCCCGTCTCGACGACGCGGCGCGCGCCGGCTGGCTGTATTTCATCGCCGGCCACACCCAGGACGAAATTGCAAAAATGCTGCAGGTGTCGCGCGCCTCGGCGCAGCGCCTGGTGTCGCTGTGCCTGGCCGAGCGGCTGATCACGTTCCGGCTCGAGCATCCGATCGCGGCCTGCATGGAGCTGGCCTCGCGGCTGAAGGAACGGTTCGACCTGGTGCATTGCGACGTGGTGCCGACTGATCCGGCGGCGCCGCTGTCGAATGCAGGGATTGCCGAGCGCAGCGCCAATCTGCTGGAGATGACGCTGCGCTCGGAGACGCCGGTCATCGTCGCGCTCGGCACCGGCCGCGCGGTGCGCGCCGCGGTCGAACGGGTCTCACCGATCGAACGGCCCGATCACCAGATCGTCTCGCTGGTCGGCAACATCTCCGCCGACGGCTCGGCGAGCTTCTACGACACGGTGGGACGGCTGGCCGATCGCACCGGCGCGCGCCACTACCCGATGCCGCTGCCGTTTTTGATGTCGAGCGAGGACGAGCGCAACCGCATGGTCCGCATCGATCCGATCGCGCGGGTGAGGGCGGTCGCCGCCAAGGCCGATCTGCGGCTGATAGGCATCGGCCAGATGGACCAGAAGGCCCAGGTCCATGTCGACGGCTTCGTCACCCGCGAGGAGCTGCTGGAGATGATGCGGCTCGGCGCGGTCGGCGAGGTGACCGGCTGGGCCTATGACGCCAAGGGCCGCCTGATCAAGGGCGGCACCAACAAGCGCCTGACCAGCGTTCCGCCGCAGATCCCCGCGGTCTCGACCACGATCGCCGCCGCCGTCGGCGTCGCCAAGGTGCCGTCGATCAAGGCGGCATTGGCGGGCCGGGTGATCAACGGCCTGATCACGGATGAGGCGACCGCACGCGCCGTGCTGGATCGATAGAATCGGTGCGCTGTACTTCACCTCGCCCCGCCTGCGGGGAGAGGTCGGAATGCATCGCCAGATGCATTCCGGGTGAGGGGGAGTCTCCACGCATTCCTCTGCTTTCGTATGCGCGGAGAGGGTCCCTCACCCCAACCCTCTCCCCGTGAAGAACGGGGCGAGGGAGCGCAGTCGCGTCGCGGTTGCAGTTCAACTTCTCAGCACTGGTCGCTCTCTTCGCGTCCGCAAAAACCTCCCTTCCAGCGTGCAGTGGAACCCGCAATCGCGCGGGACGGCACCACCCGCGCGCTTGACAAATTTTGGCGGCAGTATGAACATACGCTCAACACGTGGGCATATGCTCAACGTGACATAAGGGAGGTCACCTTGAAAAACGTCCTTTGCGCCGTTGCGGGCGCGGCTGCTCTTTTGATCTCTGCCCCCTCGATCGCCCAGACCACGCTGACGGTGGCGACCGTCAACAACGGCGACATGATCCGCATGCAGGGGCTCACCAGCGAATTCACCGCGAAGAATCCCGACATATCAGTCAAATGGGTGACGCTCGAGGAGAACGTGCTGCGCCAGCGCGTGACCACCGACATCGCCACCAAGGGCGGTCAGTTCGACGTGCTCACCATCGGCACCTATGAGGTCCCGATCTGGGCCAAGAAGAGCTGGCTGGTGCCGCTCGATAAGCTCGGCGCCGATTACGACGTCAATGACCTGCTGCCAAAGATCAGGGATGCGGTCTCGGTCGACGGCAAGCTCTACGCCGCGCCGTTCTACGGCGAGAGCTCGATGGTGATGTACCGCACCGACCTGTTCGACAAGGCCGGCCTGAAGATGCCGGACAGCCCGACCTGGGATTTCGTGGTCGATGCGGCGAAGAAGCTCACCGACAAATCAGCCGGTGTCTACGGCATCTGCCTGCGCGGCAAGGCCGGCTGGGGTGAGAACATGGCGTTCCTGACCGCGATGGCCAATTCCTTCGGCGCGCGCTGGTTCGACGAGAAGTGGGAGCCGCAGTTCAACTCGCCGGAATGGAAGAAGACGCTCACGACTTATGTCGACCTGATGAAGCAGGCCGGCCCTCCCGGCGCCAGCTCCAACGGTTTCAACGAGAACCTCGCTTTGTTCAACGCCGGCAAATGCGCAATGTGGATCGACGCCACGGTGGCGGCGTCCTTCGTGACCAACCCCGCGCAGTCCACGGTCGCCGGCAACGTCGGCTTCGCGCTGGCGCCGAACACCGGCCTCGGCAAGAACGCCAACTGGCTGTGGGCGTGGTCACTGGCGATCCCCGCCGGCTCGAAAAAGGTCGATGCGGCCGAGAAGTTCATCGCCTGGGCGACCAGCAAGGATTATTCCAAGCTCGTCGCGTCCAGGGAAGGCTGGTCCAACGTGCCTCCGGGAACACGGGCCTCGCTGTACCAGAATCCCGAGTATCTGAAGGCAGCGCCGTTCGCCAAGATGACCTTGGCCTCAATCGATGCGGCTGATCCGAGCCACCCGACCGTGAAGCCGGTGCCTTACGTCGGCGTGCAATATGCGGCGATCCCTGAATTCCAGGGCATCGGCACCCAGGTGGGCCAGCAGTTCTCGGCCGCGCTGTCCGGCTCGACCACCGTCGATGCGGCGCTGTCAGCTGCGCAGTCCGCGACCGAGCGCGAGATGAAGCGCGCGGGCTATGTCAAATAATCCACGCGACCCGATCGCCAGGGCGTATCAAGCGCCCTGGCCGCCGACCAGCTTAGACCTCCCGAGCTGGATCACTCGCGACCATCCTGTCCCGCAGCGGGATGGTCGCTCCTTTCCTTGAAGAAGGAGGCGGGGATGGCGACCCAGCAGACCCAACTGCTCGCACGTACACTGCTCACGCCGGCGGTGGCGCTGCTGTTCATCTGGATGATCGTGCCGCTGGCGCTCACGCTCTACTTCGCGACCCTGCACTACAACCTGCTGGATCCCGGCTCCGAATCCTTCGTCGGCCTGGAGAACTTCCGCTACTTCCTGACCGACCCGGCCTTCCTCGCCTCGCTGCAGAACACGCTGGTGCTGGTCGGCTCGGTGCTCGCGATCACGATCATCCTCGGCGTGCCGCTGGCGTTATTGCTCGACCAGCAGGTGGTCGGGCTCTCGATCGTCCGGTTGATGGTGATCGCGCCGTTCTTCGTCATGCCGACGGTGAGCGCGCTGGTCTGGAAGAACCTCTTGATGCATCCGGTGTCGGGCCTGTTCGCCTGGATCGCGCATCTGTTCGGGCTGCCGGCGATCGACTGGTTCAACGATGCGCCGCTGTTCGCGGTGATCCTGATCATCTCCTGGCAGTGGTTGCCGTTCGCGACCCTGATCCTCTTGACCGCGCTGCAATCGCTCGACGAGGAGCAGAAGGAGGCGGCCGAGATGGACGGCGCGAGCGCGATCTCGACCTTCATCTACATCACGCTGCCGCACTTAGCGCGCCCGATCACGGTGGTAATCCTGATCGAGACCATCTTCCTGCTCACGGTGTTCGCCGAAATCTTCGTCACCACGGGCGGCGGGCCCGGCCTGCAGACCACCAACATCGCTTTCCTGATCTATTCGCAGGCGCTGATCCAGTACGATGTCGGCAGCGCTTCGGCGGGCGGCCTGGTCGCGGTCGTGCTCGCCAACATCGTCGCGTTCTTCCTCGTTCGTATCGTCGGCCGGAATCTGGAGGCGTAACGTCATGGCGCGGATGGTCACGACACGGAACAAGGTGATCTCGACGGCAGCGGCCTGGCTGGTCGGCTTCCTGATCTTCTTCCCGATCCTCTGGATGGTGCTGGCGAGCTTCAAGACCGAGCTTGAAGCGTTCGCGATCCCGCCGTCGTTCCTGTTCTTCCACTGGACCACGGAGAACTACGTCACGGTGCAGGAGCGCAGCGACTATTTCCACCATGCGCTCAATTCGATCATCATCGCCGGCGGCTCGACCCTGATCGCGATGCTGATCGCAATCCCGGCGGCGTGGTCGATGGCGTTCTCGCCGACCAAGCGCACCAAGGACGTGCTGCTCTGGATGCTCTCCACCAAGATGATGCCGCCGGTCGGCGTGCTGGTGCCGATCTATTTGATCTTCCGGACCGTCGGCCTGCTCGACACCCGGACCGGACTGGTCTTCATCCTGTGCCTCGGCAACCTGCCGATCGTGATCTGGATGCTGTTCACCTATTTCAAGGAGATCCCGAAGGACATCTTAGAGGCGGCGCGGATGGACGGCGCCACGATCGGCCGCGAGCTGATCTACGTGCTGACGCCGATGGCGGTGCCGGGGCTCGCCTCGACCCTGTTGCTCAACCTGATCCTGGCGTGGAACGAGGCGTTCTGGACTCTCAATCTGTCGACGCTCGAGGCCGCGCCGCTCACCGTGTTCATCGCATCCTATTCCAGCCCGGAAGGATTGTTCTGGGCGAAATTGTCGGCGGCGTCGACGCTCGCGATCGCGCCCATTCTCGTGCTCGGCTGGTTCAGTCAGCGGCAGCTCGTTCGCGGCCTGACCTTCGGCGCGGTCAAGTAGCAGAAAGGCTTTTCCATGGGTCAGATTACGCTGCAGGGTGTGCAAAAATCGTTCGGGCCGGTCCACATCATCAAGGGCGCCGACCTCGACATCGCCGATGGCTCCTTCGTGGTCTTCGTCGGCCCGTCCGGCTGCGGCAAGACCACGCTGCTGCGGCTGATCGCAGGACTCGAGGATGTCACCGGCGGCGCCATCCTGATCGATGGCCGCAACGTGGTCGATGTGCCGCCGGCCAAGCGCGGCCTGTCGATGGTGTTCCAGTCCTACGCGCTCTATCCGCATATGAGCGTGCGCGGCAACATCGCGTTCGGCCTGAAGATGGCCGGCATCGCCAAGGACGAGATCAACCGCAAGGTCGAGGCCGCCGCGGCGACGCTCAACCTCACGCCCTATCTCGACCGCAAGCCGCGCGAGCTGTCCGGTGGCCAGCGCCAGCGCGTCGCGATCGGCCGCGCCATCGTGCGCGAGCCGAAGGCGTTCCTGTTCGACGAGCCGCTGTCGAACCTCGACGCCGCGCTGCGCGTGCAGATGCGGCTCGAGGTGACGCGCCTGCAGAAGCAGCTCGGCACCACGGCGATCTACGTGACCCACGACCAGGTCGAGGCCATGACCATGGCCGACAAGATCGTGGTGCTCAACGGTGGCAAGATCGAGCAATATGGCTCGCCGCTCGAACTCTACGAGAAGCCGGCCAACCTGTTCGTCGCCGGTTTCATCGGTTCGCCGAAGATGAACTTCGTCACCGGCGATCTGGCGAAGCAGCAGGGTGCCGCGACCATCGGCGTGCGGCCGGAGCATCTGAAGGTCGAGCGCGACGGGCAGGGCGGCTGGCACGGCACGGTCTCGGTCGCCGAGCATCTCGGCAGCGATACGTTTCTCTATGTCGACGCCGGGCCGCAGGGAATGCTGACCGCGCGCTACATCGGCGAGCTCGACCTGCATCCCGGCGACAAGGTGTCGCTGATCCCGGATCCGGCGCGCATCCATCGTTTCGACGACAGCGGCAAATCGATCCACGCGTAGAGCATGATCCGGACCCGGAGAGCCGCGTTAGCGCAAAGTGTGAAGCGGTTTTCCGAACAGATCATGCTCAGAAAAGCACGGACGGTCTCCGCCGTCGATCTCGCTCTGGCCGGGGCGGCACGCCCGCGAAACGCGGGCTCTAGGCAAAGGAAGAAGAAAATGTATCTCGAGAAATTCAAGCTCGGCGGCAAGACCGCCATCATCACCGGCGCGGGTCAGGGCATCGGGCTCGCCTGCGCCGAAGCGCTGGCGGAAGCCGGCGCCAAGGTCATCATCGGCGATCGCGACGCCAAGGTCGCCAATGATGCGCAGGCCACGCTGAAGGCCAAGGGCTTCGACACCGATATCGCGCTGATGGACGTGACGGATTCCGGCCGCGTCTCGGCGGTCGCCGACGAGCTGGTGCGCAAGTACGGCAAGGTCGACATCCTCGTCAACAATGCCGGCATCGCGCGCAGCGAGACGCCGGCCGAGACCGTGACCGACGAGCACTGGCTCAATGTCATCGACGTCAATCTGAACGGCACCTTCTGGTGCTGCCGCGCCTTCGGCAATCACATGCTGAAGGCCAAATCCGGCACCATCGTCAATGTCGGCTCGATGTCCGGCTTCATCGTCAACAAGCCGCAGGAACAATGCTTCTACAACGCCTCCAAGGCCGCGGTGCATCATTTGACCAAGTCGCTCGCCGCCGAATGGGGCGCGCGCGGGGTCCGCGTCAACGCGGTGGCGCCGACCTATATCGAGACGCCGCTGAACGCTTTTGTGAAGAACAGCCCCAAAATGTACGACGCCTGGATCGGTGGAACCCCGATGGGCCGGATGGGCCAGGTCGACGAGATCGCCTCCGTTGTCTTGTTCCTTGCCTCCGAGGCCGCAAGCCTGATGACCGGAAGCATCGTTCTGGTCGATGGCGGTTACACTTGCTGGTAGGCTCGCGTCGAAGCATGATCCGGATAATTGGGGACCGGTTTTCCGGACGATGCTGACACAAGATGTGCGAGCGCGATGACGTTCCCAAGCAACGGCGTCGCGTTCTGACGGAGCGAAAATGCGGCAAGCCTATATCGGGGTGGACGTCGGGAGCACCAGCGCCCGCGCGGGAGTGTTCGACGAGACCGGCAAGCTATTGGGTTCGGCCCGGCATCCGATCCGGGTCTGGCATGAGCCCGGCGATATCGTCGAGCAATCGTCCGACGACATCTGGGCGGCCTGCGTCGCCTCCGTCCGCAACGCGATGCGGGAGGCGGCAGTTGCCGCCGAGCAGGTCAAGGGCATCGGCTTCGACGCGACCTGCTCGCTGGTCGTGCTTGACCGGGAAGGGCGGCCGCTCACCGTCAGCCCGTCCGGCGATCCCGCGCGCAACGTCGTGGTCTGGATGGACCACCGCGCGATGGACGAGACCGAATTCGTCAACGCGACCGGCGACCGCGTGCTGCGCTATGTCGGCGGCGCCATCTCGCCGGAGATGGAGATCCCGAAGATCCTGTGGCTGAAGCGGCATCTGCCCGCGACCTTCGAGGCCGCCGGGCATTTCTTCGACCTCGCCGACTATCTCTCGTTCCGCGCCACCGGCTCGTTGGCGCGCTCGACCTGCACGGTCACCTGCAAATGGACCTATGTCGCGGGCGAGGGCGGCTGGAGCGAACCCTTCCTGAAGCGGGTCGGGCTGGAGGCGCTCGCAGCCGATCGTTTTGGGCGCATCGGCACCGAGATCGTACCGCCCGGCTCGCCGCTCGGTCGCGGGCTGTCGGAGGATGCCGCGCGTGATCTTGGCCTGATGCCGGGAACCGCCGTCGGCGCATCGCTCATCGATGCCCATGCCGGCGGCGTCGGCGCGATCGGCGGGCGCGACGGCTCCGGCGCTGAGGTCGATGTCTGCCAGCGATTGGCCTACATCATGGGGACGTCGGCGTGCATCATGGCGACCACCGTCGAGCCCTGCTTTGTGCCCGGCGTCTGGGGCCCGTATTTCGAAGGCATGGTGCCGGGCTTCTGGCTCAACGAGGGCGGCCAGTCCGCCGCGGGGGCCGCGATCGATCATCTGCTCAGATCGCATCCGGCGCATGCCGAGGTGCAAGTCGCGGCGAAGAACGACGGCGTCGACGTCATCGAGTATCTCGAGAAGCGCATCCTGGCGCGCAGCGGCAACGCCGGCGCGGCCGCGCTGCTCGCGCGCAACGTTCACGTCCTGCCTGAGTTTCTCGGCAACCGCTCGCCCTATGCCGATCCCGGCTCGCGCGCGGTGATCGCGGGGCTCGATCTCGACACCGACGTGTCGGCGCTGGAGCGGCTGTTCATCGCCGGCCTGTGCGGCCTGGCCTACGGCCTCGCCGATGTCATCGACGCCCTGCAGGCCCATGGCGTCAGCGGCAAGACCATCGTGATCGGCGGCGGCGCAAGCCGCAGCCCGCTGGTGCGCCAGATCATGGCCGACACGACAGGCTACACCGTGGCATTGCCGCAGACGCAAGAACCCGTATTGCTCGGTGCCGCGATGCTCGGCGCGGTCGCCAGCGGTGCGCATCATTCGATCAACTCTGCAATGGCCGGCATGTCGGCGCTCGGGCGGTTGAGCGAGCCGACCCGGCCCGAGCTTGCCGATTTCCACCGCAGGAAGCGCGGCGCGCACAAGATGCTGCGGGCGCTCGATCGCGACAGCCGCGAGGCGATGAAGCGGGCCGGTGAGGCGCTGGCTTAAGGTGTTTGCATGCTGCTGAGTTGCGGAGATGCGCTGATCGATTTCCTGCCGTCACGGACGGCGGATGGGCGCGAAGCCATGACGCCGGCGGTCGGCGGCTCCTGCCTCAACATCGCGATCGGCAGCGCGCGGCTCGATGTGCCCACCGGCTTTGTCGGCGGCATCGCGACCGACACGTTCGGCCGGATGATCGCCGATCATGCCGCGGCTTCGGGCGTCGATCTCAGCCGCGCGACGCGCAGCGACGACCAGGCCACGCTGGCCTTTGCGCGCGTCACCGGCACCGAGACCCAATACGCCTTCTATGACGCCGACACCGCAGCGCGGAACTGGACCTACCGGCGCGATGCGATCGCGCTCGACGGCGTCACCTGCCTTCACACCGGCTCGACCACGCTGGTCCATGACAAGGGCGCAGCCGAGACACTGGCCTTCATCGAGGATATCAGGGCCAACGTGACGATCTCGCTCGATCCGAATTGCCGGCCGAATTTGGTCAGGGACAAGGACGCCTATCGCGTCCGCATGCTGGCGTTTTGCGGCAAGGCCGATATCGTCAAAATGTCCGACGTCGACTTCGCCTATCTGTTCGGCGATGAGCCTATGCCGCGCGGGCCGGGGCGCTGCTGTCGGCCGGCGCGTCGCTCGTCGTCATCACGCGCGGCAACGAGGGTGCCTCTGCCTGGCATCAAAAGGCTGGACCGATCGACGTCAAGGCGCCGGTCGTGAATGTCGTGGATACGATCGGCGCCGGCGACTCTTGTCAGGCGGCGCTGCTCGCCGCGTTGCACCGGCTCGATCGCATCACGCGGCAGCGGCTGCGCGACATCTCCGCCGCCGAGCTCACGCGCGCACTGGCCTTTGCCTGCAAATGTGCCGCCTTCACCTGCACCCGCGCGGGCGCCGATCCGCCGCGGAGCCGGGAGCTGCCTGCCGATTATTGGTAAGCCATGCGCCTGAGGCGATGGACTTGCCGCACCGGGCGCGGCACGATGCTGTGATCGAAGACCGATGCGAGCGCGTGCCCGAATGAGCGACGATCTGTGCCTGCTGTCAGCCGTTGAGCTTCGCGCGCGCATCGCCGCCAAGGACGTGTCGCCGGTCGAGATCACCCAAGCGGTGCTCGCCCGCGCCGAGCGGCTGCAGCCGGAATTGAACTGCTTCATCACGCTGTGCGGCGACGAGGCGATGGCGCAGGCGAAGGCCGCGGAGCGCCAGGTGATGGCCGGCGAGCCGCTCGGCCTGCTGCACGGCATCCCCTTCACCGTGAAGGACATCGTCAGCACCAAGGGCGTGCGCACGACCTTCGGCGCGGTGCCTTACAAGAACAACGTACCCGATCATGACGCCGTGGCGGTGGCCCGGCTCCGTGCGCAGGGCGGAATATTGCTCGGCAAGACCACGACGCCGGAGTTCGGCAGCAAGTGCCTGACCGACTCGCCGCTGTTCGGCCGCACCCGCAATGCGTGGAGCGCCGAGCGCTCGTCTGGCGGCTCCAGTGGCGGCGCGGCGGTGGCGGTCGCGAGCGGCATCGCGCCGCTGGCGGTTGCGACCGATGGCGGCGGCTCGACCCGGATTCCCGCGGCCTGCAACGGCGTGGTCGGGATCAAGCAGAGCAACGGCGTGATTCCGCACAGCCAAGTGCAGGACGCCTTCGGCAACCAGACCTACGTCACGCCGACCACGCGCACCGTCGCCGACACCGCGCTGATGATGCAGGCGATGGCCGGCGAGGACCCGTCCGATCCCTGGTCGATCGGCGTGCCGGTGCCCGATTATCTCGACCTTGCCGCGCCGCGCGGTGACCTCAAGGGAAGGCGGGTGCTGTTCTGCCTTTCGCCGCCGGGCCGCCCGGTGACCGCCGATGTCGCTGCCACGTTCAAGGCGAGCCTCGATCGGCTAGCCGGCCTGGGTGCGGAACTCGAGGAATTCTCCGGCGACGGTTTCGACATCGAGCCGATCTGGCGCGCCATCAATCACACGGTCTGGCGCACCCGTTTCGACAAGCTTGCGGCCGATCATCCCGATGAGTTCAGCCCGACCTTCCTGAAGCAGCTCGCGCTCGCCGCGAAGGTGAGCGGCGTCGACTACCAGCAGGCGATGTTCGACCGCACCGCGCTGTTCCGCCGCGTGCAGTCGCTGCTCGCGCGCGGCGACCTCTTGGCAATGCCGACCCTGACGCGCACGGCGCTGCCGATCGATCAGGATCTGTTCGGCACCATCGAGATCGACGGCCAGAGCTTCGACAGCGTGCGGCCGCACTGGTTTCCCTGGACCATGCTGTTCAACATGACCGGGCATCCCGCGGTCAGCATTCCCGCGGGCTTCGGCCGCGACGGCCTGCCGATCGGCCTGCATCTGGTCGGCCGCTTCCGGGCCGATGCGGAACTCTTGCGCGTCGCGGCGCTGTTCGAACAGGCGAGCGATCTGCTCGGGCGCTGGCCCGTCGTCGCGTCGTGAATGGCGCGGCGAAGGGCTTGCATTCGATCGCGAACATGTTGAAACCTGCAGCCTGTTCCTCACTGTTCGGGCGGGCATGAGCGTATTCTTCCTGCGGCGGATCCTGACCCTGGTGGCGACGCTGGTCGCGGCCTCGCTGATCATTTTCCTGGTGCTCGATGCGCTGCCCGGCAATGCCGCGCAGATGCTGATGGGCGCCGACGCCTCGCCCGATGCGGTGCACGCGCTCACCGTCAAGCTCGGGCTCGATCAGCCGCTGACAGTTCGCTACCTGCTCTGGCTCAAGGGCATGGCGGTCGGCGATCTCGGCAACAGCTATGTCTACGGCACGCCGGTGGCCGGCCTGATCGCAGAGCGGCTGGTGCTGACCATCCCGCTCGCGATCATGTCGATGCTGATCACCGTGGTGCTGGCGCTCGCCGCCGGCATCTACACCGCGGCCAACCACAACAAGCTCGGTGATGTCGGCGTGATGTCGCTGACCCAGGTCGGCATCGCGCTGCCGAATTTCTGGTTCGCGATCCTCTTGATCCTGCTGTTCTCCGTGAAGCTGCAATTGCTGTCGGCCGGCGGGTTTGCCGGCTGGGATGACGGCATCTGGACTGGAATTCGCTCGCTGCTGCTGCCCGCGATCTCGCTCGCGGTGGTGCAGGCCGCGATCCTTGCCCGCGTCACCCGCTCGGCGATGCTTGAGGTGCTGCGCGAGGATTTCGTCCGCACCGCGCGCGCAAAGGGGCTCGGCAAGCGCGAGGTGCTGTGGCGTCACGTGCTGCGCAACGCGATGATCCCGGTCATGACAGTCATGGGCCTGCAATTCGCCAATCTCCTGGCCGGCACCATCGTGATCGAGAACGTGTTCTATTTGCCGGGCCTCGGACGGCTGATCTTCCAGTCGATCGCCAACCGCGACCTGATCGTGGTGCGCAACTGCGTGATGCTGCTGGCGGCGATGGTCGTGATCGTCAATTTCGTGGTCGATGTGCTCTATGCCTTCATCGACCCGCGCATCAAGGTTTCCAACCTGTGAGCGCGCCGCTGACCGCACCCGCCGGCACGGCGGCGATCCCACCGGGCGCGCGGCCTGTGACCGGCTTCTGGCGCCGCGCGCTGCGCCACCGCAGCTTCGTGCTCGGCGCGGTGCTCAGTCTGTTCGTGCTCGGCGCGGCGCTGCTGTCGCTGGTCTGGACGCCGTGGTCGGCTTACGACATCGATGTCGCGTCAAAACTGCACCCGCCGTCGGCGGCGCACTGGCTCGGCACCGATGTGCTCGGCCGCGACATCGTCTCGCTGCTCCTGGTCGGCGCGCGCTCCACCATCATGGTCGGCGTCATTGCGGTGGGTATCGGCCTGAGCTTCGGCGTTGGCCTCGGCCTGGTCGCGGCTGCGCGCAAGGGCTGGACCGAGGAGCTCATCATGCGGATGAGCGACTTCACCTTCGCCTTTCCCGCGGTGCTGTCGGCGATCATGCTCGCCGCGGTCGCGGGGCCGGGCATGGTGACGTCGATCACCGCGATCGGCATCTTTCAGATCCCGACCTTCGTTCGCGTCACCCGCGGCTCGGCCAACGCGATCTGGGCCCGCGAGTTCGTGCTGGCCGCGCGCGCCGCGGGCAAGGGCTCATTCCGCATCACGATCGAGCATGTGCTGCCGAACATCCTGTCGATCCTGATCGTGCAGGCGACGATCCAGTTCGCGCTCGCAATCCTCGCCGAGGCCGCGCTGTCCTATCTCGGGCTCGGCACCCAGCCGCCGCAGCCGTCCTGGGGCCGCATGCTCAACGACGCGCAAACGCTGCTGTTCCAGTCGCCGATGCTCGCGGTCTATCCGGGTGCCGCGATCGCGATCGCGGTGCTCGGGCTCAATCTGCTCGGCGACGGCTTGCGCGATCTGCTCGATCCGCGTCTGGCGCGGGAGCGTTGAGCATGAGCGACGCGCCGCTGATCGAGGTGAAGGACCTGGGCGTCCGGCTCAACACCAGCCACGGCCCGGCGCAGGCCGTGCGCGGCGTCAGCTTCGCGCTTCGCCGCGGCGAGACGCTCGGGCTGGTCGGCGAATCCGGCTGCGGCAAGTCGGTCACGGCGCTGGCCCTGATGGGGTTGCTGCCGGACAGTGCCGTGATCAGCGGCAGCATCCGGCTCGACGGCGCGGAACTCGTCGGACTGCCGGATACGGCTTACTGCAGGCTGCGCGGCAACCGCATCAGCATGATCTTCCAGGAGCCGATGACCGCGCTCAATCCGATGCACACGATCGGGCACCAGGTCGCCGAGCCCCTGCTGCGCCACACCGGTGTCTCGGCGGCCGAAGCACGGCACGAGGCCATCGCCTTGCTCGATCGCGTCGGCCTGCCCGATGCCGCGAAGCGGGTCGATGCCTATCCGCACCAGTTCTCCGGCGGCCAGCGCCAGCGCATCACGATCGCGATGGCGCTGGCCTGCCAGCCCGATGTGCTGATCGCCGACGAGCCGACCACCGCCCTCGACGTCACGATCCAGGGTCAGATCCTCGATCTGATCGCCAGCCTCGTCGAGGAGCGCGGCATGTCGATGATCCTGATCTCGCACGATCTCGGCGTGATCGCCGAGAACGTCGAGCGCATGATGGTGATGTATGGCGGCACCGTTGTCGAAAGCGGCGAGACCAATGCCGTGTTCACGCGGATGGGCCATCCCTACACGCAGGGCCTGTTCCGCGCCCGCCCGCGGCTTGGCGCGCGCAAGGGGACGCGGCTCAAGACCATCGCCGGCACCGTGCCGGAGCTGGCCGACCTGCCCGCGGGCTGCACCTTTGCCGATCGCTGCACGATCGCCGAAGCGCGCTGCCGCGCGGCGCTGCCGGCCGTAGTCGATGTCGGCGCCGCGCACGGCGTGCGCTGCATCAGGACCGACGTCTCGATGGACGCCGGGGGCGTCGGCGCATGACAATGCCGGACCAGCCTTCACCCGCAACGCCGCTGCTCGCGGTCACGGACCTCGCGCAACGCTACACGCTGCCGCGTGAAAGCCTGTTCAAGCCGGCGGCGCAGGTGCACGCGCTCAACGGCGTCACGGCGCAGGTCATGCCGGGCAGGAGCCTCGGCGTCGTCGGCGAATCCGGGTCGGGCAAATCGACCTTTGCGCGGCTGGTGATGGCGCTGGAGCGGCCGTCGTCAGGACAGGTCTCGCTGCTCGGCCGCGACCTCAACCGGATGCCGCCGGATGAATTGCGCCGCGCCCGCCGCGATTTCCAGATGGTGTTCCAGGATCCCTATGGCTCACTCGATCCGCGGCAGACCATCGCGCGCATCGTGGCCGAGCCGCTGACCGCGCTCGGCCGCATGGATCGCGTGACCTTGCGCGAACGCGTCGCCACGGTGCTGCGCCAGGTCGGGCTGCGCGATGCCGACATGGACAAGTTTCCGCACGAATTCTCCGGCGGCCAGCGCCAGCGCATCGCGATCGCGCGCGCGCTGATCACCCAGCCGAAGCTGATCGTCGCCGACGAGCCGGTCTCGGCACTCGACGTCTCGGTGCAGGCGCAGGTGCTCAATTTGATGCAGGATCTGCAGGACGAGTTTGGCCTGAGCTACATCCTGATCAGCCACGACCTCGCGGTGGTCGATCTGCTTTGCGACGAGATCGCGGTGATGTATCTCGGGCGGATCGTCGAGCAGGGGCGGCCCGCCGATCTGTTCGCGCACAGCGCCCATCCCTATACGCGCGCGCTGCTGGATGCGGTTCCACGGGCGCGGGCCGGGGGTGTCCGGCGGCGCCGCGGCGCGCAGGCGATCGGCTCGCAGGCGTCGGCCGCGGCCGGATGCCCTTACGCGCCGCGCTGTCCCCTGGCCGACCAGCATTGTCGCGAGACCGCGCCTGCGCTACGCAATGTCGGAGACGCCCATCTGGCGGCCTGCCATCACGCCGAAGCCGTGATGGCGCTGCCGCCCGTGGTCGCCGAGGCCGGTTAGTCTTTTAGGTGAGGTTGACCTAGGCCGATCAAAGAGCACGTCCGGGGAGCAGACCAATGTTGAGGAAATTGTGCGTCATCGCGGCCGCTGCCGCACTCGTTGCAGCGCCGCTGCCGAGCCTCGCGCAGGGCAAGAAGGACAGCGTCGTGATGGGCATGACGCTGGAGCCGCCGGGCCTCGATCCCACCAACGCGGCGGCCGCGGCGATCGCCGAAGTCACGCTCTATAACGTCTATGAGACGCTGACCAAGATCAACGAGGACGGCTCGGTGTCGCCACTGCTCGCCGAGAGCTGGCAGGCGTCAGCCGATCTCAAGACCTACACGTTCAAGCTCCGCAAGGGCGTCAAATTCCACAATGCCGAGCCGTTCGATTCCGCCGCGGTGAAGTTCTCGTTCGACCGTGCCGCGGCGCCGACCTCGACCAACAAGGACAAGAGCCTGTACCAGGCCTTCGCATCGGTGACGGCGCCCGATCCGGAGACCGTCGTCGTCGCGTTGAAATATTCCGAGCCGAACCTGCCGTTCCTGCTCGGCCAGGCGTCAGGCTCGATCGTCGAGCCGAAGAGCGCGCCGACCGATGCGACGCAGCCGGTCGGCACCGGTCCCTACACGCTCGGCAGCTGGGCCAAGGGCTCGTCGATCACGCTGGTGAAATGGCCCGACTATCGCAACGCCGCCGCGATCAAGCTCGCCAAGGTGACGATCCGCTTCATCGGCGATCCGGCCGCGCAGGTCGCGGCGCTGCTGTCGGGCGACGTCGACGCTTTTCCGCGGGTCGGTGCGGCGCGCAGCCTTGCGCAGTTCAGGGCCGATCCGCGCTTCAGCGTTCTGATCGGCGGCTCCAAGGCCAAGACCATCGTCGGCATCAACGAGCGCAAGAAGCCGCTCGACGACGTCAGGGTTCGCCGCGCCATCCTGGCCGCGATCGACCGCAAGGCGATGATCGATGGCGCGGTCGACGGCTTTGGCACGCCGATCGGCAGCTTCTACACCCCGGGATCGCCCGGCTATGTCGATACCACCGGCATCAATCCCTACGATCCGGAATTGGCCAAGAAGCTGCTGGCGGAAGCCGGCGTCAAGACGCCGCTCGAACTCAGCCTCAGGCTGCCGCCGCCGGCCTATGCGCGACAGGGCGGCGAGATCCTCGCGGCGCAGCTCGCCAAGGTCGGCATCATTGCCAAGATCGAGAACGTGGAATGGGCGCAGTGGCTGTCGCAAGTCTTCACCGGCCCGCACAATTACGACCTCACCATCGTCTCGCATGTCGAGCCGTTCGACCTCGTGAAGCTGACCGAGCCGGACTACTATCTCGGCTACAAGTCCGAGGCGTTCAATGCGCTCTATCAGCAGATCATGGCGACGCCGGACGAGGCTGGCCGCGCCAAACTGCTCGGCGACGCGCAGCGGATGCTGGCGAGCGATGCGGTGGCCGGCTTCCTGTTTCAGCCGCAATGGATCACGATCGCCAGCAAGAAGCTGAAGGGCGTGTGGAAGGAAGTCCCGCAGTTCGAGAATGATTTCTCGGCCTGGTCCTGGGAGTAGGCGATCGCGCCGGCGAGAGCGATGGCCTCCGCCGGCGCTGCTCCCCGCGCGATGCCGTCGCTTGACGCGTAGTCTCATTTTGCGTGCTGCGCTTGCGAAGGCAAATTCGTCCGGCGACGCACGCATGCGCTGCAAGTGACCGATATCGCTTGGGTTGATGCTTGCCCGGCATCATTGCGTTTCGCCCGCACGAATGCACGCCGTTCCGGCTTCGCATTGAGCGCATCGATTGTCTTTGTGAAGGACAGCGCTAACATGAACCTGTCCATCGATACCTGTCGTCGTCTTTTTGACTATCTATTGCAGCGCAACCGGATCACGCAACGATGTGCGCTCGCTCCGGCGGCCAGGCCTCGAAGGCGAAGTAGCGAACACCATCCCTAATATTCCAACCAAGAAATAACGGGGGAAAATCATGCATGTGAAAGGGCTTGCGGCATTTGCCGCAGCGGTCGGCGTTGGCCTGTTGTCCGGCGCCGCCATCGCACAGGAAGTCAAGCAGGAGAAGCAGTCGGTCCTCGGCAACGCCAATGTCCCGCCGGTGACCCAGGAGCAGCTCAACGCCGCCGACAAGAACAGCAAGGACTTCCTGCTCACCAACGGCAATTACGCCCAGACGCGGTTTTATCCGGGCAAGCAGATCAGCCGCGACAATGTGAAGAACCTGCACGTCGCCTGGATCTTCCAGACCGACGTCAAGGAATCGCTCGAGACATCGCCGATCGTCGTCGACGGCGTGATGTATGTCACGACGTCGTTCAGCCATGTCTATGCGCTGGACGCCAAGACCGGCCAGCAGCTCTGGCACTATGCGCACAAGATGGGTCCGATCACCGTCTATTGCTGCGGTCCCAACAATCGCGGCGTCCAGGTGCTCGGCGACCGGGTCTATCTGGCGACGCTGGATTCCAAGCTGATGGCCCTGAATGCCAAGACCGGCGAGGTGGTGTGGACCACCAACATCGCCGATCCCGAGCTCGGCTACAGCGAGACGATGGCGCCGACCGTGGTCAAGGACAAGGTCTTGATCGGCACCAATGGCGGCGAATACGGCATCCGCGGCTTCGTGCGCGCCTATGATGCCAAGACCGGCAAGCAGCTCTGGAATTTCAACACCATTCCGGAGAGCTCGGTCGGCGTCTGGGCGACCAAGGACGCCACCGGACGCGACATGCATCGCAACATCCAGGCCGAGAAGGACATGCTCGCCAAGATCGGCGATCCCTATGCCAAGCTCGGCGGCGGCGTGTGGCAGAACCCGTCGGTCGATCTCGCGACCAACCGGATCTACTTCGTCGTCGGCAACCCGTCGCCCGACCTCGACGGCTCGAACCGGCCCGGCGACAACCTCTACACCAACTCGATGGTGTCGCTCGATCTCGATACCGGCAAGTATGTCTGCCATTTCCAGTACATCGCCCATGACGTGTGGGACCTCGACGCGGTCAGCCCGACGGTGCTGGTCGACGTCAAGGACAAGGGCGGCAAGACCATTCCCGGCGTCATTCATGCCGGCAAGACCGGGCACATCTATGTGCACGATCGCAAGGACTGCAGCCTGATCCGCTTCTCCGAGGCGATGGTGCCGCAGGAGAACATGTGGGTGCTGCCGACCAAGGAAGGCGCGCGCATGCTGCCGGGCGCCAATGGCGGTGTCGAATGGTCGCCGATCGCGACTGACCCGGGGCAAGAGCTCGCTTATGCGATCAACCTGCACCAGCCCATGCACTACCGTGTCGAGAGCTCGCCCTATCCAAACGGGAAGCTGTGGCTGGGTGGCGCCTTTACTGCGATCCCCGGTGAACAGCAATCCGGCAACATCACAGCCGTGAACTACAACACCGGCAAGATCAAGTGGCAGGTCAAGACGCCAGAGCCGATGATCGGCGGTATCCTCGCCACCGCCGGCGGTCTGGTGTTCACCGGTGAAGGCAACGGCAAGTTCGCGGCCTACAATTCCTCCACCGGCAAGGAACTGTGGAGCTTCCGCGCCGGCGCCGGCGTCAATGCGCCGCCGTCGAGCTACATGGTCGGCGGCAAGCAGTATATCGTGGTCGGTGCGGGCGGCAACACCCAGGTCGACTTCAAGCGCGGCAACAACATCATCGCCTTCACGCTCGACTGAGCCGGGGCGCGGTGCATAAATCACGCCTGTACAGATTGACGTTGAAGCGGGACCCGTTTGGTCCCGCTTCTGTTTCTTCGGATGAGAGATCAGCCCGCGTCATTGCGAGCGAAGCGAAGCAATCCATCGTGCCGCGTACGTGGAGGCCTGGATTGCTTCGTCGCTACCGCTCCTCGCAATGACGGGAGATACAGCGCTTCGGAATCAACTCATGTTCGGTAAATTAGCGATTTGCACTATGGCGCTGTTTTTGCTTGCGGCGCAGGCCTGCGCGGAGACGATCGAGGACAAGGTCGCTGTCTGCGCTGGCTGCCACGGCGCCGACGGCAAGCCGGTCGACAAGACCATTCCGACGATCTGGGGCCAGCAGGCCGGCTATCTCTACATCCAGCTTCGCGATTTCAAGCGCGGCGACCGCAAGAGCGAGATCATGCAGCCGATCGCGACCCAGTTCGAGCGCGATGACATGCTGGCGATCGCGGAATACTTCTCGCAGAAGCCATGGCCAGACCTCGGCCAGCCGCGCGCGCCCAAGGACGTCGCGGCGAAGGCGGTCGCAGCCAGCGCTTCGGTCGGTTGCCCGGCCTGCCACCTCGATCGCTTCCAGGGCGACGGTACGGTGCCGCGGCTTGCCGGCATGGGACGCGATTATCTTGCGAAAACCATCGCCGATTTCCGCACCCGCGCGCGCGGCAACAATCCCGGCATGTCAGACCTGATGCTGGCGACGTCGCCCGATGACCTCGCCGCGCTGGTGGACTATCTGGCTGGGCTTTGAGGCGCGAAGTCTTGTCCTGCGGGCAAGGAGCAGTGCAGCCAGGGCGCGGACTCATTTGGACGCAGCCATAGCCATCACGGGGCTCTGGCCGAACGCAGCGCTGCTGGCCCGGTCCCAGCTTCGGTGCTTTTGGACGGAAGCCGACATCAATCAACCGACAAACTCAGCCGAAACCGTCGAGAA
>NZ_LFLZ01000039.1 GCF_001189845.1 Bradyrhizobium tropiciagri
GAGCCGCCTCCGCATCAACGGTGATAGACGGACTCGCGGAGACTCCCCCTCACCCGGAACGCATCTGACGATGCGTTCCGGCCTCTCCCCTCACGCGGGGCGAGGCGAAGCAGAGCCCGAATTGGCCGGGAAGCGCGTCCCGCTAGGCGCTAACCGACAGCGACGACGAGGCCTTCGCCGAGATCGCCTGCGACTGGCGCTGGATCAGCTGCTCGATGAAATTGTAGGACGAGGTGGCGTTGTTGCCGGCGGAGGACGACTTCGTGCTGCTGGCTGAGGCCGTGGCCGGCGTCGTCATCGACACCTTGGAGCCGTCGGCATAGGTCGTGGTCGTCGTGGTCGAGCCGTCGCTGTTCGTCACCGAGGTCGAGGTCGCGCCATCAAGCGCCTGCATCAGAGGATCGGAGCTCGATCCGCCCGAGCCGCTGCCGGAGCCGGATCCATCGGTCGCGCCGCTCTCCATGTGGTGGTGATGATGGCCGCCGCCCTTGTGGCCCTGCAGCGCCTGCGACATCTCGCCGAGGCTGACGCTGCGTCGCCGTTCTTATCGAGCTTGGAGAACACGTCGTCGGCCTGCGCGATGTTGGTGCCGCCGGCGCCGAGCGCGTTCTCGAATTCCGTCTTGGTGATCTGGCCGTTGCCGTCGGCGTCGATCAGCGAGAACAGGTCCTTCAGCGCGTCCGACCGGCTGGTCGGCGTTGTGCTGGTTGAAGTCGTGCCGGTTGAAGCCGTGGTCTGGCTCTGCGCGTCGAGCAGCGCGCTCATGGTCTGCGGCGAAATCTGCGGGGTGCTGGTGCCCGATCCGGCGCTGGTGCTGCTGCTGCTCGACTGCGATGTCGTGGTCGAGAGGTCGAACAGCCCGGTGGTCTGATTTCCCTGCGTGGAGCTGCCGGTCTGCGTCGTCGATTTCGACGACATCAGCGAGCTCAAAAGATCGACGGCGGATGACGCAGCGCCAATGGCAAATAACATGGCAATACTCCAACAAGGCCGCGCCCGGCGGCTCAAACGCTTGCCAAGGCGCAGCAAGCGGCGTGCCATGGCAAAAACCCAATGAAACCAGGCCTTGGCGCATCGACACCGGTTCCGCGCACCCGGCAAGACCTGCCGCCGGCGGCAGAATTTTCCGGATTCCAGCCGCCGTCCGCTCGCATTGCCCGCCACGCGTCGGCATGTTAGGCGGGATCACCCGTCGCCCCCTGCTAGTCTTCCGGAACTGCTGACATGACTCAGTCATTCACCCCGCGTCCCCTCGTCATCGCTCCGTCGATCCTGGCGTCGGATTTCTCAAAGCTCGGCGAGGAGGTCCGCGCCGTCGACCAGGCCGGCGCCGACTGGATCCATCTCGACGTGATGGACGGGCACTTTGTGCCGAACATTTCCTACGGCCCCGACGTCATCAAGGCGATGCGGCCGCACACCAAGAAGATCTTCGACGCCCATCTGATGATCTCGCCCTGCCACCCCTATCTGGAGGCCTTCGCCAAGGCGGGCTGCGACCACATTACGGTGCATGCCGAGGCCGGCCCGCATTTGCATCGCTCGCTGCAGGCGATCCGCGCGCTCGGCAAGAAGGCCGGCGTCTCGATCAATCCGGCGACGCCGGCGAGCGCGATCGAATATGTGCTCGACCTGATCGACCTCGTGCTGGTGATGTCGGTCAATCCCGGCTTCGGCGGCCAGGCCTTCATCCGCTCGGCGATCGGCAAGATCTCTGACGTCAGGGCGATGGTCGCGGGCCGGCCGATCGACATCGAGGTCGACGGCGGCGTTGCGCCCGACGTCGCCGGCCAGCTCGCCGCCGCCGGCGCCAACGCCTTCGTCGCGGGCTCCGCGGTGTTCAAGGGCGGCACGCTCGAGGCCTACAAGACCAACATCGCCGCGATCCGCAATGCCGCGGCCGACGCGCGCGGCGAAGCGATCTGATTCTCCGGCGGAACTAGAATACTGAAGGCGGCGCGACCGCGGCATTGGCCGCCTGGTCCGCCGCCTCATCGTCGTCCGCTTGCGGCGCCAGCCGCGACGGCCGCACCACGGTCACCGTGCACGGCGCTTCCCCGGCGACCTGAGCGGACACGCTGCCGAGCAGCGCGCGCCGCATCGAATTCTGCCGCGCGCCGATGATGATGTGGTCGACCAGGTTGACCGCGGCGAATTCCAGAATGGCCGCGGCCGGATCGATCGCCTCCAGGACATGCACGGTCAGCCGCCCCTCCTCGAGCTGGAACGGCCGCGCCCAGTGCTGGAGCGCCACCAAGCGGTCGACATGCTTGTTCTGGCCCTGCTCGTCATGGCTGCGGTCGATCGCCAGGCGATTGAGCTTCAGCACGTTGACGCAGGCGAGCCGCGCCGATGGCGAGGTCGATAGCACCTGCTCGGCGATGACGCGGATGGTCGCGTTCAGCGCCTCGGTCCCCTCTCCGAGATCGAGTGCCACGGCAACGATCGGGCTCGATGCGAGCTGGGCCGCGACATTGGATTTCGGCTGCGGCGACACCGCACCGAGATTGAAGCGGCGGCGCCAGACCGTGCCGAGGGAATCGCGATCGAGCCGCTGCGCTCGCGCCGTCAGCTTGACCTGTTCGGGATGGCCGAGATCGAACGCGAGCTGCGCCGCGGTCGGATAGCGCGCGACCGGATCGATCTCGAGACACCGCAGCACGATCTCCTGCAGCCAGGGCGGATAGTCGGGCTTGAGCTTGCGCGGCGGATACGGGTCGCGCCACAGCCGCCGGCGCATCCCGCGCAGGGTCTCGGTCTCGCCGAACGGGCGCACCCCGGTGGTGAAGAAATAGAGCAGCACGCCGAGCGAAAACAGATCGCTGCGCGGATCGTCGCGCACGCCGTTGAGGCGCTCCGGCGCCATGTAGGGCGCGGTGCCGTAAGGCAGGCGAAACTCCTCCTGCAGCAGGTCGGGCAGATGCTGGTGATGCGAGAGGCCGAAATCGATCAGCACCGCCTCGCCGCGCTCGCGGAACATGATGCTGCTCGGCTTGATGTCGTGATGGATGACGTTCTGCCGGTGCAGGCTGGCGAGTGCGGCGGCGACCTTGCCGCCGATCACCCTCACCTCGTCATACGGCAGCGGCAGATTGTCGAGCCGCTTGTAGAGGGTTTGGCCCGGGATGCGCTCCATCACCACATAAGCCTGGCGCTCGAAATCGCCGGTGCCGAAACAGGCCGGCACGTGCGGCCCCGACAGCCGCGGCAGGATCATCTGCTCCATCTCGAAGCTGACGATCGCGGCCGGATCCTCGCCCTCCGAGGTGAGCGGCACCTTCATCAGCAGCGGTACGTCGATGCCCGGGTGGGTGACGCTCCACAGCGTCGCCATGCCACCGCGGTGCACGCGCTCGCCGATGGTGAAGCCATCGATCTCGGCGCCGGCCTGCATCGTCAGCGCCGCCACCGGCGTCACCTGCCGATCAGCAGGCGGTCGGCAAGCCAGAACGGCAGGCCGCCCGCCTTGATCCGCGCCGCCGCAGTCGCGACGTCGTAGGGCACGCGATGATAGGTGATCTCGCGGCTCACCGTGTCGAACATCGCAAACGATGCCGCGGGATCGCCGTCGCGCGGCTGGCCGACCGAGCCGAGCACCGCAAGCCAGCGCCGCCCGGTCAGCAACTGCACCGCGACGCCCGAGGTCGGGACGAAGCTCGTCATCTTCGCCGCTGATGACATCGAGTAGAGGCCGGGACGATGGATGTGGCCGCAGAAGGTGATCTGCAAATCGGTTGCCATCATGCTGCGCGCAGCATCCGACGTGTCGCGGACATAGCGCCACTTCGTCGGGTCCGATGCCTCGGAATGCACGTAGAGACGGTTGTCCTCCTCGCGCAGGATCGGCAGGCCCGCGAGGAAGGCCTTCTGTTCGGCGCTGAGCCGGCTCCGGGTCCAGTCGATGGCGGCCTGCGCATCGGCGTTCATGCTGTCGCTCGGGGACCCGATCGCATTGTCATGATTGCCGCGCACCGCGATTGCACCCTTCGCGACGAGGTCCATCACCGTGTCGACGGCCCATTCGGGATCGGCGCCATAGCCGACGATATCGCCGAGGCAGATCAGCCGCTCGGCGCCGCGCGTTCGCGCAGCCTCGAGGCAGGCGGCGAAGGCCTGCCGGTTGGCATGAATATCGGCAAAGAGTGCAAGCCGCATCGTGGTCCGCGCTGCTGATCCGTACCCGATATCAAGCACACGCGGCCCCGGGCTCGCAATCGGGCCGAAGGCATCAATCGATCAGGGGATGTTGGAAGAAAGACGGGCCTAGGGCTTGCACACCCGCACGCCCCGCAACAGCAGGGCGATCAGCGCGTCGATCCGCGACGGGCATTCCGGCTTGGCCCATTCCTCGGCATGCGCCGGGTGATGGTAGCGGACGGTCGCATCGAACACGGCGCGCGCGGTCGCCTTGACGTTGTCGATCTCGAACACACCCTGTGCGACACCGTCGGACAGGATTTTCGCGATCAGATCGACCTGCTTGTCCTTGTAGGCTTCCACCACCTCGCGCGCGTCCTGCGCCAGCGCGAGATAGGTCGCGAACATCTCCGGATCGTCGCAGACCTTCTTCTGCTTGATCGAGAAGGCGGTGCGCAGCCATTTCTCCAGCCGTTCCGGCGCCGGGCCCGAGCCGGCTGCGATCTTGCACAGCGGCTCGTTGGCGCGGTCGAGCCAGCGCTTGGCGACCGCGTCGCGCAGCGAGGCCTTGCTGGGGAAGTGACGGTAGACGCTGCCGTGGCTGACATCGAGCGCACGGGCAACGTCGACGACGGTGGCCTTGGAAAGCCCGAAGCGCCTCAAGACATCCTCAGTTGCCTCAAGGATCCGCTCGGGTGTCAAAACCACCGCCTCGTTCATGCGTTTACCGTCTGGTTATCGCTGTCCTGCCCGCGGGTGAACTTGGCGGCCTGGGCTGCCAAATGGCGGGCGACGCGAAGGTTGAGCCACTGTTGAATCTGGGCGGTCAATTGGAAGATTTCTATGGTCATGGAGGTAGTCCTTCGAGGTAATCAAATCAGGTTCGGCTCCGCCGGCCAAAACGCCGGAACAGCCACTGGGCGCCCTCCTCCCTTGGGCTGGTTAGTATATACACCATCTCGCTGACAGATTTCAATATCTGTCAGACAATATTTCGTGAATGATACCCGGACCGCCGGGGAGCCCGCCGGTCGGGTCCAGCTCTGCGGCCCTACACCGTTCCGTGAGCAGCGGGGCGATCCGCCGGGGCGTGCATATGTCTCGATACGGCCAGCCAAAGACCAGCCCATGAAAGGGTGCCAGGAGAGGTTTGCATGGACCGCCCAATCACCTTCAAGGAGATCGCCAAGATCACCGCCGGCGCGGTGGCCTCGCTCGTCATTGTCGGGTGGCTGATGGTTGTCGCGATCGCATTCCTGTCGGTGTGAGATCGCTTCGCAGCGCCGGAATCGAAAGGGGCCGCCTCACGCAGCGGCCCCTTTGCCGGGAAAATGGCTTCGGGATAAAATCTAGCCCCGGTTAGGAGTTACATTACACCGGGCTGACGGTTGGCGGGATTCCGGATCACTACTGTCCACTCCGCTGACCGATTATTGGCGATCCCTATTTTTATGCCATCTCTGGTCAGGACGTGTCGTCCTACTGCTGCTCGTCCTTGGGCGGCATCCGCGGCGGCGGCAGCGGCGTGAACACCGAGCCCTGCGCGCCCGCCGGCGGGACCACGAACGTCCCCGTGGTGGAATCGCCCCCGGTGGTCTCCACGATCGTCTTCGGCGTGATGTACTCCCGGACGAAGTCCATGATGGTGCCGTCGCCGCCGCCGAAATCCGCGGCCCGGCCGCCTTGCGGATGCCCGGCCTTGATCTCGTTGTCGGCGGTGTGGGTCTGCTCGGCCAAGGCGTCGCTGTAGGGAATGCGGAAGGCGCGCGGCACCGCGCTCGGCCGGTTGTCCTCGTCGAGTTCCTCGACCCAGAGATAGATCGAGCCGGGATCGCCCTCCAGCGAATGCGGCTCCACGATCCGCGTCGACAGCAGCTTGAAGTTGGCCGGCAGCTTCTCCGCTGAGGCCCAGCCGAGCAGGCCACGCATGCCGCCGAAGCTGACGAAGTAGAACGCGCTGGTCACGACGATGACGACCGCCTTCAGCGACCAGTGCAGCCGCGCATAGACCAGCACGATCAAAAGCAGCGCACCGACCGCCGCATAGGCGACCGCAAGCGTGAGGATGACGGATTGCAGACTAATCACGACGGAGCACCCTCACGCCGGATCTCGGAACGCCGGTGTTCGGATCGAGGTCGGCGCCGTTGCGCCAGCTGCTGCGGAAGGTCTCGAGCAGCGATTTCGGCCGCCGGTCGACGTTGATCACCTTGCCCTCGGCGTCGAGACGAAACCGGACCGCGGTCTTCTCGTCGCCGGTGTGATCGACGGTCAGCTTGTCGTCGAAGATCACCTGCGCCGTCGGATTGAGCTTCTGCACCTTGACGTTCGCCTGCACCGGCTCGCCGGTCGTCGCCTGGAAATGCGAGACGTTGACGGTGTATTCGCCGGCGACGACGCCACGCAAGGTGACGATCTCCTCGCGGATCGGGGATGCGATCTTCTTGCCGTTGACCACGATGAAGTCGTTGGCGCCGCCGCGATCGTCGCGGTCGAGCGTCAGGAAGCCGGCCTCGCGATGCCGGTACCAGGCGATGTTGCCGGCGGGGTCCTGCACGAACAGGTCGAGATCGTCGGGATGGTTGTCCGGCCAGTCCATCGTGATGATGAACTCCGCCTTGGATTCGATCTTGCCGTCCTTGGAGTCCGGCGACACCGCAAGCAGCGCGAGGAAGAACAGGAACGCGATCACCTGCAGCGCCTTGAACAGCATGACACCAAGGGGATCGAACGGTTCCTCGCGCGGATAGAGCCCGAACTCGTCCATCATGGCGGCGTACCAAGGCGACGTTCCAGCGCCGGCGTGACGTGCGTCTCGGTCAGCACGACCGCATCGGAGAACACCCGCTGGGTCGCGGAATCCAGCATGTAGTACTGGATCCGGACCAGGATCGATCCGATCAACCCGGCCAGCGTCGTGTACATCGCAACCGCCATGCCGTCGCTCATCAGGCCCATCGACGATTTCATCGCGACCTTGTCGGCGGCATCGAGCGAGGCGATCGGCGCCAGCATGATGATGAAGCCGATGATGGTGCCGAGCAGGCCGAGCTTCATCAGCGTGTCGGAGACGAAGGCACCAAAGCCGTTCGAGCCGCGCAGCCGGTCCGCCAGCGTCCGCAGCAGCAGGGTCTGGTCGATGCGGCCTTTGGCTTGCGCCTCGGCCTTCTGCACCAGGCTGCGGATGTGGTCGGTGACAAGCCCGCGGGGCAGGCTGCGCGCATCCGAGACGAGCGCTTTGGCGCCGTCAGGCGCAGCGAGGATCGCGCGGCAGGAACGCGCCACCTCGCCTTCCCGCGCTATTGCCCGCGTCCGCCAGAAGCAATGGATGCAGGTGGCGATGTAGAGAACGACGATAACGCTGGAAATGTACGTGCGGTCGGAACTGACCATCAGGCGGATCAGCCCGTAGCGCCACAGCAGGAACGCCGCGAAAACCGAAAGGCCGGTGAAGATCATCCAGAGCAGCAGGACGCTGCGCTCCGCCGCATCCGTACCGGCCGATGCGGCCGCGGCGCCGACCTTGGCATTCATGCTGCGCTCGCTCCCTTGCTGTTCCATGGGCCTCGCGAAGGCCTCACCTGCCGTTAGAGCAGAGCAGGCGGGCGGCGTCCAAAGACATCTGCCCAGATTTCGTCGGGCAAATTTCCCGACCTGCATGGCAACCCTCGCCCGCACTTGCCCGGAGCGAGGTTGCTGTTACGCTTCTCTCGTCTCGTTTGAGCATGATGCCGCTTTGCGCCTTTCCGGATCATGCTCCGGCCGTGGAGTGATCGCATGCGCCTCGTGCTTCAACTGGTCGCCCGCCTGCTCGTCATCGTCGCGCTGTGCCTTGGCGCCGCCACCGTCTGGGCCACGATCGATGCCTATCGCAGCGTCGATCGCGCGACGTCGGCGTCCGCCGAGCGGGTCTCGCAGGCACTCGAGGCGCTGTACTGGCGCGAATTGCTGCTGCGCAGCAACCGGATGCGCGAACAATTGCTGCCGGCCCCGGACTGGCGCACCATCGAAACCATGGGCCTGATCGCGCCGGGGATCTGCGTCCAGTTCGAGCCGGCCGGCGCCTTCGAGAAGCCGCTCTGCGGCCAGAGCAAGGGGATCGGCAAGGCGCCGCCGCGCTGGTTCGCGACCACCGTACAGGCGCTGCTCGGCGCGCACGCCACCGTCGAGCGGCCGATCAGCGCCCGCACTGCGACCGCGGGAACCGTCCGCGCCATCGCCGATCCGGACGCCGCGATCGCGCTCGCCTGGCAGCACATCCTGGACAACATCCACGTCGCGCTGCTGATGGCGCTCGCCATCGCGCTGCTCGCTTCGCTCGCCATCGCGCATACGCTGGCGCCCGCCCACTCGATCGTGTCGGCGCTGCGGCGCATGGCCGACGGCGAGTACCGTACACCGCTGCCGCGCGTGCGCTCGATGGAGCTTGCGATGATCGGGCGCGCCGTCGGCGATCTCGGCGATCGCCTCGCGCAGGCGGAGGAGGAGCGCACGATGCTGACGCGGCGCCTGCTCGAAATCCGCAGCGACGAACGCCGCGCGCTGGCCCGCGAGCTGCACGACGAGTTCGGCCAGAATCTCACCGCGATCCTGGCCTTCGCCAACACGATCGAGGCAAGCGCCGGCGACAAATACGCCGCCGGGACGGAAATCGCGCAGGATGCACGGATGATCTCGCAGGCGACGCGCCGCATCATCGCCTGCCTGCGCGACACGTTGAACCGGCTGCGCCATCCGCCGGCCGAGGAGCTCGGGCTCGAGGCAAGCCTGGTCGATCTCGTCGACAGCTGGCGGTCGCGCACCGCGCAGCCGATGATCCAGCTCGATTTGCAGGGCGACCTCGCCGACATCAGTGGCACGGTTGCCGTAACCGCCTATCGCGTGGCGCAGGAATGCCTGACCAATGCGCTGCGCCACAGCTCGGCGCGCGAGATCGTGCTGCGGATCGAACGGCGCAGTGGAACCGAGAACGCGCTGCTGGTGCGGGTCGAGGATGACGGCGGCGGCGATGCCGCCAAGGTGGCGCAGTCGGCGGGCTTCGGCCTCACCGGCGTCAGCGAGCGCGTCGCCGCACTTGGCGGTTCGCTGTCGATCGCGCGCGCCAGCCGCGGCCTCTCCGTCGCCGCCACGATCCCGCTCGCCGCCTGAGATGACGACCGCGAAGATGACCGCCGTGAAGACTCGGGGAATCTCGATCCTGCTGGTGGACGACCATCCCGTCGTCCGCCAGGGCTACCGGCGCGTGCTCGAGCATCAGGACGATTTCAGCGTGGTCGCCGAGGCCGACAACGCCGCCAACGCCTACCGCGCCTTCAAGGCGCACGGGCCCGACGTGGTGGTGATGGACATCTCGATGCCGGGCGCCAGCGGGCTGGAGGCGATCCGCAACATCCGCGCCCGCGATGCCGACGCCCGCATCCTGGTCTTCAGCATGCACAGCGAGGCCGCCCAAGTGAAGGCGGCGTTCGGCGCCGGCGCTCCGGCTTCGTCACCAAGGGCAGCGAGCCGGCCGAGCTGATCGCGGCGATCCGCTCGGTGGCCCGCGGCGAGCATGCGATGAGCGACGACGTCGCGCGGGTGCTCGCCCTGGAAAGCCTGGTGCCGACCAAATCGGCGCTCGACCAGCTCGGCGAGCGCGAGATCGAGATCCTCCGGCAGTTCGCGGCCGGCCACACCAAGGAGCAGATCGCCGCCAACCTCAACCTCAGCACCAAGACCGTGCAGAACTACCACTATCTGATCAAGGCCAAGACCGGCCTGCGGACCGACGCCCAGCTGGTCCGCCTCGCCGTCGAATGCGGCCTGGCGAACCTCTAACCACTCCCTCTCCCCGTTCTTACGGGGAGAGGGTTGGGGTGAGGGGCTATCTCCGCGAAGACGCTGACAGCCGAATTTCGCGAAGGCTCCCCCTCACCTGGAACGCATCTGGCGATGCGTTCCGGCCTCTCCCCGCAAGCGGGGCGAGGCGAAGCAAGGCCGGGCTACGGACCGCCGATTTCGGCCGGTTTTCCCCGCCAAATCCCCCGAATGGGTGGCTTCGCCGGGCCTGATTTGCTAAAGCGCGGCGTAAAAACAAATTGGCCGGAGCGCGCCTTGCACGCCCCGCCCCGCTCGATTCGGAGTTCTCGATGATCCCCCGCTATACCCGCCCGGAAATGGCCTCCATTTGGGAGCCGCAGACGCGTTTCAAGATCTGGTTCGAGATCGAGGCCCATGCCGCCGACGCGCTGGCCGAGCTCGGCGTGATCCCCAAGGAAGCCGCCAGGACCATCTGGGCCAAGGGCAAGGACGCCACCTTCGACGTGGCGCGGATCGACGAGATCGAGCGTGAGACCAAGCACGACGTCATTGCCTTCCTGACCCATCTCGCCGAGATCGTCGGCCCCGAGGCGCGCTTCGTGCACCAGGGCATGACCTCCTCCGACGTGCTCGACACCTGCCTCAACGTCCAGCTCAAGCGCGCCGCCGACCTCCTGATCGCCGATCTCGACCGGGTGCTGGCGGCGCTGAAGACCCGCGCCTTCGAGCACAAGATGACGCCGACCATCGGCCGCTCGCACGGCATCCATGCCGAGCCGGTCACCTTCGGCCTCAAGCTCGCCTATGCCCATGCCGAGTTCGCCCGCGCCCGCGCCCGCCTGGTCGCTGCGCGCGACGAGATTTCGACCTGCGCGATTTCGGGCGCGGTCGGCACCTTTGCGCAGATCGATCCGCGCGTCGAAGAGCACGTTGCGAAAGCGATGGGCCTGCGGCCGGAGCCGGTCTCGACCCAGGTGATCCCGCGCGACCGCCACGCGATGTATTTTGCCACGCTCGGCGTGATCGCCGCTTCGGTCGAACGGCTCGCGGTCGAGGTGCGCCATCTGCAGCGCACCGAGGTGCTGGAAGCCGAGGAGTTCTTCTCCGAGGGCCAGAAGGGCTCGTCGGCGATGCCGCACAAGCGCAACCCGGTGCTGTCGGAAAACCTCTCCGGCCTGTCGCGCATGGTGCGCGCCTATGTGACGCCGGCGCTGGAGAACGTCGCGCTGTGGCATGAGCGTGACATCTCTCACTCCTCGGCCGAACGCATGATGGGCCCCGATGCCACCGTCACGCTCGACTTCGCGCTGGTCCGGCTCGCCGGTCTGATCGAGAAGCTTCTGGTCTATCCGCAGAACATGCAGAAGAACCTCGACCGGCTCGGCGGCCTGGTGCATTCGCAGCGGGTGCTGATCGCGCTGACCCAGAAGGGCGCCAGCCGCGAGGACGCCTACAAATTCGTGCAGCGCAACGCGATGCCGGTGTGGCGCGGCGAAGGCGACTTTCAGACGCTGCTGAAGAACGACCCCGACGTGAAGAAGTACATGAGCGATGCCGAGATCGAGGAGAAGTTCGACCTCGGCTATCACCTCAAGCATGTCGACACGATCTTCAAGCGGGTGTTCGGGGAGGCCTGAGGGAGGCCGCCATTCCCGCGTGACATCGCGGCGGGTTACGCTACGCTGACCCGCCCTACGCAATCACAAGAAACGGACGGTCCCCATGCCCATCGTCAATCGCGTTGCCGCCCTCTCGGATGAAATGGCCGCCTGGCGCCATGACTTCCACGAGAACCCCGAACTGCTGTACGAGGTCCACCGCACCGCCGGGATCGTCGCCGACAGACTGCGCGAGTTCGGCTGCGACGAGGTGGTGACGGGGATCGGGCGCACCGGCGTGGTCGGCGTGATCCGCGGCCGCAAGAACGGCTCGGGCAAGACCATCGGGCTGCGCGCCGACATGGACGCGCTGCCGATCGTGGAGGCCGCCGACGTGCCCTACGCCTCGAAGGTCCCCGGCAAGATGCACGCCTGCGGCCATGACGGCCACACCGCGATGCTGCTGGGCGCCGCGAAATACCTCACCGAGACCCGCAACTTCGACGGCACCGCGGTGGTGATCTTCCAGCCCGCCGAAGAAGGCGGTGCCGGCGGCAAGGCGATGGTCGACGACGGGCTGATGACCCGGTGGGGTATCCAGGAGGTCTATGGGCTGCACAACATGCCCGGCCTGCCCGAGGGCTATTTCGCGACCACGCCCGGCCCGATGCTGGCCTCGTCGGACACCTTGAAGATCGTCGTGCGCGGCAAGGGCGGCCACGCCGGCGCCGCGCCGCACGAGGCGGTCGACAGCGTGCTGATCGGCGCCCAGATCATCAATGCGCTGCAGTCGATCGTGTCGCGCAACGTCGATCCGCTGAAATCGGCGGTCATCTCGATCACGATGTTCGAAGCCGGCAGCGCCTTCAACGTGATCCCGGAAACCGTCACGCTCGGCGGCACCGTGCGGACGCTCGATCCCGGCGTGCGCGACCTGGTCGAGCGCCGGATCGGCGAGGTCGCTTCCAACATCGCCAAGGCCTATGGCGGCTCGGCCGAGACGGATTATGGGCGCATGTATCCGGTGACGCTGAACCACGCGCGTCAGGCCGGCATCGCCGCCGAGATCGCCCGCGATGTGGTCGGCGCCGACCGCGTCAACGACAATCTGGTGCCTGTGATGGGCGCCGAGGATTTTGCGTTCATGCTGGAGGCGCGCCCCGGCGCGTTCGTCTTCCTCGGCATGGGCGAGGGCCCGATGTGCCACCACCCCGCCTACAAGTTCAACGACAACATCCTCGGCCACGGCGCATCCTACTGGGTACGCCTGGTCGAGAAGCAGATGCCGGCGGGCTAGCACCGCTTGCGCAGTTGATGAACGACGAATGGCCCGGCCGCGATCCATCGCGGCCGGGCCATTCGCATCACGGGCGCGGCTGCTGTTGCGCGGTGCAGTGAATGCCGCCGCCGCCGGCGGCGATGCCGTCGATGTTGAGCTGGATGATTTCCCGGTCCGCGAACAGCTCCCGCAGGATATCGCGCGCATTGCGGTCCGCAGCCGCGTCGCCGAACTCGGGCGCGATCACGGCGCCGTTGCAGACGTAGAAATTGATGTATCCGGCAGCGAAGTCCTTCGTGCCGTGCTTTGGACGCACCGTCGACGGGCCCTGCAGCACCACGACATCCAACCGCCGGCCCTTCGCATCGACAGCGCCGCGCAGGAGATCGAGGTGCCGCCTCGTCACCGCGTGATCGAACGACGACGGATCCGGTTCGAGGCCGGCCACGACGACGCCGGGACCGGCAAATCGTGCGTAGAAATCGGTATGTCCGTCGGTGATGTCCTTGCCGGCAACGCCGGGCAGCCAGATGATCTTGTCGAGCCCGAGCAGGCGCGACAATTCGGCTTCGCATGCGTCCCTCGACACACCCGGATTGCGATTGGAGTTGAGCACGCAGCTCTCGGTGATGATCGCAGTCCCCTCACCGTCGACTTCAATCCCGCCGCCTTCCAGCACCAGTCCGGCCTTGACGAACGTCGCGTTCGCGGCACGGGCCACGTGCTCTGCGACCCCGGCATCGAGCGCGTGGCGTTGCTTGTTGCCCCAGCCGTTGAAGTTGAAACCGACGGCGCCAAGTTGCCCCGAGCTGTCCCGCACGAACACCGGACCGGTATCGCGCATCCACACGTCGTCGATCGATCGAACGACGAGGCTGACCGAGGGGCCGCACAGCCGCGCGGCTATGTCGTGGTCCTCCTCGCGCACCAGCATGTTGACGCGTTCATAGGCTGCGATCGCCTTGGCGATGTTGGCGAGATTTTCCCTGGCCACGGGAAGCAGCTTGCCGCCCCAGATCGCCGCGCTGGCGCCGAACGCCATCCAGGTCGCGGCATGCGGCGCGCCCTCGTCCGGCATCCGCCAGTTCGCATTGTCTCGCGCAAGGTCGTCCACGAGGTCCCGGCCGCTTTGGCCCTCCCGGCTTCACCGCCAGACTAGCGCCGTCACCGGCGAGACGCCATGTGCGGCGCTAGCGAGCGGGGCCGGCCTCACCCGCCCCGATCATCCGCGCGGCGACGCGGTCGCGCTTGACGAAATGATGGAAGGCGACCGCGGCGAGATGCAGCACGATCAGCGCCAGCAGCACATAGGCGAAGAAGATGTGACGGCCTTCATAGGCGTCCGCCGCCGCCTTGTCCGGCGAGGTGATCTGGGGAACGTGGAACAGACCGAAGAAGCTCGAATAGTCCTGCGCGCGGGATCCGGAATGCGCCCAGCCCAGCATCGCGACCAGGATGGTGACCGCATAGAGCGCCCCGTGGTTGATCCGGGCGGCGATCCTTTGCCAGCTGGGCATGTCGGCCGGCAGCGCCGGCGTCGGATTGACCCCGCGCCAGACCAGCCTGAGCACCGTGAGCAGCAGCACCAGATAGCCGATGTCGGCATGGATCGACCGGTAGAAGAACTTGTCCGCGCGCGCCGGGATGTGGTTCATCCACCAGCCATAGGCCAGCATGCAGATGATGGTAATGCCGAGCCCCCAGTGGAGCGCCCGGGCGAGCGAGCCCCAGCTCACGGTGGTATTGCGGATCATGGTCGAACGGCCCCGTCAGGATTTCGTACGTCGCGGCAATAGCTTGCCGTGATACTTGCAGGGATCGGTCAAGGCCATATGAAATTCCCGCCTTGACTGCCTTTTGTCGGCCCCAAAGGCCGGGCAGGCAAAGACAACTGAATGGTAACCCTGCCTCGGATAGACTTTTCACCGTGTCCACTCCCCCGACCATCCTTGTGTTCGATTCCGGCCTCGGCGGCCTCACCGTGCTGCGCGAGATCGTCCGCGCCCGGCCCGACGCGCACTTTGTCTATGTCGCCGACGATGCGTTCTTCCCCTATGGGCACCACACCGAGGACGAGATCATCGCCCGCGTGGTGCCGCTGGTCGGCGAGCTGATCGGAGCGCACGCGCCCGACCTGGTCGTGATCGCCTGCAACACCGCATCCACCCTGGTCATGTCGCATCTGCGCGACGCCTATCCTTTGCCCTTCGTCGGCACGGTGCCGGCGATCAAGCCGGCCTGCGCCTCGTCGAAGACCCGGCGCGTCTCGGTGCTCGGCACCAGGGGCACCGTGAAGCGCGAATATACCCGCAAGCTGATTTCGGATTTCGCGCAAGGCTGCGAGGTGACGCTGGTCGGCTCCGGCGAGCTCGCCTCGCTGGCGGAGGCCGCCCTCAGCGGCCTGCAGGTGCGCGACGAGGACATCGCGGCCGAGCTCGCGCCCTGCTTCATCGGCGATGGCGCGAGCGACCCGGCCCGCACCGACACCATCGTGCTGGCCTGCACGCATTATCCGCTGCTGCTGGAACGCCTGAGGCGGCTTGCGCCGTGGCCGGTCGACTGGATCGATCCGCGCCGGCGATCGCCCGCCGCGTCGCCGACCTGCTCGGCCCGGTAGGCACCGAGACCGACGAGGCCGGCGCCGAGATGATCTTCACCTCGAAGCGCCCGCACACCCTGACCGCGGCGCTGACGCCGTTCTTCGGCGGCCGCGTCCCGGCCTGATCCTTTCCGCCGTCACGGCGCGCTGCTAGTTTGCCCTCGCCTCATCGAGGGAGCACTGCATTGACCTCAGCACCGCTGACGCCGCTCAATCGCCTGCGCAAGGCGTGGCGCGATAAGCGCCCGACCTTCGGCGCGATCGCGACCATTCCGAGCATCCAGACCGTGCAGATCATGGCTCAGTCGCTGGACTGGATCATCGTCGATCTCGAGCACGGGCCGATCGATCTCGGCTCCGCGCATGCGATGATCGTGGCGACGTCAGGGACGCCATGCGTGCCGATGGTGCGGATCGCGGCCAACGAACCGCACCTTGCCAAGCGCCGATGGACATCGGCGCGCTCGGCATCAATTTTCCGATGATCTGCAACCGCGGCGATGCCGAGAAGGCGGTGCGCAGCGTGCGCTATCCGCCGAACGGCGACCGGCTCTGGGGTCCGTTTCACGCGCCATTCCGCTGGGGCGTCTCGATGAACGACTACATGGCGACCGCCGACGACGACATGATCTGCATGATCACGATCGAGCATGTCGACGCGGTGAACCGCATCGACGAGATCATGGCAACGCCCGGCATCGACCTCGCGGTGATCGGCCCGGGCGATCTCGCCACCTCGATCAACAAGCGCGGGCTCCCCGACGATCCCGAGGTGGTCGCACTGATGCAGCGCGCCGAGGACGGCATCATGAAGAGCGGCGTGCCGATCGGCGGCGTCGCGCGCACCGCCGAGCAGGCCAACGCGATGATCGAGCGCGGCTACCTCGCGCTTGCGCTCGGCTTCGACTGGTCGCTGTTCCAGCGCGGCATCGCGGCTGCGTTTGCCGGGATCAAGCGGGAGACGTGACGCGCGCTCGCACCGGCGAGCAAGTTCCAGTCACGGAGGAACCGCAGCGCAACTCCCCGCGCTGCGATCAGCTGAATGCCGAGCGCTGCAATTTCCTGAACAGCTTGTCAGCCCTCTGTAAGCTCGGCCGCGGATAATTCCACGACGGCCAGCGCTATTGGATGAACGGACTAACCCCAATGTCGAAAGCACACATCACACAGCGCCTGCTTTTCGTCGTGATTCCGCGCTGCTAGGGTTTCGCGGGTTGGGAGGAAATTGCATGTTCAGGAAATTGCTGCTTGGTCTTACCGTAATTGCGTTTGCCGGCGCCGGCGCCGCCATTGTCGATGCTGGCGCTGCCTTGGCGCAGCAGAGCGGCATCAAGCGAACGCCGCTGCAGAAGGTCGATTTTCCGGCGGGCTACAACACGGTCACCGCGATTGCAGAGGTTCCGGCCGGGGGTGCGTCGGGGCGTCACAGCCATCCCGGTGCTGAAACCGGCTATGTGCTCGAAGGCGAGCTGGAGCTTGTGATCGACGGCAAGCCGCCGCTGAAGCTGAAGGCGGGCGATTCCTACCAGATTCCGGAAGGCGCGGTGCACGACGCCAGGACTTCAGGCGACAAGCCGCTCAAGGTGCTCGGCGTCTACGTGGTCAAGGCCGGCGAGCCCTTGGCGAAACCGGCGCCGTGAACCCGAACCGATTGGTCTCCGACCAATCGGTTCATGTTGGCTTCAGGTGCGGCGAGCGACAATTTGAGTTCGCCGGGCCTTTGATGTTTTGCCTGATTGCAGGGATATGAACCGGACAGATGCGCGGTAAGTTTCGTCGGATTTCATTGCCGCGCCGTCTCGTCGCCGATCTGATGCACGCATCATCAGGCGTGCCGTTCGTCTCCTTGACGCGCTCGCTGAACGTTCGTGCGGTGGTCGAGGCCCGCGCACGCACGGCGCAGGCACCGGGCTGGGCCGCCATCTTCGTCAAGGCATTCGCGCTGGTCGCCAAGACCGAGCCGACGCTGCGCACGCTGCACGTCAAATTGCCGTGGCCCTGCCTCTACGAACTGCCGCGCAGCGTCGGCATGGTGGCGATTGCGCGCGTTGAGAAGGGTGAGGAGTGCGTGCTGTTCGAGCGCGTCTGCGCGGCGGACGAGATGGCGCTCAGCGATGTCGATGCGCTGATCCGGCGCGCCAAGACCGCGCCGCTGCACGAGATCCCCTCGTTCCGCAAAACCCTCTGTGTGACGCGCCTGCCGCTTCCACTGCGCCGCCTGGCCTGGGCGATCGGGTTGAATTTCGGCCGGCAGCGCGCCAATTTCTGCGGCAGCTTCGGGGTGACCTCGGTGGCGGCCTACGGCCCCGGCGAGTTGCACGCGCTGAGCCCAGGGCCCTTCCTGCTGAGCTATGGCGTGATCAAGCCGGATCACACCGTCGATGTGGTGCTGCGCTGGGACCATCTGGTCTGCGACGCCGCCCTGATCGCCGAGACCCTGACCCGGCTCGAGCACGTGCTGGGCGGCGAAATCGCCGCGGAATTGGGCGCGATCCGGCCGCACGCGACGCCCGGCCGGTCCGGGCGGCCGGAAACCGGCTTTGAGGCCCGAAACCGGCCGATTTTGACGCCGATTCGGCCCAAAACACCTCCCGTTTTGTTTGACAGGACCGGACTTTCTCCTTAAGACCACCCTTGCTCGCGGGCCGGTTTCGGCCCGCGATGCGTTTCGCGACCCGTGGTTCTCCCCGAGCTTTCGAGGCGAACCTGTCGGTACTGGCCTTTTGGCCGGTACACAGGAGGGCGCGTCTCCTCAAACCCTAGACTCAAAAAATGCCGGTCGCTTGATGCGACGGCTATACAAAGAGGACGCGATGACAAAGCGCAGTGAGGCGAAGTACAAGATCGATCGCCGCATGGGCCAGAATATCTGGGGCCGCCCGAAGAGCCCCGTGAACCGCCGCGAATACGGCCCCGGCCAGCATGGTCAGCGCCGCAAGGGCAAGCTCTCCGACTTCGGCGTGCAGCTCCGCGCCAAGCAGAAGCTGAAGGGCTACTACGCCAACATTTCCGAGCGCCAGTTCCACGGCATCTATGTCGAAGCCAGCCGCCTGAAGGGCGACACCGGCGAGAACCTGATCGGCCTGCTCGAGCGCCGTCTCGACACCGTGGTGTATCGCGCCAAGTTCGTCTCCACGATGTTCGCCGCGCGCCAGTTCATCAACCACGGCCACGTCAAGGTGAACGGCCGCAAGGTCAACATCGGCAGCTACAAGCTGAAGGTCGGCGACGTCATCGAGGTCAAGGAATCCTCCAAGCAGCTCACCCCGGTCCTCGAGGCGAGCCAGCTCCCCGAGCGCGATGTGCCCGACTTCATCGAGGTCGATCACTCCAAGATGACCGCGAAGTACGCGCGCACCCCCGGCCTCTCCGACGTGCCGTTCCCGGTGCAGATGGAGCCGCATCTGATCGTCGAATTCTATTCGCGCTGATCAGTTCAGCATTGCGAGTTCGGAAAGGCCCCGGTTTTGCCCGGGGCCTTTTTGTTTGCTCGCAAGACGACTATCATGTGCAGGACTTGGCAGCGCAGAGGTTCTTGCCCATGACCCGGTTGCTCGAACAGGCGTTCGATACGGTTTCAAATTTACCCGACACGGAGCAGGACGAGCTCGCGCGTATCATGCTGCAACTTGCCGGAGTCGACCAGCCGCCGCTCCAACTCACGCCGGAAGAAGACACCGACCTGGCTGAAGCCGACGCCGAGATCGCACGTGGCGAGTTGGCAACGGACGGGGAAGTTCGCGCGATGTGGAGCAAGCACGGGCTGTGAACGTCCGCTACACGCGACGCGCCCTTGCTCAGATCGATCAAGCGCTCTCCTATATCGAAGCACGATCGCCTCAAGGCGCGGTCCACGTTCGAGACCGTATCCTGACCCTTGTCACGCTACTGCAAGAGCAGCCCCGCGCAGGGTGCACGACGAGCCGTCCAGGTGTCCGGCGGCTTTCAGTCACGCCATACCCCTACTTGATCGACTACCGCGTAACGCCGACCGAGATTATCATTATGCGGTTTCATCACGCGGCCTGGAGGCCTACGCTAGCGGCGAAATCGCCCCCAGCGCCCAGCGATGAGGAAAGCCATGCACTACACCCCCGCCCGCCCCGATCCGAAGGCGCCCGCCGTCCGCATCAATCTGCTGTCGGACACACAGACGAAGCCGACGCCGGCGATGCGCGAGGCGATGGCGAAGGCGGAGGTCGGCGACGAGCAGGTCGGCGACGATCCGACCACCAACGAGCTCTGCACCCGCGTCGCCGATCTGCTCGGCAAGGAAGCCGCCGTGCTCATGCCGTCGGGCACGATGTGCAACGTCGCGGCGACGCTCGCCTATTGCCGCCCCGGCGACGAGATCCTGGCGCATGCCACCGCGCATATCATCGCGCGCGAGGGCGGCGCCCATGCCGCGCTCGGCGGCTTCCAGATCACCCAGCTCCCGGGCGATGACGGCCAGTTCACGCCGGACACCTTCCGCGCCGCGCTGCATCCGCGCACGCGCTACCAGCCGCCGCAGGTGCTGGTCAGCGTCGAGCAGACCGCCAATATCGGCGGCGGCACGATCTGGAAGAAGGCCGCGCTCGACGAGGTCGTGCGCATCGCCAAGGACCATGGGCTGGTGACCCACATGGATGGTGCACGCCTGCTGAACGCGACCGTCGCCTCAGGCATCTCGCCGCGCGACATGACGGCGGGCTGGGATTCGGCCTGGATCGATTTCTCGAAGGGCCTCGGCGCGCCGATCGGCGGCGCCATCGCCGGCACCCGCGCCTTCATCGACGATGTCTGGCGCTGGAAGCAGCGGCTCGGCGGTTCGATGCGGCAGTCCGGCGTCTGTGCCGCCGCCTGCATCTATGCGCTCGATCACCATGTCGACCGCCTCGCCGACGACCACGCCAATGCGCGGGCGCTGGCGCGGGGGCTGTCGCAGATCAACGGCATCGCGGTGCAGACGCCCGAGACCAACCTCGTGTTCTTCAAGCCCGACGGCGCCGGCGTCCCGGGCGACAAGATGGTCGCCGAGCTGCGCAAGCGTGGCGTGACGCTGGCGATGATGGACGGCCGGATCAGGGCCTGCACGCATCTCGACGTGTCAGCGGCCATGATCGAGGAAACGGTCGGACACGTCAGGGACATCGTGCGCGCGGCGTAACTCCCGTAGCCGGATGGAGCTCCACGACATCCGGGCTGCCAAACTACGGCAGCCGCTTTCCGACGTAGTCAGTTCCTTCCTGGTGAAGCATCACTTGCATTGCCGCGTTCTGGTCGTCCGTGTCGAATGACAGCACAGCATCGACAATTTTGAAAAAGAACTCGTGATCGCTGGCGGCAAAGATTTGGCGCCGCTCCTGCCCTGTCGCCTCGCTGAACAGGCGATTGCCCTCCCTTGTGACGCGGATCGAAAATTCCGGCGAGAACCGATAGGTTCCGACCAGACGGTCCAGCGTCTGCGGGCTCACCGCGATGAACTTCCCGACCTTGGCCTGGCGATCCGGCCAGCCGTACTCGGCCGCGATGCTGCGCAGGATCTCGTCGACGAGGATCCGACCGCCCCAGCTGTTGGTCATGACAACGGCGCCGTCGCCGTTCTCGAAAATGACCATGGTGTCGATGAAGCCCTCGTTCACCCCGTTGTGCCAGAATTGCCGGTTGGGCGCCGAGCCGCGAACTAGCCAGCCCAGCCCGCGTCGTCCGATCCCGGGAGGTAGCCCGTCGGCACTGCCAAGAACCGGCGAGAGCATCTCGGCCGTCATCGATTGCGACAGAACCGGATTGCTCCACCCCGCCAACGAATCCAGCACGCCGAGCAAGAGACGGGCGAGATCGGTCGGCGTCGTCCATAATCCAGCGGCGGCCAGTTCGGGATAGACATGCGGGCCGCCAGGCACCGGCGCGCCGTCCGCCCGGTACGGTGTGGCGGCCATCGTCAAACGATCAGCAGGCAATGGCTGCGCGAAGCTGGAATGCGTCATCCCGAAAGGCTTGAGGACGACGTCGTCGAGCAGCACAGGAAACGGCCGCCCCGTCACGTCGACGAGCAGTTGCTGAACGATCGTGTAGCCGCCGCCGGAATAGTGGTCCTGCTTGCCGGGTTCGTGCTCGACCCGGACAGGCGCGCTGTTCGCAGGCCGCGCGCCGTCGAGAATCTGGAGAAGAGAGGGGACCGGCTGGCCGGCCTGATAGCCCGGGTAGAAGGGCACATTGGTCCCGGCCGTATGGCTCAGCAACCGCCGAACTGTCACCCGGGATAGGGAATACGGATAGTCCGGAATCTTCCAGCTCTTGAGCGAAGCGTTGACGTCCGCATCGAGATCGAGCTTGCCGGCCTGGGCCAGCGCCAGAGCGGCAATGGCGGTCACCGGCTTGCTGATCGAGGCCGCCTGGAACAGCGTTTCCGGCACCACGGGCGGACCGCCGATGGCGACCGAGCCAAAGCCGCGCGCCCATTCGATGGCGCCGCCATGAATCACCGCGATGCTGACACCGGGAACGTGCAGCTCGTTCATGCGGTCGGCAAGCGTCATTGGCGCATCGCCGTCGACGACAATCGCCGTCCTCAGGCCGTTCAGGACGTGGTCGATCCGCTGCATGACGTCCGCGTCACCGGGGCGGCGAGGTTCTTCGGCCAGAACAGGCCGGCACGCAGTCATGGCGGCAGCAGTCATGGCGGCAGAAGCGACTGCCACCAGGATGAGCTTGCGGAGAGTGAACGTCATCGCCGGCATGACCACCTCCCCGCGCCACCGCTAGCGCCCCATCGCCTTGTAGATCAGCGTCTTCAGCTCCTGCTGGATCCGGCCGCGCTGCGATGGCGTTTGCACCATGAAGATGCCGAACAGATCGTCGGCGGGATCGATGAAGAAGAACGTGCCGCCGACGCCGTCCCAGCGATACTCGCCCAGCGGCCAGTTGGTGTACTCCGGCACCGAGGTGCGGACCGCGAAGCCGAGGCCGAAGCCGGAGTTCGGACCGGGATAATAGTTCTTGTCGCGCACCACCCCGGTTTCCGGACCGATATGGTCCTTTGCCATCAGCGCGATGGTTTCCGGCTTCAGATAGCGCTTCCCCTCATAGAGGCCGCCGTTCAGCAGCATCTGCGAGAAGCGCGCATAGTCGCCGATAGTGCCGACCATGCCGCCGCCGCCGGATTCCCAGCGCAGCGGCTGGCGCGGGTCGCGGATGTCGGCGACCGGGCTGATGGTGCGATCCTTCGGCATCGGCTCGGCGATCAGCGGCCATTTCGACCGGTCGGCGACATAGAACGCGGTGTCGTTCATCCCGAGCGGGCCGAGCAGCCGCTCCTTCTCGACCTGAAACAGGGATTTCCCCGTGATCACCTCGATGATGCGGCCGAGTACGTCGGTGGAATGACCATAATCCCATTGCGTGCCGGGTTGTTCGGCGAGCGGCAGCGCCGTGAGCCGCGCCACGAATTCGGCATTGTCGGGGTCGTTGTTGAACAGGCCGGCATCGGCGTAGTCCTTGTTCACGATCCCGCCACCATAATAGCCGTAGGGCAATCCAGCGGTGTGGCGCATCAAGTCTTCGATGGTGATGGGACGCCTCAGCGGCTCCAGCGTCATCGCCGTCTTGCCCTCGTCGCCGCGCTTCTCCACGCCGACCTTCATGCCGGCAAAGGCCGGGATGTATTTCGACACGGGGTCGCTGAGCGCGAGCTTGCCTTCCTCAACCAGCATCATGGCGACGACGGTCGTGATCGGCTTCGACATCGAATAGAGGCGGAAGATGGTATCGGCGCTCATCGAGAACTCGGTGGCGACGTCGCGAACCCCGAAATTCTGGTAGTAGACTGGCTTGCCGTGCTGCTGCAGCAGCAGGATCGCGCCGGGAATCTTCCCGGTCGCGACCTCGTTCCTGACATAGTCGGAGACCTTGGCGAGGCCTTCAGCCGAGAAGCCGTGCGCGGCCGGCCCCGCGGAGCCTGCCTTCGCATCGGTTGCGACGAACGCGAGCACGAGTGCCGCGACGACTGCGCGGCAACCACGCATGTAAGAGCACGATCCGATCGGATTGAATCGGATCATGCTCTCATTCCTTCTTTTTGACGCGTTTTCTTCACGCGAACCGGTGCCCACTTCGCTCGAAAACGCTCTAGTTTTCCATTGCTTCATAGACGAGCTGCTTCAACGTCCGCTGGATGCGCTGGCGCTCGGTCGGCGTCTGCTCCAGCAGGACGAAGAAGAAATCTTGCTTGCGGTCGATGATATAGTAGCAGCCGCTGGCGCCGTCCCATTTCAGCTCGCCGAGATCGCCGGGCGGCGGCGGCTTCGCGGTGCCCGGATCGGTGCGCACCGCAATCCCCAGCCCGAAGCCGAAGCCGTCGCCGGGGAAGTAGAAAAAGTCACGCTCGACGCCAGAGCCCGGCCCGACGCGGTCGGTCGTCAGCTCCTTGAACGTCTCGGGCTTCATGATGGTCTTGCCGTCGAGGGTGCCGCCATTGAGCAGCATTTGCGCGAAGCGCGAATAATCCGCCATGGTCGAGACCATGCCGCCAGAGGCGGACTCCCATTTTTTGACCTTGGTCGGATCGTTGACCCGGCCGACCCGGAAATCGCTGTCGTTCGGCATCGGCTCGGCCATCAGCTTCTGCTTCTCGGGATCGGTGACGAAGAAGCCGGTGTCCTTCATCCCGAGCGGGCCGAGCAGCCTCTCCTGCTCGATGGTCGAGAGCTTCTCGCCGGTGGCCACCTCCATCACGCGCGCCAGGATGTCGGTGGAATGACCGTATTGCCAGAGCGCGCCGGGCTGGTTGTGCAGCGGCAGCTTGGCGATCCGCTCGGCGAATTCGGCGAGATCGAAATCTCCGCCGTAGATGTCGGCTGCCTTGTAGGCCTTGCGGACCAGGCTGTCGCCGTAGAAGCCGTAGGTGATACCCGATGTATGCGTCATCAGATCGAGGATCGTGATCGGCCGCTTGGGCGGCACCAGCTCGAGCGTCTTGGTGCCGTCCTCGGCCTTCTTCTCGACGCCGACCTTCACATTGGCAAAGGACGGAATGTACTTCGAGACGGGATCGTCGAGCTTGTATTTCCCCTCCTCCAGCAGCTGCATCGACGCCACGGCGGTGATCGACTTGGACATCGAAGCCAGCCGGAAGATGGTCTTGTCCGTGATCGGCACCTTGCTGACCACGTCCTGCACGCCGAACGCCTCGTGATAGACCGGCTTGCCGTGCTGCTGGATCAGGACGACGGCACCGGGAATCTTTCCGGTTGCGATCTCGTTCTTGAAGAACTCGCTGATCCTGGCGAGCTTGTCGGGGTTGAAATGCGCACCCGCCGGAATCTCATAGGTGCCCTCGGTGTGCGAGAACGCCGGCGCCGCAAGCACCACCGCGACCGCGGCTGCGGCGCACGTCAATCGAAATGAATACATTTGAACTATCCCTCCCCGGATATCACGGGGAAGTGTAGCGGCGGTATCATCAGGCACAAGGGCTACCGAAGGCGTCCAGGACCGCCTGATGGAGTTCGCCGCTTGGGGCCGAGAAGCAGCAGAAGATCACCTGCGTGACGCCTGGTGCGGATGGCAGGGCATCGACGACGGTTTTGACCGCGATCTTCGCGGCCCGGTCCGCCGGGAAGTGATAGACGCCGGTCGAGATGGCGGGAAATGCAACCGAAGCAAGGTTGTTGAGACCGCAAAGCTCGATCCCGCGGCGATAGCAAGACGCCAGATGGGCATCCTCACCCCGATTGCCGCCGTACCAGATCGGTCCAACGGCATGGATCACGTGCTTGGCGGGCAGCCGATATCCCTTGGTGATCTTGGCATCGCCCGTCTCGCAGCCGTTGAGCGTGCGACACTCATCAAGCAGTTCGGGACCGGCGGCGCGATGGATCGCGCCGTCGACACCGCCGCCACCGAGCAGCGATGAGTTGGCCGCGTTGACGATGGCGTCAACGCGCAGGGTCGTGATGTCAGTGACGATGACTTCGAGCCGCGCCTTGCCGGTCTGGCGCGCGGTCAACGTCAGGCAGCCACGTCGACCGGGATGCCCTTGTCGGCAAACAGCTGCTGCAATTCACCGGCCTGGAACATCTCGCGGATGATGTCGCAACCGCCGACGAACTCGCCCTTCACATAGAGCTGCGGAATCGTCGGCCAGTTCGAATAGACCTTGATGCCGTTGCGCAGTTCGGCCGATTCGAGAACGTTGAGGCCTTTGTAGCCGACACCGATGTGGTCGAGGATCTGCACGACCTGACCGGAAAACCCGCACTGCGGGAATTGCGGCGTGCCCTTCATGAACAGCACGACGTCGTTCGACTTCACTTCGTTGTCGATGAATTGCTCGATGCTCATTTTCGCTTCCTTGCGTAGGCGGCACTCTCAAGCCCTTGCGGGCCGGCCCGCCCTTCTAACCCGTGACTGGCTATATATGTAGCTCAAACCATTGTGCATCCAAAGCAAAATGGCGGAAATCTGGCATGCGGCGGGGGCCGGACGGCATCCCCAAAAGCGCCGGGATTATCTGACGGCCCCAATATCATCATGGGGGAGGCTTTTTTCCCGTAACGGAGCCCCTATCTAGGACGAACTGCCCGTCAGGAACCAGATTGCCGAAGCAACGTTCTCCCCTGGAATCGGAGACCCATGTGACGAAACCAGCCTCTGCCGCGGCCACCACGACCGCCGCCACCCCGTCACTTTCCTCCGAATCCGCCCCGCTCGCGCAGCGGCTGGCGGACGCCTATCGCACGGTCCGCGACGAGACCGAGCGACGGGCCGCGCCGCTGTCGGCGGAAGACCAGCTGATCCAGTCGATGCCGGATGCGAGCCCCGCCAAATGGCACCGCGCCCATACCACCTGGTTCTTCGAGCAGTTTCTGCTCGGCGAGCACGTCAAAGGCTACACGCCGTTCCATCCGGACTACGCCTATCTGTTCAATTCCTATTACGTCAGCGCTGGCCCCCGCCATGCCCGCCACCAGCGCGGCCACCTGACCCGCCCGACCGCCGACGAAGTCACCGCCTATCGCCGCCATGTCGACGCCGAGGTGGTGAAGTTCTTCCAGACCGCCACGCCTGAAAAGCTCGAGGCCCTGGTGCCGCTGGTCGAGGTCGGCCTCAATCACGAGCAGCAGCATCAGGAGCTGATGTACACCGACATTCTGCATGCCTTCGCACAGAACCCGATCCCGCCGGCCTACGATCCGGCGTGGCGCTTCCCGGCGTCGCAGCACGGGCCGCAGGAATGGGTGACGCTCAACGAAGGCATCCACACCGTCGGCCACGGCGACGACAGCTTCCATTTCGACAATGAGAAGCCCGCGCATCGCGCTTTGGTCGGCCCGGTCAAGCTCGCGAAGAATCTCGTCAGCAACGCCGACTGGCTCGCCTTCATCAAGGACGGCGGCTATTCCACCGCCACGCTGTGGCTGATGGATGGCTTCGGCACCGTGAGCAACGAGGGCTGGCAGGCGCCCGGCCATTGGCGCGAGGTCGACGGCGAATGGAAGATCATGACGCTGGGCGGTCTGCAACCGATCGACCCAAAGGCCCCGGTCTGCCATGTCAGCTATTACGAGGCCGACGCCTTCGCGCGCTGGGCCGGCAAGCATCTGCCGACCGAGATGGAATGGGAGGTCGCGGCGCGCGCAGGCCTGCTCAGCGACGCCTACGGCATCGTCTGGCAATGGACCCGCAGTGCCTATTCGCCCTACCCGGGCTACCGCGCGATCGAAGGCGCGCTCGGTGAGTACAACGGAAAATTCATGGTGAATCAGCTCGTGCTGCGCGGCTCGTCGCTGGCGACGCCGCAAGGTCACAGCCGTGTCACCTACCGCAACTTCTTCTATCCGCACCATCGCTGGCAATTCACGGGGTTACGCCTCGCCGACTACGCCTGATTGATTCCAGTTGACATCAAGTGCGCGCCGGTAAGCGCGTTCAGGAGAGTATCATGAATGTGCATGCCGCCGCTTTGGCAAAAGCGTATCCGTTCGACGAGGCGACTTCGGCGTTTGCCGGCGACGTGATCGGCGATCTCGCCCGTCACCCGAAACGGCTGTCGCCGAAATATTTCTACGACGCCACCGGCTCGGAGCTGTTCGAGCAGATCACGGTGCTGCCGGAATATTACCCGACGCGCACCGAACTTGGCATCCTGCGCGACCGCGGCGACGAGATCGCCGCGATCATCCCGGACGGCGCGGCGCTGGTCGAATTCGGCGCCGGCGCGACCACCAAGGTGCGGTTGCTGCTCGAGCATTGCGAATTCGCAGCCTATGTGCCGGTCGATATATCGGGCGATTTCCTCAAGGCCCAGGCCGATGGATTGCGGAAGGATTTCCCCGGTCTTGACATCTACCCGGTCGCGGCCGACTTCACCACGCCGTTCGCGCTGCCCGAGGCGGTCGCCGCGATGCCGAAGGTCGGATTCTTTCCGGGCTCGACGCTCGGCAATTTCGAGCCGAGCGAGGCCCTGGCCTTCCTGCGCAGCGCGCGCAAGATCCTCGGCCATGGCGCGCAGATGATTATCGGCGTCGACCTCGAGAAGGACGAGCGCGTGCTGTACGACGCCTATAACGACGCTGCCGGCGTCACCGCGCGCTTCAACATGAACGTGCTGGCGCGCATCAACCGCGAGCTCGGCGGCAATTTCGACCTGTCGGGCTTCACCCACCGCTCGATCTACAACCGCGACCGCCATCGCATCGAGATGCACCTGATCAGCCGCAAGGCGCAGACCGTGCGTATCCTCGGCAACACCTTCGCGTTCCGGCCGGGCGAGAGCATTCACACCGAGAACAGCTACAAATACTCGCTCGAGCGTTTCACCGCACTCGCCCGCAGCGCGGGCTGGACGGTGCGCAACAGCTGGACCGACGCCAACACGATGTTCTCGGTGCACGCGCTGGTCGCGGACTAGCGATATTATTAGATTGACGCGTTTTCTTCACGCGAACCGGTACCCACTTCGCTCGAAAACGCTTTGAACGCGAGGGACGGGGCAACGATCATGGGCCGGCGTGCGCTGCAGATCGCAACAGTGGTGCTCGCCCTAATCCCGATCCTGACCGGCATCATCACCATGCTCGGCGTGAGCGATCCGCTCTACGCCTCGTCGGGCGTGCCGGCGCTACCAGTGCTCGACAGCAATCTGCGCTTCTTCGGCGGGGTCTGGCTCGGGCTCGGCCTCGCATTGCTCTGGCTGGTGCCGCGCATCGAAAGCGAGAGCGTGCTGTTTCGCATGGTCTGGGGCGGCATCTTCCTCGGCGGCATCGGCAGGCTGCTGTCGATCGTGATGGTCGGCGCACCGCCGCTGCCCTTCGTGGGCTTCACCTTGCTCGAAGTGATCGGCGCGCCCTTGTTCGTCTATTGGCAGCACCGGGTGGCGACGGCCGACCGCAGCTAACGGCCTTCGCTATTCTTCCTCTTCCGTCGACCTTAGCGAGATCGACTCCCATGCCGCGACCACGATCATGATCGCGGTGGTGACGATCGAGAGCACCAGCGGCGACATCGCGCCGGCGAAATAGGCGGTGATAGCCAGCGCGACGATGCCGACGCCGTGGGAGAGCTGCAGGAAGCCACGGATCACGTATTTGAACAGGATGGTCCCGACCAGGAACAGCATGGGGCCGCCGACCGAGCTCACGATCGTCTTGAGGTCGGAATGGCCGGACGGGTGCTTCAGCACGAGCTCGTCGGCGACCGCGGTGAGGATGATGCCGCCGACGATCGGCATGTGCAGATAGGTGTAGGCGATCCGCGCCACGCGGCCGGATTCCTCCGCCTTCGAGATCATCTCGGAGCCGGCCTCGGCGCCCTTGTGGAAATAGATCCACCACATCGCGATGCTGCCGATCAGGGCCGAGATGAAGGCGGTGACATTCTCCGGCGTCCAGGTCAGCTCGGCGAAGGTCGCGCCATCGACCACGATGGCCTCGCCGAGCGCGATGATGATGAAGCCGGCGCAACGCTCGGCCATGTGCCCGCCCTCGACCGCCCACGCCTCGATCGAGGACGGACCAAGCCTGGGCGTCCAGAACCGCGCGGCGGGCGCGACATATTCGATGGTCAGCGCCGCGATCCAAAGCCACAGTCGCGTCTCGTGCTCGGCGAAGCCGCCGAGTATCCACAGCGCCGCCGAGCAGGACAACCAGGTCAGGATGCGGATCGCGTTGTGGCGGACCGCGGTCCGGTGCCGCGGCGTCGCCAGCAGCCAGAACGCGGTGCGGCCGACCTGCATCGCGGCATAGGTCCCGGCGAACCACAGCCCGCGCCCCTCGAAAGCGGTCGGGATCGAGGTCGATAGCAGCAGCCCGCCCAGCATCAGGACGAACAGCAGCAGGCGGACCGGCGTCAGCTCGGGATTGAGCCAGTTGGTGACCCAGGCGGTGTAGACCCACACCCACCACACCGCGAGAAACAGCACCGTGACCTGCACCGCGCCCAGCGCGGTGAAGTGGTGCAGCAGCGTGTGCGACAGCTGCGTGACGGCGAAGACGAAGACGAGGTCGAAGAACAGCTCGGCATTGGTGACGCGACTGTGCTGGTCCGGCACGATGACGCGAAACATCCTGCCGCGCGGATTGTCTGCCATCGCTCGAGGCCCCCGCCCGCCAGCCGGGGCCTAGCCTTCCGGCACCCCGGTCTGCAGGGCGAGCGCGTGCAGCACGCCGCCCATCTGGCCTTTCAGCGATTGGTAGACGATCTGGTGCTGCTGGACGCGGGACTTGCCGCGGAATGACTCGGAAACGACAGTGGCCGCGTAGTGGTCGCCGTCGCCTGCCAGGTCGCGGATCGTCACCTCGGCGTCCGGGATAGCTGCCTTGATCATCGATTCGATATCACGGGCGTCCATCGGCATCCCAGTCCACCTCCGTCAGGTCGTTCGAATCAGGGCCGATTCGGCCGGGATAAACCTAGTCCTTGAGGTCTTCTAGGTCATCCCGCCGCACACTATATTCCCATTCCCAGCGATTTAAACCTGCATCAATCGGTCACAAGCCATCACGCCGAAATGACCAGAAGAGGCGCAGAATCATGAAGCTCCCCGGCCCCGACCATCCGATTACGATCACGCCCAACGCCAAGCGCGTCCGCGTCACCGCCGACGGCGTCGTCATCGCCGAGACGACCCATGCGCTGACCCTGAAGGAAGCGAGCTATCCGGCGGTGCAATACGTCCCCCGGCAGGACGCCAACATGGCGCTGCTCGCCCGCACCGAGCGGACCACGCATTGCCCCTACAAGGGGGATGCGAGCTATTTCAGCATCAAGGCCAACGGCAAGACGCTGGACAACGCGATCTGGACCTATGAGGAGCCCTTCCCGGCGATGACCGAGATCGCCGGCCATCTCGCGTTCTATCCCGACAAGGTGAAGATCGAGGAAGTCGCCTAGGCCGTTTGGCCTGCCGCAACGCCGGGCCGCGCCCGGCGCTCCGGCGTGCGTCCACAGCCTGAGAACGTAAATGCCCGGGCGAGGCCCGGGCATGACGGCGGGAGTGTGCGGCCGGATCGCCGCTAGACCCTGAATATCGTAAGTCCGAGGATCAGGAGCACCAGGAAGATCACGACGAACACGTAGAACAGGAAGCGTGCGATATCGGCGGAGGCGGCTGAGATGCCGGTGAAGCCGAGCAAGCCCGCGATGATCGAGACAACAAGGAAGATCAACGCCCATTTCAGCAGTGTCATTGCTTGCTCCTCAAAGCCGCGTGCGCCCGGTGCGCCCGCCAGCCTTCCCGACAACGCCCGCTCAATATTGCAGTTCCAAATCGAAACAGACGCGCTGAGATGACCGACCTCGACACCACGGAATCGAGACAATTCGTACTTGCTGAATCGGGTTCCCAATTGCAACATCCGGGTGCAGACCCGGCTGGGGGCACCATGAAATCGATTGCTCACGCGGCTCCGGCCGTCGACGTCCAGGCAGCACCGAAGCTCCACAAGCGCAATGTCGCCCTCGATCGTGCGCGCACCTTCCTGACCCTGGTCGTGCTGCTGCACCACGCGGTGATCCCCTACACCCATTTCGGGCACACCGACCCGACATCGTGGATCGGCTTCGACTGCGTGGTGCTCGCCACCGACAGCTTCTTCATGGCGATGTTCTTCTTCCTCTCGGGACTGTTCGTGTGGCCCGGGCTCGGCAACAAGCCGTGGCTGATCTTCCTGCGCGACCGGCTGCTGCGGCTCGGCCTGCCCTTCGTGATCTGCGCGTTCACCGTGATTCCGATCGCCTATTACGCGATCGCGCTGCGTGCGACGCCGGAGCTGACCTTCTCCGAATTCTGGTGGAGGACCATGATCTACGGGCCCTGGCCGAGCGGCCCGATCTGGTTCGTCTGGGTCCTGATGACCTTGGACCTGACGGCAAGCGTGCTGTACCGGGTGTCGTCGCGCCTGCTCGAACCGATCAACCGCCTGTCGGTCAAGGGATTTGAACGTCCCTCGAAGTTCTGGCTGTTCCTCGTCGTCGTCAGTGCCGCCTTCTATTTGCCGATGCTGGTCCATTACGGCCAGAACTACTGGTTCGAGCTCGGACCGTTCTCGGTGCAGGCGAGCCGGGTACTGCTGTATGCGTGCTACTTCTTCATTGGCGCGGGGATCGGCTCGGCCAACTTTGAGAGCGGCCTGCTCAGCGCACACGGACGGCTGACGGAGCGGCGCTGGTTCTGGACCGGCATCACACTGATCCCCTACTGCCTGATGTGGGTGATGATCTACATCAAGCGGCAGATCATCGGTAACCCCGACCCGCTGCCGGGCTGGTACCTCGCGATCTACGGCAGCTTCTACGTGCTGTTCAGCGCCTCGATCCTGTTCGCGATCCTGGCCTACTTCCTGCAATCGAAGGCGGCGGGCCCGACGCTGCTCGACCGCATGCAGGGCGATGCCTACGGCATGTTCCTGGTGCACTATCCGATCGTGCTGTGGCTGCAATACTGGCTGTTCGACATGGAATTGCCGGCGATCGCCAAGGCCGCGATCGCGTTCTTCGGCACCGTGGCGCTGAGCTGGGCCGCCACCGCCGTGCTGCGCAAGATTCCGGGCTCGAAATACGTGCTTTGATCACGCTCCTCGCCGCCGCGCTTCGCAGCGCGCAAGTCGCGGGCGATCATGATGTAGAGGTCGGCAGCGCGGACAGCGTACCGATCACCACGTCGCTGCCGATGACGAAACGGCTCGCCGCAGCGTCGGCATGGAGCAGCGCCGCAAGCGGCAGCCTTGACGGCAATTCGCGACCGGCAAGTTGCGCACACCCTGCCATTGGTCACATGCCGCCGGGTGATTCTCAGGTATGCTGGCCGGACTGCTTGACCTAGGGAGTCCCAGAATGAACGACCCTCAAGTTGGATGGATCGCGGCAATCATCGTCGGCGGATTGGCCGGCTGGCTCGCCGAAATGATCATGAAGTCCGGAACCGGCATCTTCATGAACATCATCCTCGGCATCGTCGGCGCCGCGCTGGCGAACTGGCTGTTGGGTCTGATCGGCGTGTCGCTCGGCGGAGGCTGGATCGGCTATCTCGTCGCCGGTTTCATCGGCGCCTGCATCATCATCTTTGCGTGGCGCGCGGTCCGCGGCGCGACCTAGCGCGATCCAAAGGATCGGGCTCGCACAAAAAGAAATAGCGCGATGATGGGTTCATCGCGCCATTGAGATCTTTGCTACGCCCAGTAACGCCTGATCCGGCCGGATCAGCGGCCGCACCGCGCATGTAGTTCGGCAGCCAGTGCTCGAAGGCGCGGGACAGGCTTTCAACGGTCACCGGCGCCTCGCCGGCGACCGCAATGGCATCGCCGCCCGTGGTGCCAATACGTGCGCAGGGCACGCCTGCACCCTTCATCTTGGCCAGCACGAGACCGGCATCCGCCGCGGGCACGGTGACGATGTAGCGGGCCTGATCTTCGCCGTACCAATAGGCATGCGGCACGATCGAGGACGGCGCCGCCAGCAGCTGCGCGCCGATGCCGCTCGCGATCGCCATCTCGGCGAGAGCGATCAGGAGCCCGCCGTCGGAGACGTCGTGCACCGCGGTCGCGGTACCGGCGCGGATCATGCCGCGCACCACGTCGCCGTTGCGCTTCTCGGTGGCGAGATCGACCGGCGGCGGAGCACCCTCCTCGCGGCCGCAGACGTCGCGCAGATAGACCGACTGGCCGAGCCAGCCGTGGGTATCGCCCACCAAAAGGATCGCCTCACCCGCCGCCTTGAACGCCAGGGTCGCGGATTTGGTGAAGTCGTCGAGCACGCCGACGCCGCCGATCGAGGGCGTCGGCAGGATGCCGCGTCCGTTGGTCTCGTTGTAGAGCGAGACGTTGCCGGACACGACCGGAAAGTCCAGCGCGACGCAGGCTTCCGCAATACCCTTCAGGCAGCCGACGAACTGGCCCATGATCTCGGGCCGCTCGGGGTTGCCGAAATTGAGGTTGTCGGTGATCGCGAGCGGCCGGCCGCCGACTGCGGTGATGTTGCGCCAGGCTTCTGCCACCGCCTGCTTGCCGCCCTCGAACGGATCGGCCTCGCAATAGCGCGGCGTGACGTCGACGGTGAGCGCAAGCCCCTTCGGGCCGTCCTCGACGCGGACCACCGCCGCATCGCCGCCGGGGCGTTGCATGGTGTTGCCGAGGATGACGTGGTCGTACTGCTCCCACACCCAGCGCTTCGAGCACAGCTCGGGGGTGCCGATCAGCTTGGTCAGCGCCTCAGTGATGCCGAGCGGCGGCTTGACGTCCTGGCCGCGGATCACCGGCAGCGCGTTCGATGCGACGTGCGGACGGTCATAGACCGGCGCCTCGTCGCCGAGCTCCTTGATCGGCAGATCGGCCATCACGTCGCCGCCATGCTTGACGACGAAGCGCTTGGTCGGCGTGGTGTAGCCGACGATGGCGAAATCGAGCCCCCATTTGCGGAAGATCGCCTCGGCCTCCTGCTCCTTCTCGGGCTTGAGCACCATGAGCATGCGCTCCTGGCTTTCCGAGAGCATCATCTCGTAGGCGCTCATGCCGGTCTCGCGGGTCGGCACCGCGCTGAGGTCGAGCTCGACGCCGAGGTCGCCCTTGGCGCCCATCTCGACCGCCGAGCAGGTCAGGCCGGCCGCGCCCATGTCCTGGATCGCGATCACGCAGTCGGCTTCCATGATCTCGAGGCAGGCTTCCAGCAGCAGCTTCTCGGCGAAGGGGTCGCCGACCTGCACGGTCGGGCGCTTCTCCTCGGAGGCGTCGTCGAATTCGGCCGAGGCCATCGAGGCGCCATGGATGCCGTCGCGGCCGGTCTTGGAGCCGAGATAGACGATCGGCATGTTCACGCCGGAGGCCGCCGCGTAGAAGATCTTGTCGGCATCCGCGAGGCCCACGGCCATCGCGTTGACCAGGATGTTGCCGTCATAGCGGGTGTGGAAACGCACCTGGCCGCCGACCGTCGGCACGCCGAACGAATTGCCATAGCCGCCGACGCCCGCGACCACGCCGGACACCAGGTGCCGAGTCTTCGGGTGCTCCGGCGCGCCGAAGCTCAGCGCGTTCAGGCAGGCGATCGGGCGCGCGCCCATGGTGAAGACGTCGCGCAGGATGCCGCCGACGCCGGTAGTCGCGCCCTGGTAGGGCTCGATATAGCTCGGGTGGTTGTGGCTCTCCATCTTGAAGACCACGGCCTGGCCGTCGCCGATGTCGATCACGCCGGCATTCTCGCCGGGACCCTGGATCACCCAGGGCGCCTTGGTGGGCAGCCCGCGCAGATGGATGCGGGACGACTTGTACGAGCAATGCTCGTTCCACATCGCCGAGAAGATGCCGAGCTCGGTGAAGGTCGGAACCCGCCCGATCAGCTTGAGGATGCGCTCGTACTCGTCCGGCTTCAGCCCGTGGGCGGCGACGAGTTCGGGGGTGATCTGGGGCTCGTTCTTCGGATCATTCTTGGGCGCGGTCATGGGACCCTTAATAGGTAGATCGAACGGGGGCGAAAAGGCCTTTTACGGCCCATTTCCGGCCTGTCCAGAGCTTTGCGGCGGTTGGACGCGGCTTGGGGTTGGTACCCGGGATTTGCACAATGGGGATGGATCGGATTTAAGGACCCGAACCCGATAATTGAAGGCCCAAATTTCGTGAACGAGCTCGCCCCGACCGCACTCAACACCGCATTCAACCGCCGCCCCGACCTGCACGTCGAAACCGAGGGCGAATTCGCCGGCTGGCGAACCTGGACACGGGACAATTTCGAGACCCATACCGGCCCGTTTTACCATCGCATGGACGAGAACGGCCGCATCTCCTGCGCTTTCCGGGTCGCCAAGAAGCACCTCAACGGCTCCGGCAACGTCCATGGCGGCTGCTTCATGACCTTCGCGGATTACTGCCTGTTCGCGCTTGCGGCCTCGGTGCTCCAGGGCCCCGGCGTCACGGTCTCGTTCGCCTCGGAATTCCTCGATGCGGCGCGCGAGGGCGATTTGATCGAATGCACCGGAGAGGTCACCCGCGCCGGTGGCTCGCTGATCTTCGTGCGCGGCATGCTGACATCGGCCGAGCGGCCGCTGTTCACCTTCTCCGGCACCATCAAGCGCGTGAAGCGCAAAGCGCCGGCGGAGCCGACCGCATAAGCGCGCCCCCGCTTCGCGCCAGAATACGCGAGGCCTGTGAATACACGTCGTCATCCAGCCGTTACATCGGCACGGATTGAATCGAAAGCTGAGCGCTAGCACGTTGTGTTCACGCGTGTTCTTCGCGTGAAGCAATGCACACTGCGGTTGTGACGCGACGACGTGCTGTCGTTGCGTCGTCGCGCATGCGTCACATGCCCGTCAGCCAAGCCTCCGTAGATTGCCAAACGGTTTCTGTTTGTGCATTCGCGCAGCGAAGTTGGGGCATTCTCATGAAATTGAAGACGTTCGTTTCCGTTACGACGGCGATGTCGCTTGTCGCATCGCTGGCATGGACCGCAGCTCCGGCGCGCGCCGGACAGGACGGCGATAATGGCGATCGCGGCAGCGATTCTCGTGGTCACGATCAGGATCAGGACCAAGACCATGACGGCAACCATCATGGCCGCAAGCCGCGCGTGGTGATGATCTCGCTCGACGGCGCAAAACCCGATTTCATCCAGAAATTCATCGAGGAAGGCGTGCTGCCGCGCGACGGCGGCCTCGCGCGGCTCAGCCAGCGCGGCGCGGTGGCGCTGCAGAACGTGACGGCGTCACCATCGCTCACCGCGGTCTCGCACATCGCGATCGCGACCGGCTCCACGGCGGTTCACAACGACATCCCCTCGAACACGTTCCAGCCGATCGTCGGGCCGATCTCCAGCAGCATCAGCGGCTTTGCGGCGCCGATCGGCGGATACAATGAGAGCCCGCTCGGGCCGTCGGCAAACCCGACGGCGCAGCCGCTGTGGGTGCAGCTGCGCCAGCAGGGCAAGAAGGTCGTCACCGCGACCTGGCCCGGCGGCGACGGCGCCGACATCTCGATCAACAAGACCGTGGTGCAGCCGGCCCAGCCGACCCGCGTCACCGACTTCACGGTGCCGTTCGGCGCGTTCGGCGGCATCGGCGCCCAGGGCTTCACGCTGTCGCGCAGCGACTTCACGGCCGATCCGGGCATCGTCGCGGCGCTGCAGGCCGCGGGCCATTTCTCGTTCAGCCCGGTGCTGGTGACCTCGGCGCCGATCGAGACGTTCTCGTGCTCCGCCGCGGCGACCGCGACCTGCACCAGCGCCTCGACGCTCGACGTCAAATATTCGATCCGCGTCGCCGCGATCGACACGACAAATGATCGCAAGGTGAACTACGACACGCTGGTGTTCTTCGACGAAAACCGCGGCATCACCGCAGGACCGTTCCACGCGCCGTCGACCGGGCCGGCCTACGTCAAGTTCGGCGGCGAGAACGCGCCGTTCTTCTTCGAGGGCAGCGGCGCGAAGGTCGGTGCCGCCTACTTCGCCTCGGCGCTGTCGCCGGACCTCTCGGTGGTGCGCTTCGCCCGCTACGGCGCCAACTACATCCCGCGCAACACGCCGGTGCTCGCCGATGTCGACGACATCAACAACAACATCGGCTTCTGGCGCCCGCAGGCCGATTTCCGCATTCCGGAGCGCTTGAGCCCCGGCTTCACCAACTTCCCCGACGTCGAGATCGAGACGATGTACGAGGACATGGTGAAGACCTTCGTGCGCTACCAGGCCAATATCGGCGAGCGCGCGATCAAGACCCATCCGGATGCCGACCTCGTGATGGTCTATATCGAGCAGCCCGACGGCTCCGAGCACCAGTTCCTGCTCACCGATCCCCGTCAGGGCACCAACCCCGCAGACCCGAATTCGATCGGCGCCAACCAGGATTCCGCCAAGGTCAAGCGCTACGCCTCCTACATCCGCTTCGCCTACCAGACCGCCGACAAGGCGGTGAAGCAGATCGCCGATGCAGCGGGCCATGACAGCAACGTCGTCGTGGTGTCGGATCACGGCTTCGCGCCGTTCCACACCTCGGTCAATCTCACCAACATCCTGCGCAACGCCGGCATCGACACCAGCAAGGTCGGCGTCCGCACCTCGGGTCCTGCCGCCGACATCTATGTCAACCTGCAGAACCGCGAGCTCGGCGGCACCGTCGATCTCGCGACCTATCGGGCCCTGGTGGCGCAGATCACCGATGCGGTGAAGAACGCGGTCGATCCGAACGCGCGCTTCAACTACTCGCTCAAAGATCAGCGCATCTTCACCGTCGTCGAGACCCGGCCGCTGCAATGCGACGCCGGAACTGGACAGTGCATCAGCAAGACCGTCGGCCAGGACTATGGCGACGTGTTCGCGCTGATGGCCCCCGGCTATAATTTCGACGGCATCCAGAACCCCGGCGTCGCGCGCCAGGGCGACGCGCCGTTCACTTCGGCGACCACAGCGCTGTCGATGCCGAACTTCTACGGCGCCCACGGTCACGATCCCGAGCTTCCGGTGATGAGCGCGACGTTCATCGCCGCGGGGCCGCAGATCCGGAGGGAAACCGTGGTGCGGCACATGCGCAACATCGACGTGGCACCGACCGTCATGCGGATCCTCGGCACCACCCCGCACAACGTCGACGGTGAGGTGCTGAACGAAGTCCTGCGCTAGGACCCTTTCGGCAATTCCGCGCGGTGGACGCCAAGCCGGCGTCCACCGCCTGCCAATCAATCACGCGCGCGGCGCGCCGAACCGCTCGATCACCTCGGCAAGCGGAAGGTGACCGGCGCAGGTACCCGTCCCCGGGCTGCTCTCACCGTTCTCCAGCGCGGTCGCGTAGATCACGGCCGGATCGGCCTCGAGGCGTGCGCGAAGTGCAGCCAGTTTCGGCCAGCGGTTGCGGTCGGCGACGGCGTGGAATTCGAGCCAGCGCGCGACACCGATCAGCAGGCCATCCGCCAATGTCGGACGGTCGCCGAGCAGGAACGGCGCATCGCCGATCAGCTCCTCGAGCCGGTCGTGCCGCTGCACGACATTGCCCTTCCCCCACTGCCGCAGCGCCGACTGCATCGCCGGGTCCGGCGATTGCATCTCCAGCGCCGCCCACAGCGGGCTGAACGCCGCGGTGAAGCCGGTGTTCACGAAGGCCATCAGCTGACGCATCCGGTCGGCCTCGGGCGACAACGGGACGAAGCTGATCCGGCGCTCGGTATCGCGCGCCGCGAGCCAGCTTGCGATCGCCATGTTCTCGGTGAGCACCCTGCCCTGGTCCGTGACGAAGGCCGGCGTCTCGTGCCGCGGATTGATCCGCGCGTAGGAGGGATCGCGCATTTCGCCGAGCATATCGACGCGGCAAAGGCGGTAGGGCTTGCGCAGCCATTCGAGAGCTGCAACGAGCCCCATGGAGCTTCCCAGCGGGAAGCCATAGATGAGGATAGGTTCCATGATGTGGTCTCCGGTGATGTCTGACGATCACGCTGCGCAGCGGAGCCGGACCCTATTCGCCACATCCGTGAAGTAAATTACGCACCTTTTTGTAACCACGAGCCGCCATGAAATCTCTCGTCTCCCGTTGCCCGATCGAGGAAGTGATGCAGATTCTGAGCGGCCGCTGGCCGACGCTGCTGATCTACTACCTGAAGCAGGGCACCAAGCGCTTCAGCGACCTGCGCCGCGACAACCCGACCATCTCGCACAAGATGCTGACCCTGGAGCTTCGCAAGCTGGAAGACGCCGGCATCGTCGAGCGCACCGAGTTCGAAGGCTATCCGCTGCGCGTCGAATACCAGCTGACGCCGGCCGGCCACCGGCTCGTGCCGCTGATCGATGCACTCGGCGACTGGTGGGAAACGACGTCGGATACGAGCGCACATCCCGGCTCCACGGATGCCGAAGCGGCCGTGTCGAATACCGCCTCGCGGGATTAGACGAGACGAAGCACCGTAAACTTGCTCTGGCCTCGGGTAAGCTCCCGAAGTATCAGTTTCCATGCGCGTCAAATGCGCGGGGAGCCAATCAAGGTGCCGAAGAGCACAACGAGAGCATGATCCAGAACGTGCTCAAACAAGGAGCCAAGACGGGCGATGTGCCGGCTCCCGCGATCACGCCCACTCCATCGGCGCCGGGCGCGCGCGGGTGGCGCGACTATGCGCTGCTGCTGGCGCTGGCCTGCTGCTGGAGCTCGACCTACCCGCTGACCAAGATCGGGCTCGGCTCGATCCCGCCGGTCACCTTCATCTCGGCGCGCTCGCTGGTCGCCGCAGCTTTCCTGCTCGTGGTGCTGCGGATCCGCGGCATCCGCATCCCGACCGACATCAAGGCCTGGAAGCTGTTCGCCTTCCAGCAGACCATCAACTCGACCATCCCGTTTTTGGTGATCACCTGGGCGCAGCTCTACGTGCCGGCGTCCAACACCGTGGTGCTGGCCTCGACGACGCCGATCTTCGCCTTCCTCATCACCTGGGCGATCACGCGGCACGAGCCGGCCTCGCTGCTCAAGCTGGTCGGCGCGATCCTTGGCCTCGCCGGCACGGTCGCGATCATCGGCCTCGACGCGCTCTCGGGTTTCGGCAGGGAGATCTTCGCCGAGATCGCGATCCTGCTCGCCACCGTCTCGTTCGCCTGCGCCACGATCTTCGGGCTGCGCCTGTCGGACTACGATCCGATGGTGGTCGCGGCCGGCTCGCTGCTGTTCGGCGGCACCGTGCTGTTGCCGGTCGCGCTGATCGTCGACCATCCCTGGACGCTGCACCCGACGCCGCAGGCGCTGGTCGCGACTGTCGTGATGGGCATCTTCTCCAGCGCGTTCGGCTTGATGCTGTTCTACATGTGCCTGACGCGGCTCGGCACCCTCACGACAAATGCGCAAGGCTATCTGCGGATCCCGATCGGCGTCGCCCTGTCGGTCATCCTGCTCGGAGAATCCGTGCCGTCGAACCTGGCACTGGGGCTCGTGCTGGTCATGCTCGGCGTCGCCGCGATGACGGTGCCGGCCGAAGCGGTCAAGCGCTGGCTGCGACGGCTGTAGCCGATTTCATGGCTACAACCGAAAGCTGCATTTATACACACAGCTCCATCGACGTCATTGCGAGCGAAGCGAAGCAATCCATGCTTCAGCTCGCCGAGAAATGGATTGCTTCGTCGCAATCGCCCCTCGCAATGACGGCGCGGAAGCATTTGCAGCCCTAGGTCGACAATTGTTTCTCGGCGATCGAGAGCCACTCGGCCTGCGCGTCGCGCAGATATTTCGGCGCGCGGCGCATCTGGATCAACAGCTCGTTGAACACCATCCGCGCCTCGGCGGTGCGGCCGACCAGCTGCAACAGCAGGCCATAGCGGACCCGCGCCTCCGCGCCGGGAAAATATTGCGACACCGCCTGATATTCCTCCAGCGCCTCGTCGAGCCGGCCGAGTTCGGCGAGCGAGCGGGCATAAAGCAGATGGCCCTCGGCGGACTCGAAATCCGGCCAGTGTGCGCGCAACGCATCGAGCGTCGCCAGCGCCTCGGCCGGCTGCTTGCGGGCGAACTGGGCCTGCGCCTTGGCTAGCGCGTACGCAGGATCGTCGCCCTGCGGCAGCCGCAGCACGTGGTCGTAGTGGCTCTCCGCCTCCTCGAAGCGGCCGACGGTGTGACACTCCGCGGCCAGTGCCGCGCGGTTGGCGATCGTGTCCGACGTCGCGAGCCGGTCGGACAACTCGCGGTACCGCTTCTCCGGATCGAGCCGGTTGGCGACGCGCTTGCGCGCCTGCGCGGCACCCGGTCCGCCCCACCATTCCGGGATCAGCTCGACGACGATGTAGGCGAGCGCGCCGATCAGCGGCACCATCAGGATGATGAAGGCCCAGGGCTGCAAGCGCCCGGTGCGCGAGGCGTGGTAGATCAGCGTGATGTCGAGCAGCAATACGACCAATGCAACAGGCATCAGGAATCCCAGCGAGCCGGACAGATCATCCAAATCGCCTCCGTCATAACGTGCCCGGCACGCTGCGACAATCCCCGGTTGCCATGCCGGCCGTGCTAGCGTGAAGAGATTGTGAAACGGAGGTGACTATCCCTGGATTGGTCGCGGACGGGACGGTCCAGGTTCATGGTTCCTATTGCGCTTCACAGCGGGCCTTGCGCTCCTCCTCGGCGCGTTTCGCGCGCACCGATCTCTCCTGCATTTCCTCCTTTGAAAGCACCTCCTCGATCACCTTCGTCTCTTGTGCGGGTCCATCGTAGGCATCAGCGAATCCGGCGAGCGGTACGATCAGGCTGATCGGCGAATTGGCCTTGTCGATTACTTGCAGGGCAAGCGTATGCCCTTGCTTGAGCTGATCCACCAGTTCCGGCCCCGCGTCGTAGTCTGCGATGCAACCGCTGGCAAAGCAGCTCGTGTAAGGCCGCTCAATCGCCTGCCCCTGATCGAGGATGATCCGAACGCCGCGTTCGACCTTCACCCGGGTCGGCAGGGTGACGCGCAATGTCTTCCTGGTATCTCCGGTGCGGGCGATGAGCGTGGCTGATACGACCGGTCCGCAGTCGATATTCTCAATCTTCAATCGACCGTCTCGCCCGACAAAGCAGGCATCGCCCAGGCAGAACTTCGCCCAGGGCAAGTAGGTCAAGCCAGCCTGTTCGCCGGCCGCGGCACCGGCAACGAGCCAGGCGAGCGCCATGCCGGCGCAGCATCGCAAGACCGTACGGCGCATGACCGCATCCCCGATCAGACCTGAACGCAGGATTGCCGCGGACTTTGTCCGCAATAGGGAGTTGCAGGCCGGGAAAGCGTTACTTCTTGTCGTCCGCGAGCAGCGTGCGGTATTTCGCGACATCGCGGGTCACGAGTTGCTGCAGCGCCTCGGGTGTGAGCTCATTGTCGTCGGGGGCGACCGTCGACAAATCGACGAAGCGTTTCTTCACCGCTTCGCTTGCGACCGCGGTGCGCGCCGCGGTGTTGAGCTTGGCGATGATCTCGGGCGGCGTGCCCTTCGGCGCGAACAGGCCGTTCCAGCCCTGCGCCTCGAACTCAGGCAGTCCGGCCTCTGCCGAGGTCGGCAGCTCCGGCAGCGAGGTGAGCCGCACGGTCGAGCCGACCACGACCGCCTTCACCAGTCTGTCGTCGATCGCCTGCGAAACCGAGGCCGCGGCGTCACAGACGCCGTCGATCTGGCTGCCGATCGCATCCGTCAGCGCCAGCGCCGCGCCGCGATAGCCGACCAGCTGCACATCGATCCCGGCGGCATGCACGAAGCTCTTGCAGATCAGGTAATTCGACGAGCCGACGCCGGCATGGCCGAGATTGACCTTGCCCGGATTCTTCTTCGCGTAGTCGATGAAGTCCTTGAGATCCCTGGCCGGGAAATCCTTGCGCAGCGCGACGATGCCGAAGGTCTTCGCCACGACGGCGATCGGCGCGAAGGAGCCGGGCGTGAACGACAGTTTTGGATAGATCGTGTAGGTCGCGGCATTGGTGCCGGCGTTGCCGATCGCAATCGTGTAGCCGTCCGGTTCGGCGCGCGCCGCGCGGGTCAGTGCGGTCGAGCCGCCGGCGCCGCCGACATTCTCGATGATGATGCTCTGGCCGAGCGCCGCGCTCATCTGGTCGGCGACCGCGCGGGCGATCACGTCGGAGGTGCCGCCGGCCGTGAACGGCACGATCATCGTGATCGGGCGCTTCGGGAAGTCCTGCTTTGGGAGATCCTGGGCGTTGGCTGCTGACGCGAAAACGAGTGCCGCGGCCGCGGCAAGGCACCACCGCCCCAGCATTTCCGTTACGCCGCCTTCTCGAACTGCTGGACCAGCCCGGCGAACAGGCCGCGGCCATCGGTGCAGCCCATGATCTCTTCGACGTGGTTTTCCGGATGCGGCATCATGCCGAGCACATTGCCGCGCTCGTTGACGATACCGGCGATCGAATGCGCCGCGCCGTTGAAATTGGAGGCCTCATCGACCACGCCCTCAGGCGAGCAGTACCGATAGAGCACCCGCCCGTCGCCCTCGAGCCGCTTCAGCGTCTCCTCGTCCGCCTCGTAATTGCCTTCGCCATGCGCCACCGGCACGCGGATCACCTGGCCGGCATTGTAGCCGCGGGTGAACGGGGTGTCGGAGCGCTCGACCTTCATGTGCACGTCACGGCAGACGAATTTCAGCGCGGCATTGCGCATCAAGACACCGGGCAACAGGCCGGACTCGCAGAGTATCTGGAAACCGTTGCAGACGCCGAGCACGAGCCCGCCTTTGGCGGCGAAGTCGCGCACCGCGTCCATCACCGGCGCGCGCGCCGCGATCGCGCCGCAGCGCAGATAGTCGCCATAGGAGAAGCCGCCGGGCACCACCACGAGGTCGGTACCTTTTGGCAGCGCGGTCTCGGCGTGCCAGACCATCGCGGTCTCGTTGCCGGATGCGAGTTTCAGCGCGCGCGCCATGTCGCGCTCGCGATTGATGCCGGGGAAGACGAGGACGGCTGATTTCATCGGATCACCTGGTTTTGGGCGCCAGCACAAGCTTAACTGCGGCGGCAAATTTTGCGTAATTGTCGTTGCTGGCCTTCTCGTCGCTCGCCGAACTGATCAGGCTGGCCGAGCCTTGCGCGCCAAACATCAAGCCATTGACCTGATACTCGCTCGCGCCGGCGGGCGTCACCGTCAGGCGCCGTGCCTTGTACATGCGCGGCACCGCGGTGCCCTTGTCGCCGTCGACGCCGAGAAGCGTGATGCGCTGTCCGGGTGTGCGCTGCTCCAGCGCCTTGATGACCTGGTTCTGGCTGTCGCGGAACTGGTCGAGCGTCATCTGATTTCCGCCGGTGTAAAACCGGTAGCTCACCTTCGAACCCGCACCGCATTGCGGCTGCTCGCAACGGAACAGGTGCGTGTCAGCGCGGCGCTCGTAATGCCAGCCGCTGATCGCAAACGGCGGCCGCTGCGTGGTCGCGGACGGTGCCGGTGCCGGCGCCGGCGACTGAGCCGCAGCGCCACCGATGCCGGCGACCGTGAGCAAACCGGCCAACAATGATCGGGCGATCGTCCGGTCGCTGCGGGAACAGGCGAGAGCGGCTGTTGTCATCTGGCGCGCCCGGCTAGCTCAGAACCTCGACCCGGTAGTTCTCGATCACGGTGTTCGCCAGCAACTTGTCGGCGGCGGCCTTCAGCGCGGCCTCCGCCTTGGCCTTGTCGGTCGCGGCGAGCTCGATGTCGAACACCTTGCCCTGCCGAACGCTGGCGATGCCGTCGACGCCGAGCGACTTCAGCGCGCCCTCGATCGCCTTGCCCTGCGGATCGAGGATGCCCGACTTCAACGTAACAGTGACGCGTGCCTTCACGATTGCCCCTTAACCTTAGCTCTTCACCAGCACCGGGCCACTGCCGGCCGGCCGCTCGTTTTCGATCAGAATGCCGAGCCGCTTCGCGACCTCGGTGTACGCTTCGAGCAAGCCTCCCAGATCCCGGCGGAAACGGTCCTTGTCGAGCTTCTCGTTCGACTTGATGTCCCACAGCCGGCAGGAGTCCGGCGAGATCTCGTCGGCGACGATGATCCGCATCATCTCGTTCTCGAACAGCCGGCCGCACTCCATCTTGAAGTCGACGAGGCGGATGCCGATGCCGAGGAAAAGACCGGTCAGGAAGTCGTTGACCCGGATGGCCAGCGCCATGATGTCGTCGATTTCCTGGGGCGTCGCCCAGCCGAAGGCGGTGATGTGCTCTTCCGACACCATGGGGTCGTTGAGCTGGTCGTTCTTGTAATAGAACTCGATGATCGAGCGCGGCAGCTGGGTGCCCTCCTCGATCCCGAGCCGCTGCGACAGCGAGCCGGCGGCGACGTTCCGCACCACCACCTCGAGCGGCACGATCTCGACCTCGCGAATCAGCTGCTCGCGCATGTTGAGACGGCGGATGAAGTGGGTCGGCACCCCGATGTCGTTGAGGTGCTGAAACAGGTACTCCGAAATCCGGTTGTTGAGGACGCCCTTGCCCTCGATCACCTGGTGTTTCTTGGCATTGAACGCGGTCGCGTCGTCCTTGAAGTGCTGGATCAGGGTTCCCGGCTCGGGGCCTTCGTAAAGCACCTTGGCCTTGCCTTCATAAATGCGGCGTCGACGGCTCATTGGGATGTACCGTGTTTTGTTGAAATCCATGAATTTGGGTGCTCCGGATGACTTGGGGTTACGACCCACGACGGAGCTGCCGCGGAGGCCTGGAACCTGAGCTATCCAACTGGAAACAGAACAAGAACCACACCTGTTGGCAACCTATCTGATTGGCCCATCCAGCACAATCGATAGTGCCCCCTTGCGGGCACTTATACCGCCCTATCGAAAAGGGCCGATTCCGCCTGTTTTGCCTGCGGCTTAACGGCTCGTTGTCTTGCCGATTCCTCCCATCTATCTAGGCAGGCATCAGGGCTGCCGCAACGAGCTGCGGCCCGCATTCAGCAGGGGATTGGAACTTCGGCTATGAACGAATTCGACAAGCGCGAGGAAGGTTTCGAGAAGAAGTTCGCCCTCGACGAGGAGCTGAAGTTCAAGGCGGAAGCGCGCAGGAACAAGTTGCTTGGCTTGTGGGCCGCCGAGAAGCTCGGCATCACGGGCGACGCTGCCAACGCCTATGCCAAGGAAGTGGTGGCCGCCGACTTCGAGGAAGCCGGCGACAATGACGTCCTGCACAAGGTGCTGAAGGACCTCACCGCCAAGGGCCGGTCCGCCACCGAGCGCGACATCCGCGCCAAGATGGATGAGCTGCTGGCCGTTGCCGTGACCCAGGTGAAAGCAGGAACCTGAAGGCACGAACCTCGCTCACGCCCCGCAACGCTCCAGTACGACCTTCTACGCGCGCCGGACATTGTTCCGGCGCGACGTGTTTGTACCCCTCGCCCTGGTGAACTCAGCACGGATGATGTGGAGCATACGGCGCGACGCAGCGCTGAGGAAGCCGCCGTGCCGCGTCACCGCGACGACCTCGTGGCTTGCGGTGAGATTGCCGACGCGAATGGTCGCGATCGCCCCGGCGCGCAGCTCCTCCGCCGCATTGCTGTGCGATAGCAGCGCGATCCCGAGCCCTGCCTCGACCAGCCGCTTCTGCGCGGTCAGGCTGTCGACCGGCGTCCAGGCGATCTCGCCGAGCCCGTGGGTCAGGAACAGGGCGAACACATGGGAGGCGGTGATCTCGCGCCGTCCCGGCACTTCGGGAAACGCGATCCAGCGCTCGTCCCTGAGGTCGGCGAGCTTGCCGACCCGGCGTCCGGCCAGCGGATGATCCGGCGCGCAGACCACCCCGAGCGGCTCGGCGCACAGCACCTCGCAATCGAGCTCGCCCGAGCGGTCGCGATCGTAGCGCAACCCGATCGTCGCCTCGCCGCGCCGGATCAAATCGCTGACCTCCGCGCTGGTCGCGGTGCGCAGCGTCAGCGTGACATCGGGATGCTGGCGGGCGAAACGCTTCAGCACCTTCGAGAGCCGCTCGCCCGCCAGCGTGCCGGTCACCGCCAGCGCCACCGGACCGGAATTGTCGCGCAGCAGCGCGCGCACCGCGTTCTCGGCATCCTGCGCTGCCGCTACCGCGCGTTCGGCATAGGGCACCATCACCCGTCCGGCATCGCTGAGCCGCGTCTTGCCTCCAATGCGCTCGAACAAGGGCACGCCAAGCTCCTGCTCGAGCAGCGCGATGCGCCTTGAGATCGCCGGCTGCGAGCGATGCAGCGCCTTGGCGGCATTGGAGATCCCGCCGCGGCGATGCACCACCAGGAACGTGTTGAGCGCGTCGCTGTCCATTCTCGCCTTATGCAAAAAGCTGATGATATCGAGAGAAATAACAAATTTGTCTGATGACCGAAACCGCCCTATCGCTGCTGCCAGTCGCTTTTCCAACCGTCAGGAGTTCACATGCGCACCCAGGCAGACAAGGCAGCACGGTTTCGCGAGCTGCATCAGCGGCCCGGCGCCTTCATCATTCCAAATCCGTGGGACGCCGGTACGGCGAAGCTGCTCGCGGCGATGGGCTTCGAGGCGCTCGCGACCACCAGCCTCGGGGTCGCCAACACGCTCGGCCAGGCCGTAATCTCCCTCGATGCCCTCATCGAGAACTGCCGGGTGATATCGGAGGCCATCGACCTGCCCGTCAACGCCGACCTTGAGAATTGCGGCGCCGATGATCCGAAGACCGCGGCAAAGGCGATCGCGCGCGCGGCCGAAGCCGGCGTCGTCGGCGGCTCGATTGAGGATTCGACCGGCGACCGCGAGCATCCAATCTACGACTTCTCGCTCGCAGTCGAGCGGGTGCAGGCCGCGGTCGAGGCCGCCCGCGCGCTGCCCTTCCCATTCACGCTGACAGCGCGCGCGGAGAACTTCCTCTGGGGACGCAAGGACCTCGACGATACCATCAAGCGGCTGCAGGCGTTCGAGGCCGCCGGCGCCGACGTGCTGTATTCACCGGGTCTGTACGACATCGGCACCATCAAGACCGTGGTCTCGGCCGTGAAGCGGCCGTTCAATCTCGTGATGGGTTTCGCCGATCCAACCTTGACGGTCGAGCAGCTGTCGGCCGCCGGCGTCAAGCGCATCAGCGTCGGTGGCGCGATGGAACGCCACGCGCTGGCTGCGTTCCTACGGTGCGCCCGCGAAATGAAGGATAGCGGCGCGTTCACCTTCGTCCGCGACATGGCGCCGGTGAAGGACCTTCGCGAGGCGTTCGCGGCCGCCAAGAGCAAATAGAGGGTAGCGAGGAGCGAATGGAAAACCCGGTTCGCTACTCGCCATTCGCCTTCACCCTTCCTTGAAGCCGTATTCCGGCACGTTGCCGCTGGCGCCGTAATACTTATACGGCAGGAATTTGCCGCTCATGGTGATCTTGACGCGATCGCCCTTCGGATTGGCGACGCGTTCCATCGCCATGTCGAAGTCGATCGCCGACATGATGCCGTCGCCGAACTCCTCCTCGATCAGCGCCTTCCACGCCGGGCCGTTGACCATCACCATCTCGTAGAAGCGGTAGATCAGGGGATCGGTCGGCGGCATCGGCGTGCCGGTGCCGCGCATCGGCACCTCGTTGAGCATCGCGGTTTCGGCCTTCGTCAGCCCGAACAATTCGCCGGCATTGGCCGCCTGCGGTTTTGTCAATTTCATCTGGCCGAGGATCGCACCCACGATCAGGACCTCGGAATAGCCGCCGATCTTTTCGCAGATATGCTTCCAGCTCCAGCCCTTCTCGCGCTTGATGTCGAGCAGCTTTTCGGTGAGGTCTTCGCGTTTCATGAGGCTTCCTCCTTAGGCGTTGGCACGCAGTACCGACGCCGGCATTGATCAGCGTCCGGCCGCATTTTATGCCGCCGGACGCCAACAAACATGCAGTTTCTATGCCGCTTTGCCCGTTACGACGGCAGCAGTCGGCAAGCCTTCGTCGATCGGCAGCGCCGGATCGCGCGACCATTCGTTCCAGGAGCCGAAATACATCCGCACGTCCTTCACGCCGGCGTTCTTCAGCGCCAGGAAGGTGTTCGAGGCGCGCGCCCCCTTGAAGCAGTAGAGATAGACCGGCGTGGTCTGCGAGATGCCGACGGTGGCGCATTCGGCGAGGATCTCGTCCTTCGACTTGAAGCGCGGGCCTTCGCCGGTCGGCTTCATCATCCGGTACCATTCGAGCCACACGGCGCCGGGGATGCGGCCCTTGCGCGGGCAGAAATCCTTGCCGTAGGGCGACGAGCTCTCGCCGATCCACTCGTCGACGTCGCGCACGTCGAGGATAGCAACGCCCGGCTTGCCGACCGCCGCCAGCATCGCCTTGGCGTCGATCATGATCTCGCCGGCCTCCGGCACGATGGCAAATCCGGCCTTCGCCGGCACCGCGACATCGGTGGTGACCGGCAGGTCCGCCGCCTTCCAGGCATCGAAGCCGCCATGCAGCACCTTGATCTTGGGATAGCCCAGCATCGCCAGCAGGTAATAGCCGCGGCAGGACTGGCCGAAGCCGGAATTCATCGACTGCTCGTAGATCACGGCGGTCTCCTTGCCGGAGAGGCCGGCGGCGCCGAAGGCGTCGGCGAACTTGGTCTTCAGCGCGTGCATGCCTTCCGGCGTCGAGGTCGCGAGATAAGTGAAGACGTCATGCACATTGACCGCGCCGGGCAGATGTCCCGCGGCATAGGCGTCCGGATTGCGCGTGTCGATGATGACACACGGCTCTTTCTTGACGAGCTCGGCAAGTTCGCCGGCGGTGATCAGAACGTCCGTCATGGCTCTCTCCTGTTGCGTGGTTGCTAGTCTTGGTGGTCCCGAATGCTTCAGCCGTCCGCCAGCATCTTGCGCAGTTGCTTGGTGGCGGGCGTAACGATGGCGACGAAATAGGCCTCGCGCAGCCTGCGCTGGGCGCGGTGGCTCATCAGGTAGCCGCGCGCGCCGCAATGAAGCATCGCCGCATGCGCGACCGCCACGCTGGCATCGCCGATGCGCAAGCGGAGCGCCACGACGCGGCGCCAGTAGCTGTCGTCGGCGTTGTAGGGATCGCTCGCCAGCACCATCGCCTCCTTCTCGAACTCGGCATAGAGCTCGCGGAATTGCAGCGGCTGCTGCGGCAGATAGCGATTGACGTGACCGAGCGGCGCATGGACCTCGTCCATGATGTTGATGCAGTCCCGCATCAAGCCGAGGCCGATGCCGGCCTGCAGCAGGATGAATCCGGCGCGGATCTTCTTGACGAAGGGGGCGGCCGGCTCGGCGAGGATCAATTCGTCCGGCACGAACACGTCGCGGAACTGGACGCCGTAGGTGCCGGTGCCGTCCATTGCCAGGAACGGCTTGCACGGCGTCAACGTGATCGCGGGATCGGAGCAATCGGCGAGGAACATCACTGTCCCGCCCTCCTCGTCCTCGCGCTCGAAGATCGTGCCGAAGTAATGGCCGGGCCCGAGGTTCGACACCCAAGGCAGCGCGCCGCGAACGATGTAGCCGCCGTCGACCTTGCGACCCCTCAGCTTCAGCCGCTCGATGCCGAAGAAGCTCTTCATCGGGTTGGAGAGCCCGGTGCCGCCCAGCACGCGCCCGCGGGAGAAGCAGTCGCCAAAGCGCGCGGCGAGCTTCAAGTTGGTGGAATTGGCGACGTACCAGACCAGCGTGTTCTGGCACCAGGCCATGAAGGCGGTGGCGCCGCAGACCTCGCCGATCGCGGCCATCGACTGGATGGCCCAGCGCAGGTCGGCGGGGCCCTCCTGCGGCACGTGGCTGCTCCACGCGCCGACCTCGCCGAGCCGCCGCAGGAATTCGCCGGGATAGACCGAACCGGCGTCGATCGCGGATGCGAGCGGCGCCAGTTCCTGACGGGCGAGGCGCTCGACCTCTCCCGCGATGGTCGGTGCGGGATCTCGCGCTGCGACCCGCGATAAAGTCAGTGAAGTCATGGATGATCTCCGCACCTTGAATTGACGGACGACGCTTAAGCGCTGACCTCGAGGTTGACGGGACGGGTGAAGGTGTTGGCGACCGGCGACCACTTCTTCACATGCGCCACCAGCGCGTCGATCTCGCCCTGCGAAACGCCCTCGCATTCCATGTCGACCTTGACGCGGACATCGGTGAAGCCGACCGGCTTCTCGCTGACATCGCCGGTGCCCCACACTGCTGTTATGTTCAGGTCGCCCTCGAGCTCGAGCTCGAGCTTGTTGACGATCCAGCCGCGATGCACGGCGTTGGCGTGCAGGCCGACCGCAAGGCAGGAGCCGAGCGCGGCGAGCGAGGCTTCAGAGGGATTGGGCGCCGTGTCGTCGCCGAGCAGGCCCGGCGGCTCGTCGACGATATAGGGCGCGAGGTTGCGGATGTAGTTGGCGTGACGGAACTTGCCCTCGGCCACCGTCTTGCACTTCAAGGTCTTGATGACCTTCGGATTGGCCTTGCCGTTGGCAATGAGCTGCTCGAGCCCGCCTCTGTCGATCGGCGCGAGGCAGCCGGTCAGTGCGGTTTTCTGGGCGACAGCGGTCATCAGTTTTCTCCCTGGGAGCGATGGAAATGGTCAGGATACCGAACGGTCTGTTTCCTGCACGAAGCGTGCCAGTCCCGCCGCAAACCAAAAGGCGAAATTCCGCAGACGCTTACGCGCGCCTGCCTGCGGATTGATCAGTGCCGTCTTGCTCAATCGCCAAGCAGATGCCGCGGGCTTACGATTATTTTCAGCGCAGGAGAGCGCGCATGAAGATGCGGCTTGATGATTTCGCCGCGCTCCGATTTACTGCCGCGCATGGCCAAATCGCTTGCGAAGAAAAAACCTGCCGCGGCGTTCACCGCCGGCGACGATGAATCGGCGCGCGGGCGCCTGCTCAATGCGGCGACGCATCTGTTCTGCAAGAACGGCATCAACGCCACCGGCATCGATGCGATCATCGACGAGGCCGGCACCGCGAAGACCACGCTCTACAAATTGTTCGGCTCGAAGACCAACCTCGTGCACGCGGTGCTGGAGAGCGAAGGCCGGCAGTGGCGCGAATGGTTCATCGGCGCGATCGAGGCCGGCGGCGGCGATCCGCAGACCAAGCTGTCGCGGATCTTCCCTGCCCTGAAGAGCTGGTTCGCCGAGGAGCGCTTCTACGGCTGCCCCTTCATCAACGCGGTCGCCGAGCACGACAAGGACGCCAAGCAGTTCCGCAATATCGCGCTGAAGCACAAGAAGGTGGTGCTGGCGCATATCGAGAAGCTCGCCGCCGAGATGGGCGCGACCGAGCCGGCCGTGCTGGCGCACCAGCTCGCGCTGTTGATCGACGGTGCGATCGTCGCGGCCATGGTGTCGGGTGACCCAGCTGTCGCAGATACCGCGGGTCTCGCCGCCGGCAACCTGTTCGCTCCGGCCAAAGCGAAGAAAGCGAAGCGCGCGGGCAGCGCGGCGGAGCAGTTGGTCGCGGTCTAGGCCGCCGACCGCTTCTCCACGGTCGCGATACCGCGCAGCAGCCGCCCGAGGAGGTCGGAGCCGGTGATGATGCGCTTCTGACCGCTCCACACCAGGATCAAATCGTGCTCGATCACGTCGTCGCCCGGCGTCTCAGGCACCACCTTCATCAGCCCGATCACATCGCCGAGCCGCGCCTTGGCGTCGCGCACGATGATCGGCCGGTGCCAATAGGCGGTCGGATCGCTCTCGAGCTGGTTGAACAGCGCATCGCGCAGGAAGTGATGGGCGTCGAGCACGAACACCGGCTCGCCGGCGAGGTCGGTCACGATCACCCATTTCATCCCCGATGCATCGATCCGGCGCAGGAACGGATCGTCGGGCACGCGGTCGAATTTCGGCAGCACGCAGCGCTGATTGGCGAGCGGCAGGCTCAGGATGCTGGCGGGATCGATCACCTCGCCCTCGTCGCAGACGGAGACGTCGTCGAGGTCGAGGAAGTTCTGCGCGCCGGTCGCCTCCAGGCGGCTGATGTCGCCGCCATCGACGACGTGGCGGGCGATCATCTGCCTGATGTCCTGCTCACGCAGATAGGTGATGCCTTCCGAACCGAGCCACCAGTCGAGCACGACAGCGGTCGGCTTCGCCAACGGAAACAGCACGACGCGATAGAAATTCAGGAACGGCAGAAACCGCGCGGTCATCGCCAGCGCGTTGCGCGAGAAATAGGCCTGCGGGAATATCTCGCCGAGCAGCGTGATGGCGAACGCCGAAAACACAAACGCGCCGACGCCGGCCAGCACCGAATCCGACAGCAGCGTCAGCAGCACGTTGGTGGTGACATTGCCCCAGATGATGGTGGCCAGGACCTGGTTGGCGCTCCTGCGCAGCTCAAGCACCCGCACCGCATTGCGGTTGCCGCCATCCGCCTCGATCTGCAACCGCAGCAGGCTGAGGCTGAACACCGCAAGATTGAGGCCGGCGAACAGCGCCGACTGCAAAATGCAGGCGGCGATCCCGATCCAGGTCGCGATGATCCCAAGATAGGCCATGGATGTCTCGGCTCGCTGTTGCGATTTTCGGCGCCATCACAGTCGAACGAGGTGACAGCCGAATGACCGGACATTGTTGCGGCGGCGACCGCTGCGGCCGCATGACGCGGCGGCGCGGAGCGGATTTACGACCCGTCAATCACGTTGCGTGATCGGGGCCGGCCTTAGAGACCTGTTAGGGCCGGTCGGGTTTCCTGCCTGCTGAAAGTACGGGGCAAGAACAATGCAGTCCGAAAAAGGACGATATAGCCAGCCGCGCTGGGGCGTGACGCGCTGGCTCGCCGACGCCGGACCCGGCGTGCCTGACGACATCCGCGCGGCGCTGATCGGCGATCTCTACGGCTCGCTGCCGGTATTCGCGGCCGGCGCCGTCAACACGGTCGCAGTCGCGGCCGTGATTGCGATCCGCGAGCCGACCGCATGGTTCATCACCTGGGTCATCCTCGAACTCATCATCTGCCTGTCGCGACTGGCGGTGCTGGTGGCTGCGCATCGCGCGGCGCGAGAGCGGCGGCCGACGCCCACCGACCTGCACCTCGTGCTTGCGGTCGCCTGGAGCGCCAGCGTCGGCTTCGGCATCCTGATCAGCCTTGCCAGCGGCGACTGGGTGGTCGCGATGCTGGCCTCGCTGTCGGCTGCGGCGATGGTCGGCGGCATCTGCTTCCGCAACTTCAGCGCTCCCCGCCTCGCCGGAACCATGATCCTGCTCAGCCTCGGCCCGATCGTGCCGGGCGCGGCGCTTGCCGGCGAGCCGCTGCTGTTCATCGTCTTCCTGCAGGTGCCGCTGTATCTCACGGCGATGACGGTCGCAGCCTTCCGCCTCAACAAGATGCTGATCGCGACCATGCGCGCCGAGCGCGAGAACGGCCATCTCGCCCATCACGACACCCTCACCGGCCTGCGCAATCGCGCCGGCTTCGTCGCCGCGCTGAACGAAAAGCTCGAGGCCTCGGCCGGACATGGCAGGCCGTTCGCGCTGCTGTTCTTCGACCTCGACAATTTCAAGCCGGTCAACGACACCTATGGTCACGCGGCCGGCGATCAGGTGCTGATGCTGGCCGCCGAGCGGCTGCGGCGCGCGCTGCCGGAGACCGACGTGATCGCGCGGCTTGGCGGCGACGAATTCGTGGTGCTGGCGAACGGCGTCACCGCCGAGCAGGCGCTCGCCGTCGGCCATCGCATCATCCAGGCCGTCACGATGCCCTACCGGCTCGCCGACGGCATCTTTGCGAAGGTCGGCGTCAGCGTCGGTGTCGCGGTATCGCCCGAGCACGGCACCGAGGCCGAAGAGCTGCTGGCGGTTGCCGATGCCGCGCTCTATGAAGCCAAATCCGCCGGCAAGGCCCAGTGCCGCATGGCCTCCGTCGCCACCAACGTCGCGGCGCTGCGCCGGCTGACGAAAAAGGCCCCCGCGCCGGCGCTCGACCGCAGCGCCGCGTGAGACGAGGTCCGGCGGGCAGCCGCGCTACAGATCGAAATTCGTCGGCAGCATCACGACGTCGCGAATGGTCATGCCGCGCGGCCGGGTCAGCATGAACATCACGACTTCGGCGACTTCGCTCGCCTCCAGCAAGCTGCCGGCCGCCTTTGCTTCCTGCAGCTTCTCGGCCGGCCAGTCGGCGAGCAGCGCGCTGATCACGGGCCCGGGCGAGATCGAGCCGACGCGGATGCCGTGCTTGAACACCTGGCGCCGCACCGTCTGCACGAAGCAGTTGATCGCCCATTTCGACGACGCATAGACCGGCTCCCAGGGCGTCGGGAAATGCGCGGCGAGCGAGCTGGTGACGATAATGTCGCCGGTCGCCCGCGCGATCATGTGCGGCAGCACGTCGTGCACGTTCTTCATCACGACGTTGACGTTGAGGTTCAGCATCCGGTCGATGGCGGCGCTGTCGGCGTCGACGAGATCGCCGCCGACATAGATGCCCGCATTGGCGTGCAGGATGTCGAGCCGGCCGGCCTTCGCGAGCACCTGTGGCAGCAGCGTCGCGCAAGCCCCGGGATCGAGCAGGTCGATGACCAGCGGGATCACCGCATCGCCGTGCCTGCCGGCGAGCGCCGCGAGCGCGGCGGCGTCGCGGTCGACCATTACCACGCGCGCGCCGGCCGCCAGCATCGCCTCGCTGCTCGCAAGTCCGATGCCAGACGCCGCCCCGGTCACAGCCGCGACCTTGCCTTCCAACTGCTTCGCCATCGTCTTCACCTCGTCAGGTCAGTGCGGCAGGCATGGCAACACATCGCACGCGCGATGTCAGCTCCCCAGGCGATGCGCGACGGTGCGCGTGTCCGGCGCTCACAGGCGGAGCATCGGCGGCCGCGTGGCGAAACGGCGGCGCAGCCATTTTGCCGCCGGGCCCGCCGGCCGCTGCTTGTGCCAGACCACTTCGAGCGCCACGGGATGCGCGCCCTCGTCGAATTCCAGTTCGGGAATGGCGAGGTCCTCAGCGACCTGCGAGCTCGCCATGATGTGCGCCGGGATCAGCGCCCAGCCCACGCCGTGCTTGAGGATCTGCAGGATCACCCAGTGGCTCTCGACCCACCACACCTCCGCCGCGACACGCAGCCGATGCCGCTCGGTTCCCTCGTTGCGCACCGTGACCATGATCTGGCGATGCCGCTTCAGCTCCTCCCAGTCCACCTTTCCACGCGCGAGCGGATGGTTCTTGCCGCACACGAGCTGCAGCGGCACCCAGCCGATGGTCTTGAAGCCGAGCTCGGGCGGCAGCTGCTCCTGCCGCCACATCACGCCGACATCGGCCTTGCCGTCGAGCACGAGGCGGCTGACGTCCTCCATGATCGGAAACAGCAGCTCGAGCTCGACATGCGGGAAGCGCGTGGCGAATTCCGCAAACAGCGCGCCGACCGCGCTCTCCGGATAGAGCTCGTCGATCGCCACCACCAGGCGCTTCTCGACATGCGCCTCGAAGCTGCTGGCAACTCCGATCAGGTGCTCGCGGCGATCGAGGATCAATCTTGCTTCCGGCAACAATCGCGCACCCGCTTCGGTCAGCACCGGGTTGCGGCCGGTCCGGTCGAACAGCGCAATGCCGAGATCGGTTTCCAGATTGGCGACGTGCGTGCTGACGGCTGATTGCGCCTTCTTCAGAAGCCGCGCGGCGCCGGAGAACGAGCCTTGCTCGGCCGCCGCCACGAAGGATTCGAGCTGGTCCATGGAAACGGCCATCTATCTCTTTTCAAGATATTATCTAACTTTGTAGTCCCACAATATCAGATAGAAATCCGGTCGCAACGACAAGAAAGGGTTTCAAAATGTCCATGCGTTCCTTCTCCGACCGGATCAGGCACGCAGTCCTGTTCGAACTGATCGGTATCGCCATCTTCACGCCGGCGGCCGCCTGGCTGTTCAATCAGCCGGTCGCCCATATGGGCGTCATCGGCGTCGTCTCGGCGACGGTGGCAACGATCTGGAACTTGCTGTTCAATCTCGGCTTCGACCACGCGCTGGTCCGCTTCACCGGGCGTGTCGTCAAGACGATGCCAATCCGCGTGGCGCACGCGATGCTGTTCGAAGCCGGCCTGATCGTGCTGCTGATCCCGTTCGTCGCCTGGTATCTCGCGTCTCGCTGTGGGCCGCGCTGATGATGGATATCTCGATCGTCGCGTTCTATCTGGTCTACGCGTTCGTGTTCAACATCGCCTACGATCGCGTGTTTCCGGTGCGCGAGCTCAGCGCGCATGGTCGCGCGAGCCGGGCCCTGCCGGCCTGATCGGCCTCTGCACTCGGCGCGGTGGATCATTCGATCCGCCGCGCTGCTCCGCATCCTGACACCGCGCCAATATTCCTGGTGGTAGCGACTGCACACAAGTTCTGCCGTGCAGCGGTCCTAGACTGATTTGATCCGGATCAAGCACCATGGAATGCTTGAAGCCGAGATGCCCGTCAGAGGCTGCCAAACGGCCAACAAGAAGAAGCGGAGAAATAAGAATGACAAGGAACCGTTCCCCCCGGCTCACCCGCCGTCATCTCATCAAGGGCGCCGCCGCCACTTCAGCGACGCTGCTGCTCGGCAGGCCCGCGATCGCCAAGGGCAAGATGGAGGGCAAGACCGAGATCGTCATCGGCAACATCGACGCCTATTCGGGACCGGCTGCGGTCTATTCGTCAATCGGCCGCACACCGGGCGGCTATTTCAAGATGATCAACGAGCAAGGCGGCATCAACGGCCGCATGATCAAGTACATCACCTATGACGACGCCTACAGCCCGGCCAAGACCGTCGAGCAGGCGCGCAAGCTGGTCGAAGGCGACGAGATCGACGTCCTGTTTGCGCCGCTCGGTGCGCCCACCAATGCGGCGATCATGAAGTACATGAACCTGAAGAAGGTCCCGCACCTCTTCATCGCCTCGGGCGCGACCAAGTTCGGCGACCACAAGAACTTCCCCTACACCATGGGATTCCAGCCCTGCTACCAGATCGAAGGGCGCGCCTTCGCGCAACACGTTCTCGCGACACAGCCGGATGCCAAGATCGGCATCGTCTACCAGAACGACGATTTCGGACGCGACGTGCTGAAGGGTTTCAAGGACGGACTTGGCACCAAGACGTCTGCGATCGTTGCCGAGCTGTCCTATGAAACCGCTGACCCGACGATCGACAGCCAGGTGGTCCGCTGCAAATCCGCCGGCGCCAATGTGTTCATGAGCATGACCACGCCGAAATTCGCCGCCCAAGGCATCAAGAAGATCGCCGAACTCGGCTGGCAGCCGGCGCATTACATCGGCAACAACGCCTCCTCCGCAGGCTCGACGCTGAAGGCCGCGGGCTTCGACGTGTCCAAGGGGATCATCTCGAGCGCCTATCTGAAGGATCCCGTCGACGCCGCCTGGGACAGCGATCCCGCGATCCAGAAATGGCGCGCCTTCCTCGACAAATACGATCCGGCGGCCGCCAAGAACGACATCTACGCGGTCACCGGCTATCTCACCAGCCAGATCCTGGTTCAGGTGCTCAAGCAATGCGGCGACGACGTCTCGTCCGAAAACATCATCAGGCAGGCGGCGAACCTCAGGGATGTCGAATCCGACATGCTGCTGCCGGGCATCAGGATCAACACCTCGCCGACCGACTACTATCCGCTGGAGCAACTGCAACTGACGCGCTTCAGCGGCGAACGCTACGAGCCGATGGGACCGGTGATCGACGGCGGCATCTCGAAGGCCTGAACGCAGCAGGCGATATGCGAGGCGCGGACCCTCACCGGGTCTACGCCTCTCCATCGTCATTGCCCGGAAGAAGCGGCTGTCAGACTATTCTTTTGCTGGCACCGTACGCAAATAGGCGACGATGGCGTCGAGGTCGCAGCTGCCAGAGTGGCGTAGTAGTGGAACCCCATGGGCGGATTGAGCTTGCCGCCGTCGTTGCTGACGCCCTCAGTGATGGCGCGTTTGATCGCGTCGTCAGTCCAGCCGCCGATGCCCTTCGTCTTGCTGGAGGTGATATTCCTGGAAACCGACAAGCCCCATGCTCCCGGAAAATTCCTGCCGCCGGCGCCGAGCTTGGTTGCGAATTCCAGCCCTTGCGGTCCCATCGGCGTATGACACGCCATGCAGTGCGCGATAGTAGCGAGGTAGAACCCTTGCTGCACCTTGTCGCTCAACATCGCCTCGGTGTACGGGCTTTCACCGCCCGGTGGGACTGGATGTCCTTGCGCCATCCTGTAGATTGGCTCCGGCACCGCATTCTTGATCGGCTTGAGCGTCCGCAGATAAGCGATCACCGCATCGATATCCCGGCCGGTCATGATCTCGTAGAAGCCGCTTGGCATGACCATGGCGACACGTACGCCGTTGCGCTTGACGCCCTTCCGCAGCAGTTGCTTGAGCTCGGCGTCGGTGTAATTGCCGATGCCGGTCTCCTTGTCCTGCGTCACGTTCGGGGCGGTGACCTTGAAAGGTGGCTCATCCCACGACGCGCCGCCGGAAAATGCCTTATCCGGGATATCCCCCGATGGCCCCTTCGGCGTGTGGCAGTTGCCGCAGGCCAGGATGCCATTGACCAGATAATCACCGCGCTCGACTAGGTCCGACTGTGCGCTGGCCGGGCTGGTCAATACCGCGCCGATAACGAGCGCTAACGATCCGATACGGATCATGACGACGCCTCCAATCAATTAAATATGCCAATAGAACTCTGATCGATTTCTGGCTTCAAAAAGGTTCGTCAACGAAATGCGCGCACGGGGGCCAACGAGGCCGTGCGCAAATCGAGATAGCCGACGCGCAAGAAAAAAGGAGCGCGCGGATCAATGGTACGATCGCCGCCCTTTCTTTCGGCACGTGACTGCCGAGGGCTTGCCAGACAAAATCTATCAGATTTCACGTGTTTGAGAAGCCAACATGACGCCGCCGAAATTCGGGACGCAAGACATCAGGATCAACGCCGCACCAACCAATCGTTATCCGCCTGAGCACGGCGCGGTTGGCTAGCGTTTCCAACCGGCCAATCCTGAGGTAGCCTCGTCCATCCTGAACGTGACGAGCCGCCATGCTCACGCTCTATTCCTATCCGCCGCTGTTCGGCGTCGCCGACAACAATGGCTATGGCCTGAAGGTATTTGCTTTTCTGAAGCTGGCCGGCGTGCCGTTCCGGCACGAGCACATTTTTGATGCATCGAAGGCGCCGCGCCAGCAATTGCCCTATGTCGTCGACGGCCATGACACCGTCGGCGACAGCGAGACCATCCTCCGCTACGTCACCGAAAAATACGGCGTGACGCTGGATGCGGTGCTGACGCCGGCGCAGCGCACCACCGATCTCCTCATCACGCGTACGCTCGACGATCTCTACTGGGTAATGTCCTACTCGCGCTGGAAGGACGAGCGCTACTGGCCGAAGTTCCGCGATGCGCTCAAGCGTGAGCATCCGGACCTCACCGACGACGGCTTGATGAAGGCCAGGGAGTTCAACGCGCAACGCTATCATTACCAGGGCATCGGCCGCTTCGTGCCCGACGCCGCGATGGCCCGCGGGATCGCCGATCTCGCCGCACTGGCAAACCTGATCCCGCGGCAAGGCTATGTGCAGGGCAACACGCCGACGTCCATCGACGCCGGCATCTATGGCTTCGTGGCCAACATTTACTTCTACGACATCGACACGCCGTTGAAGGAGTTCGTGGTCGCGCACGACACCCTGGCGCAACACTGCCGTGCCATCCACGCTGAAGTCGCCGGCGTCGCGTAGCACCCGGCGCCGCCCAGGGCGCGAACTCAATAGCATCATTGAGTCCACGCGCCCTGGTTCGATCCTAGACCGACAAGCGGTCAGTAGTCCCAGTACACCGGCACCCAACGAAAGGTGTCGCCATCGACCGCCACGTGTCCGACCGACGGGAACGGCAGGTGCGTGGCCACCAGCATCTCGCCGGTCTTCGCCAGCTCGCGCAGCAGACGAACGCGAACACGCGCCGCCTCCTCGGGATCGTGTTCGAAACCGTTGTACCAGTCGGGCTGGTCGAAACCGACCGCGAACACGGCATCGCCGGCGAATGTCAGTGCTTCGCCGCCAGATGCGATCCGGACGATGCTGTGCCCGGGCGTGTGACCGCCGGTGCGACGAACGACGACGCCCGGCGCCACTTCGTGCTCCGCATCGAACGTCCGCAGATTATCGCGGTACTCCTGTGCGAACCGCTTGGCGGTCGCCCGCAGCGCGTCCGGGAATCCCTGCGGCATGTTGGTGTGGGAGAAATCGGGCGCCTCCCAGAATTTGACCTCGGCGGCCGCCACGTGGATCCGCAGATCCGGACGCAGCCTCTCCTTCACGCCCTCGACGAGCAGCCCGCCGACATGGTCCATGTGCATGTGGGTCAGCACCACGTCGGTGACGGACGAAAGATCGATGCCGGCGGCCTCCAGCCGCTTCACCGTCTGCCCGGCCCGCGGCAGGTGCAGGTCGGGATCCGACCCCAGCCCGGCGTCGATCAGGATGGTTTTCCCGCCGCTGCGGACCATGACCACATTCAGCGCCCAGTCGAACGCATCCGCCGGCAGGAACATGTCGTGCAGCCATGCTGCGCGCGCGGCGGGATCGGCGTTGTGTCCCAGCATCTGGGTCGGGAGCGGCAGCACGCCATCGCTGACCACCAGCACGTCAATCTCGCCGATCCGCTGCGCGTAGCGCGACGGAACCAGCTCTTCGGGCTTCGATCTGACGGCGTCTGAGGGGTTGTGTAGATTCATGTCTGTCTCCTGCTGGCCGACCACGCCGAAGTGAGGCGTGGTTGCGGGTGAATGGAGAGACGTCTAGCGAACCGGCCCTGCCGCTGCCCCAGAGCGATTGTCGTAGCTGAAGAGAGATTGCTGATGATGCCGGCAACTTGCCCGACGGGTCATTCGGAATTGTAGGATGGGTGGAGCGAAGCGATACCCATCAAGCTGATCGCAGGGAGAGATGATGGGTTTCGCTACGCTCTACCCATCCTACGCACTGGATCACCCGCTTTCGCTTTCGCGGGTGGTGACACTGAACATGACGCTTCACCGCCCCCGCTGAAGCCCCGCCTCCAGCCGCACCAGCTCACCATCGAGATCACGCTCAACATCATCCACCTTGATGTCGACCACCCGATAATCGCGCGCCTCGAGCCAGGCGCGGCGCTTGGCGCGGTCGGCGGCGATGGCCTCACTCTCCTTGGCGTTGACCAGTTCGATCGCGGTCCGGTGCACGAAGGAGACGAAGTCGGGGATGTGGCGGCCGACCGGGGTCTGGCGCTTGAACTGGCCGGCGAAGCGGCGGTCCCGCGTCAACGCCTGCCACAGGATCCGCTCGGCATCGGTCGGGTTGCGGCGGAGCAGCCGGGCGAGCCCGCGCACGGTACTGCTGCTGTCGGCGGTCGCACCGCCCTGCCCCTGCTCGGCGAGCAGCGCGCGCAGCCGGGTCGCCTGGGCGCCGTCGAGCACACCGCCCTTGGCCGGGCCCTTGCGGCCTTCGGCGATCGCCATCACCACGCCGTGCAGCGTGTGCATGTCCTGCTTGGTCGGGTCCATCCGGGTGAAGATGTTGCGCAGGTTGACCAGCATGGTGTCGCGCTTCTCGGCCGGACGCAGGAACTCGACCTTGTCGAGCTCGGCGACGAGGTTGTCGAAGAACGCCTGCATCTGGTGCTGGGAGGCCGGCTCGGATCGCTCCGGCATCGCGAACGGCAGCGCACCCGCGGTCGAGAGCTTGAACCACTCGTAGCCCATCAACAGCACCGCCTGCGCCAGATTGAGCGAGGCGAAGCCCGGGTTGACCGGGAAGGTGATGATGCGGTTGGCGAGCGCCACCTCCTCATTGGTCAGGCCGGCACGCTCCCGCCCGAACAGGATACCGGCCCCGCCGCCGGACGCGACATGGCCGACGATCTCGCTTGCCGCGCCTTCCGGCCCGACCACCGGCTTGGCCTGGTCGTGGGCGCGGGCGGTGGTGGCGAACACCAGGGTGAGATCGGCAATCGCCTGCTCGACGGTGTCGAACAGCTCGACGGAACCGATGATGTGGTCGGCGCCGGCGGCGGCGCGCTGGGCGGCAATGTTCGGCCAGCCGTCGCGCGGATTGACGATGCGCATCCGGCTCAGCGCGAAATTCCCCATCGCCCGCGCGGCCATGCCGATGTTCTCGCCAAGCTGCGGCTCGACCAGGATGACGACGGGACCGGCAAGGTCGTGCCCTGCCTTGGTCTTGTCGGTGCCGGACATCTCACTTCACTTTCTGATTCAACGTCTGAAGGTTTTGAATCAGCTTCCGAAGATGCTGACTCAAAATCTCATGCAGAGGCCCAAGAGAGCAGCATTGACCGGCTTTTGCACCGGTTTGCACGGGACCATTTTCTCCAAGGAGATAACAGGGTTAGCGGGGTTTGCGAATCCTCAATTGGAGTCCCAATCGCACGGAGCGAAGGCCGCCGCTTGCGCGCGCTTGGCCTTCGGATAGGCTATCAACCACAACCAAAGCGAAGCTGTAAAGGCACGCTTGAGACGCCGCTTGAACGGCGGGGCACTTGATTCCAAGCACTTTGGGTCAAAGCACATTGGGGGGACGACGATGCGGGGCAGATGGACGTTGGCGATTGTGGGCCTGATCTTGATCGCGGCGGGGGGCCTGCTCGCCCACTTCACGCAGACCGCTGATGGCATCCGGATCGAGGATGTCAGGTTCAAGGGCGCCAAGGGCAACACCATGAGCGCCCTGCTCTACATCCCGCCGAATGCCACGGCGCAGATCCCGGCGCCCGGCATCCTGGCCGTCCATGGCTATATCAATTCGCGCGAGACCCAGGACGGCTTCGCCATCGAGTTCGCCCGCCGAGGCTATGTGGTGCTGGCGCTCGACCAGACCGGGCATGGCTACAGCGACCCGCCCTCCTTCGCCAACGGCTTTGGCGGACCTGACGGCCTCGCCTATCTCCGCAGCCTGCCCTTCGTCGACAAAGAGAACATCGGGCTCGAGGGCCATTCGATGGGCGGCTGGACCGTGCTGGCGGCGGCTGCCGCGATGCCCAACGACTACAAAGCGTTGGTGCTGGAGGGCTCGTCCACCGGCAAGCCGTTCGCCGCTGAGGGCACGGCCACCTGGCCGCGCAACACCGCCCTGGTGTTCGCCCAGTACGAGGAATTCCCCGAGCTGATGTGGGGCGTCGAGCTCGCCCGCGAGGTCACCAAGAGCCCGAAACTCCAGGCGATGTTCGGCACCCAGGGCGCGGTCGAGCCCGGCAAGGTCTATGGCGACCCGGCCAGTGGCACCGCACGGGCGCTGTACACGCCAGCGATGACCCATCCGGCCGAGCACATCTCGCACGAGGCGATCGGCTACAGCCTCGACTGGTTCGCCAAGACGCTGAAGGGCGGCACCCCGCGTCCGGTCGACGACCAGATCTGGTTCCGCAAGGAGATCGGCACGCTGATCGCCCTGATCGGTTTCATTGCCCTCGTGATCGGGACGTTCGATGGACTGCTGGAGGCCCAGATGTTCTCCCGCCTGCGGCTGCCCGCGGTTGCCGATGGCACCATGCCGCCGCATCAGGCTGCGGCCGGCCGGCGCTGGACCACGGCGCTCATCCTGTCCGCCTTCATCCCGGCGCTGACCTACTACCCGGCCTTCGCGCTCGGCGGCACCTTCGTCACCCCGAGCTCGGTGCTGCCGCAGGGCATCACCAACCAGATCCTGGTCTGGGCCATCATCAACGGCCTGATCACGCTGGCCCTGATGCCGTTCGCCCCCAAGCGCGCCAGCCGGGCCGGCCTTGTTAGTCAATCCGTCGTGATCGCGGTGATCTCGGTTGCGGTGGGTTACGCCGCGCTCTGGCTCGCCGACCTCGCCTTCAAGATCGACTTCAGGTTCTGGATCGTCGCACTCAAATTGATGAGCGCGAAGCAATTCCTCATCTTCCTGATCTATCTGATTCCGTTCACGGCGTTTTTCGTCGTGGCGCTGCACGTGCTGCACCGGAATTTCTCGACCATGGATGCGCCACGAGGGGCGCTCTACCTCACCAACATCCTGGCGCTGACGCTCGGTTTCATCGTGTTGCTGGTGCTGCAATACGGCACGATGTGGCTGACCGGTAAGTTGTTCAACCCGGTGCCGGACCCCAGTTTCGTGCCGCTCTCGACCATCGTCGCGATCCAGTTCGTGCCGCTGCTGGCGATCGTGGCCGTGATCGCGACCTTCACCTGGCGGAGAACCGGATCGAGCCTGCCGGGGGCCCTGATCGCCGGCCTGTTCGTGACCTGGTACATCGTGGCCGGGACCGCGACGCAGGTGCCATTCTAGCGGGGTCAGGCGAAGAAAACCGGTCCAGGACAGGGACCCGAGAGCCGCCGGTCAGAATGGCGGTTCTCGGTGAAAAGATGGGCTGAAAGTGCATAACCGGTCCGCTTCCGCCCGCCCCCGGGCGGTGCTATAGCGCAGGCGTATTTTCCACCCCCGCCGTCAAAAGCGCGCCGTTCCCAAGAGGGCCTCCCCGTCATGGCAAAAATCAAGGTATCCAACCCCGTCGTCGAGCTCGATGGCGACGAGATGACCCGGATCATCTGGCAGTACATCAAGGACAAGCTGATCAACCCGTTCCTGGATGTCGAACTGCTCTATTTCGATCTGGGCATGGAATACCGCGATGAGACCAATGACCAGGTGACCATCGACGCCGCCGAAGCCATCAAGAAGGTCGGCGTCGGCGTCAAATGCGCCACCATCACCCCCGACGAGGCCCGGGTGAAGGAGTTCGGCCTGAAGCAGATGTGGAAGTCGCCGAACGGCACCATCCGCAACATCCTCGGCGGCGTGATCTTCCGCGAGCCGATCATCTGCAAGAACGTGCCGCGCCTGGTTCCCGGCTGGACCAAGCCGATCATCATCGGCCGCCACGCCTATGGCGACCAGTACCGCGCCACCGACATCAAGTTCCCCGGCAAGGGCACGCTGTCGCTGAAGTTCGTCGGCGAGGACGGCACCGTGATCGAGCGCGAAGTGTTCAAGGCGCCCGGCGCCGGAGTCGCGATGGAGATGTACAATCTCGACGACTCCATCATCGATTTCGCCCGCGCCTCGCTCAATTACGGCCTGCTGCGCAACTACCCGGTCTACCTCTCGACCAAGAACACGATCCTCAAGGTCTATGACGGCCGCTTCAAGGACATCTTCCAGGACATCTACGACCGCGAGTTCAAGAAGGAATTCGAGGCCAAGGGCCTGACCTACGAGCACCGCCTGATCGACGACATGGTGGCCTCGGCGCTGAAATGGTCCGGCGGCTACGTCTGGGCCTGTAAGAACTATGACGGCGACGTGCAGTCCGACACCGTGGCCCAGGGCTACGGCTCGCTCGGCCTGATGACCTCGGTGCTGCTCACCCCTGATGGCAAGACGGTGGAAGCCGAAGCCGCCCACGGCACGGTGACCCGGCACTACCGCGAGCACCAGAAGGGCAAGGAGACCTCGACCAACTCGATCGCGTCGATCTTCGCCTGGACCCGTGGCCTCGCCCACCGCGCCAAGCTCGACAACAATCCGGAACTGGCGAAGTTCGCCACCACCCTGGAGAAGGTCTGCGTCTCGACCGTCGAGGAAGGCTACATGACCAAGGACCTCGCGCTCCTGGTCGGCGCCGACCAGCGCTGGCTCTCGACCACCGGATTTCTCGACAAGGTGTCCGACAATCTCGCGAAGGCGATGGCGGCCTAACGGCTGCGTCTTGGGAAGACAGGTGCGAGCGTGACCATGGCCCTCATCAGAGCCGTTGCGCTCGCATCCTTGCTGCTCACCGGGTCGGCGGCATCAGCTGCCGATCCCCTGCCCGACGCTGTCGCGGCACCGGCTGAGTCCCCGGTGCTGTCGGTCCATGCCGAGGGCGTCCAGGTCTATGAGTGCAAGCCGGTCACCGACGGCAAGCTCGCATGGTCGTTCCGCGAACCGGTCGCCACTTTGATCGCCAATGGCCGCACGGTCGGCCGCCACTATGCGGGTCCGAACTGGGAGCATGTCGACGGCAGCGCCGTGACCGCCCGCACCGCCGGCAGCGCGCCTGGCACGACGCCAGCAGACATTGCCTGGCTAAAGCTCGAAGTGATCGCCCACCGCGGCAATGGCGTACTCTCGAGCGTTGCCACCGTGCAGCGGATCAACACTTCGGGCGGCGAGCTCAGCGGCGCCTGCGACAAGGCCGGGGCCTTGAAGAGCGCGGCGTATTCGGCGGATTACGTGTTCCTGCGCCGCGACTAGACCAAAACTAGTCGCGGATGCCGCCGTCGGCCTCGCCGGGCGGCTGGGCGATCTCCGCGGCTACGAGGTCGCCGCCAGCCGTGAGCGGGTCGGCGAGCCGCGCCTCCGCCGTCTCCCGGACATGCGCGGCGAGCGCCGGCATGCGCTCGATCAGGGCATGGAAGTCCTGCGCATCGAGCAGCAGCAGCTTGGTCTTCCGCATCGCCGTCACCGTGCCCGACCGGTTGGTCCGCCTGAGCAGCGCGATCTCGCCGAAGAACGTGCCGTCGGCAAGCCGCACGCGCTGGCTCGGCAGGTCGATCTCGACTTCGCCGGCGGTGATGAAATACATCGACGACGCCGCATCGCCACGCCGCACCAGCACCTCGCCGGCCTCGATGGTCTGCGACCGCAACAGCCGCATGATGTCGGCGATGTCGGCGGCGTTGAGATGCGAGAACAGCGGCACCCGCGCCAGCATGCCCCAGGTCACGACGAAGTCGCGGCGCCGCACCTCGTCGGCGAACGCGGTCGAGATGATCGCAACCGGAAGCGCGATCATCGCAAACCCGATCACGATCGCAACCACCGTGACGATCCGCCCGAGCGGCGTCACCGGGACGACGTCGCCATAACCCACGGTGCCGAGCGTCACGATCGCCCACCACATCGCCTGCGGCATGGTGCCGAACTTGTCGGGCTGCACCTTGTGCTCGATGGCATAGAGCAGCGCGGCGAACAGCAGCACCGCGCCGGTCAGGATCACGACGCAGCCGAACAGCGTGCGCCGCTCGGCATGCAGCGCCGCCAGCAGCGAGCGCATCGCGGTCGAGTAGCGCACCAGCTTCAGGAACGGCAGCATGCCGAACAGCACCAGCGCGGTCTTGTCACCGATCGCGAGCGCGATGGCCGACGGCAGGAACGCCAGCAAATCGATGAGACCGAGGGTCGAAAGCGCGTATTCGAGCCGTGCCCGCAATGGCGTCATGTCGCGCAGGGAATGGCCAACCACGCTCCAGAGCCGCGCGGCATATTCCAGCGCGAAGGCGGCCACCGCCGCGATCTCGACGGTCGTCAGTAGCCATCCGAACTGGGCGTCGATCTCGGGCACCGAGGCGAAGATCGCCGCCAGCACGTCGACGGCGATGATCGCGACGATAAGGCCGGCAAACCGCGAGCCGCCCGAATGCGGCAGATCATCGCGCTCGAGCAGCTCGTAGAGACGATTGCGCAGTCCGGGATCGCTGATCGTGGGCTTGAACGGAGCCGTCGCCACGATCAGCCTCTCCGTCAGGCGCCGGCCATTGCCTGTTCAATCGCAGACAGCGCGGCGTCCGCCTTGGCGCCGTCGGGCCCGCCGGCCTGCGCCATGTCGGGCCGGCCGCCGCCACCCTTGCCGCCGAGCACCTCGGAGCCCTTGCGCACCAGCTCGACCGCGTTGAAGCGCGAAGTCAGATCGGCGGTGACGCCGACCACGATGCCGGCCTTGCCGTCCTCGGTGACGCCGACGATCGCGACCACGCCCGAGCCGATCTGCTTCTTGCCGTCATCGACGAGGCTCTTCAGGTCCTTGGTCTCGACGCCTTCGACCGCGCGCGCCAGCAGCTTGACGTTGCCAACCTCGCGAACGGCTGAGGCTGCGCCGTTCGACGCTCCGCCGCCGCCCATCGCGAGCTTCTTGCGGGCATCCGACAGGTCGCGCTCGAGCTTCTTGCGCTCCTCCATCAGCGCAGTGATGCGCGAAGGCACATCCTCGATCGTGGTGCGCAGCTCGGCCGCCGCAGTCTTCGCCAGCGCCATGGTGTCGTTGGCGTGCTTGCGCGCGTGACGCCCGGTCAGCGCCTCGATGCGGCGGACGCCGGAGGCGACCGCGCTCTCGCTGGTCACCGAGATCAGGCCGATGTCGCCGGTGCGGCGGACATGGGTGCCGCCGCAGAGCTCGACCGACCAGCCGAGCGCGTTCTGGCCGTGCTCGCGGGCGCTCTTGCCCATCGAGACGACGCGGACCTCGTCACCGTACTTCTCGCCGAACAGCGCGCGCGCACCGGCCTCGCGGGCGTCGTCAACCGCCATCACGCGGGTCGTCACCTCGTCATTCTCGAGCACGACATCGTTGGCGATGTCCTCGACCCGGGCGAGCTCTTCCGGCGTGATCGGCTTCGGATGAACGAAATCGAAACGCAGGCGATCGGGTGCGACAAGCGAGCCGCGCTGCGCGATGTGATCGCCGAGCACCTGGCGCAACGCCTCATGCAGCAGATGCGTCGCGGAATGGTTGGCGCGGATCGACGAACGCCTGGCGTGGTCGACCTCGAGTTGCAGCGCCGTGCCGACGTTCAGCGTGCCCTGTTCCACCGTGCCGAGATGCACGAACAGATCGCCGGCCTTCTTCTGCATGTCGGTGACGCGGAACTTGACGCCCTCACCCGTGAGCACGCCGATGTCGCCGACCTGGCCGCCGGACTCGGCGTAGAACGGCGTCTGGTTCAGCACGATCGCACCGCTCTCGCCGGCCTTGAGGCTGTCGACCTCGGCGCCATCCTTGACCAGCGCCGTCACCGCGCCTTCCGCGCTCTCGGTCTCATAGCCGAGGAATTCGGTTGCACCGAGCTTCTCGCGCAGCGGGAACCAGATGGTCTCGGTCGCCGCCTCGCCGGAGCCTGCCCAGGACGCGCGCGCCTTCTCGCGCTGCCGCTCCATCGCGTCGGTGAACGCCGCCTGGTCGACGCTGATGCCGCGCGACTTCAGCGCGTCCTGCGTCAAGTCCAGCGGGAATCCATACGTGTCGTACAGCGTGAACGCGGTGTCGCCATCGAACATGTCGCCCTTCTTGAGGCCGGCGCTCTTCTCGTCGAGGATCGATAGTCCCCGCACCAGCGTCTTGCGGAAGCGGGTCTCTTCGAGCTGCAGTGTCTCCTCGATCAGCTTCTCCGCGCGCACCAGGTCCGGATAGGCCTGGCCCATCTCGCGGACCAGCGCCCAGACCAGGCGATGCATCAGCGGCTCGTTCGCGCCCAAGAGCTGCGCGTGGCGCATCGCGCGGCGCATGATCCGGCGCAGCACGTAGCCGCGGCCCTCGTTCGATGGCAGCACGCCGTCGGCAATCAGGAACGCCGACGAGCGCAGGTGATCTGCGATGACGCGATACGACGCGACGTTCTGCGCGTTCGGTCCATGGCCGAGCGCCGACGAAGCCGCCTCGATCAGGTGGCGGAACAGATCCGTCTCGAACACGCTCTCGACGCCCTGCAGGATGCAGGCCATGCGCTCCAGGCCCATGCCGGTGTCGATCGAGGGACGCGGCAGCGCCACGCGCTCCTCCTTCGTCACCTGCTCGTACTGCATGAACACCAGGTTCCAGAATTCGAGGAAGCGATCGCCGTCCTCTTCCGGGCTGCCGGGAGGTCCGCCCCAGATGTGCTCGCCGCGGTCGATGAAGATCTCGGAGCACGGACCGCACGGGCCGGTATCGCCCATCGCCCAGAAATTGTCCGAGGTCGGGATGCGGATGATGCGGTCGTCCGAGAAGCCCGCGATCTTCTTCCAGTAGCCCGCCGCCTCGTCGTCGGTGTGATAGACTGTGACGAGCAGCTTGTCCTTCTTCAGCCCGAAATCCTTGGTGATCAGATTCCAGGCCAGCTCGATCGCGCGCTCCTTGAAGTAGTCGCCGAACGAGAAGTTGCCGAGCATCTCGAAGAAGGTGAGATGGCGGGCAGTATAGCCGACATTGTCGAGGTCGTTATGCTTGCCGCCGGCGCGCACGCATTTCTGCGACGTCGTGGCGCGCTGATAGCTGCGCTTCTCGACGCCGGTGAAGACGTTCTTGAACTGCACCATGCCGGCATTGGTGAACATCAGGGTCGGGTCGTTGCGCGGCACCAGCGGCGACGAGGCCACGATCTCGTGGCCGTTCTCTTTGAAGAAGTTCAGAAATGTCGACCTGATGTCGTTGACGCTGCTCATGTTCATCCAATCGGAAAAAGGGGCCGGCCAGCCGCAAAAAGGCGTCATTTTCCGGCCGAACGCTTTTAGACATTGCCAGCTGCGGTGTCCAGAAACTGTGCAGGCGGATCATGGGCTTGCCGCGGCAGCACAAAGCCCATTGGATAGTTGTTGCAGCTGCGTTGACAGTCTTGGTGGCGCCGTGTTTTCTACCTACCTGTTAACCCGTCACGTCGGGAGAGACCGGTCCAGCTTTGGGCCGGCGCCGAAGGAGCAACCGCCCCGGAAACTCTCAGGCAAAAGGACCGCGTGACGTCTGACATCTGGAAAGAGGCGCTGGGGTTCTCCCCCGATTGCGTCCGCCGACGGGATAATACTCTCAGGCACAGCGACAGATGGGGCTTTCTGCAGGTTTCTCAAGGGGAAATGGGTCCCCGCGGGAACCGCGAGGGCCCTGTGATGCTTGCGCACGAAACTTCCCCGCTGAAACAGACCCCGCTGCATGCGCTGCATCTGGCGCGCGGCGCCAAGATGGTGCCGTTCGCCGGCTACGACATGCCGGTGCAATACACGGCGGGCGTGCTGAAGGAGCATCTGCACACCCGCAAGGACGCCGGCCTGTTCGACGTGTCCCACATGGGCCAGCTCGTGCTGAAGGCCAAATCCGGCAAGGTCGGCGATGCGGCGCTCGCACTGGAAAAACTGGTGCCGCAAGACATCGTCGGCATCGCGCCGGGACGGCAGCGCTACGCGCAATTCACCAACGACGACGGCGGCCTGCTCGACGATTTGATGGTTGCGAATTTCGGTGATCACCTGTTCCTGGTGGTCAACGCGGCCTGCAAGGCCGAGGACGAGGCGCATCTGCGCGCGCATCTCTCCGACACCTGCGAAATCGTGTCGCTGGCCAACCGCGCGCTGATCGCGCTGCAGGGACCGAAGGCCGAATCGGCACTGGCACAACTTTGTGCAGATGTCAGTTCGATGAAATTCATGGATGCCGGCCCGCGCCGCGTCGCCGACATCGACTGCTTCGTCTCGCGCTCCGGTTACACCGGCGAGGACGGCTTTGAGATTTCCGTGCCGGCCGACAAGGCCGAAGCCCTGGTCACTGCGCTGCTCGACAATCCCGACGTGCTGCCGATCGGGCTCGGCGCACGCGACAGCCTGCGGCTCGAGGCTGGGCTCTGCCTCTACGGCCATGACATCGACACCACGACGACGCCGGTCGAAGGCGCGCTGGAATGGTCGATGCAGAAGGTCCGCCGCAGCGGCGGCGCCCGCGCCGGCGGTTTTCTGGGCGCCGACAAGATCCTTACCCAGTTCGCACAAGGCGCATCGCGCCGCCGCGTTGGCCTCAGGCCCGACGGCCGCGCGCCGGTGCGCGAAGGCGCTCCGCTGTTTGCCGATGCCGCCTCGACCGAGCAGATCGGCAAGGTGACCTCTGGCGGCTTCGGCCCGAGCCTCAATGCGCCGGTCGCAATGGGCTATCTGCCGACCTCACTTTCCGCGGTCGGCACCACCGTTTTCGCCGAAGTGCGCGGTCAGCGGCTGCCGCTGAAAGTCGCCGCCACGCCCTTCGTCCCCAATACCTACAAACGCTAAGACGCCAGAGGATCTCTCCATGACCACGCTGTACACGTCCGACCACGAATGGCTCCGCATCGAAGGCGACGTCGCCACGATCGGGATCACCGATTACGCGCAATCGCAGCTCGGCGACGTCGTGTTCGTCGAACTGCCCAAGGTCGGCCGCAGCCTCAAGAAGGCCGAGGCCGCTGCTGTCGTCGAATCCGTCAAGGCCGCCTCCGACGTCTACGCGCCGATCACCGGCGAAGTGATCGAGGTCAACGAGGCGCTCGCCGCCGAGCCCGCGCTGGTCAACTCGGATGCCGGCGGCAAGGCCTGGTTCTTCAAGCTGAAAATTGCCGACAAGGGCGAACTCGGCGGCCTGATGGACGAAGCCGCATACGCCGCGCACACCGCCTGAGGATAATCCCGAGGATCAACCGATGAACGCGCCCTTCAAGCCGATCAACGAAGCCGCCACCGATTTCGTCCGCCGACACATCGGACCGTCACCGCGCGACGTCAACGCGATGCTGGAGACGGTCGGCGCCGCGAGCCTGCAGGCGCTGATGGGTGAGACGCTGCCGGCGTCGATCCGCCAGAAGGCGCCGCTCGATCTCGGCCGCGCGCTGAGCGAGACCGAGGCGCTCGCGCATATGAGCGAGCTCGCCGCGCAGAACCAGGTGTTCACCTCGCTGATCGGCCAAGGCTATTCCGGCACCATCCTGCCCGCGGTGATCCAGCGCAACATCTTGGAAAACCCGGCCTGGTACACTGCGTACACGCCGTACCAGCCCGAGATCAGCCAGGGCCGGCTCGAAGCCCTGTTCAACTTCCAGACCATGATCTGCGACCTCACCGGGCTCGACGTCGCCAATGCCTCGCTGCTCGATGAGGCGACCGCGGCGGCCGAAGCAATGGCGCTCGCCGAGCGCCACTCGCAGGTCAAGGCGAAGGTGTTCTTCGTCGACAAGGAGGTGCATCCGCAGACGCTCGCCGTGATGCGCACGCGCGCCGCCCCGCTGGGCTGGGCGCTGCTGGTCGGCGATCCCCTCACCGAGCTCGACAAGGCCGACGTTCTCGGCGCACTCTTGCAATATCCCGGCACCACGGGCGCGGTGCGCGACCTCCGGCCGGCGATCGCATCGCTGCGCGCCAGGGGCGCGCTTGCGATCGTCGCCGCGGACCTGCTGTCGCTGGCGCTGCTGACCTCGCCCGGCGAGCTCGGTGCCGACATCGCAATCGGCTCGGCGCAGCGATTCGGCGTGCCGATGGGCTATGGCGGACCGCACGCCGCCTACATGGCGGTGCGCGACACGCTGAAGCGCTCGCTGCCCGGCCGCATCGTCGGCCTGTCGGTGGATTCGCGGGGGGCACCCGCCTATCGCCTAGCGCTGCAAACCCGCGAGCAGCATATCCGCCGCGAGAAGGCGACCTCCAACATCTGCACCGCGCAGGTGCTGCTTGCCGTGATCGCCTCGATGTATGCGGTCTATCACGGCCCCGAAGGCCTGACCCATATCGCGCGCGGCGTGCATCGCCGCGCCACCGTGCTCGCCGCCGGCCTGCGCAAGCTCGGCTTCGCACCGACCAGCGAGGCGTTCTTCGACACCGTGACTGTCGAGGTCGGGGCGAAGCAGATCGAGATCGTCTCCCGTGCGCAGGCGAAGCGGATCAATCTTCGCATCGGCGCGACCACGCTCGGCATCGCGCTCGACGAGACCACGACGCCGGAGACCGTCGAGGCGGTGTGGCGCGTGTTCGGCGGCAAGCTCAGCTTTGCCGAGATCGAGGGTAGCGCAAGCGAGACGCTGCCGAAGGAGCTGCGGCGCTCTAGCGCCTTCCTCACCCATCCGGTGTTCAACACCCACCGCTCGGAGACCGAGCTGCTGCGCTACATGCGCAAGCTCAGTGATCGCGACCTCGCGCTCGATCGCGCGATGATCCCGCTCGGCTCCTGCACCATGAAGCTCAACGCCACCACCGAGATGATCCCGCTGACGTGGCCGGCGTTCGGCAATCTGCATCCGTTCGCGCCCGCCGATCAGGCCAAGGGCTATCATGCGCTGTTCAAGCGGCTGGAGCAGTGGCTGTGCGATATCACCGGCTATGACGCGGTGTCGCTGCAGCCGAACTCCGGCGCGCAGGGCGAATATGCCGGACTTCTTGCGATCCGCGGCTATCACCTCGCGCGCGGCGAGCCGCACCGCAAGGTGTGCCTGATCCCCTCCTCCGCGCACGGCACCAATCCGGCCTCGGCCGCGATGGTCGGCATGGACGTGGTGGTGGTCGCGTGCGATGCGCGCGGCGACGTCGATGTGAATGATCTCCGCGCCAAGGCGGAGAAGCATTCGGCCAATCTCGCCGCCGTCATGATCACCTATCCGTCGACCCACGGCGTGTTCGAGGAGCATATCAGCGAGATCTGCGACATCGTGCATACGCATGGCGGACAGGTCTATCTCGACGGCGCCAACATGAATGCGCAGGTCGGGCTGTCGCGGCCCGGCGACTACGGCGCCGATGTCAGCCATCTCAATTTGCACAAGACGTTCTGCATCCCGCATGGCGGCGGCGGCCCCGGCATGGGTCCGATCGGCGTCAAGGCGCATCTTGCGCCCTATCTGCCGGGCCATCCGGCAACTGATGGTTCGACGGCGCACGCCATCGGCCCGGTGTCGGCCGCGCCGTTCGGCTCGGCGTCGATCCTGACCATCTCCTACATCTACATCCTGATGATGGGCGGCGAAGGCCTGACGCGCGCCACGGAGATTGCGATCCTCAATGCCAACTACATCGCCGCACGGCTGCAGCCGCACTTCCCGGTGCTGTACCGCAACGAGCGCGGCCGTGTCGCGCATGAGTGCATCGTCGACCCGCGGGCGCTGAAGACGACCAGCGGCGTCACCGTCGACGACATCGCCAAGCGGCTGATCGACTACGGCTTCCATGCGCCGACCATGAGCTTCCCGGTGGCGGGCACGCTGATGATCGAACCGACGGAATCGGAATCGAAATTCGAGATCGACCGCTTCTGCGACGCCATGATCGCAATCCGCAAGGAGATCGCGGAGATCGAGAGCGGCCGCTGGAAGGTCGAGGCCTCGCCTTTGCGCCACGCGCCGCACACCGTCCACGACATCGCCGACGATGTGTGGAACCGGGCCTACACCCGCGCCGAGGGCTGCTTCCCCGCGGGCGTGTCACGGTCCGACAAATACTGGAGCCCGGTCGGCCGCGTCGACAATGTCTACGGCGACCGCAACCTGGTGTGCTCGTGCCCGCCGATCGAGGATTACGCGCAGGCGGCGGAATAGCGCGGCCTCCGTTGCCGGATGTTGTAGCAACCATCAAGCGGGGATGGTTGCTACGAGGTCCAGTTCAAAACATCAAAAACAACCCCATGCACAGTAGGGATTGGGGCGACTGGTCATCCCCCGGCACTAGATCCAGTCGGTAGGATGGGTAGAGCCAACGGGTCCGCAATTCGGCCATCACGGAATTCGCGGGAACGACCGACGCCGCGGCAGGAGGAAACATGCGCGAAGAATTCTGGTTTCACTTCCCGTTTCGCGTCCGCTATTCCGAGGTCGACGCGCAGGCCGTGGTGTTCAACGCCCACTATTTGACCTATTTCGACACTGCGATCACGGAGTACTTTCGCGCACTCGGCTACGACTATCTCGGCGAGGTGGCGCGGACCGGGATCGACTTCCACACCGTGAAATCGGTCGTCGAATACAAGGCGCCGATCCGGTTCGACGAGGACATCGAGGTCTGCGTTCGGGTCGCGAAGATCGGTCGCTCCTCGATCAATCTGGCGCTCGCGATCTTCGCCAAGGGCTCCGACGACCTGCGCGCCACCGGCGAGATCATCTGGGTCGCGACCGACCAGACAACCCATCAATCGGTCTCGGTGACGGACGAATTGCGGACGCTGATCGCGAGCCGGGAGAAGGCGCTGGCGGCGGGTTGAGTTGACTACGGCTTGGTCAGCGCCGGAGCAATGCGCCAGAGATTGTCGTTGGTGAGGTGCGTGCCGCCCCACCAGCGATCGATCGGGTTATGGCTGCTGAAGTCTTCCTGGTGCGCGATGATCGCTTCGCCGAACTCGGTCAGCCGCGGATAGCTTGCGGCGTAGCGCGCGTGCCAGCTCCTTTTGCTCTGCGGTCGTTCGAGATCGGTCACTGCAGGCGACGGACCATCCGTGAGGCCGTCGAGCAATGAGAAAAGTTCGAGTTCCCCGAACACATTTCCGGGGCGCCAGAAACGATGAAGTAGTCCAAGCGCTGAAAAGCCGTCGTAACGTGCGATCAGCTCAAGAAGTCGCATTTCAGTTGCGCCAAGCCCCGTCGCGCGGGAGGGCAATTCTGCAACCAAGGCAAGCTGCGCCGACCTCAGAAATGGCAGTGAGCTAAGGTCACTCTGCAAGCAATCCAGAAAAGGCATTGGGGTGGCTGCGCGATAAGCCGACCAGATCGCACTTCCGGTATTGAGTTCGACCGGGCCAACGTCGACCGTCAACACATCATCTGGTTCGGGCATCTGTTCAGCCGGCATCGTCAGATCGAAATCAACAAGACGCAACTTCAACCTGGCCGCTGTCTCGGGATGATATCTGAAAAAAGCCAGAAGGAAGACCAGCTGCAGCTGATCGTTCGGATATTGTTCGAACCAGAGCTCGATAACGTCATACGGTTCGCAATACTCGACGAGCGAAAGGTGCCTGCGAGCCCGGACTTCATCGGAGAACAATCTCCATGAACACCAATCCGACCAATGACGACCCGGGCCCTGGCCGGAACGCGCGCCAAAATAATCTTCGAACTCTTCTACCGGGGGCAACGGCCCCCAAACGAAGCGAAAGCGAAATTCAATGACCGCTTCTGCCAGACCTGAGCGCGCGAGACGGATGCCGCAACTAGTCAGAATCAAACGCTTCATCGTCCAACCTCGCCGAACGCAACACAAAACGAAACGGGCGCCGAAGACGTCGGCAACTCAACGTCCTCTGCGCCCGCTTCCAGCGAAATCATGTCTGCCTTGAGGTCTACTCTTCCGTCGGCTCCTCGCCTTCGGCGTCGCGCTCGGGCGCGCCGGCGAGGATCTGCTCGGAGATCAGGCCTGAGTTCTGCCGGATCGCGGCTTCGATCTTGGTGGTGATGTCGGGGTTGGCGCGCAGGAACGCCTTCGAATTCTCGCGGCCCTGGCCGAGCCGCTGGCTGTCATAGGAGAACCAGGCACCCGACTTCTCGACGAGACCGGCCTTGACGCCGAGGTCGAGGATCTCGCCCATCTTGGAGACGCCCTCGCCGTACATGATGTCGAACTCGACCTGCTTGAAGGGCGGCGCCAGCTTGTTCTTCACCACCTTGACGCGGGTGGTGTTGCCGACCACCTCGTCGCGCTCCTTGATCGCGCCGATGCGGCGGATGTCGAGGCGGACCGAGGCATAGAATTTCAGCGCATTGCCGCCGGTGGTGGTTTCCGGCGAACCGTACATCACACCGATCTTCATGCGGATCTGGTTGATGAAGATCACCATCGTGTTCGACTTGTTGATCGAGGCGGTGAGCTTGCGCAGCGCCTGGCTCATCAGGCGCGCCTGCAGGCCCGGCAGCGCATCGCCCATCTCGCCCTCGAGCTCGGCCTTCGGCACCAGCGCCGCGACCGAATCGACCACCAGCACGTCGACCGCACCGGAGCGCACCAGCGTGTCGCATATTTCCAGCGCCTGCTCGCCGGTGTCCGGCTGCGAGATCAGGAGCTCGTCGATGTTGACGCCGAGCTTGCGCGCATAGACCGGATCGAGCGCATGTTCGGCGTCGATGAAGGCGCAGATGCCGCCCTTCTTCTGGCCTTCCGCCACGGTGTGCAGCGCCAGCGTGGTCTTGCCCGAGGATTCCGGACCGTAGATCTCGACGATACGCCCCTTCGGCAGGCCGCCGACGCCGAGCGCGATGTCGAGCCCGAGCGACCCGGACGACACCGTCTCGACATCCATCGAACGGTCGTTCTTGCCGAGCTTCATCACCGAGCCCTTGCCGAACTGGCGCTCGATCTGGGAAAGCGCGGCTGAGAGGGCCTTGGACTTGTCCATGGAGGATCCTTCGACGATACGCAGTGCGGTGGCGGACATTTGGGATGTGCTCCTTATGGCGAGGATTCGCTAGCGGGACAAACGGCGGGTGAGATCAGGCGGAATGCGTTGTTGATAGGAATCTCGTACCACGTTTGTTCCATGTTCGCAATATGTTCTTTTGAGGATTTAGGCGCTGGCCTACTTCCATCCCTAGTGGCCTGCTTTGAAATTTCGAGTGGCCTGATTTGGACTTAACCCCATCGTAACCATGCGGCGTCCGACATTCTCAGTAGTCCTACCGAGCGGCCCTATTCCATGTTCTGGGCATATAGATTTTGATCGTGCCCAAATCGTTCTGTGCGAAATATTACCCGGAGTTCTCCGTGGGTGAACGGAGTTCCTTGGCGACCAGATTTGGCCAACCGACCCAGACGACCGCGAACGGAGTTCCATGCTATAAAGAGCGGAACTTGCTCTCTGGCAGGAGCGGAGCAATGCCAATCAACCGTTTACTGAGGGTCGGCAAATACACGCCGGAAGAGATTGAGCTTCTAAACAAGGCCTTCGATCTAGCGTTGCGTTCGATGGGTCTGGTTGACCGTAACGACCCGCTTTGCGAGATGGTCGCCCGTAAAGTTATCGAGACCAGTACGACCGTCACCAGCGGCCCCAAAGAAATCGCTGACGCGGCTGTTGCACGAATTGGCCTAAGGTAAGGCCGCCTCAGTTGGCGGCCTCCTCGTCATCCTCATGCATGATGCTGCGCGCCTCCGCTCGGGCCTTGGGGCTATGAAGGGCTAGGCGCTTTTTCTGCCGCTTAACGTAGTCCTCCAACGCCTCCAGCATGGTTGCGTCAACATCTCCGCTGGCGATGAGCTTGAGGTAGTTCTGAGGATTCGTTTCCTCAGTGAAAATG
>NZ_LFLZ01000040.1 GCF_001189845.1 Bradyrhizobium tropiciagri
GGCCGTTGGCGCAGTGAGTTCGAAAATGCTGAACGGAATCGGACGAATCGCAATGACCGAACTTGAGGAGCTTCGATACTTCGAGCACCAGTGCCTGGAGATGGCCAAGCAGTCGACACTGCCGGACGCTCGACGTGCGCTCCAGATCCTGGCCCGCAACTACGCTACCGCGGCCGAAATGCTCGAACGGCGTGCGCAATCCGCCAACACGGCGCTCGCCCAATTGTTTCGATGCCTGAGGCTGTGAGCCGCGACGGCCCCTGCGGCTGACGTCGATCAAGGCATGCTCGGCTACCGACACCTCACATCGCCTCAGGGTGTCAAAGAAGAACTCCCGCGCTTTGACACGCGGCCAAATAAAAGGGCCGCGTCACGTCACGGCCCCGACCGGCAAATCTGAAAACCGCGAACTGGATGGAACCAGTCTCGGTTCCGGGCTGGTAGCGTGGTTTGCGATTGAAGTGGGAAACACGCGACCACGGAATGTTCTATCGGTCGCCATCCGGGGATCGGCCCCGTCGTACTCGCCATGATGTTGAACAGGCGTTCACGAAAGTTCCGAACGTGTTCCTGCAACATGCGCGGACGTCAGCCGTTAGCACCGGTACTGGAAAGGAGGATGTCATGACGAAGCTTACTTACGCTCTTGCCGCAGCGGCGGCGCTTTCGATAGCGGCACCCACCATTGCCAGCGCGCAGGGAGTGGGCGTGTATATCGGCAGCAGCCCCGGCTATTACGGCTATCGAGATGACGGCCCGCGCGTATACCGGGAGTACGATCGCGGCTGGCACCACGGCTGGTACCATCATCGCGATTACTACCGCGACCGTGGCGTCGTCATCCGTGGTCGTGACTGGGACGACGACTAGCGAGTGGCCGGACGCATCTCGCTCTATCAAAGGGGGCCTCGCTTCGGCGAGGCCTTTTTTGTCGGCATTGCCGGCGAGCTCCGCGAAGGCACGCGCCGTCGCGCGACAACGGTTCATTAACCCGACTCACGCAACGCTGATGTTGGGCCGTCTGGATGGGCCGCTATGCAGAAGGCCGTCACGAGGTGCTCCGTGGCGGCCTTTTGCGTTCCGAGAGTGCTGAGGGAGACGACCGATGGACTACGGCGCCTTCACCGACGCCAGCCTGAAGATGATGTACGAAGCCATCCGCGGCGCGCTCAAGGCCGACGATGAATTCGAGGCCAGCGGCGAGGAGCCAAAATTCCGCGTCCGCTCGACGCCCGAGTGGAAGCGGCACGCCGGCAGTCTCGAGTCAGAGATGCTGAAGCGAGGGCTCCAGGTCGATATCATCGACTGGACGGGCGGGCAGGGCGAACTGCCGTTGTCATCGTGAACAACGTGAACTTCGATCGACGCTGATCTGGCCGCTGCGCTGGACGCGGCGCTGAAGCCAGCCCGATTGATTCCGCAGCTCTCAGGCTATCCCTTGGGAATCGGTTTCCCTCCCGCAGGGCCTATTGGCTTGGGACCGGCCAGGGGCGGCGGGCTGATGGATGGAAAAGGGATCTGATCTGATTCGTTGGTTGATTTTGCCGGTCGTGTCCTGGGGCGAACCTCATCGTCCAATGACGGACAAATCTTCTCCCAGCCGGGATCATAGGCCGTGTCCAGAAAATCGACCTGATCTGTCGCGAAGGTCTGCACAATCCGCTGCCTGCTGCAGGCGGAGACGATTGCGCTTTTTGGCTCCTTGCCCAGGGGACCTGTCAGCGAATAGCGCAGCGTTACCGGAGCGCCGCAGCGATTGACGACGGTCCACGTCTGCAACGTGCCGTCCTTCGTTTTGATGGGGCCGGTGAAGCAGTTTTGGGCATTGGCCGTTGCGGCAAGTACGCAAGGCGCGAGCCAGACTGCGACGGCCCTGGCAAGTTTCATGTGCTGGCTCCTGGCACCGCATTTTGCAGGATCGTCACGGAAATCCAAGGTTGGCGCACTGTTCACGCACGGAGAACCACGGAAACAATCCGTGTGCGCATATTTGCGCGGATTGCCGGCGCTGTTGCGGCAACGATACAGTGATACAAGCGCAACGATGCTAACCAGCCTGCATCTGAACCAGGATGGGGTGGTGTCGTGTCGGGATCTGATCAGTGGAACGGTACGAATAGTCCTTACTCGCCTGCCCAGGCGCCGCAGCTGCGCGATGAGCAGCAGCAGTTCGACCACTATCACAAGTTCGACGACGCCATCTCGCGATCCACGCAGAGTGGCTCGCGAACCGTCATCTGGGATCGCTACAACCCGCCGGTTCGTTGATCTGGCCAGCGACCGGGTGGTTTGGCGTAAGCTGTCGGAATTTGTTTGGTGAGCGCGGAGGGACTCGAACCCTCGACCCCATGATTAAAAGTCACGTGCTCTACCGCCTGAGCTACGCGCTCACTCACCTGAACATCCGATCCGGACCGAGCGGTGAAACCGCTCCGGATCATGCTCCAGCCCGCGCTGTGTAGGGGGCAGGGCCCATCGGGTCAATAGCCGAGGGGCAGTCAATTGTGCACCGTTGGGGCGGATTTGCCGTTCCGATGCCTGTGTTTAGGGCCGTTTCTTGAAGTAGCTCAGTTGTCGCGGCCGATTTCCGAGCCGACCGGCTGCGAGGGGGCGGTGACCGAGGGCAGGCTGACCGGGCGCAACCCGATCAGTTCCGCGGTGCGGATCGCGCTGTTGCGCCAGAATGCGAACTCGTTGATCCGCGAATTCTCAAGGATCGCGATCGAGACCGCCGCCAGGAACGGCAGACTCTGCAGCACCAGGACGCCGGCGAAGATGTAGATCTCCCGCACCTGCTTGTAGCCGTTGGTGACGACCAGCACGATGGCGCCGATCAGGAGCAGCACGCCGATCACAGCTTCCCAGAACGCCTGGAATTCGATCGACATCCGCGACAGGCCGCCCTTGGAGGTGCGGGCGAAGGCGAGGTGCTCGGTGATCAGGCCCTGCGCCACGGCGCGCGACACCGTCCACTGCACGCTCATCGCCGCGATCATGGCGCCCAGCATCTGGCCGGCCTTAATGTTCACGCGCAGCCGGTAGAGTGCGACGAAATGCACCAGCGAGACGGCGAAGGAGGCGATGATCGGCAGCGTCAGGATCTTGTCGGGGATCGCGATGTCGGCGAAGGCGACGATCGGGACCCAGACCAGATTGAGGATCGCGACCACGACGCCGAGGCTTTCGGCCCCGAGCCAGTTGAGCCAGCCGAGCGAGAATTCGCGGCGCTGATCGGGCGTGAGGCGGCTGGCGCCGGGCAGGAAGCGCCGCCAGTGCTTCTTGACGATCTGGAAGCCGCCATAGGCCCAGCGGTGGCGCTGCTTCTTGAACGCCTCATAGGTGTCGGGCAGCAGGCCTTCGCCGTAGCGCACGTTGGTGTAGTGCGTCAGCCAGCCCTGCTGCTGGATCGAGAGGCCGAGATCGGTGTCCTCGCAGATCGTGTCGCTGGACCAGCCGCCGGCCTTGTCCATCGCCGCGCGGCGGATCAGGCACATCGTGCCGTGCACGATGATGGCGTTGAACTCGTTGCGCTGGACCATGCCGATGTCAAAGAACCCTGCATATTCGCCGTTCATGATGTAGTGCATCAGCGAGCGATCGCCGTCGCGATGCTCCTGCGGCGCCTGCACGAGGCCGACGCGCGGATCGGCAAAGGCCGGCACGAGATCCTTGAGCCAGTCCGGATGCACGACATAGTCGGCGTCGATGATGCCGATGATCTCGGCGTCCGCCGCGGTCCGCTCCATCGCGATCCGCAGCGCGCCGGCCTTGAAGCCCTGCACCTTCTCGGCGTTGATGAACTTGAAGCGCTCGCCGAGCTGCCGGCAATGATCCTGGATCGGCCGCCAGAAGTCGGGATCGGGCGTGTTGTTGATGATGCAGACGCACTCGAAATTCGGATAGTCGAGCCGCGACACCGCATCGAGCGTCTGCTTCAGCATCTCGACCGGTTCGAAATAGGCCGGGATGTGGATCGAGACCTTGGGGAATTTGATGTCCTCGCCGATCGTGGCGGGCGCCAGCGGCTCGCTCCTTGCGATCAGCCGGCGCGGGCCGCGGCCGAACGCCACCGCCGCGATCTCCTCGATCCGCGCCATCGCGATCAGGACCAGCGGAACCAGCAGCACGAGGCCGAGGCTGAGCGCGAAGGCCGAGCCCCAGACGAAATAGTGCGTGGTCCAATACGAAAATACGGTCGCAGCCCAGGCGCCGACGCCGTTGGCCGCGGCCGACAGCAGCAGCGCCTGCATCACGGTCGGCTGGTCCAGCCGCAGGATCGGCAGCGACATGAACAGGCCGACCAGGACTGCGACCAGCGCGATCTTCCAGTAGTTCAGGTCGGTGACCGGGCCGGTCCAGGAGAATTTTGGTTCGCGGTCGGCGTTGAGGATACCCCAATAGGGACCGACGCCGCCTTCGAAGAACTTCCAAGGCTGATCGATGGCTTCGACGATGTTGTAGTCCATGCCGATGGCTTCGGCGCGGGTCACGAAGTTGCGCAGCACGGTCGCCTGCTGGAACGGACCGGGCACGGCGCTGCGCAGATTGTAGCCCTGGCTCGGCCAGCCGAATTCGGCGATCAGGATACGCTTGCCGGGGAAGGAGTCGCGCAACAAATTGTAGCGGTCGACGGCTTGATCCACCGCCTGCTTGTCGGTGAAGTTTTCCCAGTACGGCAGCACGTGCGCGGCGATGAAGTCGGACGAATTCGCAAGTTGCGGATGGTCGCGCCAGATGTTCCAGATTTCACCGGTCGTGACGGGAACGCTGACTGACTTCTTGACGCGCTGGATCACCTTGATCAGCCGGTGCACATTGCTTTCGGCAATCGCCCATTTGACGGCTTCGCCGCGCTTGTCCTCGGGCTGCGTTTCCGCGTCGTGCAGGCGCTGTGCCTCCTCGCGAAGGATCCGTTCGGATTCCTCAGGCGGCACCCCGACCTCCGGAACCGAGCCGAGGTTTTCGAGCGGGACCTGCTCGCTGCGGAACACGGTTTCGTTGCCGACCACGATGCCGATGACGTTGCTGTTGCGCTTGGCAAGGTTGATCGCGGCTTCGAGCTCGCGATTGTTGCGGTTGGCGTCCTTGTCGATCCAGGCGCCGACCGTGACCTTCATGCCGAACTCGGCGGCGACCGGCGGCACCAGTTCGTTGCCTTCGGTCGACGAATAGAGGCGCACGGCCTTTGTCAGGGTGGAGAGCTTGCGCAGGTCGGTGCGCACCTTCTCGGTGTCGGCCGCAACGTCTGCGACGGTGTGGCCTGGCTCGAACGGAGCGTAGGACAGGCTCGGCAGCGTGCCACGGAAATCGGGCGCTGCCTGCTTCTCCTGGAAGAGACCCCACAAGGCGGCGTGAGCGGCGGTGACAAGCAACAGGACGGCGACGACGGCGCGCATCGCGGTTAAACCATACGGGGCCTGAGATTGAGGACTAAGCGAACCCGTCCCCTGGGTTCGACCAACATGGCGACGGAGCGAAAGATATCTCCGCCATCCGATTTAACAACTGGTGTGCCGCGATGGCGTTTTAAGGGCGCAAGCCGTTCCAGCCGCGAAAAAAATCGCGGCCGGACCCGATCGGGCGGGGCGCTTATTTCGAAGCCGGCGCGGGTGATGCCGACGGGGTCGGCGCAGGCGCCGGCGACGCGGCCGGCGCGGGCGCGGCATTGCCGGCCGTCGATGGAGCCGGGTTGGGTGCGGCGGCGGCCGCAGCGGCCTGGGGCTGGGCGCCCGGATTGATCCAGCAGGCGTGGATGCGGCCGTCGAGGCTGCCGCGCACCTTGTCGTCGATCTGGGCGCCGAACCGGGTCAGGCAGCGGAAGGCGGCCTGGACGTGGCCGCCGGGGCAGCCGAACCGGTCGTAGAGGTCGAGATGGCGGAAGGCGGTGTCGAGGTCGTCGTTCCACATCAGGCGGACCACGCGGCGGCCGAGCCAGACGCATTCCGGATTGCCGGCCGGGCCGTTGATGGCCTGCTGGGCCTCGACGAACTCCTCGACCTTGCGCTGGTTGGCCTCCCGCGCGGCATTTGCATTGGCGTCGGCCTGTCCGGGCTGCTGTTTGGCCTGGTCCGGCGGATTCGGCGTGCCGCTCTGGGCGAACGCGCCGCCGGCTCCGGTCAGGAGCGCAAGACCTGTGACAAGGCCCGTTACGGCAAGGTGACGCAAAGCAGTGTTCTTCAACTCAAGCAGCCGTCGACGCATGTATTCCCCGATAATGTTCCTGCCCCCGCGGGATCATCCTAACGGCTCGCGTGATGCCGTCCAAATAGGTCTCCAGTGCGGCGGAGACTCTGGCGGAGTCAGATGACCGGAATTTGGTATTTTGTCCAGCAAACTCACAACTTTATCGATCCAGCGCAAAACTGTCGCAGGACAACCATGGTATTGACCTAATCCTACACTTGGCAGATGGGCTGTGACCGGCTAATTCGACGGTCCCCCGGAGGATGGAACCGATTTCGCTTCGTACGCCGCTGGCGCTTCTCCTGATCTCGCTCGCCGTGATTGCCTCTGTGTGGTGGTGGCTCGCCACGCCGATTACGCTCGCGCGCGCGCCGATCGATCCTGCCGCAAAGTTGCAATGCGTGTCCTACACGCCGTTCCGCGGCGCCCAAACGCCGCTGGACCCCACCACGCAGATTCCGGTCGAGCAGATCGAGCAGGACCTCGCCGATCTCGCCAAGGTCACCGACTGCGTGCGCACCTATTCGATCGAGAACGGGCTCGACCAGGTCCCCGGCGTCGCGGCCAAGGTCGGGTTGAAGGTGATGCAGGGCATCTGGCTTAGCAGTAACCGTTTCAAGAACCTGCAGCAGATCGCGATCGCGGTGCGGCTCGCCAAGGAATATCCGGGCGTGGTCACCTCGCTGATCGTCGGCAACGAGGTGCTGCTGCGCGGCGAGATGACGGCTGCCGATCTTGCCGGCAACATCCGCGCGGTGAAGGCTTCGGCAGGCAATCTCCCTGTCACCTATGCCGACGTCTGGGAATACTGGGTGAAGAACCGCGAGATCTATGACGCGGTCGATTTCATCACCATTCACATCCTGCCGTATTGGGAGGACATCCCGGTCAAGGCGAAGTACGCCGCCGCGCATGTCGACGAGATCCGCAAGCGGATGGCGGTGACGTTCCCCGGCAAGGAGATCCTGATCGGCGAGACCGGCTGGCCGAGCCAGGGGCGGATGCGGGAGGGCGCATTGCCGTCGCGCACCAACCAGGCGCGGGTGGTGTCGGAGATCCTCGACCTCGCCAAGCGCGAGGGTTTTCGCGTCAACCTGATCGAGGCCTATGACCAGCCCTGGAAGCGCATGCTCGAGGGCACCGTCGGCGGCAATTGGGGCCTGTTCGATTCGGTCAAGCGGCAGGTCAAGTACCCGCCGGGCGTTGCGATCACCAATTATCCAGAGTGGAAGCTGCAGATGGCGGGCGGCATGGCGCTGTCGGTCGCGACCTTCCTGGTGGCCTGGCTGACGCTGCGCCGCCGGCCGTGGACGCCGCGGCCGTCAGCCTGGATCGCGGTCGGTATTTCGGCGACCACGGCGGGGACGCTGCTCGGGATCGCCGGCGACAAGATTTACTACGAGAGCTACGGCATCAGCGGCTTTCTGCATTGGGGCGTGCTGCTCGCGGCCGCGATCGTCGCGCCGTTGCTGACCGCGCATGCGCTGATCGCCGGACGCTCGCTGCCGACCTTCCTGGAGCTGATCGGGCCGCGCGACTATCGCGGCAAGGGCGCGATAGGTGCGCTGCTGGCGATCGTGCTGGCGGTCACCACAGTCATCGCCGCCGAGACCGCGCTCGGCTTCGCCTTCGATCCGCGTTATCGCGACTTCCCGTATGCCTCGCTGACCATGGCCGTGGTGCCGTTCGCCCTGCTGACCATGCTCAACCGCCCGAAGGAAGGCATCCGGCCCATCGCGGAATCCGTGTTCGCCGGTCTGCTCGCGATCGCCGCCCTCTACACGATCTACAACGAGGGCACGATCAACTGGCAGTCGGACTGGACCTGCGCGATGTACCTCTTGCTATCAGCTACGCTGTGGCGGGCGCGGGCCGCGCAAAACCCAGGATAAACAGCCCGATCGCAAGCCCGGACAACACGACGTTGTAGAGCACGATCCCGAGCCCGGCGGCGATCAGCCCGCCGGTGAGCAGCACGATCGAGGGCCGCATCAGGTTCAGCAGCGCAATCACCAGCGCGGTGATGCCGAACACCGAGTTCTTGAACAGCACAGTCGAGAGCGCGCGTGCTTTGCAGAGCATGGTCTGCGTGCCGGCGTCGCAGGCCAGCGCGACGGGCGAGAACTCGATGGCCAGATAGCGCACGTAGAGCGCGTAACCGACGGTGACGAAGCCCACGACCATCAGGAACTGGACCTGATAGGGGGAGAGGCGGAACGGAGGTTTTGTCATCGTGGCACTATGGTCGGGAACGGGGGCTGGGACAAGGCTCGGTTGGAGCAGCGAAATCGGTTGAGAATCTGGCCGCAATCGCTTCGCCAGGCATGATTATTGGCTGTTTCGCCGGAACATCGAGGAGATCGTCGCGGGCTCCGGCTTCTTTTCCGCGGCGGCCGGTTGTGGCGGAGCGATGGTGGTGCGCTTCGGCGCCAGCCGCCGGTGCGGCTGCGCCGGCCTGGCTGCGGCGGGCGGCTCGTTCACGGCCAGCCGCTGGCCGTCATAGATCGCCGTCTCGCAGGTCCGCTGCACCAGGCTGAAACTGGCGCAGATCCTGGCGGCGGTGCCGGCGTCGTTCAGCGGTCCGGCGACCAGGCGCAGCTGCATGCCGAGCCCGTTGCTGTTTTCCTTGATGACGATGATCGGCCGCAGCGCGGCCAGCGGCGCGTTGGCCTTCGACTTCAGCAGGCCGCGCCACAGCGCGCGCAGTCCATTGACCGAATTCGCGGTGCCGAGGTCGACGCCGAACTCGGTGCGGTGGATCTGCGCCTTCGGCGCATCGTCTTCAACATCGGAGTCCGGATCCGGCGTGATCACCAGCGGAGGGATCGGCGCGGCGTTGACGTCGTTGGCGGTCGGCGGCTTGACCGCTTCGCTTGCTTTGCTCGTCGCGGGTTCGAACGATGCCAGCAGCGGCTTCTCGGCAGGCTTGTCCGCTACCGGTGCGGCCGTTTTCGTATCCTCGGCACTGGCTGCGGCGGCCGCGGCGCTCATCGGACTGGCAACGGATGGCGCGTTGGGTGAAGCCGGCAGCGGATTGTCGGATGCCGACGGCTTCTCAACGGCAGCCTGTTGCCTGGTCATGGCGGGTGCCGGCTTCTTGTCGGCCACCACGGGCTTTTCGGCCGCAACTACCGGTTTCTCGATCGGTGCCGAGACCTTGCTGTCGGCGGATGCCGGCACCTTGTCGGTCACGACCGGCTTGTCCGATGCTGCCGGCGGCGCGGTTGCGACCGCGGCAACGGCTGGTGCCGAACTGGCGGAGGCTGGCGGCGTGCCGGGCGCGACTGCCGATGGTGCTGGCGCCGGCACGAGTGCTGCCGGTTGCTTGGCGATCGTGCCGGTCACGGAGTCGAGCCCCTGTTCCAGCGTGGTCATACGCGAATAGAGCCGGTCGCGGTCGCCGTTCAGCGTATCGATCGCGGAAGCGAGCCGGCGCGTCTCGTTGTGGCTTTCCTTGGCCAGTGTCTGCAATTGCTGAGCCTGGCGCGCGATATCTGATGCTGCGACCAGGTCGCGCCGCATTGTCAGCGCCGACTGGTTGGCCATCACGGCGACTGCGACGGCGCCGACTGCAGCCACGCCCCACGAGCCGAGCCGCCACAGCATGCGGCGATCGAAAACATCCTCCTCGGCCAAAAAGCCGGAGGTGCTCTCGGTGTCGAAATCCGCCGCCAGATTGTCGCGATCTTTGGCCAAAGCCCGCTTGGCCCTCCTCAAGGCCCGCCGAATCACGAGGCAAAGATTAACAGGAAATGGACCGGGAACTTGAATCCGGAGGACCGTGAGGGCGAAACGGTTTCTTCTGCCGGGGAAAACAATTAAAGACGGCCTCGAACGAGGCGTTGCGCAGCGAGCTGCGCGAGACATCGGGGATTTTCGAATGACTGCGCGAACGAGCCTGACAGTGGTGCTTGCGGCCGGCGAAGGCACGCGGATGCGCTCGTCGCTGCCGAAAGTGCTGCACCCCGTGGCCGGGCAGGCGCTGCTGGCGCATGTGCTCAATGCCGCCGCCTCCGGCGAGGGCTCGCGACTGGCGGTCGTGATCGGCCCCGACCACGAGGCGGTCGCCGCCGAGGCCCGCCGGGTGCGGCCCGACGCGCAGACCTTCGTGCAGCGCGAGCGGCTCGGCACGGCACATGCGGTGCTTGCGACGCGCGAGGCGATCGCCCGCGGCACCGACGACCTGCTGGTCGCGTTCGGCGACACGCCGCTGATCTCGGCCGTGACCTTTGCGCGCCTGCGTGCGCCGCTGCGCGACGGTGCGACGCTTGCGGTGCTCGGCTTTAAGGCCGCCGACCCGACCGGCTACGGCCGGCTGGTGGTCGAGAACGGCAAGCTCGTTGCGATCCGCGAGCAGGCCGACGCCAGCCCCGAAGAGCGCAAGATCACGCTGTGCAATGCCGGTGTGATGGCGTTCGACGGCAGGAAGGCACTCGCGATCATCGAGAAGATCGGCAATGCCAACACCAAGGGCGAATATTACCTCACCGATGCCGTCGGCATCGTCAGGGAATTGGGACTGGAGGCGGTCGTGATCGAAACCAGCGAAGACGAAGTGCGCGGCATCAACACCAAGGCGCAGCTCGCCGAGGCGGAGGCCGTGATGCAGGCGCGGCTGCGCAAGCAGGCGCTCGAGGCCGGCGTGACCCTGATCGCGCCGGACACCGTCCATCTCGCGGCCGACACCAAGTTCGGCAAGGACGTCACGATCGAGCCTTTCGTGGTGATCGGACCGGGCGTCTCGATCGACGACGGCGCCGTGATCCATTCCTTCTCGCACATCGTCGAGGCGAAGGTCGGCAAGAAGGTGTCGGTCGGCCCCTATGCGCGGCTGCGGCCGGGCACCTCGCTCGGCGACGGCGCGCGGATCGGCAATTTCGTCGAGACCAAGGCCGCCGTGCTCGAGGCCGGCGTCAAGGTCAACCATCTCTCCTATGTCGGCGACGCCCATGTCGGCGCCAATTCCAACCTCGGCGCCGGCACCATCACCTGCAACTATGACGGCTTCCTCAAGCACAAGACGCTGATCGGCGAGGGCGCCTTCGTCGGAACCAATTCGTCGCTGGTGGCGCCGGTCACGATCGGCAAGGGCGCCTATATCGGCTCGGGCTCCGTCATCACCAAGGACGTCCCCGACGACGCCATGGCGCTCGAGCGCAGCGAGCAGTCGATCCGCGAAGGCGGCGCCGCACGCTACCGCGCGGCGAAAATGAAAGAGAAGGCGGCGAAGGGGAAGTAGCGCGAGAGCGAGCCGGCCAATCTGTGCTTGGAGACGGCCGCTTCGCGGTCTCGTCAACATGACGGCGATGGGTGTGAGCCCGCGATCTCTCCAATCGTCGTCCTGGCGAAAGCCAGGACCCATAACCACCGCATTTGGTGATGAGCGGGATCGTGGCCCCAGCGTCGCGCAACAATTGAGATTTGGGGTAATGGGTCCTGGCTTTCGCCAGGACGACACTGAGGGTATGGCGCGGCTCGTGAGTCATACGCCCGCATTCTCGCGACACATTCTCCGAGCCTTGCGTTAGGGCAGTCGCCCTGTACGCCGCGGTTCAGGCCGCGCTCTTCGCCCGGGCGGACTCGCTGGTGGTCGGCTGGACCGGTCCGAGCAGGATGCGCCGCTGCATCTCGTCGAAGGCGAGATTTGCGTTCTTCTCCCGGGTGACCAGCGACAGCAGGATCGCGACCGCAAAGGAGAGCGGCATGCTGATGATCGCCGGATTGCGCAGCGACACGAACCACCATTGGTGCTCGATCGCGGCCAGCGGCTTGCCGAGAATGTCGACCTGGATGGTGGGCGACAGATAGATCAGCACCAGCGAGCTCAGCGTGCCGACGAGGATGCTCGCCACCGCCGCGGGCGCGTGAAGCGGCGCCAGGTGATCGAGAGCACGAGCGAGGGGAAGTTCGCGGCGCAGGCGATCGAGAACGCGAGGCCCGCCATGAAGGCGACGTTCTGGCCTTCGAAGGCAATGCCAAGCATGATGGCGAACATGGAAATCACGACGGTTGCGACGCGCGCGACCTTGAGCTGCTCGGCCTCGGAAGCGGCGCCGCTCCGGATCACATTGGTCCAGACGTCGTGACAAAGCGTGGCGACGCCCGACAGCGTCAGCCCTGCGACGACGGCGAGCATGGTCGCGAACGCGACCGCGCAGATGAAGCCGAAGAACGCGTTGCCGCCGACGGTGAGCGCGAGCAGGGGCGCGGCCATGTTGCCGCCACCGCCGGCCTTGGCCACCGCGTCGGCGCCGACCAGGACCATGGCGCCAAAGCCGATGATGAAGACCATGAGATGAAACACGCCGATCAGCCGGTGGCATAGAGGATCGACAGCCGCGCGCCTTGGCATCCTTCACCGTATAGGCCCGCATCAGCACGTGCGGCATCGCGGCGGTCCCGAACATCAGGCCGAGCCCGAGCGAGATGGCATCCCATTGGCCCGAGACCACCTTCGATCCCGGCTGCAGCACCTTGGTGCCGTATTTCTCGGACGCCGCGGCGAACAGCTTCAGCGGGTTCATGTCGAAATGGGTCAACACCAGGAAGGCGAGCAGGATGCCGCCGCCCATCAGCAGCGCAGCCTTCACCACCTGCACCCAGGTCGTCGCCAGCATGCCGCCGAACAGGACGTAGACCAGCATCACGCTGCCGACCACGACGACCGACCAGGTGTAGGGCAGGCCGAACAGCAGCTTGATCAGCGATCCCGTCGCGACCATCTGGGCGATCAGGTAGAACAGGATCACGGCCAGCGTTCCGACGGCGCCGGCGACGCGCACTGGGCGCTGGCGCAGGCGATAGGCCACGACGTCGGCGAAGGTGAAACGGCCGACGTTACGCAGCGGTTCGACGATCAGGAACAGGATGATCGGCCAGCCGACCAGCCACCCGATCGAATAGATCATGCCGTCGAAGCCGTTCGAGGTGACGATCCCCGCGATGCCGAGCAGGGCGGCGGCGCTCAGGAAATCCCCCGCAAGCGCCCAGCCGTTCTGCCACGGCGTGACCTGGCCGCCGGCGGCAAAGAAATGCTCGGTGGTGCGCGTGCGCCGCGCGGCCCAATAGGTGATCCCCAGCGTCAACGCCATGAAGGCGAAGAAGAACCCGATCGAAAGCGTGCTGCTGCCCATCTTTGCCTGCCCCGTTAGCGAAGGTCGCGGATGCCGGCATCGAGCACCCGGTTCGCCCACAGCACATAGACCAGGCAGAGCACGAACGAGGAGATGATGACGAGCGGACCGAGCACGATGCAAAGCGACAGGCCCGGCATCAGGATGGTGCCGAGCAGCGGCTTGTCGAACGCGAATAGCGCCATGAAACCGAAATAGATCACGATCATTGTAACGCTGAGAACGAGCGCGACGGTCAGCCGCGTCTTGGCCAGCTTCCTGGCCAATGCGACGCCGTTCGGCGCCAGACCGGCATTGCCGGGAATAACCCTGTCCATATCGGCCCCTTAAGACTTAAGCGCGCTTTGCCTTGCGCCAATCGGACGAGCTTCAGCCGGGCCCCGACGGAAGGGAATTATGGATTTTTGCAATCTGCTGTGCGCGGCTGCGGCACGGCATCGGCCAGGGTGACCTGCATGTCGGGGTCCTGCTTCAGGGTATTTTTCAGAAAGGCGCGGACGGCGCGGATGCGCGGGGCAAATTGCAGGTCGCTGTGGACGTTGAGCCAGACCTCGCGAACGGTGCCGGCGAGGGCGGGCAGCACCGGGATCAGGTCGGGCCGCTCCCTGGTGGCAAAACTCGGCAGCATCACGATGCCGAGGCCGCCCGCCGCGGCGTTCATCTGCGCGATCATGCTGTTGGAGTGGAAGGCGATCTTCGGCTCCTCGATGACGTCGGCGAGCCAGCGCACCGAATCGACCTGGAGCAAGTCCTCTATATAGGACACGAACCAATGATCCCCGAGGTCGCGCAGGGTTTTGGGCACGCCGTGATTGTCGAGATAGTCCTGGCTCGCGAATAGGCCGAGCCGAAACTTGCCGATACGCTCCGAGATCAGGCCCGGCCCGGGTGGCCGGAAGAAGGACACGAACAGATCAGCTTCACGCTTATGGACATAGACCGTCTGGGCTGACGTGACGAGTTCGACGGAGAGTCGCGGCGCCGTGCGCCGCAGTTTGGCAAACCGCTGCGCCAGATAGAGCGAGGCGATCCCCTCCATGGTCGCGAGGCGCACGGTCCCGGCGAGCTCCTGGGTGTCGCTGGCGCTGGCCTCCTCGCGAATGGCGATCACAGCGCTTTCGACCCGCTCGGCGTGACGCAACAGCCGCTCGCCAACTTCGTTGAGCTTGAGCCCGGTGCGGTGGCGTTCGAACACCGCGATCCCGAGCGAGGCTTCCATCTGCGCGATGCGCCGGCTGACGGTGGAGTGGTCCAGCCGCAGCCGCTTTGCTGTTTGGCTCAGATTCCCGGCGCGCGCGGCACAGAGGAATACCCGCAGATCGTCCCAGTTGATCGTATCGAACATGACCTGCCTCCGGATTGCGGCCGTCGTCAGCAAAGCAATTCCCGTTCCAACGCGCGGCGGCTCCGATCCTTCGCAACCGACCTTGCGACAATTCCCATGCATGCCGGCGAGGCAAGGATGATACCGCTTCGCTCCCCCAATCCTAGCCGGGATTTTTCATATGCTTCCGCGCTTCAAGGCTGCTGCCGTCCACGCCTCGCCGGTGTTCCTCGACAGTCAGGCGACCACCGAGAAGGCGATCTCCATCATGCGCGAGGCGGCCAGGGCCGGCGCCGAGCTGATCGCGTTTCCGGAAACCTATATTCCCGCCTTTCCGGTCTGGGCGGCGCTGTGGCCTCCGATCGACAATCACGACCTGTTCGTGCGCATGGCCGAGCAATCCGTGCTGGTGGACGGGCCGGAAGTGGCGCGGCTTTGCGCCGAGGCGCGCGCCCTCGGCGTCACCTTCTCGATCGGCATCAGCGAGCGCTCGGCCGTCAGCGTTGGGGGGCTGTGGAATTCGAACCTGTTGATCGGCGAGACGGGCGAAATTCTGGTCCATCACCGCAAGCTGGTTCCGACATTCTACGAGAAGCTGGTGTGGTCATCGGGGGATGGAGCGGGCCTTTTGGTCGCACAGACACCGCAGGGCCGCATCGGCGGGTTGATCTGCGGCGAGAACACCAATCCATTGGCCCGCTTCGCGCTGATGGCGCAGGGCGAACAGGTGCACATCTCGAGCTGGCCGCCGATGTGGCCGACCCGACGCCCGGCCGGCGGCGGCAATTTCGACAACGTCGCCGCCAATCGCATCCGGGCCAGCGCCCACTGCTTCGAAGCCAAGGTGTTCGGGATCGTCACCGCCGGCTACATGGATGAGCCGATGCGCGCCTTCCTCATCGAACGCGACAGAGCCATCGCCGACGTGATCGACCGTACGCCACGTGCGGCGAGCTTCTTCGTCGATCCGACGGGGGTCGTGTTTGGCGATGAATTGCAGGATCAGGAGGGGATCGCCTACGCCGAGATCGATCTCGATCGTTGCGTCGAGCCGAAACAGTTTCACGACGTGGTCGGTTACTACAACCGCTTCGACATTTTTGGCGTGACGGTCGACCGCAGCCGGCTGACCCCGGCACGATTTCGCGATGAACAACAGCCAGGAGCGGAAGCGCAGGCGATCCTGTCCGTCGATGCCGACGCCGGATCGAACGGGCAGAGGATCGGTTAGCCCTCGATCCAGTCCTGTTGCCAACGCGCGCATGTCTGACTACGCTTTACCGGAGGTAGGACCCCAAGCGCTCTCGGCCGGACGCTCATGCCCAAATTCCTTCGCATCGGAGTCCATCAGTCGAACGTCTCCGGATACACGTCGAAGGCATGGTGCATTCGGCGGACTGGCTCGACGGTGTTCCTGAAGTGGGGCGCCGTGGAGGTCCAGGGTGCCGGAAGCGGGCGAAAGGTCTACTGGACGTTCCCTCCGCAGGAAAAGACCATTCGCTGCCGTACGGTGCAGCGTGCCCAGGATTACACCAAGGCGGCCGTCGCACGGCGGCGCAGCCATCGCTATGAACCGCTGACAGGAAATATCGCGAACCGGCGCCGAACCGCCGATCGAGGCTCGGAGCTCAAGCAGGCGCTCGCCACGATCCTGTTCGTCGATATCGTTCGATCCACCGAGAAAGCCGCCCGGCTCGGCGATTCGCGCTGGGCGACGGTGATGAACCACTATTATGCCGCCGTCCGCAGGGAGCTGAAGGCCCTGCGCGGCAAGGAAGTGGTGACGACCGGGGATGGCGTGCTGGCGACATTCGGCAAGCCGGCGGCCGGGATCCGTTGCGCGACCGCGATCCGCGAGGCCGTGCGCACGCTGGGGCTTGAGATCAGGATTGGGCTGCACGCGGGGGAGTACAAGGTGAGCGGGGCGGAGGTCATCGGTCTCGCGTTTCACATCGGCGCGCGCGTCGCGGCGAAGGCGCGGGCCGGCGAGGTGCTGGTCTCGAGCGCGGTCAAGGACCTGATGCTGGAGTCCGAAATCCGCTTCAAGGACCGCGGCGCACATCAGCTCAAGGGCGTGCCGGAGCGCTGGCGGCTGTACCGGGTCGAACATTAGGGCGCCGGAGCGACGCGTGCTCTCGTCATTCCGGGGCGCGCCTGTTGGCGCGAGCCCCCAGGTGCGCAAATGCGCACCGGGGAATGACGCTGGAGATTACGCTCAGGTGAAGGCGACCTCGATCCGGTTGTCGGCCTTGGCGGTGATCTTGCAGGCGCGCGACAGCGCGTCGGCGGCGATCGTGAGCTTGAACTGATCGGGAATCCCCGAGGTGGACAGCACCTCGATCGTCGCGGTGTCGCGCGACAGGCCGCGCACCGTGCAGTCGATCGTGGAATGGCCGGCGTTGAAGCTGATCGTGCCGGCCTTGAACACGCGCCGCGCGGTCGGCGCAATCGACGGCGCCCGGTCGACCCAGGCCAGCGCCTGATTGCGGCCGGCCTGCTTGGCGCCATACATCGCAAGGTCGGCGTTGCGCAGCACGTCGTCGAAGCAATTGCCCGGCGAGAGCACGGCGCCGCCGAGGCTGCAGGTCACGCTGACCGTGCCGGCCGGCGTCTCGATCCGTGTCGCCGCAACGGCAGCGCGCACCTTCTCGAGCACGCCCATCGCCTGGTCGAGCTTGGTGTGCGGCAGCAGGATGCCGAACTCTTCGCCGCCGAGCCGGCCGATCAAATCGGAGCCGCGCAGCGCGCCGCGCGCGGCCTCCGCCACTGCCGCCAGCACCATGTCGCCGACCGCATGGCCGTAGGTGTCGTTGACCTGTTTGAAGTGATCGACATCGAGCACCGCGCAGGAGAGCGGGCTGATATGGCGTGTCGCCAGCGCGGTCAGCCGTTCGCCTTCACCGCGGAAGGCACGCCGCGAGGAGCAACCGGTGAGGGCGTCCTGCATGGACAGGTTCCGCAGCTTCAATTCGTCGACCGCGATCTCGGCGAGATCGACCAGCATGCTGGTCGCCTCGGCGCCAAAATCATCGCGAGGGCGCGTGTCGATAGCGCACAGGCTTCCGATCACGACGCCGGACAGCTTGAGCTGTGCGCCGGCATAGAAGCGGACGAACGGTGCCCCGCGGACGAACATGTTGTCCGCGAAGCGGGCGTCGCGCAGCATGTCGGTAACGACCAGCGGCTCGTCCAGCGTGATGGTCACATTGCACGGCGCCGGCCGCCGGTCGGTTTCGCGCAGGTCAAGCCCGTCGGAGGCCTTGAACCATTGCCGGTGGCCGTCGATGAAGGTCAGCGTCGACATCGGCACGCGGAACATCTTGCGGCAAAGCGAGGTTAGCCGGTCAAACGCCTGTTCGCGCGGCGTATCGAGAATGTCGAGTTCCGCAAGCGTATCGAGGCGACGGGCCTCGCGATCATGCGCAGTGTGCATCGGGCTACCTCCGGCGGCGGCACCCTCGCCGAAAGGCGTTAATGCTGCGTTGACGCACTCGGCGGCGTTTGCCGTCGGCAGTTTCATCGCTCTTAGGCGGCGGTGGTGCAAAACACATGATGCGCAAACATGCTGCGACGGTGCTGACCGGAATCTTTTGCAGCCTGGTGACGTATTTCAGCGCCGCACGGCTCTACCAATGGGCCGAAACCGGACAGCTGGCGGTGCTGTCGCGGAAGACGCACGACCAACCCGAGTTTATTTCCTATGCCGACGATCGGCTCGGCTTCGTGCTGCTGTTCGCGCTCTATCTGTTTTTCCTCAAGAACGGACTGCACGGCATGCTGGTGACGTGCCGCGACGTCTGGGTGCGTGGTCGGGGTTGGGAACCGTGAACGACCTGATCCTTGATGTGCTCCAAGCTCTGGTCGAAACCATCTTCACAAGGACCGGTCGCGGGCTGTGGGGCCTCGTCGGCCTGCGGCCGTACAACATCGTGTCGATCATCAGCGGAATGTTATTTTGGGGCGCTGTCTTCCTGTTCGTCTACAGCAAGACTCACGGATAGCTCGCCGCGGCCTGAGCAGCAGAATCGGAGGTCTGAGTGACAAGGAAAGCGTTTCGTCAGAGCCTTGGGTCGCGCACCATCTTCACGCTGTTCGCATGCCTTCTGGCGGGCAACGTGACGATCGTGTCGGCTGCGCGCGGCGATGAAAGTTCAAGCGCTGACGCGCGCCGCGAGGCGCTTCGAGAGTGGGCCAACCTTGCCAATGGGCGTACGGATTTTGAGATCTCCGATCCGGCCATGGTGCCAAGACCGCTTGCGCTTGCGGCCGAACAATCTGGCTGCAAGTACAAGGATGACATCGAAAAGCTACCGGTTCGCTTCATGAAAGTGGCCGGCCGCCGTCTCGTGCTGATGTTCTGTCGCTTTACCGTGACGGGATCGCATCAAGCGTTCGATCTTTCCGACGTCAGCAGACCAAAACCACTGGAGTTCCCCTACATCGCGGAGCAGGGGTTCGGCACGACGGACACCCCGGGTTTCATCACGTGGAAGGATGACGCAGGCTTGTTGCAGGCCGAAACCTCATCGGACGAATGTCCCAGCTCACATCTGCGGCACGTCTATCGGCTGGGCGTGACCAATCGCGAAAGCCTTATCGTGGTTCGCGTCGAGGTCAGCGCGCCTGCGTGTGGCACGGGTCGGGAATGGACCACGATCTGGGAGGCGAAACCGTGGCCTGTGCCGGCGGGGGCTCGCTGACGCACTCTTGCCAAATTGGTTAGCCCCGATTAACCAGCCTTTCGCATCAACCTTGCCGTTTAAGACTGTCGCAATCGGCAATAATTATTGAGTATCTTGCGGCCGGCGATTCCCGTTAAGGGACCGTGTCGCCGCTTTGGCAAATTTTCGGCGATTTTTGGGGACATTGAACCGCATGTGCGGCATCGTCGGCATTCTTGGACGCGCTCCGGTCGCGGAGCAACTGGTGGATTCGCTCAAGCGGCTCGAATATCGCGGCTATGATTCCGCAGGGGTCGCTACGCTCGAGAACGGCGTGGTGGCGCGGCGTCGCGCCGAGGGCAAGCTGAGGAATCTCGAGGCCCGGCTGGAGGCCAAGCCGCTCGGCGGCCACACCGGCATCGGCCACACCCGCTGGGCCACGCACGGCCGGCCGACCGAGAACAACGCGCATCCGCACTCAACGGAACGCGTCGCCGTGGTGCATAACGGCATCATCGAGAATTTCCGCGAGCTGCGCGAGCACCTCGAAGCCAAGGGTGCGGCGTTCTCGACCGAGACCGACACCGAGGTCGTGGTGCATCTGGTCGACAATCTGCTCAAGGGCGGTGTCAAGCCGGTCGAGGCGGTGAGGGCGGTGCTATCGGAACTGCGCGGCGCGTTCGCACTCGGCTTCATCTTCGCCGGCGAGGACGATCTGATGATCGGCGCCCGCAACGGCCCGCCGCTTGCGGTCGGCCATGGCGACGGTGAGATGTATCTCGGCTCCGACGCGATCGCGCTCGGACCGTTCACCGACACGATCAGCTATCTCGAGGACGGCGACTGGGTGGTGCTGAACCGCAAGGGCGCCACCATCTTCGACAAGGACAACGCCATCGTCCATCGCGAGGCGATCAAGCACACGACGGCGACCGCGCTGGTCGACAAGGCGAATTATCGCCACTTCATGGCGAAGGAGATCCACGAGCAGCCGGAAGTGGTCGGGCACACGCTCGCCTGCTACGTCGACCTGGCGGCCGAGCGCGTCACCATGCCGGTCAAGCTGCCGTTCGACTTCAACGCCATCCAGCGCGTTTCGATCACCGCCTGCGGCACCGCGAGCTATGCCGGCTTCGTCGCCAAATACTGGATCGAGCGGCTGGCACGGTTGCCGGTCGAGCTCGATGTCGCCTCCGAGTTCCGCTACCGCGAAGCGCCGCTGCGCAAGGGCGACCTTGCGATCTTCATCTCGCAGTCGGGCGAGACCGCCGACACGCTGGCGGCGCTGCGCTACGCCAAGGCACAGGGCGCGCACACGCTGTCGGTCGTCAACGTGCCGACCTCGACGATCGCGCGCGAGAGCGAGACGGTGTTGCAAACGCTTGCCGGTCCCGAGATCGGCGTCGCTTCGACCAAGGCGTTCACTTGCCAGCTGATGGTGCTGGCCTCGCTCGCGGTTGCCGCCGGCAAGGCACGCGGCGAGCTGTCCGATGCCGACGAGGCCAGGCTGGTGCACAGCCTGGTCGAGATTCCGCGGCTGATGTCGGAAGCGCTGACCACCGAGCCGCAGATCGAGAAGCTGGCGCGCGAGATCTCGAAGTCGCGCGACGTGCTCTATCTCGGCCGCGGCACCAGCTATCCGCTGGCGCTGGAAGGCGCGCTGAAGCTGAAGGAGATCTCCTACATCCATGCCGAGGGCTACGCCGCTGGCGAGCTCAAGCACGGGCCGATCGCGCTGATCGACGAGCACATGCCGGTCGTGGTGATCGCGCCCTATGACAAGGTGTTCGAGAAGACCGTCTCCAACATGCAGGAGGTCGCCGCCCGCGGCGGCAAGATCATCCTGATGACCGACGCCAAGGGCGCCGCGGAGGCGACCATCCAGTCGCTGGTGACGATCGTGATGCCGGACATGGGGGCGACCTTCGCGCCGATGGTCTATGCCGTTCCGGTGCAGCTGCTCGCCTATCATACCGCCGTGGTGATGGGCACCGACGTCGATCAGCCCCGGAATCTGGCCAAATCGGTCACGGTCGAATAGTCGCAAGCCGGGCCGTCACGCGGCTCTTCAAAAATGCGACAGAATGGCTTAGCTGGGTGGTGGACTACGGCCGCTTCGACGACCTTGGAACCGCAATGACTTCCAACCAAGTGCCTCCCGTCACGGGTGATTTGCCCCCGGATGCCCCCCGCGGGCTGATGGCGCGTTTCCGGAACTATTTCCTGACCGGCCTGGTGGTCGCCGGGCCGGTTGCGATCACCCTGTACCTGACCTGGTGGTTCGTGAACTGGGTCGACAACCTGGTCCGACCGTTCGTGCCCACCGCCTACCGGCCGGAGACCTACCTGCCGTTCGGGCTGCCCGGTTCCGGCCTGATCGTCGCGGTCATCGCGCTCACGCTGCTCGGCTTCCTCACTGCCAACCTGATCGGGCGCACGCTGGTCGATCTCGGCGAGCGGCTGCTCGGGCGGATCCCTGCGGTGCGCGCGATCTATCGCGGCCTGAAGCAGGTGTTCGAGACGCTGTTCTCAGGCAACGGCTCGAGCTTCCGCCGCGTCGGCCTGGTCGAGTTTCCCTCGCCCGGGATGTGGTCGATCGTGCTGATCTCGCAGGCGCCGAGCGCCGAGCTGGCCGCGAGCTTCCCGGGAGAGGAGGAGCATATCTCGGTGTTCCTGCCGTGCGCCCCGAACCCGACCACCGGCTTCTTCTTCTACGTGCCGAAGAGCAAGATCATCGAGATCGAGATGAGCACCGAGGATGCCGCGACGCTGATCATGTCGGCCGGCGTGGTGCAGCCCGGCACCAACGACCAGAAGCGCGCCGCGGCGCTTGCCGGCATGGCCAATGCCGCGCGGATCGCCAACCAGGCCTCGTTGCAGCCGGCGGCGCCGGCCAAGGTCGAGGGCTGATGAGTTCCGGCGAGACGCGCGAGCCATCGGGCGAGGGCGCGCGGTTGCTCTCGCCCGACGAAGCCAGCCGCGAGCTGGAGCAAGGCGGCGTGACGCTGATCGATGTCGGCGAGCCCTGGCAGTTGCGCGAGCGCGGCACCATCGCGGGCGCGCGCAATATCAGCCACGAGGAGATCGCGGCCGTCGCGGCTTCAGATTCCGCACTCGGCGATCGCGCGCAGCCGATCATCCTGACCTGCGGCGGTGGCGGCAAGGCCAAGCGCGCCGGGCAGGCGTTGCGCGACATCGGCTTCGAGAATGTCTCAGTGATCCAGGGCGGTTGCCGCGGCTGGCAGGCCGCGGGACACGAGCTGGTGCGTGTTGCGGGGTCCGGCGACGAGACTGCCGGTAGCTCATCGTAATCCTCTCCCCGTCATTGCGAGAAGCGAAGCGACGAAGCAATCCATCGTTCCGCATTTGCGGAGCCATGGATTGCTTCGCTGCGCTCGCAATGACGGTGGGGAGGGGCCGATGATCAAACTATCAGATCAGCGTGTCGTAAAGGTCGTTCCAATCCGGGTTCAGCGCCTCGATGAGAGCGATCTTCTTTGCCCGGCTGCCGGACTTGATCTGCTTTTCCCGTGTGATCGCGTCGTACATCGTTTCGTGCAATTCGTACCACACCAGCAACTTGCAGCCGTACTTCGCCGAGAAGCCCTTCACCAAGCCCTCGCGATGTTCAAACGAACGCTTCGGCGGATTGGCGGTAACGCCCGTGTAAATGGTGCCGTGACGCTTGTTGGCAACAATGTAAACGCACGGTTGCTTCACAGCGTTCTCCCCAGCTGTACCCTATACCGTCATTGCGAGGAGCGATAGCGACGAAGCAATCCATCTGTCCCCGGGTTGAACCATGGATTGCTTCGCTGCGCTCGCAATGACGATGAGGAAGCAGCTCGCCGCTGCAACGAAGGGCGAAACCAGCTATCCCGCGCCGATCAGCGGCACGGCTTCGTCGCGTTCGTAGAGGTAGAGTAGGACGCGCAGTGCTTCGCCGCGCTCGCCTTTCAGCTTCGGATTGTCCTTCATGATCCGCAGCGCCTCGTCGCGGGCCTGCGTGATGAGCTGGCCGTGCACCTCGGAGCGGGCGATGCGGTAGCCGGGCAGGCCGCTCTGGCGGATGCCGAGCACGTCGCCTTCGCCGCGCAGCTTCAGGTCTTCCTCGGCGATCCGGAAGCCGTCCGTGGTCTCGCGGATCACCTTGAGCCGCGCCTTAGACATCTCGCCGAGCGGCTCCCTGTAGAGCAACAGGCAGGTCGAAGCCTCCGAGCCGCGGCCGATGCGGCCGCGCAATTGATGCAGTTGCGCGAGGCCAAAGCGTTCGGCGTTCTCGATCACCATAATGGTCGCCGCCGGCACGTCGACGCCGACCTCGACGACGGTCGTTGCGACCAGGAGCCCGATCTCGTGCGCGGCGAACTGCGCCATCACGCGATCCTTCTCGGCACCCTTCATCTGACCGTGCACGAGGCCGACGCGATCGCCGAACCGCTGCTGCAAGCTCTCGAAACGCTCGGTGGCGTTGGTGAGGTGCTCGGTGCCTTCGGCTTCGGATTCATCGACCAGTGGGCAGATCCAGTACACCAGCTTGCCGGCGCCGAGCGCGCGGCCGACGCCGTCCATGACGTCCTCGATGCGGCTCATCGGCACCGCGCGGGTGTCGATCGGCTGGCGGCCGGCGGGTTTTTCGCGCAACTCGGAGACGTCCATGTCGCCAAAGTAAGTCAGCACCAGCGTGCGCGGGATTGGCGTGGCGCTCAGCACTAGCACGTCGACGGCCTCGCCCTTGGAGGTCAGCGCGAGGCGCTCGCGCACGCCGAAGCGGTGCTGCTCGTCGACCACGGCGAGCGCCAGCGCCTTGTAGATCACGTCGTCCTGGATCAGCGCATGCGTGCCGACCAAAAGGTCGATCTCGCCGGCCTCGAGCTGTGCCAGCAGTTCGCGGCGCTCCTTGCCCTTCTCGCGGCCGGTGAGGATCGCAACGCGCATGCCGGCGCTCTCGGCGAGCGGCGCGATGGTCTTGATGTGCTGGCGCGCCAGGATTTCGGTCGGCGCCATCAGCGCGGCCTGCTTGCCGGCCTCGGCGACGGCGGCCGCCGCCAGCAGCGCCACCACGGTTTTGCCGGAGCCGACATCGCCCTGCACGAGGCGCAGCATGCGTACGGGTTGTTGCAGGTCCGCGATGATTGCCGCGACGGCCTTCTGCTGCGATTTGGTCAGCGCATAGGGCAGCGCATCGATGATCCGGTTGCGCAGATGGCCGTCGCCGGCATTGCGGACGCCGGCGGGACGGCGCAGCGTGGCGCGGACCAGCGCAAGCGCGAGCTGGCCCGCGAGCAATTCGTCGAACGCAAGCCGCGACCAGAACGGTCCATCGGGCAGGATGTCGGTCAGCTCGACCGGAACGTGGACGCGGGTCAGCGCCTCCCGGATCGGCGGGAAGTTGCAGCGGCGCAGCACCTCGGGGCTGATCCACTCCGGCAGATCCGGCAGCTTGGTCAGCGCCTGGGCGATGGCGCGGCGGAGCGAGCCGATCGCCAGCCCCTCGGTCAGCGGATAGACTGGGTCGATGCCGGAGAGCTTGGCAAAGCCGGCCTCGTCGACGACGCGGTCGGGATGCACGATCTGCGAGATGCCGTCATACATCGCCAGCGTACCGGAGACGTAGCGCTTCTCGCCGACTGGCAGCAGCTTCTCGACATAGCCGGGCTGGGCGCGGAAGAAGGTCAGCACCACGTCGCCGGTGTCGTCGCTGGCATAGACGAGGTAGGGCGCGCGCGAATTGCGCGGCGGCGGCGGGCGATGACGGTCGACGGTGACCTCCAGTGTCACCATGGTTCCGACCGCGGCATCGCGAATCTTCGGCCGCGCGCGGCGATCGATCACGCTCGCCGGCAAATGCAGCAGCAGATCGACGAGCCGCGGCGTCTCGCTGCGGTCGAGCAGGTAGCGCAACAGCTTGTCCTGCTTCGGGCCGACGCCCGAAAGCGTCGTGACCTGGGCAAACAGCGGATTGAGCAGGGCTGGGCGCATCGGTGCCTTTACACACGACTCACGGCATGCGCGCAAGGAAACCCCAAAAGGCGGCGAATGAGGGCTGACATCGGCCTCCGCCATCGCTATATCAAGCCCGCCCGGCACGTCCGGGCTTTTGGCGTTTGATGGATTTTGGGACATGACGGGATCGACACGATCGAGCAGTGGGCTCGATGACCGCCGCAAGCGGCTTTTGTTTCGCTGCTGGCATCGCGGCACCCGGGAGATGGACCTGATCCTCGGCCGCTTTGCCGATGCAGAGATCGCTGATCTCACCGATCAGGAGCTCGGCGAGCTCGAGCATTTGATCGAAGTGCCGGATCCCGACCTCTATGCCGCGCTGACCGGCGACAAGGTTTTGGCTGCCGAGCATCAGACCGCGCTGTTTGCCCGCATCAAGGCGTTCCGGGTCGCGGATCCCAGCGCATGAAGCAGCCGATGAAATCGCCGGCCGCGATGCTCGCGCCCGGCCGGGTGCTGACCATCGCCAACGTCGCGGAGGGCGCCGAAGGGCTGGTGATCTCCGATCTGGCGCGCGCCATCGCCGCGCAGCCGAAGCGGACTGCGGTCAGTCTCGCCGTGGTGTGCCGCGACGGCGCGCGGATGCAGCAGCTCGCCCGCGCGCTGGAGTTCTTCGCGCCCGATATCGCCGTGATGCAGGTTCCGGCTTGGGACTGCCAGCCCTATGACCGCGTCTCGCCGCATTCAGGCATCCTGGCGCAACGGCTCACCGCGCTGGCCAAGCTGTCGCGGCTGGCGGGTTCCGACAAGCCGCTGATCGTGCTGACCACGGTGAACGCGGCTGTGCAACGGGTGCCGGCGCGCGAGCAGGTCGCAGCGCAAGCGCTGTCGGTCGCGCCCGGCAACGTCGTGCCGATGGACTCGGTCGTGGCCTGGCTCGAGCACAATGGCTACACCCGCTCGTCCACGGTGCGCGAGCCCGGCGAATATGCCGTGCGCGGCGGCATCCTCGATCTGTTTCCGGCTGGCCTCGACCAGCCGGTACGGTTCGACTTCTTCGGCGACAGCCTCGAGTCGATCCGCACCTTCGATGCCGAGACCCAGCGCACGCACCTCGACATGCGCGGGCTCGACCTGGTGCCGGTCTCCGAATTCCAGCTTACCACTGAAACCATCCGCCGCTTCCGCATGGGATATGTCGCAGCGTTCGGCGCGCCGGGACGCGACGACCAGCTCTATGAAGCGGTCTCCGAGGGACGGCGCCATCCCGGCATGGAGCACTGGCTGCCGCTGTTCCAGGAGCGGATGGACACGCTGTTCGATTATCTCGACGGCGCCACGATCGCGATCGAGCCGCAGGGCGAGGACGCCGCGCGCGAACGCTTCTCGCAGATATCAGACTATTACGATGCGCGGCGCGAGGCGTTGGAGCATCCCGGCAGTGGCGCGATCTACAAGCCGTTGCCGCCGGACATGCTGTATCTGACCGAGGCCGAATGGACCAAGCTGCTCGGTGATGTGCCACTGGCGCGGCTGACGCCGTTCGCAGTCCCCGAAGGCACCGCAGATGTGTTCGACGCCGGCGCGCGGCAGGGGCGCAATTTCGCGCCGGAGCGCGCCGACAGCAACGTCAACGTATTCGAGGCCGTGGTCGGCCATATCGGCGCGCTGCAGTCGCAACGCAAGAAGGTCATCGTCGCGCTGTGGAGCGAAGGCTCGCGCGACCGCATGGGCGCGATGCTGCGCGACCACAAGCTGCTCAACACCACCAGCGTCAACACCTGGCGGATCGTGCAGGCGACGCCGCGCAACGAGACCATGCTGGCCGTGCTCGGCATGGAGTCCGGCTTCGAGACCAGCGAATTCGCCGTCATCAGCGAGCAGGATATCCTCGGCGACCGTCTGGTGCGGCCGCGCAAGGCGAGCCGCAAGCTCGACAATTTCATCTCGGAGGTGACGAGCCTTGCGACCGGCGATCTGGTTGTTCACGTCGAGCACGGCATCGGCCGCTTCGTCGGCCTGCAGACGCTGGAAGTGTCCGGCGCGCCGCACGACTGTCTCGAGCTGCATTATGCGGCCGAGACGAAACTGTTTCTGCCGGTCGAGAACATCGAGCTGCTGTCGCGCTATGGCTCGGACAGCGCCAATGTCGAGCTCGACCGTCTCGGCGGCGGCGGTTGGCAGGCCCGCAAGGCCAAGCTCAAGAACCGCATCCGTGAGATCGCCGGCGAATTGATCAAGATCGCGGCTGAGCGGCAGCTGCACGAGGCGCCGAAATTCCCGCTGCAGCGGCACGTCTATGACGAGTTCTGCGCGCGCTTCCCCTATGACGAGACCGAGGACCAGTTGGGGGCGATCAATTCGACCCTGAAGGACCTCGAGATCGGCCGCCCGATGGACCGGCTGATCTGCGGCGACGTCGGCTTCGGCAAAACCGAGGTGGCATTGCGCGCCGCGTTCGCCGTGGCGCTGGAAGGCCGGCAGGTCGCGGTCGTGGTGCCGACCACGCTGCTGGCGCGCCAGCATTCGCGCACCTTCACCGAGCGCTTCAAAGGCTTCCCGGTCAACGTCGCGCAGGCCTCGCGGCTGGTGTCGACCAAGGAGTTGAGCCAGACCAAGAAGGGGCTCGCCGACGGCAACGTCGACATCGTCGTCGGGACCCATGCGCTGCTCGGCAAGGCGATCAAGTTCAAGGACCTTGGCCTCCTGATCGTCGACGAGGAGCAGCATTTCGGCGTCAGCCACAAGGAGCGGCTGAAGCAGCTCCGCGCCCAGGTCCACGTGCTGACGCTGTCGGCGACCCCGATCCCGCGCACGCTGCAACTGGCGCTGACTGGCGTCCGCGAGCTCTCGATCATCGCATCGCCGCCGGTCGATCGCCTCGCGGTGCGCACCTTCGTCGCGCCGCACGATCCCCTGATGATCCGCGAGGCCCTGCTGCGCGAGCGCTATCGCGGCGGGCAGGCGTTCTATGTCGTGCCGCGGATCGAGGACCTCGCCGGCGTCAAGGATTTCCTCGACAAGAACGTGCCGGAGATGAAGGTCGCGGTCGCCCACGGCCAGATGCCGCCGACCGTGATCGAGGACATCATGTCCGCGTTCTACGACGGCAAATACGACATCCTGCTGTCGACCACGATCGTCGAGTCCGGTCTCGACATCCCGAACGCCAACACGCTGATCGTGCATCGCGCCGACATGTTCGGCCTTGCGCAGCTCTATCAGCTGCGCGGCCGCGTCGGCCGCTCCAAGCTGCGCGCCTATGCGCTGTTCACGCTGCCGGCGCAGCAGAAGATCACCGCGCAGGCGGAGCGGCGGCTCAAGGTGCTGCAATCGCTGGAGACGCTCGGCGCGGGCTTCCAGCTCGCCTCGCACGACCTCGACATCCGCGGCGCCGGCAATCTGCTCGGCGAGGAACAGTCCGGCCACATCAAGGAAGTCGGCTTCGAGCTGTACCAGTCGATGCTGGAGGAGGCGATCGTCAACCTCAAGGCCGGCGTCGCCGAGCCTGCTGCCGACCGCTGGTCGCCGCAGATCACGATCGGCATGCCGGTCCTGATCCCCGAAGACTACGTCAACGATCTCAGTGTGCGGCTGTCGCTCTATCGGCGGCTCGCCGATCTCGATACCGACGAGGATATCGACGCCTTCGCCGCCGAGATGCGCGACCGCTTCGGCGTGCTGCCGGATGAGGTGCGCTATCTGTTCAAGGTGGCCGCGATCAAGGCCTATTGCCGCCGCGCCAATGTCGGCAAGGTCGATGCCGGTCCGAAGGGCGCCGTGATCGCGTTCCGCGACAACAGCTTTGCGCATCCGGAGCGGCTGGTGACGTTCATCCGCCAGCACGGCCAGGCCGCCAAGGTGCGGCCGGACATGAAGGTGGTGTTCTTCCAGGAGTGGGATACGCCGGAAGAGCGGCTCGCCGGCACGACAGAGATTTTGCGCCAGCTCGCCAATCTCGCGGAAAGCAAGAAGGCGGCGTGAGACCTCGCTCGCGACGCTTGCCGGGTCGGCTCACGCTCTGACGCGGGTGTGCGCAGATCACACTTCGCTTGCTGGTCTTGTGGTGAGTGAACTGCACGATGCTGTGCGCGGTTCCGTGCACAGGCAGCGGTCATCTTCAAGCGCCTTTGGTTTCAACACAACGTCGTGTTGGATCAGGGTTTTGACTGGCAGGGGTGTTGCCGGTATGATTTGCATCTCAAGGTCGTTCGCAGTCGGTACCGAAAGCCGTAAGCAAGCACGATGCATCAACTCCGTTGCCGGTTGCTTTTCATCGGGCTTTGCCTTGCGTTGACCGTTTTGCCGATCGAGGCTTTCGCTGGTACGCGCCTGGCGCTGGTGCTCGGCAACAGCAAGTATCGGGCCGTTCCCGCCCTCGGCAATCCCGCCAATGATGCAGCCGATCTCGCGACGGCTTTGCGCGGCATGGGCTTCGACGTGATCGAAGCGCGTGACGGGACCCGCGACGCCATGGCTAACGCGGTACGCGATTTTTCCACGCGGCTGAGCGGTGCCGACGTCGCGCTGTTCTTCTACGCAGGTCACGGCCTGCAGATGAACGGTGAAAACTATCTGGTCCCAGTCGACGCGAAGATCGAAACGCCGGCGGATGTGCGCTTCAACACCGTGAACCTGACCGACATCCAGCAGGAGATGGAGGGGACGGGGCGGGCCAACATCATCATCCTCGACGCCTGCCGCAACAATCCCTTTCTGGAGAAGCTCGCGCGCGGTAGCCGCGCGGCGCCCAGTCGCGGGCTCGGCCGCGTCGACGCCAGCGGGCAGGGGTCGCTGATCGTCTATTCGACGCAGCCGAACAATGTTGCTCTCGACGGTGCCGGGCGAAATTCGCCATTCACATCAGCGCTCCTGAAACATATCGCGACACCCGGCATCGAAGTGCGGCAGATGCTGTCCAGGGTTCGCGGCGACGTGCTCGCGGCAACCGATCAGAAGCAGACGCCCTGGGACAGTTCCTCGCTGGTCGGCGACGTCTATCTGGCGGCTCCGCCGGCCCAGGTCGGCGGCGGCTCACCGCCCTCGACGTCGACGCAACCGACTAATGCGTCTCAAGCGGCAGCGGGCGGCGTGGAGCAGGTGGCCGCAGCTGCGCCGCAGGCGACGCCACCAGCTGCCGCAGATCGCGTCACATCCCCAACGCCGCAGGGTGGCGCCGGCGGCCCCGACAGCGAATGCGAGCGCGCGGCCGCGCCTGCGCCGCCGTTCGCCAGCCCTGATCAATTGAAGATCGAGAACACGCATGATTTTGCGGCCGCGGTCCCGATCTGCGAGGCGGCGGTGCGCGCCAATCCCGATCAGCCACGCTTCGAATTCCTGCTCGGCCTCGCCTACGGCGGAACGAAAAACTACCTGGCGGCGCAACGCTATCTGACCAAAGCTGCCGACGCCGGTTACGCACCGGCGCAAGGCAAGCTCGGGGTCTATTTTGCGACGGGGCGCGGGGTCGTCAAAGACATGCCGCGGGCGTTCGAGCTGTTCAGCAAGGCGGCCGCAGCGGGAGAGCCGGGCGCGATCAGCAATCTCGGCGCGATGTATTCCAACGGGAATTTCGTCAAGAAGGACGAGGCGAGAGCACTCGAGCTCTATCAGAAGGCAATCGAGGCGGGTAATCCTTTCGCCCTCGCCCAGACCGGCTTGATGTACTTTTACGGCAAGGGAACGCCGCGCGACTACGCTACGGCTGCGCAATATTTTCAGCAGGCGGCCGATCTCAACGACGGATTTTCTCTCAAATACCTTGCCGTCATGCAGGAGCGGGGATTGCTCGGCGCGCCCGATGCCGCCAAGGCCGCCGAGCTGCGGCGCAGGGCTGTCCAGGTCGATCCGGGGAGCCAGGGCCCAAACGTACCAAAGCAGCTGAATACGACCGGGCCGCGACGCTCGTCCAGCGGCCATCACGTCCGCAGAATCTACTACTACCGCTTCGTTGGCTGCAGATGGGCCTGGTGCTGAAAAGCGAAACGATCTTTCGCTTCGCGGATGCGTCGACCGCATCGTTGCCCGGACAAGCCCGGCCATGACGGCTCAGAAACATCTGTTCATCCTCAGAAACATTTCTTCGCGCAGGTGGATTCGACTCAGAGTGAACCGAAGATCCGAGGCGGGCGCGACGGTTCCACAATGTGAACAACGGGCGGGAAACGTTGAACTTTAGGCCAACTGGATCTTGACGACTTTTCGACGAATCGTAAGCTGATCGTGTTTTTAGTTCAGACCGGGTTTTATATTTTGGATGACGTAGCAACTTGAATCTGGTTCGCGTCTCGCCCGCATTTCAACTGCTCTCCAAAGCTCAGTGATCAAGAGCTCGCGCCAAGTGGATTGGCGAGGGCTTGCGGGCGTTTGATTCCGCTGTCGGCAGGCCATCGGCCAGGCTCGGCCGCGGGTCGAATTGTCGGACAGACTTATTGGATTTCGTTGAAGTCTTTTTTCGGGGGAGGGGTCTATGGGTGTGAACGTTGGCAGCGGTAGCAGCGTTTCTGTGTCCGATACGCAAAGCGGCAACACAGTCCAGGACGGCGGCACGCTCTACGTGCTGAATGGCGGGTACATCAGCAATACCCTCGATGTCGGCACCGTCGTTGTTTCCTCCGGCGGCACCGATGTCGGCGACACCGTATCCTACGATTCAAATGGTGCCGCGCAGTTGTATGTTCTCGGCACCGTCATCAGCGCCGTGATCGACGGCGGCAACGCGATCCTCGGCTTCAGTTATGTCCCTTCATACACGACCGGAGTTGGCACCGCGATCGACACCACGCCGGCGACACGGGTCAGCCAGCTGGCGCAGCCGCAGCACGCGTGAGGGCGCGAAGGATAGGCATGCGGAGCCGCCGAGATGAGGTGCCTTCGCCTGCCGGGCGATGCCCGGCAGCGATCGCAGCAACCGACAAGCGGCAAAGAGCTTGCTACGACGCCGCGCGCTCCGGTGCTGCGAACAGGCGTCCCAGCAGCGACTGAGCGGAATCACTGGGGAGTAGCGTTGCGACGCTGACGGCGGGCTCGGCCCTGACGTCGCGGCGGCCGTTCTGGGTGTGGCGCATCACGCTTGACAATCGCCGCGTGATCGCCTGCGCGTTGCGCAGGTCGGTGCCGGCGAACGCCACGACCAGCGAGCGGTCGTCATACACGGCGCCGAAATCGGCCTGGCGCATCAGCCGGCTGATGATCCGCGCGCCGTCGAATTGCGCGCGCGGTTGCGCGTTGTCGAAGGTGAAGCGGGCCACCGAGAGCGCGCCGCCGCGCTCGGCGGTGTGGTAGACGGCGGTCGCGAAGTCGCGTTCGAACGCGGCCTTGGTGAGCAGGCCGGTGCGGGGATCGATCAGGCCCTTGGCGTCGATCGCCTTGAGCATGCGGCCGAGCCGCGCTTCGAAGGCATGCTGCCGGATCATCGGCAATGCCATGTCGGCAACACGGGTCGGCCCGGCGGTGACGATCTCGAGGTTGGGCAACTCGTAGCGCGGCGTCAGGTCCCTGGATGCGACGATCACGGGCAACGGACGGAAGCGAACATCCTCGGTTAGCACCGTCAGGAACGCATCCATCACGCGCGGCGTGAATCCCTCCGCCAGCACGATGCCGTCGATGTCGCGATTGGAGAGATGCTTGGCGGCCGCCTCGATGCTCAGCGCGCCAACCACGCCGGCGCGTTCGCCGAGCGCGACCGACAGCGCCGGGTAGGCGCCGCCACGGCCGATCAGCAGCGCCGTGGCCTCTCCGACCGGATCGATATCGGACATTGCGATCGGCGCCGGAGGCACCAGGCGGCGCATCACGGTCGCGTGCAGCGCGCGAACCCGTAAGGACGCGTTGAGCCGGGCCACCAGGCGATCCGGCATGCCCTTGTGCTGGAAGAACGCGATCACGGTGTCGGGCAGGGTGGTCGCGGGATCGACCGCGATTAGCGGCAGATAGGGCGCGCGGGCAGCGGCGCGCTTGGCCAGGCCCGACAGGGTGATGAAGTCGACGCCCTCGGCGGCCGCGATGATCGCTGCCGGCTTGATCTGCTCGATGGCGCGCCCGACCTCGCTCCAGTCGGTGATGACGACCGGAAACAGCTTGGTCTCATCGAGGACCGCGGCAAACGGCGGCTTTGCCGACGCCGAGACGATGAGGACCGGACCTTGTTGAGACATTCGAACGCTCGAAACCAATGCTTAAGAACAGCAACGGCTGCGATGCTAGTTGGCATGGCTTAATGCGGCGTCAACACAATGCTAAGACTAACACAATGATAAGATTTTAAGGCGTTCCGGTGCCGTTACGGTCGCGAAATGCCTCGACCATCAATGGGTTAAGCCCAAGTTCTGTCAGGGCGTCGCGGGCCCGCGCATTGTCCTGCGCCCGTCCCGCGAGCCGGTGGCCGCTGAGGCGGTCCGGCAATGCCGTCAACAACGCGCCCTGGCCGAGCCGGCGCGACCATTCCTGCAACTCCTGGGCAAGGAAGCGGTAGCCGCCGACCGTCATGACCCCCGACGGCGGGGCCGTGACGTTGACGGCGCCGGTCACGCGGTCGAGCCGGGCGGCGTATTCAGTGTCGACGTAGTCGCGCGGCGGCGGCGCGATCAGGCTGTCGCCCGGAGGTGGCGGCGGCGCGTAGGCCGCGACCGGCACCATGGGGCCGCGCAGGCCGAGCGTGCCCTTCGGGGTCAGCAGGATCTCGCCGGCGATCGATGCGCCGGGGGCTTCGCGCGGCGCGCTGTGCGGGCCGGGCTTGATCGGGGCCGGCGATCCGTCCTCGGCAGTGCGGCGGGCGCCGAACAGCCCGGCCTCGCCGAACAGGTAGACGTCGGTCATGGTCACCCGCCGCGAGGTCCAGTGCGCACTGGAGGCAACCTGCTCCGGCGTCCGCCACAGGCCGATCACGTTGCGCAGGGTGGGCAGCCGCTCCGAGAGGCCTTGCTCGTCAAGCCGCAGTGCGAGCTGCGCCGGCGCGATCAACGTGTCGCAGGCGTGATCGTTGAACTGGGCTTCGAACGTCTCCTCGTCGAACGGGTGATGCATGACGAGCGTTCCGCCCGACAGCAACCAGGTCACCAGCGACGCGCAGATGCCGGCAAACGACATCGGCGCGAACGCCGACATGATGGTCGCGCCTTGCGGCAGGTCGCTCTCCAGCGACATCGCGAGCCCGCCGGCGATCAGGCCGAAATGCGCGCGCGGCACCGGACGGAAGCCGTCGCTGGTGACGTCGAAGGAGATCAGCGCCGGCTTGCGGCCGTCCTCGATCATGCGGCGTGTGGTCCGGGAGTCCTGCAGGATCGCCTCGTCGAGCGACGACATGCCTTCGGGCAGATCGGAGCCGAAGCCGCAGACGTGGCGGATCGAGAAGGCCTCCGCCGCGGCGTTCATGGCGATGTCGGCGTAGGAGACGCCGTCGATCTTGCTGCAAGTCACGATCGCCCGTGCCGCGGTGCGGTTGAGGACGGACGACAGCTCGGCCTGCCGCCACAGCAGCGGCATCGGCACCACCACGAGGCCGACCCGATGCGCGGCGAGCACCGTCAGGGCGAACTCGATCGTTGAGGGCAGCTGAACCGCGATCACCGTATTGGCCGGCAATCCGATCTCGACGAAATGGGCCGCGATCGCCGAGATCGCGCGATCGGCCTGCGCATAGGTCAGGCGCTTGCGGGTCTGACCGGTGATGCGCTGCTTGTTGAGCGGATCGACCAGCGCCAGCGCCTCCGGCTGCCGCGCCAGGGTGCGCTTGAACAGCGTATCGAGCGTGGGCGAGGTGATCGACTGGTTCACAGGTTCAACGTCGGTTGCATCGCTTCGATCGGACCAGGTCATGCCGCGTCGGTCCGCATCACCTGGAAAATTACTTGGCGGATCACTTGGCAGATCACTTTGATGGCGCGCCGGGCTTCTGCCACCAAGTCTCCGGCAGGTAGCCCGTCAACGCCGTGGTCGAAGGCCGTTCTATCCGATTCCACCGCGCGATCCATTGCTCTCCCAAGTTAAATAGGGGGATAGCGTAGAAGCCCGAGGTCAAGGCCCGGTCCAGCGCCCGCACCGCCGAGACGAAGGCCGGCCGCTCCCGCGCCGCCAGCAGCGCGGCAATCGTGGCGTCGATGGCCGGATCCTTGGCGCCCATGTAGTTGCGGGTGCCCGGCACGTCGGCCGCCTGGCTGCCCCAGTAGAACCACTGCTCGTTGCCCGGCGACAGCGACTGGTCCCAGCGAATGGGGATCATGTCATAGTCATAGGCGACCCGGCGCTGCTCGAACTGCACCGCGTCGACCACCCGCACCGCGGCGTCGATGCCGGCGCGCTTCAGGTCGCGCTGGTAGGCGAGGGCGATCCGCTCATGCTCGCGTGCCGTCACCAGGATCTCGATACGGAGCGGCGTCCCGGTCGCGCGCTGCTTCAGCACCGTGCCGTCGAGCGCGTAGCCCGCCTCGGACAGCAGCGCGAGCGCATCGCGGAGGATAGAGCGGTCGCGCCCCGATCCGTCGGTGACGGGGAGGTGATAGCGGCCCTCGAGGATGTCGGGCGGGATGTGCGCGAGGTACGGCTTCAACAGTTCGCGCTCGCGATCGTCGGTGGGGCGGCCATAGGCGGACAGTTCCGATCCGGCGAAATAGCCGCCCGCGCGCGAATAGAGTCCGAAATAATAGTTGCGGTTGATCCATTCGAAATCGAACAGCATCAGCAGGGCCTGCCGCACCCTGACGTCGGCAAATTTCGGCCGCCTGGTGTTGAACACCAGGAATTCAGACGGCTGCGGGGTGCCGATCTTGATGGCCTCGCGGATCACCTCACCGCTCTTCGCGGCGGGGAAATCATAGCCGTCGTGCCAGCGCAGCGGCTCGGGCTCGGTCCTGAAGTCATAGAGGCCGCGCTTGAACGCCTCGAACTGGCCATTGGCGTCGCGGTAGTAGTCGAGCCTGATCTCGTCGAAATTCCAGAGGCCGCGGTTCACCGGCAGGTCGCGTCCCCAATAGTCGGGATTGCGGGTGAAGGTCACGCTGGTGCCGGGCTTGACCGCCGTCACACGATACGGGCCGGAGCCGATCGGCGGCGCCAATGTGGTCTCCTCGAATCTGGCGACGTCGGTGGCGTGGCGCGGCAGGATCGGCATCAGGCCGAGGATCATCGGCAACTCGCGATCCGCGACGCCGCCGAAATCGAACCGCACCGTCAGTGGGTCGAGCACCTCGGTCTTTGCGACTTTCGAATAATACTGGTGATGCAGCGGACGGCCGTGATCGCGCAGCAATTCGAGCGAGAACACCACATCGTCGGCGGTGACCTCGTGCCCGTCGGAGAAGCGCGCCCGAGGATCGATATGGAATGTCACATAACTTCTGGCGTCGTCGGTCTCGACGCTGCGCGCGAGCAGGCCATAGAGCGTGAACGGCTCGTCATTGTTCCGCACCAGCAGGCTTTCGTAGACATAGCCGCGCTCATAGGCGTAGCCCCTCAGCTGCTGCACGGCGAGGCCTCGGACAATCAGGGGATTGAGGCTGTCGAAGGTGCCTTCCCGCGGGCTCAGGACCAGGCGGCCGCCCTTGGGAGCGTCGGGATTGGCATAGGGCAAATGGGTGAAATCGGCCGGCAGCGCGGGCGCGCCATGCATCGCGATCGCGTGGCTCTCGGCGGCAACCGCCGGGGCAGGTCCGCCCGCCAGCAGTGCCGGGACGAATACCAAAGCGAGCCAGATGGCGACCGATGCGGCGCGCCAACCGTGCCCGGGAACAGGTGCGTGAGGCGCCGGATTTGATTCGCGAAACGTCACGGCCGAGGTTTATCACAGGCCGCGGAAACTCGTCGTCACATAGGCGCAAATGCGCTTGTCGGCATTGATCTTTCCGCGCGCCGCTGTATTGAAGGCGTGCAATTCGAAGGCGGGAACGCCTGTCACGTATCCGCCTCAATTGACTAGGAGACAGCCGCCCAAACGGCTATGTGTCGGCGCCTGCAGCGGTTTCGGGCGCTGCCGTTCAGAAAGGGTTTTCCGCAATGAATTTCCGTATCTTGGCCGCCCCGGTCCGGCCGCATGGGCGAATTGTTGCCCTGATGGCGGCGACGGCATTCTCTGCAGCGCTCCTGGTTCCTGCCGCTCAGGCCCAGCAGCCGGCAGCGCCGGCGCCTGCGGCACCGAAGGCTGCGCCCAAGGCGGCACCCAAGGCAGCTCCGAAGGCTGCGCCGGCTCCGGCCCAGGCACCAGCCGCCCAAGCACCGGCCGCAGGTGCGCCGCCCGCTGCGGCCGCCCAGCAGCCGCCCCAGGATCAGCAGATCCAGCTCATCTACGCCCCCTGGACCAAGTTCTGCCTGAAGGGTCAGGAAGCCAACGCCAAGCAGGTCTGCTTCACCGGCAAGGACGGCCGCATCGAGTCGGGCCAGCCGGTCATCGCCGCCGTGATCATCGAGCCGGAAGGCGAGCCGAAGAAGATCCTGCGCGTCACGCTGCCGCTCGGCATGCAGCTCGTGCACGGCACCCGCATCATCGTCGACAACAACCCGCCGCAGCAGGCGCCCTATGTGATCTGCTTCCAGAACGGCTGCATGTCCGACTACGAAGCAACCCCCGAGCTGATCGCCAACATGAAGAAGGGCCAGAACCTCGTTGTTCAGGCGATCAATTCGAACGGCGCGCCGCTGACGCTGCCGCTGCCGCTCAACACCGAATTCGCCAAGGCCTTCGACGGCCCGCCGACCGATCCGAAGGTGTTCGAGGAAAACTCGAAGAAGCTGCAGGAAGAGTTGCAGAAGCGCGCCGAAGAGCAGCGCAAGAAGCTGGAAGGCGCGGGCGCTGCTGGTGCGACGCCGGCTCCGGCCAACCCGGCGGCCAAGTAAACTTTCGATCAAGCGTTCACGACATCGCGAGATCATCGCAAATCAAAAGGCGCCCGGAAGGGCGCCTTTTTTGTCATGCGATACGGACTGGCTGGTGGCAGCCTGCCGCGCTGGTGATCGTGCACATCGTGTGCGATGGTTTGCGGGGGCACATCGATCGCACCAAGTCGCATCGTCGTTTCCTTGTCCGGATAAAGTCCGGCGCCGAAGCACAATCATAAATCCGAACGGGGAGGCCAGACGAACGCGCGCAATGCGCGCTGTCGATGCGCACATGCGCGCGTGTTCTCCCGCGGACCCTGGCCGCCGTTCGCTGTCATGGAAGTCGCCGAATGTCGCAGCACGTCAACACGCAGCGGCGGGAACCGCTCTCCCGGCCCAACAACGCGGATTTGCAGCAGCCGGCCGGCGGCCCGTCGTCCGATGCGGGGGGGCGCGTCAACCAGGACAACGTCCCCGGCGCCTTTCGTCCGGGCATCGTCCATCTCGCGCTGGCGATGGGCGGCTTTGCGATCGGCATCGCCGAATTCGCGACCATGAGCCTGCTGCCGTTCTTCGCGCACGATCTACATGTCAGCGAGCCACAGGCCGGTCACGCGATCAGCGCCTACGCGCTCGGCGTCGTGGTCGGCGCGCCGGTCATCGCGGTGCTGTCGGCGCGCATGACGCGGCGAAATCTGCTGATCGCGCTGATGGGCTTCTTCGCGCTGATGAACGGCCTCTCGGGGCTCGCACCCGACTATCACACCATGCTGGCGCTGCGCTTCCTCGCCGGGCTGCCGCATGGCGCCTATTTCGGCATCGCCATGCTGGTCGCGGCCTCGCTGGTGCCGATCGATAAACGCACGGCGGCGGTCGGCCGCGTCCTGCTCGGCCTCACCATCGCGACGACGATCGGCGTGCCGCTCGCCAACGGGGTGGGGCAGGCGATCGGCTGGCGCTGGGCTTTTGCGATCGTTGCCGGCCTTGCGCTGCTCACCGCCATCCTGGTTCTGATCTTCGCGCCGCGGGACGTCGCCAACAGCAATGCGAGCCCGCTGCGTGAACTGTCGGCGCTCAGGCGCAAGCATGTCTGGCTCACGCTGGCGATCGGTGCGATCGGCTTCGGCGGGCTGTTCTCGGTCTACACCTATCTCGCATCGACCATGCTGGCGGTGACGCACGTCTCGCCGGCGCTGGTGCCGGTCACGCTATGCGTGTTCGGGGCCGGCCTCACCGCCGGTAACATCATCGTGCCGCGCTTTGCCGACCGCGCGCTGATGGCGACCGCGGGCGGGCTGTTGCTGTGGTCGGCGGCCACGCTGGCGCTGTATCCGCTGGCAGCGACGAATTTCTGGACGCTGAGCGCCGACGTGTTCCTGATCGGGCTCGGCGGCGCGCTTGCGACCGTGCTGCAGACCCGGCTGATGGATGTCGCGGGCGAGGCGCAGAGCCTGGCTGCAGCGCTCAACCATTCCGCCTTCAACGTCGCCAATGCGCTGGGGCCGTGGCTCGGCGGCATGGCGGTTGCGGCCGGCTATGGCTGGACGTCGACCGGGCTGGTCGGCGCCGGACTGGCGCTGGCGGGCTTCGTGGTCTGGGCGATTGCGGTGGTGTTGGCGAGGCGCGAGGGCGTGTGAGCGCCCGCGCCAAATGTCAGTTCAGCGACGGATTGCGCGGACGGTAGCCGCCCGACTTGTCCTTGATGAAGATCTCCGCGACCTGCGAGTGCCGGATCGGTTCGCCGGAATCATCGGGCAACAGGTTCTGCTCCGAGACATAGGCGACGTACTCGGTCTCCGAGTTTTCCGCGAGCAGGTGATAGAACGGCTGGTCCTTGTGCGGCCGCATGTCCTCGGGGATCGACAGCCACCATTCCTCGGTGTTGTTGAACTCCGGGTCGATATCAAAAATCACGCCCCGGAAGGAGAACACCCGGTGACGGACGATCTGCCCGATCTGAAACTTGGCGGTGCGCGCTTTGATCATGGTTCGTCGATAGACCAACATTGTGGCCGATGCTAGGGGCTAAGCTTCGAATTAACCCCCGGTTTACCGATTCCAGACCTGCAAAAACGCCCCGAAATCCGGCCGAGAAACTACTTTCAGAATGATCGATATCCTCAATCTGGCGTTGCCGTATTTCGGCTTGATCTTCATCGGTTATGCGTGCGGAAAAGCCAAGGGTTTGCCCGAAAGCGGGCTCGCCTGGATGAATTTCTTCCTGCTTTACGTTTCGTTGCCGGCGCTGCTGTTCGGGATCATGTCCAAGACGCCGTTTGCGGAGCTGAACAACCCGCCATTCCTGATCGTGACCACGCTCGGAACCGTGATCGCGTTCTTCCTGGCGATGGTCGCAGGCAAGCTGATGGGTTGCCTCTCGCTGCGCGAGGCGACGCTCGCGGGCCTGTCGGGTGCCTACGGCAACATCGGCTATATGGGCCCTGGCCTTGCGCTCGCCGTGCTTGGTGCCAAGGCGGCGGCGCCGACCGCGCTGATCTTCTGCTGCGACAGCATCTTCCTGTTCTCGATCGTGCCGCTCCTGATCGAGCTCACCGACCGCGATCATCCCTCGCTGCTGCACGCGCTCGGCGTGGTGCTGCGGCAAATCGTGCAGAACCCGCTGATCATGTCGGCGGTGTTCGGCGCGCTGGTCGCCGCGTTTCACATTCCGATTCCGGTCGCGCTCGACCGCACCATCCAGTTCCTGCAGAACGCCGCGGCGCCCATGGCGCTGTTCGCGCTCGGCGTCACCGTGGCGCTGCGGCCGTTCGAGCGGGTACCGTGGGAGGTGCCGGGCGTGGTTGCGATCAAGCTCCTGATCCATCCGCTGCTGGCATTCGGGCTGATGCTGCTGTTCGGCCCATTCGCGCAGCCCTGGGCGGCGACCGCGGTGCTGATGGCCTCGCTGCCGCCGGCGCTCAACGTGTTCGTGATCGCGCGGCAGAACGACACCTGGATCGAGCCGGCGTCGGTCGCGGTGCTGATCGGCACCTTCGCCTCGGTGGTCACGCTGACCAGCGTGATGTGGTTCATCCAGAGCGGACGGCTGGTGTTTCCGTAACGAACGCCGTTCTCACCGCCGCCATGACGGCGCGAGGCCCTCGCGCATCGCGAGCCGCCGCAGCGGGCCGAAGGCGCCGAGCAAATGCAGGCCGGCGGCGCGCGCGGTCTGCACGCCGAGGAAATCGCTCAGCAGCGAGCGGTTGGCGATGTCGATCGCCCAGGTCCGGCTGGCCACGTCGGGGCGCCGCGCCGCCTGGTAGCGCGCCAGCACGCTTGGCGCGCCGGGATCCTCGCCGCGGCCGATTGCCTGGCCCGTGATCTCAGCGATATCAGCGGCATCACGCAGCCCCATGTTGAGGCCCTGCGCGCCGATCGGCGGCAGCACATGGGCGGATTCCCCGACCAGCGCGATGCGGTCCCTGGCGAACTGCCGGGGCCGCTCGATCGCGAGCGGAAACACGTGTCGTCCGGGCTGCACCTCGACGCGGCCGAGAATCGAATGCGACTGGCGCTCCGCCGCGCCGGACAATTCCTCGTCGCTGAGCGCCTTGAGCCGCTCGGCCTCCTTGGGCGCCGAGACCCAAACCACGCTGCTGCGGTTGCCGCTGAGCGGCACGAACACGCAGGGGCCGTGCTCGGTATGAAACTCGGTCGAGATGTTCTGGTGCGGCCGGCTGTGGGTGATGTTGAAGGTGAGGGCGGACTGCCCGAGCGCGCGGCTCGTCACCTCGATGCCGGCAGCCTCGCGGGACAATGAATTGCGGCCGTCGGCGCCGACCACGAGCCGCGCCGTGAGTGACTGCCCCTGCCGCGTCACCACGGTGACCCCCGCATCATCCGGCTGCACCGACGCGGCCTCGTCGTCGAATCGCGTCAGCGCGGCCATCTCGCCGGCGCGGTCCTCGAGTGCTGCGACCAGCGCGCGATTGTCGATATTGAAGCCGAACTGCTCGCGGCCGATCTCGTCGGAATTGAACCGCACCTCCGGCGCGCGGATCAGGCGGCCGGTGTCGTCGACGAGGCGCATGGTCTTGAGCGCGGCGGCCTTGTCGCTGCAACGCCGCCAGACGTCGAGCCGTTCCAGGATGTCGGTCGAGGCGCCGAGCAGCGCGGTGGTGCGGTTGTCGGCATAGGGCACGCGGCGCGCCAGGAGGGCGGTCCGGGCGCCGGCATCGGCGAGGGCAATCGCGGCCGTCAATCCGGCCGGACCGCCGCCTATTACGATAACGTCATAATCCTGCGAGCTGTCGGTCATATCAGGACATTTGACATGCTTGGCCCGATTTTCAAGCCATCGGTAACCACCAAGAGTTTCCAACGCTTTGCGCGGCGGAACGCCGCAAGACTGCATATGCAAAGGTGGCCGATTCCTGATAGCACTTCGACCGATGGAGCACTCGAGCCAGCCGGATGCGTTGCCAGAACGGATGCGGACCGCCGCATTCTCCGTTCATATTTTCACGGCGCTCGGCGCCGGGGTCGCGCTGCTGGCGATGCTGGAAGCCGTGCGCGAGCACTGGGCCAACATGTTCGCCTGGCTCGGGGTCGCGCTGATCATCGACGGGATCGACGGCCCGCTGGCGCGCCGGCTCGACGTGGTGCGGCTGCAGCCGAACTGGTCGGGCGAGGTGCTCGACCTGGTGGTTGATTTCGTCACCTATGTGTTCGTGCCGGCCTATGCGATCACCGCGAGCGGCATGCTGCTGCCGCTGGCCGCGCCGATCCTCGGCATCGGCATCGTGGTTTCCAGCGCGCTGTACTTCGCCGACCGCCGCATGAAGGCCGACGACAACCATTTCCGCGGCTTCCCGGCGCTGTGGAATGCGGCGGCGTTCTATCTGTTCCTGCTGCACCTGCCGCCGGTGCTGTCGACGATCGTGGTCGCGCTGCTGATCGTGCTGACCTTCGCGCCGTTCCACGTGCTGCACCCGTTGCGGGTGGTGCGGCTGCGCTGGCTGACGCTGTGGCTGCTCGGCGCCTGGGCGCTGCTCGGCGCATACACGCTCGCCAACGATTTCGTGGTCGGCGCCCCGATCACCTTCGGTCTCTGCGCCATCGCCGTCTACATCGTCGGCAGCGACACCGTGATCCGCAGGATGAAAGCCTTCAGAGCATGATGCAATTGATCACCAGCCCGGAAGCCTGGGCTGCGCTGTTGACCCTGACTGCGCTCGAGATCGTGCTCGGCATCGACAACGTGATCTTCCTCTCGGTGATCGTGTCGCGGATTCCACCGGCGCAGGCCAAACGCGCGCGGCAGATCGGCCTGCTGCTGGCGCTGGTGTTCCGCATCCTCTTGCTGTCGATCCTGGTCTGGCTGATCGGGCTGACGCAGCCGGTGATCACCATCAGGAACGTCGCGCTGTCCTGGCGCGACATCATCCTGATCGGCGGCGGCCTGTTCCTGATCGCCAAGGCAACCCACGAGATTCATGGCGAGGTCGAAGCGCGCGAGGCGGAGACCGACGACAAGCCGAGCGCCAGTGCGTTCTTCTGGGTGATCGTGCAGATCATCGTCATCGACCTGGTGTTCTCGCTGGACTCGATCATCACCGCGATCGGCATGGCGCAGGACATCGAGATCATGATCGCGGCGGTCGTGATCGCCTGCGCGATCATGTACCTCTCGTCCGGACCGGTGGCGCGTTTCGTTGCCGAGCATCCGACCACCAAGATGCTGGCGCTGGCCTTCCTGGTGCTGATCGGCGTGGCGCTGGTGGCCGACGGCTTCAAATTCCACATCCCGCGCGGCTACATCTATTTCGCGATCGCGTTCTCGGCGGCGGTCGAGGCGTTCAACGTCATGGCCAAGCGCAACCGCAAGAAGGTCGCAAGCTAGGCCGGTTCCGGCCTGCTTGGTTGACAATGCGGGCCCGATGGCATTCGCTCGCTTGACGCGAGTTTTCTGAGGGGAGCGACGACATGACCAAGGCTGTGCGCGTGCACAAGGTTGGGGGCCCGGAAGTCCTGACCTATGAGGACGTCGAGGTCGGTCCGCCGGGGAACGGCGAGGTTCGCATCCGCCAGCATGCGGTCGGGCTGAACTTCATCGACGTCTATTTCCGCACCGGCCTCTACAAGGCGCCCGGCCTGCCGTTCATCGCCGGCAACGAGGCCGCGGGCGAGGTCCTGGCCGTCGGTCCCGGGGTGACCAATTTCCATCCCGGCGATCGCGTCGCCTATTACTACAACCTCGGCGGCTACGCCTCCGAGCGCGTCATCCCGGCCGACAAGCTCGTCAAGCTGCCCGACCACATCACCTATGAGCAGGGCGCGGTGCTGATGCTCAAGGGGCTCACGGTCTGGTACCTCCTGCACAAGACCTTCAAGGTCGAGCAGGGCCATCGCGTGCTGATCCACGCCGCGGCCGGCGGCATCGGGCTGCTCGCCTGCCAGTGGGCGCGGGCGCTCGGCGCGCATGTCATCGGCACCGTCGGCTCGAAGGCGAAGGCCGATCTCGCGCTCGCCAATGGCTGCGACCACGTCATCCTCTACAACGAGGAAAACTTCGTCGAACGCGTCAAGCAGATCAGCCGCGGCGAGCTCTGCGACGTCGTCTATGACGGCGTCGGCAAGACCACGTTCCCCGGATCATTGTCCTGCCTGCGGCCACGCGGCCTTTTCGTCTCGTTCGGCAACGCGTCGGGACCGGTGCCGCCGTTCCCGCTCGCAGAGCTCAACAACCACGGCTCGCTGTTCGCGACGCGGCCCAAGCTCAACGACTATGTCGGCACCCGCAAGGAATTGCTCGAAGGCGCCGACACGCTGTTCGCCGCCGTGATCAACGGCAAGCTGCACGTCCCGATCAACCACGCCTATGCGCTGAAGGATGCGGCGAAGGCACACGTCGACCTGGAGAGCCGGGCGACCACCGGTGCTGCGATTCTCAGGCCGTAGTTCCGGCCGTCATTGCGAGGAGCGAAGCGACGAAGCAATCCATCTTTCCTCGAGCGGGGACATGGATTGCTTCGCGGAGCCTGTCATTCGGCGGCGCTTTGCGCCGACCGGGTGGCTCGCAATGACGAGCGTGGTGACTGCTACGCCACCCGCCTTGCTGCACCGACTTTCGTCAGCACCGTATCCAGGCAATCAATCATCGAGGAGATCTCCTCCCGCGTGACATTGAGCGCAGGCATGAAGCGCAGCGTGTCCGGCTGCGGCGAGTTGACCAGCACGCCGGCCGCGAATGCCTCGGCGACGACGGCGGCGCCGATCGGCATCTTGAGATCGAGCGCGAGCAGGAGGCCGCGGCCTCTGATCTCGCCGAGCCCGTGCCGCGCCGCCAGCCGCTGCAATTCACGCTCGAGCAGCAGCCCGGTGTCGGTGACCGATTTCAGGAAATCGGGCTGGCTGATGTGATCGAGCACGACAAGCCCGGCGGCGCACATCAGCGGATTGCCGTTGAAGGTGCCGCCCTGATCGCCGTGATCGAAGCAGGACGCATGCTCTGTCGCGAGCAGCGCTGCGAGCGGCACGCCGCCGCCGATGCCCTTGCCGAGCGTCATGATGTCGGGCTCGATCCCGGCATGCTCATAGCCGAACAATTTTCCAGTCCGGCCCATGCCGGTCTGGATCTCGTCGACAATCAGCAGCAGGCCGCGCTGCTGGGTCAGCGCCCGCAACTCTCGGAGGAATGCGTCGGTCGCCGGCCAGACGCCGGCTTCGCCCTGGATCGGCTCCAGCATGACCGCGACCGTCGACGAGTTGATCAACTGCCGCACCGACTCGATGTCGTTCAGCCTGGCCTTTCTGAAGCCCGACACCTTCGGCTCGAACAGCGGCTCGAACGCCTTCTTGCCCGAGGCCGACATGGTCGCGAGCGTCCGGCCGTGGAAGCCGCCTTCGAAGGTGATGATCTCGTGTGCGCCATTCTTGTACTTGGCACCGAATTTCCGCGCCAGCTTGATCGCGCCTTCATTGGCCTCCGCGCCCGAATTGGCGAAGAACACCTGATCGAAGCAGCTGTTGTCGACCAGGAGCTTTGCCAGCTTCAGGCTCTGCTCGTTGTAGAAGGCCGGGCTCGGGGTCAGCAGCCGTCTGGCCTGTGCGGCCAGCGCGTCGGCCACGATGACCGGCGAGTGGCCGAGGGGATTGACGGCCCAGCCCTGGACGAAATCGAGATAGCGGTTGCGATTGGCGTCCCAGAGATACGAGCCTGCGCCGCGCACGAACACGACTTCGGGGCGGGCGGTGATGTCCATCAACGCGTCGAACGGATGGGCGGCGTTGGTCATATCGATCTCCTCTGGGGTCGGTGTGGGGATTGGGGGACGGGCCGAAAACAAGAAGGCCGCGCTTTGCGGGCGCGGCCTTCTCGAAAACCTTGGCTGATGTCAGCTAATCAGCGATGGCGTCGGACACGGCGCAGCCCAGCATCGTCGCGGGTGCGACGACGGCAGATGGCGCGGCGGTGGGTCCGGTTCAGCTTCATGGCGCAGGGCCATACAGCCGAAGGGGCGGCCGTGTCAAGCGCCGGCACGCCGTCATTCGACGCCGTAACGCGCGAATTCCGTGGTGATGTCGGACTGAATTGCCTGGGCGGCAATGGTGTCGGCTTGCGCCGCGTCGCCGTCGCCCTTCTTCCGCCGCGCGACGCCGCGGCCATAGAGCGAACTTGCAAGCTTCGGATTGATCTTCAACGCTGCGTCAAAATCCGCAATCGCAGCGTCAAGCTCGCCGAGCTTGAGGCGACAGATTGCACGGCTGTCGAGCGTGTAGGGATCGTCCGGATTCCATTGCAGCGACTGCTCGCAATCCGCCAGCGCCTGCTGCGCCTGGCCCAGGATCACGCGGGTCAGGCAACGCGCATTGAACGCGGCCGCGTATTTCGCATTGAACTTGATCGCGTTGCTGAAATCATCGAATGCCCGCGTGTATTCCCGCCGTTCGAGATAGAGGTTGCCGCGTGCGTAGTAGTCGCGATAGCCGGCCGGATCGAGCCGCAGCGATTGATCGAAATCGGCCAGCGCCCGGTCGACATCGCCGCGATCGCGAAACACCCGGGCGCGGTTGCCATAGGCCGCCGCATAGCGAGGATCTAGCCGCAGCGACGTATCGTAGTCGGCCAGCGCGCGTTCGAGATCGTTGCGGCCACGGTAGGCATTGCCGCGATTGTAATAGGCAAGCGCGAACTTCGGATCGAGGCGGATGGCGCGATCATAATCGGCCATCGCGCGATCAGGCTCCCTGGCGTCGATGTAGGAGTTGCCGCGATTGTTGTAGTACCAGGCATTCCCAGGGCTGAGACGGATGGCTTCGTTGTAATCGGCGATGGCGAGAGCGGGTTCGCCGCGGTCGCTGTGGGCGATACCGCGGTTGTAGCGGGCGATCTCATCCCTGGGATCGAGCGCGATGGCCTGATCGAGATCGGCGATGGCCGCATCGACATCGCCCTTGCGGCGATAGGCCTCGCCGCGGTTGGCCAGTCCCTTGCCACGCATCGGCGCGTACTTGATCACCTCCGTGAAGTCGGCGATCGCGCGATCGAGATCGTTGCTCTCGAGATAAGCGCCGCCACGGTTGAGCAAGACGCCGGCGCGTTGCTTCTCCTTCAACTTGCGCAGGGCAAGCAGAAAGCTGCAGCCACCAACGCGCTGCGCGGCGTCCTTCTTGCTGAAGCACCAGGCCTCCGCCATGGCTTCGGAGGACGGCTGAGGCGCGGCGAGGGCCGTCGTAGCGGCGAGCGCCGGCACGAGTTGGATGAGAACGGCCGCTGCCAACCGGCCGCGCGCCATTAGTCGCTTCCATGATTGCCGCAAGACCAGGCTCCGCGCGGCCGGATGGCCGCCACTGCTTTTTGTGAGCCCAGGCCGCGGCCAGGTTCATGAGAACGGACGCCGTCTGGCATCCGCGGGCCTTGGAGGATCGGACTGGAGCTAAAGCCTGATGAGTTTTGGTTGAACCGAGACCGCGCCAAGCCGATTCAACCAAAACTCATCCCGCTTTAGAACCCGGCGACGCTGCCGTGCAGATCGTATTCGTCGGAGCGCTCGATCTTCGCGGTGACGATCTCGCCGACCTTGAGCGGGCGGCGGCTGGTGAGATAGACGGCGCCGTCGATCTCGGGCGCGTCGGCCTTTGACCGGCCCTTGGCCACCGTCGGACCGACCTCGTCGATGATCACCTGCTGGCGGGTGCCGACCTTGCGCTTCAGGCGGCGCGCGGAAATCTTCTGCTGCCGCGCCATCAGCGCGTTCCAGCGCTCCTGCTTGACCTCGTCGGGCACCGCATTGGGAATCGCGTTCGATGTGGCGCCGGCGACCGGCTCGTATTTGAAGCAACCGAGGCGGTCGATCCCGGCTTCATCGAGCCAGTCGAGCAGATAGGCGAAATCGGCATCGGTCTCGCCGGGGAAGCCGACGATGAAGGTCGAGCGCAGCGTCAGCTCGGGGCACTGCTCGCGCCATTTCTGGATCCGCGCCAGCGTCTTCTCCTGCGCGGCCGGGCGCTTCATCGCGCGCAGCACGTCGGGGCTCGCATGCTGGAACGGGATGTCGAGATAGGGCAGCACCTTGCCCTCGGTCATCAGGCCGATGACCTCGTCGACATGCGGATAGGGGTAGACATATTGCAGCCGCACCCAGGCGCCGAGCTCGCCGAGCTCCTTGGCGAGGTCGAAGAACTTCGCGCGCACCGAGCGATCCTGCCACGGGCTCTCGGCGTATTTCAGGTCGACGCCATAGGCCGAAGTGTCCTGCGAGATGACCAGCAATTCCTTGACGCCGGCCTTCACCAGCTTCTCGGCCTCGCGCAGCACGTCATTGGCCGGCCGCGACACCAGATCGCCGCGCAGTTTCGGGATGATGCAGAAGCTGCAGCGGTTGTTGCAGCCTTCGGAAATCTTCAGATAGGCGTAGTGCCGCGGCGTCAGCTTGACGCCCTGTGGCGGCACCAGGTCGAGATGCGGATTGTGCGCCGGCGGCAGCGCGCGATGCACGGCGTCCAGCACGCTCTCATATTGCTGCGGCCCGGTGATCGAGAGCACGCCGGGATAGGCGGCCTCGATCTGCTCCGGCTCGGCGCCCATGCAGCCGGTGACGATGACCTTGCCGTTCTCGGCCATGGCGTCGCCGATCGCCGCGAGCGATTCCTGCTTGGCACTGTCGAGGAAGCCGCAGGTGTTGACGATGACGATGTCGGCGCCATCATGCTTGCGCGCGAGCTCATAGCCCTCCGCGCGCAGCCGGGTGATGATGCGCTCGGAATCGACCAGCGCCTTGGGGCAGCCGAGACTAACGAACGAGATATGGGGCGCTCTTTCCATGTGGTCGCCTGGAGCCTGATCTGAATTGTTCGGGTATGCGATCCAACTAATTGATCTGATGGAAAAATTCAACCGTTGCGAAGGATGCGGACTGAAAGTTTCTGATGGGCGGAAGCTGGTCCCATTGGCGAGCCAGCAACGCCGGCGGCACGGATGGAAGGGCACCGGCTTCTCACAAGCCGTCGCATCAAATCAGCGATCGCCGGTGGGGGTTTGTCGTAGGATGGTGACCTGCCGCGCGGAGCCGGCTGATAAGCGGCTCTGATCCGTTCATCTTCGCGAAGGTCAACTCTGCGTCGCTGACACCGGTAAATCCTACAAACAGGACTCTTCCCGATGGGAGAGAAAATTCATGGGGGACGTGCTCGGGCTCGACCACGATCAGATTGCGGACTTCACAGTCAGCTTGGCCATTCAAGGGCCCTCCGAGTGGTATCCGATCATGAAGCGAAAACGGCTGTCTATTTCGGAAGCGGCCCGCGCCGAGCAGAAGATCGAAGGCCAACATCGACTGGAGCGTCTCTACCGCCCAATCGCCTTGCTCCGATACTGCAAAAGTAAACTCAACCCCGAAACCTGGCTCACCCGTGGGATCATAAGCCGCCGGTTCTTCGTTCCAGGAGTTGGAGTATCCAGACGTGACATAAAGCCATGAACTTCGTTCGGGCGTAGGCGGAAATTCGAATACGCCAAGGAATAGCCATCGAGGATCCACATCTCGCTCGCCGAAACGCTTGCTGAACAGCTCTTGCGTCAGAGGGAAAATCCCTCGACCGACTGGACCGAATAGTGTCGGATAGATCGCTTCCTCACGTAGCCGCCACACTTCCTCGAGATCCATGAGATTTCCTGTCGTCACCGCCAGCTAGGCTTTGATGCCCAATGTTGCAGGAAGCGCGAGGTCCCGAACAGTCGGCTTCCTGTCCAAACCGCAATGAGGACACAAACCTCACTTTCAGCGCGGCGGCCCTCTTGCATATCTCTGAATCTGCCTGATTGATGGGCAGGGGCTAGTCCCAATTGCCGAGAATTACAACCCTTTCCGAGCGCTCCCGGCGTGATATGGATGCATCTTGCCGGGCTTTAAGAGTGGTCGATGAGCGCTGAATCGTCTCCCAAGATCGTCATTGTCGACGAGAGCCCGATCCGGGCGGCCATCCTGGAGGAGGGACTGCGGGAGGCCGGTTATACGGACGTGGTCCATATCAGCGAGATGCAGAGCCTGCTCTCGCGGATCTATGCGCTCGATCCCGAGATCATCGTCATCGACCTCGAGAACCCCAGCCGCGACGTGCTGGAACAGATGTTCCAGGTCAGCCGTGCCGTCCGCCGGCCGATCGCGATGTTCGTCGACCAGAGCGACGCCGCCTCGATCCAGGCCTCGGTGGAGGCGGGCGTCTCCGCCTACATCGTCGACGGCCTCAAGAAGGAGCGCATGAAGCCGATCCTCGATCTCTGCGTGTCCCGCTTCAATGCCTTCGCCAAGCTGCAGGATGAGCTCGACCGCACCAAGCATGCGCTGGAGGAGCGCAAGGTGATCGACCGCGCCAAGGGTATCCTGATGAAGGTGAAGGGGCTGACCGAGGAGGAGGCCTACGTGCTGATGCGCTCGACCGCGATGCGCGAGAAAAAGAAGATCGGCGAGATCGCGCAATCGATCCTGACGGCGTCGGAGTTGCTGAAATGACCACACCCCTGCACGCCGGGTTCATTCCGCTGGTGGACGCAGCCGCATTGATCGTCGCTGTCGACAAGGGATTTGCCGCAGCCGAAGGTCTCGACGTCACTCTGGTGCGGGAAGTGTCGTGGTCAAACGTCCGCGACAAGCTCAATATCGGCCTGTTCGACGCGGCCCATCTGCTGGCGCCGGTCGCGATCGCTTCACACCTCGGGCTCGGCCACGTCAAGGTGCCGATTGCGGCGCCGTTCAACCTCGGGCTCAACGGCAACGCCATCACGGTATCGCCGGCGCTGCATGCCGCGCTGATGGAAGAGATCGACGGCGACCGCTTCGATCCGATGGCGACCGCACAGGCGCTCGCGCGGGTGGTCGCAAAGCGGCGCAAGAGCGGGGCCGAGCCGCTGACCTTCGGCATGACGTTCCCGTTCTCGACCCACAATTATCAATTGCGGTTCTGGATGGCTGCGGGCGGCGTCGATCCCGATGAGGACGTCCAGCTGGTGGTGCTGCCGCCGCCCTACATGGTCGACAGTCTCGCCAACGGCCACGTCGATGCATTCTGCGTCGGCGCGCCCTGGAATTCGATCGCGGTCGACCTCGGCATCGGCCACATCCTGCATTTCGTCTCCGACATCCTACTCAGCGCGGTGGAAAAGGTGCTGGCGGTGCGCCAGAGCTGGGCGGACAAGCATCCCGATGTCGTTGCCTCGCTGGTGCGCGCGCATCTGCGCGCTGCGGAGTTCATCGAGCAACCGGAGAACCGGCTCGAGGTCGCGCGGATGCTGGCGCAGCCCGAGCGGCTCGGCGTCGATGCCAGCGTCATCCAGCGCACGCTCGATGGCCGGCTGAAGATCTCGCCCGACGGCACCATGCGTGAGAGCAACCGCTATTTGCTGGTCGGGCGCGAGGCAGCCGCGCGGCCGGACCCCGGGCAGGCGGCATGGCTGTACGCCCAGATGGTGCGCTGGGGCCAGACGCCGTACCGGCCGGAGGCGCTGAAGGCGGCCATGGCCGTGTTCAGGCCCGATCTCTACGACGCCGCATCCGGGCGCCCGGCAGGCGCCTCCAACGCCATTGGCGCGTTCGCCGGTCCGCCGTTCGACCCCGCCGACGTTCCGGGCCATCTGGCGGCGTTCAGGATCGGGCGCTGGAAGCCCTGAATGCGCCGTGGCGGCCACCTCCGGCTCCTTTGCATGGGGTTGTTTTCGATATTTTCGGATGGTGCGGGACTGGCGCGGGTTCCCGTCGCATCGAATTGCAACGAATAAAATTCTCGGGTGAATCCGCGAGGCAGAATATTCCTCTCGGAACCGTGTTCCCGAAGGCGGCAGCGTCGCTATTTTTGCCACCCGCTTGAATTGCGGCGCGAACGATATTCCATATGCCCGAGAATGGGGCGTTGGAGATCGACCATGCGCGAGCTATCGGCGGAAGCCCGCCTGCACTTTTACGCGCGACAAATTTCAAGGAAGTCCGGGGCCGGAATTCACACTGCGGCGCTGTACAGCGCCTTTGCCGTGATCGCGGCGATCGTGTTCGGCACGCTGTCGGTCCACCCGTTCTGAGACCTTCGGAAAATTCAAAAGCCGCCGTCTGATGCGATCAGGCAGCGGCTTTGTGTTGGCTGGATAGAGATGGCTCAGTAGCGGCCGTAACCGTATCCGTAGCCGCCGCCGCAGGTGTTGCAGGTCTGCTGAACCGGCGCGTAGTAGGAATAGCCCGGCGAGACCATTTCGGTGCGCTCCTGCGTGGCGTATTGCGGCGCGATCCGCTCATAGGCGACGCCTTCGGGCGCGACCATCACGGTCCTCGGCACCATCACGGTACGATACTGCGCTGGCGTGCGATGCGCGACGACGCGGCCCGGCGCCACCATCACGGTTTCCTGCACCGTGCGATATTGCGGCGGCACCGTCTGCACCTGATAGCAGGTCGTGCAGGGCTGGGGCGGCGGCGTATAGCAGCTGTAGCAGCCGGCAGATGCCGCGCTGGTGAAGGCGGCCGTTGCAACCGCGGCAATTGCGAGGGAGAGGCTGGTGCGGAACATGCTTTGGTACCCAATTTCCTGAGAGGACAATCAGAGGCTCGGAAGCTGCACCTAGCAATCAAACGGCAAGTTTGGGTTTAAGAAGACTCTTAACGGAATCTAAAGGGCCGGCGTGATGGCCGGCCCCTTCCGAATCGATACGCGCGCGGCTCAGTGCGCGGTCTTGAACGGCGCAACCGTGATGCCGGCCTGCTTCAGCGCTGCGCGCAGATCGCGCGCAATTTCGACCGCGCCATGCGTGTCGCCGTGGATGCAGACGGTGTCGGTCTGCATCTTGATCACCTTGCCGGTGACCGAGACGACCGCGCCATCCTGCACCATCCGCACCACGCGATCGGCGATCGCCTTGGGATCATGCAGCACCGCGCCGGGCTTCTTGCGCGACACCAGATTGCCGTCATCCTCATAGGCGCGGTCGGCGAATACTTCATGCGCCATCCGCAGATTGGCGGCTTCACCGGCGCGTACCAGCTTCGAATTCGCGAGCACCACGAACACGAGGCTCGGATCGACCGCCTTGATCGCATTGGCGATCGCCCGCGCGGTCATGTCGTCCTCGCAGGCGACGTTGGAAATCGCACCATGCGCCTTCACATGGGTGACCTTGTGGCCGGCCGCGGTTGCGATCGCCTGCAAGGCGCCGATCTGGTAGGCGATCAGGTTCTCGATCTCCGAGGATGTCAGCCCCGGCATCGGACGGCGGCCAAAGCCATGCAGGTCGCGATAGCCGGGATGGGCGCCGACGCTGACACCGCGCGCTTTCGCGAGCTCGACTGTCTTGCGCATGATGTCGGCATCGCCGGCATGAAAGCCGCAGGCGACATTGACCGAGGTCGCAAGCTCGATCATCGCGGCGTCATTGCCCATTTCCCAGGGGCCAAAGCTTTCGCCGAGATCGCAATTGAGGTCGACAGTTTTGGTCATGACGATCGATCCGTTTGTTGTTGGTGGCTCTCTTGTTTGAGCGTCGTCTTATCGGAAAACCGCTTCGTACTTTTTTCGGACGATGCTCTAGGGTACCGCAACTTGCCAGGTCGACACATCGACGGCGCTGACCGCCTGGCCTGCGACATTCGCATCCCGCAGCGCCTCGATGTTGAGGCCAAGATCCTCGATGCCGCGGAGGCGGTCGGGCAGCGAACGCAGCAGCTCGTGGAACTTGATCGCCTCGGCCTGCGCTTCGGCCATCGTCACCGCCTTGAAGCGGAACGGCCGGCCGGCCGAGATCTGCGCGAAGCGGCCGAAATCGGCTGTAATCACGGTCGCGATCTTCGGATAGCCGCCGCTGGTGCCGCGGTCAGGCATCAGCACGATCGGCTGGCCGTTGCCGGGCACCTGGATGCTGCCGGTCACGGTGCCGTCGGAGACGATGTTGTGGCCATCGAGATGCCTGATGACGGGGCCTTCGAGCCGGTAGCCCATGCGGTCGCTGGTGGCCGAGATCTTCCATTCGCTCTCGATGAACAGCTTCTTGCTGTCCTCGGCGAACTCGTCGTCCTGCGGACCGAACACGATGCGGATCGGCGCGTCGGCGGCGACAGGCAATTCGATGCGGCGCTCGGCGGCGCCGCTCGCGGCCTGCGTCTTCAGTTCGTCGCCGCTTTGCAAAGGCCGCGGATAGGGGCTGCCGAGCCCGGCGCGGGCATTGACGGCGAGGCTGCCGAACATCGGCTCGCCTTCGATGCCGTGCTCGATCGCGAGATAGCTGAACGAGCCGCCGCGCGCGAAGCCGAGATTGAGCGTCTCGCCCTCGGCGAGCGTCGCCGAACTGTCGAACGCGACAGGCCGGCCACCGATGTCAGCGTTGCGCGATGCGCCGGCGAGCCCGACGCGCACCGCGCCGCCGCGGGCGGTGAAGGCGGCGCCGAACGGACCGATCTCGACCGCGGCAGCGAGCAGCTCGTTGCCGACCAGCGTGTTGGCGGCCGCCAGCGAAAGCCGGTCCATGGCGCCGCTCGGCACCAGGCCATAGCGCTGCGAGCCCGGGCGTCCGCCGTCCTGCACCGAGCTTGCCGGGCCGATCGAGGTGACGACGAGCTTGCTCATGGCGTCACCAGTTCTGCGACGAATGCGCCGGCCTCGGCGGCGCGGTCCTGTTCGGCAAAGGTCTTGGCGTCGATCGCCGTGAAGGTGATGGCGTCGCCCGGCTCGAGCAGGAAGGTCGGATCGCGATGCAATTGATAGGTTCGCACCGGGGTGCGGCCGAGCAGGTGCCAGCCGCTCGGGCCGGCCAGGCACTGCACGCCGGTCTGGATGCCGCCGATCGAGATGGTTCCGGCCGGGGTTAGGAGCCGCGGGTCCTTGCGCCGGGGCATATGCAGGAACGTCTCCAGCCCGCTGAGATAGGACCAGCCCGGCGTGAAGCCGATCATGGCGACGCGATAGTCGCCGGCGACATGGCGGGCGACGATTTCATCGGGCGTGGTCTGGAGCGCCTTTGCGACATCCTCGAGGTCGATGCCGTGCTCGCCGCCATAGGTGACGGGGATGCGCCAGCGCCGCGTTCCAGTCTCGGTCGGCAGCGCCTTGGCGGCGCGCGCCAGAATCCGCTCGCCGAGCGCATCAAAGCTGATCTGCACGGGATCGTAATGCACGAGCAGCGACCGGTAGGTCGGTACGGTCTCGGTGATCCCTGCGATCGGCTCGGCCGCGATCAGGCGGTCGAGCGCGAGCACCCGCCGGTTGGCGGCGTCATCGATGGTGCGGCTGAATTCCACCGTGATGGCGGCATCGCCGCTCGGCAAAAGGCGGGGAGGACTTAAGGGTTCGGCCATCTGGATCAAGCGGACTTCGTTGGCCATCAAGCTAGCGTGTTTCGATCAAAAACGGAATTCGCTTCGTGCAAAATGATGCAGCAACTTCAATAAATTAATCGGCATGCCGGTGATAAATTTAGCTGATCGCAGCATTTTCGCACAGCCCTTGACGCACGGCCTTTGCGCGGCAACATGCGCCGGTCTTTTCCTCCCATCGGAGCAAGCTTTCGAGATGTCACTGTCCGCCGAAGCGATCGCGACGCTGTCGCACGTGTCCACCGCCACCATCACCACGGTCCTGCTCAAGAAGGGCCTGCGCAACATCTGGATGCGCGGCACCAAGCCCCTGAAGCCAGGGCAGAAGCGGCTGGTCGGCCCGGCGTTCACGCTGCGCTTCGTGCCGGCCCGCGAGGATCTGGCGACGCCGGAATCCTGGTCGTCGCCGATCTCGACCCGCACCGCGATCGAGGCGATGCCGTCGGGCTGCATCGCCGTTGTCGATGCGATGGGCATCACCGATGCCGGCATTTTCGGCGACATCCTCTGCGCGCGCATGGTCAAGCGCGGGGTGACGGCGCTGATCACCGACGGCGTGGTGCGCGACGTCGAGGGCGTGCTCGGCACCGGCCTGCCGGTGTGGTGCGACGGCTACGCCGCGCCGCCGTCCGTTGCGGGTCTGACCTTCGTCGGCTGGGGCGAACCGATCGGCTGCGGCGGCGTTGCGGTGTTTCCGAACGATGTGGTGGTGGCGGACCAGGACGGCGCGGTGCTGATCCCGCAGGCATTCCTCGATCACGTGCTGGCCGAAGGCCCCGAGCAGGAACGGATGGAAGCCTGGATCGTCAACGAGGTGAACAACGGCGCCCAGCTGCCCGGCCTGTATCCGATGAATGCCGAGACCAAGGCACGCTACGCCGCCACCAAGAAATAACGTCAAGAGAGGGAGGTAACCCCATGGATATCCACGTTTCCGGCTCGCGGCCGACCCGCCGCGCGCCGAAGGAGCATTTCACCGGCAGCGTGCTGCAGGACCCGATCAACATGGCGCCGGCGCCGGCCCGCCTGAACGCCTCGCGGGTGTCGTTCGAGCCCGGCGCGCGCACCGCCTGGCACACCCATCCGCTCGGGCAGACGCTGTACGTGATCTCGGGCATCGGCCGCGTGCAGGCCAAGGGCGGGCCGATCCGGGAAATCCGCCCCGGCGACGTGGTCTGGGTTCCGCCGAACGAGAAGCACTGGCACGGCGCATCGCCCGACAACAGCATGACCCACGTCGCCATGCAGGAGGCGCTCGACGGCGTCTACTCGACCTGGATGGAGCACGTCACCGACGAGGAATACAACGGCAAGGTCGGCTGAGCCGTTGTTGCCCGCCAAGACAGAAAGCCCCGCTCGTGAGCGGGGCTTTTTGCTTTGTAGCCCGGATGGAGCGAAGCGTAATCCGGGGGCGATCTCTCCCGCGGTGAAGATCCCGGATTTCGCGGAGCCTGTCATCGGGCGCGCGTTCACGCGACCCTTTGGCTGCATCCGGGCTACGCGGTTCGCATCAATTCACCCGCGTCCAGGTCTGGCCGCCGCAGAACATGCCGCCGAAGGCGCAGCCCTGCACGCGCAGCGTGTCCGGGCTCTTCAGCGCGATGGTGGAATCGTAGGTGCTGCCGCTGTTCGGATCGAAGATGCGGCCGCTCCACTTGTCCTTGCCGGGCTTCATGTTGATTAGAACCTGCTCGCCATTGGCGTTCGATTTCTTGTCGACCGAGTAGCCGCAGAGATTGGCGCCGCACTGCTCGATGCGGACCTTGCCTTCCTTTTCTTCAGTCAACCAGACACCGAGCGGCGAGTTGGCTGCCTGCACGGGGTTAGCTGCAGGCTTGGGTGCAGGCGATGCGGCGCCGACCGTTGGCGGTGGGATGGGACTCGCCGCTGGCGCTGCGCTTTGCTGCACGACAGGTGGCGCTGGCGGTGTGGTCGCAGCCGAAGCCGGAGGTGGCGCGACGCGCGTTTTCGCGGGCTCTGTTGTGGCGCCTGCCGGCGCCGATGCCGCCGGGGCAGCTGCCTGATCAACCGCAGCCGGAGAGGGTGATACAGTGGCCGCAGGGCGCGTGACGGGCGGAGACGGAGAATCCGTCCTGGCATCCTTCGGAGCGGTCTCGCGCTTCTGCTCGGCGTCCTTGTGCCTGGCGCGCTTGACGCCGCGGCCGGTATTGTCGTAGACGCCGGGGATCGAAACCGTTCCACGATCCGGATCGATGCGGATGGTGCGGCCGCCGTAATCGAACGTGTATTGTGCCTGGGCTGTCACCGTGCTCGCCAGCACCAGCGTGGCGATCGCCAGAAGCTTCTTCATCTCGATCTCCAGTGCAGGGAATCCCGTTCGCAAGGCTATTTGGTGGCCGCCTCGTTGAACGTGCCCCAGATCACGGTCAAAACATGAGTCGAGTCCTGAGAGCTTAGGTTCAAAGCATTGGATCGCGGTTCGGTTTCAGGCCGTGCGCATCAATTTTTGGGCACGCGGGTCTGACGCCGCAGGCTATTCGAACCACGCAGCATAGATCTTCGCGTAGCTGCCGTCTTCGTGCGCGATATGAAGCCACTCGTCGACGAACGCCTTCAAGGCGACGTCGCGTTGCATCCAGTAGGCCTTCTCCGCGAAGTCGAACGGCTTGTCGGGATGCACGGCGCAGAGCACGCCGGGATGCAGCTTCTGCTGATAGCGCGTCTCGGACGCGTCGGTCATCATCAGGTCGGCGTCGCCCTTGGCGATCTCGTCGAAGATCTTGGTGTTGTCGTTGAAGACGCGGATGTCGGCGGCCTTCACATTGGCGCGCGCAAAGCGCTCATTGGTGCCGCCGGGATTGACGATGACGCGGGTGCCGGGCTTGTCGATCTCGGCGAGCGTCTCAAACTTGCCTTTGTCGGCGCAGCGCGCGATCGGCGTCTTGCCCTCGCGCATGATCGGGGTCGAGAACAGGCCCTTCTTCTGCCGGTCGAAGGTGATGGAGACGCCGCCCATCGCGATGTCGAAATTGTCGGCCTCGAAATCTTTGGTCATTTGCGGCCACGATGTCGGCACGAACTCGACCTTGACGCCGAGCGCCTTGCCGAGCGATTGCGCCATGTCGACGTCGAAGCCGCGAAACGCCTTGGTCTCCTTGTCGAGCGCCGTGAAGGGCAAATAGTCGCCGGTCATCCCGACGCGCAGCGTGCCACGTTTGACGATCTCATCGAGCCGGGATGGCGCCTGCTGCGCATGCGCGGCGGACAGAAGCAAAGCGAGAGCGAGGCCGGCCAGCGCGCGAAACATCAGACTTCTCCGTCAATTCCGATGACATGTCGTTGCGGAGCATTTAGACAGATGGAACGATCGAACCAGCATCCAGGGGGGCAAAAGTGACCATCTCGCTCCATGAAGCATCCGTCGGCGTCTATGTGCCGTATCTGCGCAATCTTTCCGCGCTGCTCGATCATGCCGAGGCACACAGCAGGGTGCGCAAGTTCGATCCTGGCGTGTTGCTCGGCATGCGGCTCGCGCCGAACATGTACAGCCTTCACCAGCAGATCAGGGAGGCGAACCGGCACGTTGTGCTGAGCTGCGCATTGCTGGCGGGGTGCGTGCCGCTCGCCTTCGCAGAGGCGGAGCCGGACATTGCGGAGTTGAAAGCGCGGATTGCCGCCACGATTGATTTTGCGCAGAGCCTGCCGCGGGAGGTGATCGACGCAGCCACCCACAGGGACGTCGTATTCACATTCAAGAGCGGCGCGACCAGGCCATTTACCGGCAAGTCCCTGATCCTGACCTTCAGCGTTCCGCAGTTCTTCTTCCATGTCGCAACCGCCTACGACATCCTGCGTCACGCCGGCGTCGATCTCGCGAAGAAGGACTTTTTGGGACCGCCGAGGCCGCCGCAGGGTTAGGCCTCGTTGCTGTCCCGGCTCATCCGCAGGGCGGCAGCGGTGCGGCTGGCGATCTCGTGCTTGAAATGCTCGAAGCGCCGCCGCGCTTCGGCCTCGCGATCGTCGACGAATTTGATCGCGGCGTCCCGGTCCATGGGACCGTTGACCAGAGGGGACGATCCTTCGCCGACGGTCTCGTCGACATAGTACTGGGCGCCGTCCTGGCGCACCGTCCAGCGGAAGCGCAGCGCGGCCATTGGGCCTGGTCCGGACTTGGAATAGCCGTTGGCCTCGATCGGTTGAGTCGGCTGGATCGGCTCCGGCGCGCTCGGCTCAGGTTCACTCAGCTCGGGCTCACTCGGCTCAGCCTGCGCGACCGGCTGAGACTGTTCGATCGGCGCGGGCTCCTCGATCGGTGCCGGCTCGACCGCTGCCGGTTCGGCGGGCGCTGCCTCGATGGTCACGGTCTTGATGGATACGGTCTCGACGGTAACGACTTCGACCGACGAGGGCAGCGGCGGCGGCATCGCGATGGAGACCGGCGGACCCTCAGTCGGCTCAGCTGCCTTGTCCGTCGTCTGGTCGGGCGACGCGGCCTTCTCGGGAGGTGTCTTCGTCTGGTCGAGAATGCTTGCGATCGCGGCAAGCGCATTGTCGGTCGGGTCACTCACGGTTCGATCTCCCCAGGCACGACGCCGGCGGAATCGCGCCGACGCCCTTCCTATCTACCTGATCTGACTATCCTTTGTCAGCCAGGCGCTTCGCTTGATGGGCGCTAGGCACAAACCGGCGGCCGGCGGTCCTTCCAGGGACGAACCTGCTCGAGCTGGCCGGCCAGGCGGAACAGCAGTCCTTCCGCGCCGAGCTTGGCTGCGAACATCATGCCGAGCGGTAGCCCGGCCTTGTTCCAGGCCAGCGGCACCGACATCGCCGGCTGCCCGGACATGTTGAACATCGAGGTGCCCGGCATGTAGCGGCGCAGCACCGGCGCGATGTGGCTCAGATCCTCGGACATCGTGTTCAACTCGCCGAGGCGGAGCGGCGGCGCGCACAGCGTCGGGCTGAGGAAGACGTCGCAGCCTTCGAAGAAGGTCGCAAGCCCGCGCGAGACCTGGAATGCCGCAAGCTGCGCGGCAACGTAATCGGCCGGGACCATCTTGGCCGAGTTCTGGCCGCTCGCGAGCGTCAGGCGCTCGACATCGTCCGACGTCAGCGTGCGCCCGAACCGCTGCTCAAGCAGGCGGATGGTCAGCGCCGTGTTGCCGCCGACGATCGTGGTCATGAGCGCGGCGGGATCGGCGGCAAGCGGCGGCGCGCGCTCCTCGACATGATGGCCGAGGCCAGCCAGCAGCTTGGCGATGTCGCGGACCGCCGCCGATATCTCCGGATCAATGGCATCGCCATAGGGCGACTTGTCGGTGAAGCTGATGCGCAGCTGACCGGGGTCGCGGCCGACTTCCTGCGAGAACGGCCGCTCCGGCGGCGGCGCGACGTAGAGGCTCGACGGCTCCGGACCATGGATCGCATCCATCATGACCGCGCTGTCGCGGACGCTGATACTGAGCACATGGCCGACCGAGAAGCCGCCCCAGCCTTCGCCGCGGTCGGGACCGCAGGGATTGCGGGCGCGCGTCGGCTTCATACCGAACACGCCGCAGGCGGAGGCTGGAATCCGGATCGAGCCGCCGCCGTCGCTGGCATGCGCGACGGGCAGGATGCGCGCCGCAACTGCAGCCCCGGCACCGCCGGACGAACCGCCGGAGGAATGCTCGAGATTCCAGGGATTGCGGGTCGGGCCGAACAGACGGGATTCGGTCGTCGGCATCAGACCGAATTCCGGGCTCGCGCTCTTGCCGAAGATCGCAAGACCCGCATCGAGGAAGCGCTGGGTCAGCGTCCCGTTGTGGTCTGCGACGAAGTCCTTCAGCAGGCTGGCGCCCGACGTGGTGCGGGTACCCTCGAGCAGATCGAGGTCCTTCAGCAGGAACGGCACGCCGGTGAAGGGACCGTCAGGCAGGCCCTTGGTGATCTGGCGCTCGGCGTAGTCGTAATGCTTGACGACAACGGCGTTGATCTTGGGGTCGATCGCGGCGGTGCGCGCGATTGCCTCGTCGAGCAGCTCCTTCGGCGTCACGTCCTTGTTGCGGACCAGCTCGGCGAGCCCGACCGCATCGTGGTTGCCGAATTCCTTGAAGGCCATTTAGGTGCTCCGCATCGCCGGGCCGATCATGCGGATCGGCCGCGGCGTGAACGAGGATGGCTGAAAGCTCAGCCGAGGACGTCCTGGTTGATCACGTTCTGGCGCAGCGGATTGCCGTCCAAGACGCTCAGGATATTGCGCGCGGTCTGCTCGCTCATGCGATCGACGGCCTCGACGGTCACGCCCGCGACGTGTGGTGCCATGATCACATTCGGCAGGGCGTGCAGGGGCTGGCCGACCGCCGGAGGCTCGACCTCGAACACGTCGAGGCCGGCGCCGGCGAGCTTGCCCGACACCAGCGCGTCGTGCAGCGCCTTCTCGTCGACGATGCCGCCACGGGCGGTGTTGATGAGATAGGCGGTCGGCTTCATCAGCCTGATCCGCGCGGCGTTGAACAGGCCGACGGTCTCGGGCGACTTCGGGCAGTGGATGGTGACGAAATCCGCCCGCGGCAGTGCTGCCTCGAGGCTCGGCACCGCCTCGCAGCCGGCCGCGGTAATCTCGCCGGCGGGCTTGTAGGGATCGTAGACCAGCACGTTCATTTCCATCGCAAGGCAACGCTTGGCGGTGCGGGTGCCGATGCGGCCGAAACCGACGATCAGGACCGTCTTGCCGTAGAGGTCGAACGGCAGCACGCCGAGCCGGCTCGCCCAGGTGCCGTCCTTCACCATCGTGTGCATTTCCTGCGCGCGCTTGGCCAGCGTCAGCATCATGAACAAGGCATGCTCTGCAACCGACGGCGAGTTCGCGGTGCCTGCGACCATCAGCGGCACCTTGCGGGCCGACAGCGCGGGCACGTCGACGGCGTCGTAACCGACGCCGATCCGGGTCACCACCAGCATGCCCTTGGAGGCCTCGAGCTCCGCCTCGCCGAAGCGGGTCGCGCCGAGCGCGACGCCATGGACCGGCGCGTGCTGCTCCAGCATCGCCTGAAAATCCTTGGCCGAGATCAGGTTGGGAAATTCGATGAGTTCGACGTCGTCCCGCTCGTTGAGGAGCACCCGCGCCCCCGGCGACAGAGTCTGGGTGATGAAAATCTTCTTCTTGTTGGTGGCCATTTCCTGCCCTTGAGGTTTTTTGTGCGCCGTCAAAGGACGGCGCCGGTCACCTCGTTTAGCAAATGCATATTGTTGAGGTCCACAGCCAATCGGAGCGGGCTGCCATCCTGCGCGCCCGCATTGGGGCTGACCCGGCCGCAGACCTGGCTGCCCTCGAGCGTGAAATAGACCAGGGTCTCCATGCCCATCGGCTCGGTGACGTCGAGCACCGCATCGAACGGCTCGACGCCCGGCTCGGCATGCGGCCGCGCCTCCATGACGTGCTCGGGCCGGATGCCCAGCAGCAGTCTGTCGGTGCGGGAGAGCGCCTGGTAGCGAGCGGCGCGCGCGGGCGGCAGCGCGAAGGCGAGGCGGTCGGTCAGCCGTACGTTGAGCTTGCCGCCGACGTCCTCGAGCCGGCATGGCACGAAGTTCATCGCGGGCGAGCCGATGAAGCTTGCGACAAACCGGGTCGCCGGCTTGTGATAGAGCTCGTTGGGCGTGCCGATCTGCTCGATCCTGCCGTGGTTCATCACCACGACGCGGTCGGCCAGCGTCATCGCCTCGACCTGGTCGTGGGTGACGTAGACGGTCGTGGTGCGGACCTTCTGGTGCACCTTCTTGATCTCGATCCGCATCTGCACGCGCAGCTTGGCGTCGAGATTGGACAGCGGCTCGTCGAACAGGAACACCTTCGGATTGCGCACGATCGCGCGTCCCATCGCGACACGCTGGCGCTGGCCGCCGGAGAGCTGCTTGGGCTTGCGATCGATCAGGTCGGTGATGTCGAGCATCCGGGCGGCTTCCGTGACCCGGCTCTTGATCTCGGCCTTGGGGTAGTTCTTCAGCCGCAGCCCGAACGACATGTTCTCCGCGACGGTCATGTGCGGATACAGTGCATAGTTCTGGAACACCATCGCGATGTCGCGGTCCTTCGGCGGCACGTCGTTGACGACATCGCCGCCGATCATGATGTCGCCGTCGGAAATGTCCTCGAGGCCGGCAATCATCCGCAGCGTCGTCGACTTGCCGCAGCCGCTCGGCCCGACCAGCACCACGAACTCATGGTCGGCGATGTCGAGGTCGATGCCGCGCACCGCCTCGACCTCGTCGTAACGCTTCACCACCTTGCGCAAACTGACGTCGGCCATGAATTCCTATCCTTGTCGCGTTCAACCCTTTGTCGCACCGGCGGTCAGGCCGGCAATGTAGTAGTCCATCAGGAAGGCGTAGATGATCAGCGGCGGCGCGGCGCCGAGCAGGGCGCCGGTCATGATCTGTCCCCAGTTGAAGACGTCACCCTTGATCAGGGTCGTGATGATGCCGACCGGCAGCACGAGCTGGTCGGTCGAGGTGGTGAACACCAGGGGATAGAGGAACTGGGCCCAGGAGACGGTGAAGGCAAAGATCGTCGCCGCGATCAGGCCGGGCAGCGCGACCGGGATGAAGATCCGGGTCAGCGTCTGGAACCAGCTCGCGCCGTCGATGATCGCGGCTTCGTCGAGCTCCTTCGGGATCGAGGCGAAATAGCCGATCATGATCCAGGTGCAGAACGGCACCGTCAGCGTCGGGTAAATGAACAGCAGCACGTACCAGCGATTGACCAGCTGGATGCCGGTCCAGTCGCCGAACACCGCGAACATCTTGAACAGCGGGATGAACAGCAGGCTGTCCGGGATGAGATAGGTGAGGAACACACCGGTCGCGAGCGTCGCCGAGCCCCAGAATTTCATCCGCGCCAGCGCAAAGGCGGCCGGCACACTGATCAGCATCGTGATGGTGACCACGATGATCGAGACCCAGGCTGAATTCCAGAAGAAGCGCAGGAACTGGTTTGAGGTCAGGAGCTCGATGTAATTGCTGAGTGTCGGATGATAGACCCACCACGGGTTGGTCGCCGCCGAGATCTCGGCGCTGCTCTTCAGCGACGTGATCAGCATGTAGAGCGGCGGCGTCAGCGAGAAGATCGCAAACAGGATCAGGAAGAAGTAGGACCAGCGCAGCGCCCAGGTCCGGTCGCGGCTCATGCTGCCGTATTTGACCTTGCGGGTCGGTCCCGACTTGTCAATCGTCATCGTGCTCATCAGGATTCGTTCCCGCGTTTGGTGATATCGCGCAGGATGAAGATCGCCGCGACCGCGAGGATCGGCACCATGAACAGCGAGACGCTGGCGCCGAGCGGAATGTCGCTGCCCTCGATGCCGACGCGGAACGCCCATGTCGCGAAGATGTGGGTGTGGTCGAGCGGCCCGCCCGCGGTCAGGATGCGCACGATGTCGAAATTCGCGAAGGTCACGATCAGCGAGAACAGCGTCGTGATCGCAATGATGTTGCGCATCATCGGCAGCGTCACGTACCAGATCCGCTGCCACCAATTGGCGCCGTCGATTGCGGCCGCCTCATAGAGCTGCTCGGGCACCGATTTCAGCGCCGCCAGATACATGATCATGAAGAACGGTGCGCCGTACCAGACGTTGACCAGGATCACCGAGAAGCGCGCCCACATCGCATCGCCGGTCCACGGGATCGGGCCGATGCCGAAGAAGGACAGCGTGTAGTTGAAGGCGCTGTAGGACGGGTCGAACAGCCACAGCCAGGCCAGCGTGCTCATGGCCGGCGGGATCACCCACGGCACCAGCAGCATGCCGCGCCACTTGCGTTGCTTGTTGGCGGGTACGTTGTGCACGAAATGCGCGACGATGAAGCCGATCAGGGCTTTGAAAATCACCGCCGAGATCGCGAAAATGCAGGACTGCTTGACCACCAGCCAGAAGGTCTCGCGCTTGAACAGGAACTCGAAGTTGCCGAAACCGACGAACTTCGTCATCGCCTTGTTCAGCGTCGCGAGGTGCAGGGAATAGAGCGCCGGATAGATCACCAGGATCGCGATCAGGAGGATCAACGGCAGCGTCATCAGGAACGCCGACATCGACTTGCGCCGCAGCGCGTTGCGCAGGCCGACACGCCTTCGCCCTGACTGGGCCGCCGCTGTGCGGTTGGGCTGGAATGCGACATCAACCATAACGCAGGTCCCTCGCGCGGGTTGGTTGCACAGCTCGCCGGTTCGGCGGCCGGGAAGTAGAGACGAGAGCTCGCGCGGCCAGCACCAGGGGCGGTCGCGCGAGAGCTCGCCTGTCGTCAGCTTCGCATGAAGCCTTCACACTCGCCCTCGGCCCAGGCGAGCGTCTTTTCCATCGCCTCACCCTGGTAGTACCGCAGGCACATCTTGGTCAGCGTGGCCTGGAAGTAGATCTGCTGAGCGACCTTGGGCGGCGCGGGCGAGGCCGCGATCGATAGCGTCTGGTGCTTGTAGGGGTTCGGGTAGTGGTAGAGCGTGCCCTTCGGCGGTCCGATCTCTTCCCAGACCTTCAGCGTCGTGAGCTTTTCGTAGGCCGGCAGATCGTAGCCGCCGCTCGCGACCACCATCTTCTCGATCGATGCGGGTTGCGACAGGAACGACAGCAGGCTCTTGGCCGCTTCCTTGTTCTTCGAGAACGACCAGATCGACCAGAAGAACGGCAGGTACGGCGCGAAGCGTCCCTTTGGTCCGGCCGGGAAGCCGTGCGTCCAGCATTGCTCCGCGACTTGCGGCGCATCGCGCTTGGCGACCGCCCAGGCGCTCGGCGGGTTCATGATCATCGCGCCCTTGCCCGCCACCAGCCACTTGTTGTTGGAGGCATCGTCCCATGCGGAGACATCGGGCGGCAGGAAGGCGAGCAGCTTCTTGTAGTAGTCGAGCGACTGGCGCACCGCGTCGGTCTTGACCGTGAGGTTGCCCTTGGCATCGACCAGCTGCGCGCCGAACGACTGGAAGATCGCGCCGGCGGTGTCGACACTGTCGCTCGTCTCGCCGAGGCCGATGCCGAACGGGAAGCCCGCCTTGTGGCAGGCTTCGGCCGCCTTGAGGAACGTGTCGAGGGTCCAGTTATCCGCCTTCGGCGGGCTTCCGGCCGGATACATCTCCTGGACGTCGATGTTGGCGTATTTCTTCATCAAGTCGATGCGCGAGCAGGGACCCTTGATCTGGCTGCCGACGCTGGCGGGAACACCGAGCCATTTGCCGTCGGCCTGGCCCAGATACTTCACCGTGCCGTTGACCTCGCCGTTCAGCCTGATCAGCGGGTCCATGATGTCGTTCACCGGCTCGAGCAGCTCGGCATTGGCCTGCGGCCACCATGTCGGCATCTGGAAGATATCGTGACCGGATTTCGCCTGCGCCTCGGCGGCAATGGTAACGATGTTCTTGTTGCCCTGGCTGGTGATGTAGTCGAGCTGGACCTCGACCTTTTCCTTGGCGGCCCATTCATTGACCAGCTCGGTGGAGGCACTGTTCGCGCCTGGCACCCAGTGATCCCAGAAGCCCATCGAGAGCTTGCCGGCTGCGTAGGCGCCACGCACGTAGGGGGCTGTGATGAGCGCCGCCGATGACAGCGCTGTCGCTGCAACGAATTCTCGGCGCGAAAGCTTCTTCCGTGACATGGCATTCCCTCCCTGGTAGCCAACGGACAAAAGACTTTTTTGAATCCCGTTGTTGTTTTTGTGCGTCGCGTTCGCGCGACGTCACGGGATTTCGTTCACACCGATCAGAACAGAATTGCCGGCGGCTGTCGAGAAACGAGATGCCTGTGCCACGTAGTACTAACGTTGTGGTCAAATCGCAGGCAGCGTCATCGGCGTCACCGCGATTGCCGGCGGTTTGCGGCGCGTCTTGCAACATGCTGCGACGCACGCGGAGGTTGGCGCAGCCGTGATCGTGGACGGTGCGCGGTTGAGCCGCAGCGTTCCGGTCAAGCCTGACCGATCCGTGTTCCGTCATGTTGATGCCCAGCCCGACCGATAGACTTGCCGAAGGCGGAGACGATAAAGTCGGATTCGTCGAGCCTACCCCCGCTTCCATTCTGCAATCCACCATCGATCACGGAGACCCGACCATGCTCATCCCGGTAGCGAAGCTGCGAGCACGATGGAGATTGTGCGCCGCGGTTGGGGCCGCCACCGTCGCGCTGCTTTCCGTGCCCCATATGGTCGATGCGCAGATCGTGCAGGGTGTCCAGCAGGGCGCGCGCGAAGGCAACAAGGCTGCCGGACCGGTTGGCGGGGTTCTGGGCGGCGCCATCGGCGGCGTCGTCGGGGTTGTGACCGGCGTGACCGGGGTGTTGACCGGCAACAATGCCAACAACGGCAACCCCAATGCCGGCAACGGCAAGAACGCTCAGAGTCCGGCGGCCGGCGACAAGCAGGGCGCCAAGGCCGCCAAATCGGCCAAGGCCGCTGCCAAGGACAAGGGCGCCAAGCAACCGCCGACCGTGCTGACCCAAGCCGGCGCACCGCAGCTCACGGCCGAACAGATCGTCGCCAACAGCGACGCCAACATCGAGCGGATCAAGAAGGAACTCAACCTGACGCCGGAGCAGGAGAAGAACTGGGCCGGCTTCAACAGTGCGATGCACTATCTCGGGCACAATGGCGCCGACCGGCTCAACCTGCGCATTGCACGCGCGCAGCGCGATCCGCCCGATGACATCATCGAGCAGATGCGCAACGAGGCCCAGTTCCTCAATGATCGCGCCGTCGATCAGCGCGGCGTTGCCGACGCGGCCGAGCCGCTTTATGCCAGTCTCGACGACAAGCAGAAACAAATCTTCATCAATGAAATGGTCCGCCTCAGCCACGAGCGCGGCCTCGACTGAGGACCTTTCGCCCGCGAAGTGGGGACGAATAGCCGGGCCACCATGCCCTGGGGTAGGTTAAAGGCGCAGCACCCGGCTATTCTGCCGCAGCGGCGCGGCCCGGTTAATTCGTCATTCAATGTTGAAGAAAAACCGACCGGATCACGCCCGAGTGATGGCCGAGTCTGGGCCTTGTCGGGAACCGATTTCGCGATGGGAAATAATGGCCGACGGTTGCGTCGGCCATTTGTTGAGCAAGGTCATCCGGCGAAGGCCGCTTCAGCTCTTTTCGGTTCAGCCCTTTTCGGTTCAGCTCTTGGGGAAGTTCAGCTCCACGCCGACGCCGTCGGGATCGTAGAGGAAAATCTGGGTGTCGCCGGTGCGCGGCACGATCTGCTCGCGGAAGGCGACGTTCTTCGATTGCAGGCGCTTGCGCAAGGCGTCGACGTCGGTTGCGGCGAAGGCGATGTGGTCGAGCCGCCCGGTGTCTTCATATTTCTTGTCGGTGCCACGCACGACGATGCCGTCGCGCGGCTTGCGGGTGCCCATTAAATGGACAGTGGCCTGGCCGCCGGAATAGAGCCGATAGCCCGGGAAATCGAGCGGCGGCCGATCGCCATTCTCGAGCCCGAGCACATCGCAATAGAACGCCTTGGTCTTCTCCAAATCCTGCGGTTCGATGGTGAAATGCTGCAGTCCGCCCAACGGCATGGTTCATCTCCTTGAGAGTTCAGACGAAGCTGAGGTCGGCCTCGACGCCAAGCATCCAGGCGCCGACGGTCTCGAAATGGCTGAAGCGGCCCTGCAATTGCTGCGTCACGGTGTGGATGTCGCGGAAGCGCCGCTCCAGCGGATGGCCGTCGAAGATCGCGGTGGCGCCGGCCGTGTTGTAGGCGAAGTCGACGGCCTCCCGCGCCTTGTGGATGGCGTGCGTCGCCGCCATCCGGATCGTCATGCGTTGCGCGACCGTGATGCTGTGGCCGGCAACCAGGTCCTTCCAGATGTCCGCCATCGATTGCAGCAGGAAGGCGCGGGCGGCGCGCAGATTGACCTCGGCCTGGGCGAGGCCGGATTGCACCACGGCATTGTCGCGCAGCGTCTTCGTCATGCCGCGCGGCACCTTGTTGCGGGCAACGTCGACGAAATTGTCCAGCGCGCTGCGGGCAATGCCGCAGGCAACCCCGGCGAAACCGACCTGGTAGCAGGTGTGGTTGCTCATCCGGTACAGCGGGCCATTCTCGCGGCATTCGCGATCGAACTCGCGGGTGATCGAATGGTCCGCGCGGACGAAGAAATCGTTGAGCGCGAACTGGTCGCTGGCGGTGCCGCGCAGCCCGACCGTGTTCCAGATGTCGGTCCATTCGACGTCCTCGGTCCGCACCAGCATGGTGCGCTCGACCTGCTCGCCATTGGCGTCGCGGCGCGGCGAACCGTCCGCGGCATAGGCCGGGCAGTGCGCGCCGAGCCAGGTGGCGTGCCGTCCGCCTGACGCGAACGACCACACTCCGGTGACCCGGTAGCCGCCCTTGCATTCGATCGCCTTGACCTTGGGGCCTGGGCCCCAGGCCAGCACGGCGCGCGGATCGGTGAACATCTCCTGCGCGACCGGCAGGTCGAGATAGGCCGCCGACATCGCACAGCCGCCGGCCTGGCTCAGGCACCACGCCGTCGAGGCATCGGCCTTGGCGATGGTCTCGATGGTATGGAAGAAGGTGACGGGATCGGTCTCGATCCCGTTGGTCGAGCGGGGCAGCAGCAGCCGGAACAGCTGCGCCTCATGCAGCCGGTCGAGCAGATCGGGCGGCAGGCGGCGGGTCGTTTCGATCTCGTCGGCGGCGGCCGCGACCGCGTCCCGGATCGCGTCGGCGCGGGCGATCACGTCATGATCGCCGGCGAGATCCGCAGAAGTCGTGTCCATGTCCGCCTCCCTCAGGCGCGCCGGATCGTTGCGGAGGCCGCGACGTCGGCCGCCGCGTTGAGCTCCTTGTCGATCTGCTCGATCGACTTGCCCCGCGTCTCCAGCCCGAAGAACAGGTAGACGGCCCCCGCCATCAGGAACCAGCAGCCGAGATAGACGAAGGCGGTCGGGATCTGGGTCAGCGGCACGTCCGGTTTGAGGTAATTGTTCGAGCCGACGATCAGTGCGAGGCCGACCGGCCCGATGATCTTGCCGATGCCGCCGAAGCCGTAGGCCGACCCCATGCCCGTGGTGCGCAGGTGCGACGGCCAGACCTCCGCCGCATAGGGCCCCACGATGGCAAAGCCGCCGTCGGCGAAGAAGAAGGCGGCGCCGAGCAGCAGCCAGAACGCCGACATGCCGAACAGCGTCGCGTCGTAGTGATAGCCGGCAATGATGGTCAACGCGCCGGCGCCGAAGCCGAGCAGGCCGCCCGCCACGCGCCGTCCCAGCAACTCCGAGAAATAAGAGAACGAGATGCGGCCGACGAAGCCGGTGACGCTGAGCAGGATCATCATCTTGGCGGCCTCCTGCGGCGTGACCTTCAGCAGCAGGACGAACAGGGCGGGCGCCCATAGCGTGATGCCGTAGACACCGGTCTGCGCGCCGGCATTGCCGAGCCAGGAGACGATCAGGCTGCGCGGATATTTGAACAGGTCGAACCAGCTGGTGGTGACGATCGGGCCGGCGTCGGCCGCGCTCGGCAACGGGAGTTCCGATGGCGGCACCTGCAGGGCCCAGGCCAGCGACTTGCGGGCCTCGTCATAGCGTCCCTGCCGGCACAGCCAGCGCGGCGATTCCGGCACCCAGAGCCGGACCAGCAGCACCAGGACCGCCGGCAGCACGCCGATCGCAAACAACAGCCGCCACTGATCGGTGCCCATGATCGCACCCAGCACCGCGCCGAGGCCGACGCCGAGCGGGATCACGCAGGTGACGAGCCCGCCGACCCAGCCGCGCTTGTGCGAGGGCATGAACTCCTGCACCAGCGGCAGGTCGACGCAATACAGCCCGCCGACACCGGTGCCGACGAAGAAGCGCAGGATCGCGAGGTAAACCCAGCCATTGTCGGGCGTGAAATAGAGCAGGCCGGTCGCGATCGAGAAGTTCAGCACCGTACCGATGAAGACGATGCGGCGCCCGACCCGGTCGGCGAGCCAGCCCCAGAGATAGGCGCCGATGATGGCGCCGATGCCGGAACTCATCAGCACGGTCGCCGACTGGCCGAAGGTGAGTTTCCAAGGCCCGATCAGGAAGGCGAGCACAAAGCCGATCAGGAAGTAGTCGAAGAATTCCAGCGCATCGCCGATGATGGCCGCCGCAAGGATCTTGATCTGGTTGCCGGTCAGAGTCGTCCGGCGATCGAGAATCTCGAACATGGCGCGTCTCCCCATGGCGCCTGTTCTTTATTGCTCGGAGCGTGCGTCGCGCCAGCGCATCGTCCATCGGATCCTTGCGTCGCCGCGAACGGCAAGCCCGCGCCGACGCGGGGCTCATCTGCGCGAGGGCGATAAGCAATTCGGCTTACCGCTGCGCACAAATCGTGGTGCGAAAGCTTGATGTGAGCCGCGCCAGCCGTTGACTCCTGCAATGCCGATCGCCCACGTTCACGTGAAGCGAGTGGGGGAGGCAGGCCGGGTGGACGAAAAGCGCAGGCATCCGCGAACCGAGGTCAATGAACCCGGCTATGTCTCGTCGGGCGGTTCGGTCATGCATTGCACGATCGTGAACATATCGCCGGAAGGGGCAGCCATCGAGGTCGAGAATCCGGCCTTCGTCCCGCACCGATTCCGCCTGGTGATGGCCCGCGACGCCTCGGTTGTCCATGAGTGCCAGGTGATCTGGAGCAAGAAGACGCGGATTGGAGTGAGTTTCGTCAAACCGGCCTGAGTGCCGGCAATTTCGGTTGGGGCGCTCGTGATCGACCGTGCTACGGTGGGGTGGACTTCGTCGCTGGAACAGCAGGTGATACGCCGATGACTCCGGAACCTGCATCGATCTGCCTCGGTTGCTGGCAGAACCTCCATATGCCGATCCCCTTGCGCGGCCCGTTGTCGGCGCCGTTCCGCCTGTTCGGCATCAAGCCGAGTCGCATGAACCCGAACACCTGCACGATCTGCGAGATGGCGTTCTCGAAGGTCATGAAGCGCGCGCCGTGACCATCGATGCCACTGTGATGTTCGCCGACCTGCGGGGTTACACCACGCTGACCCAGACCATCGCGCAGGACGGGCTGACGTCGCTGCTGGACGCCTTCTACGACGACTGCGCCGCCGCGATCTGGCGCTATGATGGCCTGCTCAACAAGACGATCGGCGATGCGGTGTTTGCGATCTTCAATTTTCCGGTGAAGCGGGACGACCATGCTGCGCGGGCGTTGCAGGCGGCGCGTGACATTCAGAGCGGTTTTCGCGACCGGCACGACGCGCTGGTGCGCACGATCGGCGCCGGCGATGTCAAGATCGGCATTGGCATCGGGATCGACAGTGGCGACACCAATTTCGGTGAGTTCGGCAAGAACCATCGCGACCTGACGGCGGTCGGCACCGTGGTCAATCGCGCGGCACGCGCCCAAGCGATGGCGAAGTCCGGCGAGATCCTGGTCACATCAGCCGTGCGGGATCGAACCCGCGACATGATCACGGCGGCCGGTTCCGATTATACGCTCAAGGGCTTCGATCAGCCTGTTACGCTGTTTCCTGCGTGAATTGACGCGGCGCAACAAAACGACGGCTCCCGCGCGGAGCACCGCGCCGAAGCCGTCGGGGATGGTCGTTCGCCGATTACGAACGTCGCCTCAACGCGAGGCCGGCGGCTTCGTTCCGGGCGGGGCCAAGATTTTTCGTCAGCGCCACATGCCGCGCATCCGGGCGCCGATATCGATCGGCGGCGCGCGGCTGGCGGAGGAAGCCTGCGCGGCGGCGGCCCGTGGCCAGGTTGTCCGCTCGAACATCGGCAGCAGTCGTTCCGGGATAAAGCGGGTACGCGAGGCGTACATATGGCGGTCGCCCTTGGCGGCCTGGCCGTGGACGAAGAAGCGCTGTGGCACCATCAGATGCAGATCGTCCTTGGCGCGGGTCATGGCGACGTAGAGCAGGCGGCGCTCCTCCTCGAGCTCGGCCGAGGTGCCGGCGCGAGGTCGGAGGGCATGCAGCCGTCGACCACATTGAGCACGTAGACGGACTTCCACTCCTGTCCCTTGGCGGAATGGATGGTCGACAGGATCAGGTAATCCTCGTCGAGCAGCGGCACGCCGGCCTGGTCGCTGGTCGCGTCGGGCGGATCGAGCGTGAGCTCGGTGAGGAAACGTTCGCGCGACGGATAGCCGGCGGCAATCTGCTCGAGCTGGATGAGGTCGGCGCGGCGGACCTCGCTGTCCTCATGGATGCGATCGAGATGGGGCTCGTACCACAGGCGCGCGCGCTCGATGTCGACGGGCCATTCCGAGTAGCGCAGGTTCTCGATCGCCTCGACGAACAGCCGCCAGTCGGCGCCGGCGCGCGGCGGGGCCGGCAGCGCGGCGAGCGCGGCAATCGGATCGGCGGCTTCGGCCATGCAGTCGAGCACGCGCTGCGCCGAGGCCGGCCCGACGCCGGGCAACAGATGCAGGATGCGAAAGCCTGCGACCCGGTCGCGCGGATTGGCCGTGAAACGCAGCAGCGCCAGCATGTCCTTGACGTGCGCGGCATCGAGGAATTTGAGGCCGCCGAACTTCACGAACGGAATGTTGCGGCGGGTCAGCTCGACCTCGAGCGGTCCGCTGTGCGAGGAGGTGCGGAACAGCACCGCCTGGTGCTTCAACAGCGCGCCTTCCTCTCGGTTGGCAAGCACCTGCTCGACGATGTAGCGCGCCTGATCGGCCTCGTCGCGGATCGTGACCAGCTGCGGCTTGCGGGTCGAGGTCCGGTCGGTCCACAGGTTCTTGGTGAAGCGCTCCTTGGCGAGTGAGATCACGCCATTGGCGGCCGACAGGATCGGCTGGGTCGAGCGATAGTTGCGATCGAGCGTGACGATCTCGGCGGCCGGGCTGAACTGCGCCGGGAAGTCCAGGATGTTGCGCACGGTCGCGGCGCGGAACGAATAGATCGACTGCGCGTCGTCTCCGACCACGGTGAGCCCGCGTCCTGCCGGCTTGAGCGCGAGCAGGATGGAAGACTGCAGGCGGTTGGTGTCCTGATATTCGTCGACCATGACATGGTCGAAGCGGCCGCCGATCTCCTCGGCCAGCGCCGTATCGGTCACCATCTGCGCCCAGTAGAGCAGCAGGTCATCGTAATCGAGCACGTTCTGCCGCTGCTTGGCTTCGACGTAGGCCGCGAACAATTGCTTCAGCTCATTGGCCCAGCCGGAGCACCACGGGAAGAACTGGCCGAGCACGGCTTCGATCGGCATCTCCGCGTTCACGCAGCGCGAATAGATCGCAAGGCAGGTGCCCTTGGTCGGGAACCGGCTTTCGGTGCGGGAGAAGCCGAGGTCATGGCGGACCAAATTGATCAGATCGGCGGAGTCCTCACGGTCATGGATCGTGAAGGCCGGGTCGAGCGCGATGCGCTCGGCGAATTCGCGCAGCAGCCGCGCGCCGATGCCATGGAACGTGCCGGCCCAGTTCAGAGCATCGGTCATGATCGAGGCGGGGTCGCCGAGCACGCGCCGTGCGATGCGCTCGACGCGACCGGCCATCTCGGCGGCGGCGCGCCGCGAAAAGGTCATCAACAGGATGCGGCGCGGATCGGCGCCCGCGACGATCAGGTGCGCAACGCGATGGGCGAGCGTGTTGGTCTTGCCGGAGCCCGCGCCTGCGATCACCAGCAGCGGCGCGCCCACGATGCAATCCTTGCCGACGCCGTGCTCGACGGCGCGGCGCTGCTCGGAATTGAACGCATCGAGATAGGCTATGTTGGCAAGATCAGGCACGAATCACCCCCACGAAACGCTAACAGACAATGCGATTCAGTGGGGCAGGCGGACCTGCGCGGACGCAGAGAAATTAGATTGACATTAACGCGGCGCGGAGCACAACCCCGCCATGGGTGACGTTTCCAAATCCGATACGCCGCTGAAGGCGATATTCCAGGTGCGGCTGAACGGCGAGACGGTGACGCTCGCGACCGTCGGCCAGGCCTACCGCTTCATCAGCAATCTCAGCGCCGTCGAATGGATGGAGTTCCGCTCCCTGCATGACGATGCGCTGGTTGCGCTGGAGCGCGCGGCGGGGAACGCGATGCTGACGGTGCAAGCGACCAACGCGTTGCGGACTTTGTTCGTGCGCGCAAAATTGCTTTGAAAAGAAATGGGCCGCCTTGGCCCTCCGAGGCGGCCCGAGAGTGCGGCCGAAGTGCATTGCGCGCCCGGCCGTCGCGTGTACCGCCGTTACCTTGTTTGCGGCCATAACGACGACGGCCCTACGCAACCACCGCCGATTCGGCTGTAGCTGCTGCGCCACAATCAGGGGCCGACGTCGTCGACGAGACGGTCATATACAAGGGCAGAGCGCATGTTGATCGTTGCGATCCTCAGATAGCTGGGTTCGCGCATCGCGTTGTTGAACATCAAGATCGCCGTCTTCCAATAGCCGCGCTCGCGCTGGTCGGCGTTCAGCGCTGACAGATAGTCCGCGGCATCGCCAACCGTCGCGAGTGTTCGCCCGTCTTTCAGCGTGATCGGGAACGCGAGCGGCGACCGCTTCTCCAGCTCCAGCACGAAAGGCTTCCCCCCAAAAGGTCATGCAGCGGCAAAGCAGCCATAACAGAACAGACCTAGCTGCGCCGCTCTATCAAACCCTTAAGGGAGTTGTCCGGCTCGGCCGGCTTGGGTGTTAGAGCTTGGGTGTTAGAACTTGGGGGTTAGAAGGAGTCCGCCAGCGCAATCTCCGCCCGGAGGGCGTCGATGCGCCGTTCGGCTTCCTCCGACGTCAGGTCGCGCGCGTACTGGTTCGGCTGATAGGCCTCCTCGGCCAGGCTCCTCAACCGCAGCGCCTGGGCGCGCGACATCAGCCCGCCAAGCCGGTCGGCAACCCCGCCAAATTTCACCGCTGCCATGCTCATGGTCCACCTCGCTTGCCGGATCGTGACTTGACAATATGTTCTATTTTTGTTCTAACAAGCCATGGACAACAAGATCAATGAAATTCGTCGTAGGATCAGCACTTTGCGGGCTGAGATGACCTTGATCGAGGCGTCGATCCGGGATCAGGTCAACCGCGACCTGGATTGCAGCGAAGCGTCCTACCGGCTGATGGCAATGCGCGCGGAGGTCACCGAGCTGATCGGCCGATGGAAGGCGGCTGGTGGCGGCGAGCGTCTCCCGACTGTTCGCGAGCGGCTGAGCCGAAGCTATGCGGATCACCCGATTGCAATGGCCAAGGCGGACAAGACCAAGGCGGACAAGGCCAAGCCCAAACCGGGCCACGGCAACGCCAGGGCGTAATCCGGCCGCTCGGCTGAATCAGGGCCGACGCGCCGCCTTGAGCCTAAATCGGGTTTCCAGGCCGGAACCTGTGCCGCAGGATCGGCATTTTCATGTGGTGAGAGCCGACACCATAGCATCGCCCAGCGCCATGATCACCGATCCGACCGCGCCACCGCGGGCATCGATGAATGACGATCGCAGCCCGCTGCTGACGCTGATCTCCTGCATCAGCTGCGTCAGGACGATGCGGCTCGAGAGCAGCTCTCCGGGCAGCGAGGGCAGGGACATTCTTCAGTACCGCTGCGAGCAATGCAGCCGCATCGAACGGGTGCAATTGGTGCGGCGAACTTGGCCGGCAGATCGCTAGCAACGTTTCGCGAAAAAGTTTCATTCGTCATTGGAACTTTTGGTTCCATTCACCATTAAGCCACTCGGTTTGCGTCACAAATCGTGGTTTTGGCGTTTTCCCGCTTGAATAGATCCAAGGCAGTCATTCTTATGGTCACACTGGCTTTTCCGAGTCCCCGGATTCGTAGCCAGCGCGTAGGGGAAATTCCATGACCGATCTCGGTTCGCCGCCTCGTCCCCGTGCTGATACACGCCGCGCCCAATCATCGAATGGAAGTCTCGATTCCTCGCACGATCTGCTGCAGTCACTGCAAGCGATGCGCGGCGGCGACTTCTCGGTGCGGATGCGTGGCGATTATCTCGGTATCGACGGCAAGATCGCGGACGCATTCAACGAAATCGCCGCCGCCAACGAACGCATGGCGCAGCAATTGGCGCGCGTCGGGCAGGTCGTCGGCCGCGAGGGACAGACTCGCCAGCGCGTCAATTTCGGCCTCGCCAGCGGCGCCTGGGCCGACATGGAGAGTTCGGTCAACACGCTGATCGACGATCTGCTGTGGCCAACTCGAGAAGTCACCCGCGCGGTCGCAGCGGTCGCGCAGGGCGACCTGCTGCAGACCGTGCAGCTCGACGTCGAGGGCAGGCCGCTGCGCGGTGAATTCCTGCAGTCGGCGAACATCGTCAACACGATGATCAAACAGCTCTCGGTGTTTACCTCGGAAGTGACGCGCGTGGCCCGCGAAGTCGGCACCGAAGGCAAGCTCGGTGGCCAGGCCCAGGTGCCCGAAGTGACCGGCGTCTGGAAGGACCTGACCGAGAGCGTCAACTCGATGGCCAACAATCTGACCGGCCAGGTCCGCAACATCGCCGAGGTGACGATCGCGGTCGCCAACGGCGACTTGTCGAAGAAGATCACGGTCGACGTGCGCGGCGAGATCCTGCAGCTGAAGGAGGCCATCAACACGATGGTCGATCAGTTGCGTTCATTCGCCTCGGAAGTGACGCGCGTGGCGCGCGAGGTCGGTACCGACGGCAAGCTCGGCGGCCAGGCGATCGTGCGCGGCGTTGCCGGCACCTGGAAGGACCTTACCGACTCCGTGAACGCGATGTGCGGCAACCTGACCGCCCAGGTCCGCAACATCGCCAATGTGACAACGGCCGTGGCGCGCGGCGACCTGTCGCGCAAGATCACGGTCGACGTCAGCGGCGAAATCCTCGAGCTGAAGGATACCATCAACACGATGGTGGACC